>JAFDVL010000055.1:0-55008 GCA_018268995.1 Acidobacteriota bacterium | reverse complement strand
TGAAGTCTGAACTCCATGCTTTTGTATTCGAGAGATTTTGGATTTGGTTTACGACTTCTTCACAAATTTTAATGCCGCAGAGTTCATGCAATATCGCAACCCGGTTGGCTTTGGCCCGTCTGAGAACACATGTCCCAAGTGGGCATCACAGCGCGCACAAAGCGTTTCGACGCGAACCATTCCTAAACTTGTGTCGCGCTCTTCGGTGATGTTGGCCTTATTGATTGGCGTCCAAAAGCTTGGCCAACCTGTGCCGGAGTCAAATTTCGTGTCGGAACTGAATAACGGCAGATCACAGCAGACACAAACGTACATGCCTTTTTCGTGATTATCCCAATATTTACCGCTGAAGGCGCGCTCGGTGCCTTTTTGGCGGGTGACGTAATACTGTTCTTTGGTTAGAAGCTGTTTCCACTCGGCGTCTGTTTTGACGATTTTATCCGCTCGCTGCGACTTTTTATTTTTTTGCGCAGCCTTCGTCGTGATAAAAAGTCCACCAAGCGAGGCAAGTCCAGTGATTAGAAATTGTCTTCTCATAAACGCTCTCCAGATTTGATTGTGAACTGAACTGAAAATACGATGGCTCAAGTATTCTTGCAAGTTACGACTTGAGCTTTGGATTCGCATGGCGAGGCTTTCACTTGCTGAGAGGCTGAATCATCGCCCAGCACAATGGTGAGCGTGAGAATCGTTAGGCCGGCTATGACCAGCAATAAAATGTTCCAGGGACGCATACATTAACATTCTGTGCAGGGTTCTTGTGGTTGTGCGAACAGGCTGGAAAACGCTTCACGGGCATTTTGTCGGGTATTTTCGTGACGCGTACCTAACCATTCTTTGACGACATTCATGGTTTTCTGAATCGTTACCGCTTTCGCGACGGGTTTTGCACTTTTGGCTACAGGTGTTTCGCCTCGTTTGATCAATCTGGGTTTGTTCATAATCTCGCTCTCCTGAACGAATCAATTAGTTTGTTTTTTGCAACAGTGACATCGTTGCGAACTCTTCGACGCCAGAACCCCTGCGCCGCGTTGCCTCTGTTAATTTTTACTTTCGATCTTACGCAAATGCAGGCTGATCGGTTTTGCCAATTTTTCAGCAATCTCATTATTTTGCTGCGCGGTGAAGGTTGAGACGACCAAAACAACGTGTTTTGAGGTTTGATAAGCGCTCACCGTAAATTTATCCTGCACGTTCTGAAACTGCTGTAAGCCATGTTGCAATCCGTCATCCGTGGGAACCGTACCGGATTTCATTGCAGCGGCATCGCGTTCGGCCACAAACAACGACACCAGATCATTGTTGCGCGAGTAAACCAAATGGACATATTTCCGTCCGTGATGGCCGCACAAATGGGCGTAATGGAAGGTCAGCCCTAACGCCTGATGCTCCGAATATTTGCCCAAATCCAGTAACGTCGGATCAAACTTTTCGGCATCATGAACCGGATCATTTTCGGTGAACAGTCGTGTGCGCCAGATTGATGCGCAGCCATCGTGATCGCTTGTTGCCTGATTCAGTAAAGCCGGGCTTAATTCTGCCGCGTATGCCGGGGAAGAGTTGGAGAACAGATAAACTACCCCGATTGCTACCAACACCAGCAGTGCCGTTGCCATTGCAAATTGCGGAACCGCTAAATTCCGAAACCAGTTTGAGAAAAAGCCGTCGCGTTTGGCTGAAATTGGTGTTGCTTGGACGGTCGCTTCCTCACGCAGACGTTCGCGCAACCGATTTCTAAAATCAGGCGGAGCGGTGGTTGCTGTCACAGCACCACGCAATGTACTGCGCAGATTGCGGCGCGCGGCCATTTCTCCCCGGCATCCGGCGCAAAGTTCCGCATGCCGCAAAACCGCGTGATTGGTTTCCACTGACAACTCATCGCTGATGTAAGAATCCAGCACTTCTTTGAAATTTCGACAATCCATAACTTGCATATTTATTGCTCCGCCACCTTGAGGCCATAACTTCTGGCGTAATTCACTAATTCCATTCGCAAAATCTTCCGACCACGATGGAGCCGCGACATTACCGTTCCTTTGGGAATTTGCATCACTTCTGCGATTTCGTTGTACGACAGCTCTTCGATGTCGGCCAAAATCACAGGCAATTGAAATTCGCGCGGCAATCGCTCCAACGCTGCCAGTACTTCTTCTTCGGTCAGGTGTTGTGGCGTCGGCGGATCGTAAGCCAAAGTTTCCGCAATCGTTTCTTCAACAGGAACCATCTCAAATTTATTCCGCCGTAAGTCGGTGTAATGCGAATTGAACATGATCTTGAACAACCAGGCGCGTAAATTCGTCCCGGATTCAAACCGATGAAACGATTTCCACGCCTGAAAATACGTTTCCTGCACTAAATCTTCTGCCTTGGCGCGATTGCGAACCAGCCGCAACGCCACGCGAAACAGTTGATCGGCGTGTTTGAATGCGAGTTCTTCAAATTCTGACAGTCGTTTTGTTGCGGACAAGCTTGATCCTTTCTCCTGAAACAGAATTCGATGCTTTCTGTCATTTGTACAATCGCCTTCGCCCCCGCATTTATTCCCGCCGCGAAAAATATTTTGTGTGAATTGGACACTCAGCGCAGGGAATGATTAGACTACGGCATTCTGCATATCAAATCTGGAAAGAATCAATATGAGTTTTTGGACGAATCGAATTGTCTTTGTGACTGGCGCGACAGGATTTGTGGGCGCGCATATCACCCGCCTGCTGGTGGAGCAGGGAGCGCGCGTCGTTTGCCTGCAACGAGATGCAGTGCGCGCCAACGCGTTGGATTTATTTGATCTGCGTCGGCGCTGCACGGTGATTCAGGGGACGCTGGAAGATTACACCTTGATGGAGCGGATTTTGAACGAGTACGAAATCGAAGCCGTGTTTCATCTGGGCGCACAGGCAATCGTCGGAGCAGCAAACCGCTCGCCGCTGTCAACTTTTGAGACAAATATTCGCGGCACATACTTTTTGCTTGAAGCCTGTCGCGTTACCCGCACCGTCAAGCGAGTCGTGGTTGCATCCAGTGATAAAGCCTACGGCACCCACGAAAATTTGCCCTACACCGAAGACAACGCGCTTAATGGTTTGTTCCCGTACGACGCCTCGAAAGTTTGCACGGATGTATTGTCACGTTCCTATGCCCATGCCTATGGTGTGCCCGTGGCGGTGACCCGCTTTGCAAATGTTTATGGCCCCGGCGATATGAACCTGTCACGAATTGTGCCCGGAACAATCCTGTCTGTCCTGAAAGACGAAGCGCCGATTATTCGTAGCGACGGGACGCCGATTCGCGAATTCGTTTATGTGGATGATGTGGCGCGCGGCTACCTTCTGCTGGCGGAAAAAATCGAAGAGGCTGGCGGCGAAGCCTTCAATTTTGGCACGGGTGAGCAGGTACAAATGCTGGATTTGGTGAACCGCATCATTCGTCTGGCAGGAAAAGCAGAAACGCTGCAACCCAAAGTGATGCTGCAATCCAAGATTGTCGGTGAGATAGATGCCCAATACCTATCCGCTGCCAAAGTCGAATCCCGATTTGGTTGGAAAGCGGAAATCTCTCTGAACGAAGGGCTGCAACGAACGATTGATTGGTATCGCCAGCACCTTGCTGTCATTGGATAGATAGTTCTGCATCATCCGATGTGGCTGGCCGCCAAAAATGCTGAATTGCCGAAGACACAACAACCGGGAATCTTGCTGCTTGAACCTCAGGCAACGGTTGATTTTGAAGCAGCGCGCCCAACACCTCTTCTGCTGGAGCCGCAAAGTAAACGAAACTTGAAAACGTGGTGCGATGAAGTCCTTCTTCCTGAGCGGCTTCTTTTGCCAGCAGCAGCGCACGTTCAAATTTCGCGATGGACGAAAGATGGGGATGCGTTGCGCTTTCGGCCACGAATTGCAAAAAGCGAAGCGCTTCCGGGACGAAAAAAAGGGAAGCACAAAAATGCGAGCTTAAATATGCGCTGAACATGGCTGTTGATTGTTCTCTTCCCAACGCTGCCACCGTCAATCGTGCCATTTCGCGTAAACGCGTCTCACGCCACCAGCGCTGAATCTCGCAAGTGACCTTGAATCCTTTTGAGTCGCCCAGCTCTCCAAGCCACATTTGTTCGTCTGTCGTCAGCTGTAGCGCGCGTACTTCCGTCTGTGTCGAAATTGGAATACGACCCCGGCCAGCCTGTGCAGCGATCAATGTTCCCAGGGCAGTTTGCCATTCAGCGAGCGGCATAAGTACCTCCAGCACAAACAGGCCTACAGTATTTGTCCCAAACCTGACGCACCCGCTCAAGTTGTCGCGTTAATGTTTCGGGGCCGAGGCGTGGTACAGCAGGTTCCATGACTTCATACACGATTCCGGCCAGATTTGGCGCGCGCGGCGCAATCCATTCCAGTATTTGCCATACGGGTTCAGGCACTTCACGCGTATGAATATCGGTCAGGAATCCATCGTGAACAGCCCCGCCTGCCAGATGGATTTCGATCACACTTTCCAACCGCAATCGTTTCAGTGCTTCCAGCGCATCAAAGCCGAAATTCACAGCGTTGCAATGAAAATTATAAAGATCAAGCAAGAGGCCGCATCCAGACTGTCGCGTGAGTTCATTCAGAAATGCGATCTCATCCCAGCCGTGATCGTTCGGCAAATCAGGTAGATAGTAGGTCAGATTTTCCAATAAAAATGGCACTTTGAATCGCTCATTCATGGCGATAGCGCGAGGCACCAGGATGTCGAGCGCCGCTTCTGTAAAAGGCATCGGGAGCGGAACACCAGTATGAAGTTCATCTCCATCCACTGTGGTCGTGAGCAGAAATGCGAGATGATCGCTGTGCCAATGAAAAGACTGTTGCTGGTGAAATTCGTCCAGGATGGCGACGTATTCTTCATTCCATCCATTTGCTGATCCGATAGATAACCCCAAACCGTGAATCACCAGTGGCAGCTGATTTGCCGCATCCACGGCGGCACGGAGCAGGGAAGGCTGATAAGCAAGTCTTCGACGTCCCTGCGCAACAGTCTCACGGCAAAGAACGTCAGGGCTGATTTCATAAAAATCCAGGAAATTCGCGCCTTCGCCCAGACTCTCTTTCACGTCAGGTTGCCAGGTAAAGCCAACGCCCAATGGTTGCGGAGCATTTTGGATATTCATCTCAAGTTCTGAAAAAACGCGAAGCGCCTGTTCTCAGCCGCCTCGCGTATTCAAAGGATGCGTGTTTATTACTTTGTTGATTTCTTACCCGATGACGGAGCCTTCGACTATGGCCACGTATCGGTCTGCTGGATTGATCAGTTCATCGAGACGAATCAGAATATCAATTCCACCCAGTCCACAATTGTCACAGCCCAACCGGCGCGCCAGGTCTTCGATGGACTTTTGCACTTCGTACAGTTTGGGTGGTCTTCTTTGATCGAACGTAACTTTGAGCTTGGCAGTGTCGGGACGAGGCTTTGCCAGTAAGGGATTGGTCGCCGCCGCAAATTGCGCTGGAGCTGCATTCGTCACCGTGGCAGCAATCGTGCCTGCGGCAACAGTTCCGGCGACGATGCCTTTCATAAAGGAACGACGCCCGTCATTATTTTCATTCGTGTTTTCGCTGGCTGATGGTTTCAGTTCTTTATTGGCCATAGGTTCTCCTTGAGAAATAAAAGTTAATGTGGTTCCCCCTTCATTACCGACTAGGCTGAGAAGGTCTGAAATCGCTTTCAACCCTATAAGCGAATGGTTGCGACAAAAGCTGTAAGGATGGACAAATTATTTTCTGGATCAATGAACTCAATTGTGGTGGGAGGGATTGGTTGGAAGGATCTGTCACGGAATTGGCTCTTGTGAGAACCTGCGATCAAATGTACCGTTTGTCGAACAAATTCAGAGTGACTTATGACGGATGAAGAATTATTACGCAAAACAGCTGACATCGCACTCGATTATCTGGCGCAACTGAAAGATCGGCCAGTTGCGGGCACTGTTGATTTTAGTATGTTGTTGGCAAATCTCGGTGGGCCTTTATCAGAATCCGGGGCTGACCCATCGCAAGTCCTGAATCGTCTGGTCGCGGGTGTTGCGCCTGGCTTGGTGGCTACGCCGGGGCCGCGTTATTTTGGCTTTGTCACAGGCGGTGCATTGCCGATCAGCGTTGCGGCAGAATGGTTAGCATCCGTTTGGGATCAGAACGCCTTTTCTTATGTGCTTTCACCTGCCGCTGCCGCGATTGAAGAAGTCGTTCGACTATGGGTAACAGAGCTATTGGGCTTGTCTGCTGAGATGAGTATGGGAATTGTCACTGGCGGCACGATGGCAAACTTCACCGCACTGGCAGCCGCGCGACATGCTTTACTTCAGCGCGTGGGATGGAATGTCGAAGCGCAAGGATTGTTTGGCGCACCTGAAATCACCGTGTTGACCAGCGATGAGTCTCACATCACAATCTTCGCCGCGCTGCAAATGCTTGGTTTGGGGCGTGAACGAGTCATTCGCATCCCGACCGATGCACAGGGACGGATGCGCGCCGATGCGCTTCAATCAGCGCTTGAGCAAATCCAGACACCGATTCTGGTTTGCGCGCAGGCGGGCAATGTAAACACAGGCGCATTTGACCCAATTGCAGAAATTCTGCCCCTCGTTCGCCATCGCCAGGGCTGGTTGCATGTGGACGGTGCATTTGGGATGTGGGTGGCGGCATCGGAGCGCTATCGTGATCTGGTGCAACAGGCAGAGCAGGCCGATTCGATCACTGTGGATTGTCATAAATGGCTGAATGTTCCCTATGATTCCGGGCTGGTTCTTGTACGTGATCGCGCTGCCCATCAGGCCGCAATGACGTTACAGGCGGCGTATTATGTTCCCAGTCCTGACACGGTTCGCGAGAATCACAATTGGGTGCCGGAATCATCGCGTCGCGCGCGCGGATTTGCCATCTATGCCGCGCTCTCTGCCTTAGGGAAAACTGGCGTCGCCGCAATTGTGGAGCGTTGTTGTGATTTGGCCAAAAGAATGGCGACGCATCTGGCCGCAAACCCGCAAGTCCAAATCCTGAATGAGGTGGTGATCAATCAGGTGCTGGTGCGATTTGTTCCTATTGCCGGTGGCGATGCCGATGAATTTACTGCTGCTGTGATTCGGCAGGTGCAGAAGGACGGCACGTGCTGGGCAGGGGGAACTATGTGGCAAGGCAAGCATGCGATGCGCATTTCTGTCTCGAACTGGTCAACGCAGGAAGCTGATATTGACCGTTCCGCTGCTGCTATTCTGTCTTGTCTGAATGCAGTCGAAGAAGTCTGAATACGACAATCTGAACTAACAAAGGATTAAGCATGAGTGATGTGAAAATGTTGACGAAGCAGGAATTGGAAGCCGGATTACCCCTTGTACGGCAAGCACCAAAGGATCAGGGCGTTTTACATTTGATTGTTCGCCGACCACAGGAAGATGCGCGTGAGGTTCTGACTGTCGGGAACCTCGACGCTATCGAAGGATTGGTTGGGGATACCTGGTGCAAGCGCAAAAGCTCCCGCACCGAAGACGGAAGGCCACACCCGGATATGCAACTCAACATTATGAACTCGCGGGCCATCGAATTAATTGCGCAATCGCAGGATCGTTGGCAACTGGCCGGAGATCAGTTATTTCTTGATTTGGATTTGAGTAAAGAAAACTTACCCGCAGGAACGCGGCTCTCTCTCGGCACCGCAATCATTGAGGTTACTGCACAGCCTCACACTGGATGCAAAAAGTTTGTCGAGCGATTCGGCGTAGACGCGATGAAGTTTGTTAACTCCGAAGTAGGCCGGGAACTTCAGTTGCGCGGCATCAATGCCAAAGTGATTCAATCAGGCGAAATTCGCGTCGGTGATATTGCCACGAAGCTTTAAGCTGTATGCAGAAATCAGTACTGCGACCGGTAGGAAGCGTGCATAACCCATGATGACGATGCTCCCTACCGGTCTTTCTCCTTCCTCAAAACTTTTGCGTCAACTCAAAATAGGCAAAGTGCATTTTGTTTCCCTGTGGATAAATAGAAGATTGCACCTTCCCACCAACTGATCCACCAAAATAAAACGTGACCGATGTTCGCGGGTTGAAGGTGTAATCCGCGCTGACATCGGCAAACCAGCCTAAGCTTTTTTGACCGTTGCTTGGTCGTCCGGCAAAGCCGAAAGTTTGTTTCTGGAATGCTCCGCCGCCCGCGTACCACAAATCTTTCGCGCTGCTAAGCCGCAAGTGATGCAGATCGGTTCTCAGCGCAAGTTTCGTGTGCGGTTTGATTTTGAATTGAACAAAAGTATCTTCCGTGTTCATCGCATTGAAAAACGGAGTTCGCGCGTAAATACGGGGAGTGGGCAGCAATTGAAAATACGTTCTGTGCGTGCCATCGGTCGTGTCATTGTCGCCCGTGCTGTAATTGTATCCGGCACGAATCCAGGGTTTGATTTTGTTGCCGAGTTTGCCTCCAAATTGATAGCCCGCTTCCAAGGCCAAGGCTCCTGCGCGATGATCCTGATTGCCCCAACTGCCAAATTGCCCGACGCCCCACAACAACACATCTACTTTTCCTTTGCCCGCAGCAATCGCACTGAGGTAATGCCCGCCGACCGAAGTGATGCGAAGCTTGTTCGGCAAATCTGCATTGCGCAAAGCTGCGGAACGATTGTCTACTTTCAGCAATCGCCGCCCATCGTGATACTGAATCACGAACGCCCGCGCTTCGTTTTCGCTCTTGCCGGATTTGAAGGCTTTGGTTGTTGCAGCATAAAACAAATCCACATCCAGTTCTTTCATTCCGCGCAGTTGAAACGCGCCTTCGGTGGGACGTGCGCCGAAGAAGGTGAAATTCCAGCCTTTGTTGTTATAGCCGTATTGCAGTCCGTCGAAGCTGCGCCCGACGTGCGACCAGCCGAAAGAGCCGATCAGTCGTTGTGAAATGTGATCTCGCTTGAGTGCGGCAAGCGTCGCGTCTTTGGGCACGACTTCCAATCCGTCATTGAATTCAAAGCGGCCAATTTTCAAATTGTTTGCTTTGCCGAAGCCTTTGAAATTGATAAATGCCTGCTTCAGAAAAACGCTGGCATCCTGATTTCCATTCGCGGCGTAATAGTTTGCGCCCAATCCCAACTGGCCTTGTGGGGCAAGTGCAATCGCACGCGTTGGCAGGCCCATCACAAACGGTGCTTCGCCTTCGACCAACCATTCAAAATGTTCTTTCTGCTGGCTGAGTGCCACGCGCAACGTGCCTGCGCCAAACGTGTAGCTGCCGTCGCCGCTGTTCGTATCAAACCAATCCCAATTTTCTGCCCGCAATCTCAGGCTGCCGGAAACAGTGACGTTGCCGATTTTCAAGGGCACCGGAGCCGCTGGAGCTTTTGCCGCAACTGGGGTGGGCGTCGGCGTCGGTTTTGGTGAAGCCGCAGGTGAAGGTATGGCCGCAGGCTTCAGGTCTTGCTGCGCCCAGAGGCTGAGGTTGAGCGCAGCAATCGCGACCAGCGTTAGCAAAATATTGAAGGTACGTTGGGGTAGGCAAATCATAAGTCTCCTCAGATCTGTACGACAGGCGGCCCGCCTGTCGAGGGATTTGAACTGTACGACAGGCGGCTCGCCTGTCGAGGATTTTCACTGTTTCAGAGTGGCGGCAGGCGAGCCGCTTGTCGGGGCCATTTCATCGTTTTAGAGCAGTGACAGGCGGGCCGCCTGTCGTACAATTGGTATTACGGGGAAGTTTTTAGGCTGCCACTTTCCGATGGACAGCGAACGCATCCATCAGCAAGTACAAGAGTCGGTCGTGAATTTCGACATATTCGCGCAGATGAATAATTTCGCGCTTGTCACGCGGTCGTGGAATTGGAACATCAATAATTTCGCCAATCGTCGCTTCCGGCCCGTTGGTCATCACAACAATTCGATCCGAAAGAAAAATCGCCTCTTCAATATCGTGTGTGACGATGACGACGGTGTCAGTTTGGTTGTCGAGACTGAGCAGCGTGACCAGCTCTTCGTGCAATGACGATTTCGTCAACGCATCCAGCGCGCCGAACGGCTCATCCAGCAAAAGCACTTCGGGCTGAATCGCAAAGGCGCGCGCAATCGCTACGCGTTGTTTCATCCCGCCAGAAATTTGCGCAGGCTTTTTGTCGCGGTGTTCCCACAGATTTACCTTCTTGAGAAACGATTCGACGATGGCGGCTTTTTCTGCCTTGGTTTTTCCGGTCAGAACGGAATCCACTGCTTCGTAAATATTGGCATAAACCGAGAGCCACGGCAGCAGGGAGTAATTCTGAAAAACAATGCCGCGATCCGGCCCCGGCGCGTCTACGGTCACACCGCCCAAAATCACTTCGCCTTGTGTTAGTTTGACCAGTCCGCCGATGGCATTCAGAATCGTGGATTTGCCGCAACCAGAATGCCCGATGATCGAAATTGTTTCGCCGCGTTTGATCGTCAGGTTGAAGTTTTTTACCGCTGTATATTTGCCGCGCGGCGTATCAAAGCTGATCGTCGCATCCTTGATTTGCAAATACTGTGTGCTGTGAATGGGAGAAATTGGTTTTGGTTTCATGATCCGTTTTTAGGTGTAAGAGAATTTTCTGGCGATGAAATCGAAGCCGCGATCCAACAGCAGGCCAACGATTCCGATCAATAAAATCGCAGACATGACGCGTTCCAGGCTCAGTGCATTCCAACTATCCCAGACAAAAAATCCAATGCCGATTCCGCCGGAAAGCATTTCGCCTGCGACAATCACCAGCCAAGCAACCCCGATGCTCAATCGCAAGCCGGTCAGGATATGCGGCAGCGAAAAAGGAATCAGAATTTTGGTCAGATATTTCCCTTTGGAAAATCCAAAAGCCTTTGCCACATTGCGATGATCATCAGGCACAGACGCGACGCCAAAAGAAGTATTGATCAGCGTCGGCCAGAGCGACGTAATGAAAATTACAAAGATCGTCGCTTCGCCTGCATGCTTGAAAACCGCTAAGCCAATCGGAAACCACGCCAGCGGCGAAACCGGACGCAGCAATTGCACGAGCGGATAAAAGAGCTTCTTGCAGATCTCATTCGCCCCAATCAACACGCCCATCGGAATTGCAACCAATGATCCAAGCCCGAAGCCGATGAAGACGCGGACAATTGAACTGAAAAGCTGAATCCCGATGCCTTTATCATTTGGCCCGTTGTCATAAAACGGATCGCTCACCAGTTGCCACAAGACTTTCATCGTGGCGAGTGGGCCGGGCAATGCACCTGCCGAGACACTGCTTGCCAATCCCCACCAAACCAGCAGCACGCTGAAGCCTGCCAGCATCCAGAGTGTTGATTGGCCGATGCCGATTATTCGTTGTTTGAGCGCCGCGAATGTGAAATGCCGCAAAGTTGTTTTAGGCCAGGTTTCTCGCAAAACGATTTCATCTTTCATTAAGGTGGCTCCTATTTTGGCTAGGCCTGTTTGAATTGATCAGAGAGCGGAACCACGGGGAACACTGAGCGCACGAGGAAAGACGTAGCGAAGCTAATTTCCCCTGTGCTCCCCGTGGTTACATTCCTCACACAATTCAAATTCAATCTAGGCTTTGGTTTTGTCGGCGGACAGCGCCAGTTCGGGTTTGTTTGGATCGAATACAACCTTATCTAAATCCAGGGTGAACGGCTTCATATCGTCTTCGGGAATGGCCAGATTCATCCCTTTCGCCACGTCCTTGTACAAATCCTGCAAGACCAGTTTGTCTGCGATGGCTTTGTAATCGGGGGCTTGCGGCAAGTAGCCAAACCGCACGTACTGCGCCATAAACCAGATGCCGTGCGCTTTGCGCGGGAAGTTCACTTGTCCGTCGCGATGAAAGACCATGTAATCGTCTTTGTATTCGTGCGATTGATTGCAGCCGAGATCGTATTTGCCCAGCAATCGCGCTTCGATGACTTCGGGCGGCGCGTTTACATAAGATTGCTTGCCAATCACAGCCGCAGCTTGCTTGCGATTGTTCAGATCATCCAACCAGACCGAAGCTTCCAACGTGGCTTTCATCACCGCCTTTAATTCGTCGCGGCGTGTTTCGCTGAAGGTCTTATTCACCACCAATGCTTTTTCAGGATGATTTTTCCAGATGTCCTGCGATGCAACGTGCGTGGTGCCGATCCCTTGTTGGACGGCAACGCCGTTCCAGGGTTCGCCAACGCAGAAACCATCCATATTGCCGACCTTCATGTTGGCGACCATTTGCGGCGGCGGAATGGTGATGACCTTCACGGTTTTTTGATCCACACCTGTTGCGGCCAGCCAGTAACGAAGCCATAAATCGTGTGTGCCGCCGGGAAACGTCATCGCAAACGTCACGGTTTTCTTGGCCTTCATGGCTTCAACGGAAGGTTTGACTTTGCCAACTTCACGGAAACCAACCGGGCCACAAAAATCTTTCGCCAGTGTGATCGCCTGCCCGTTTTGATTCAGGATCATGGCGATGTGCATTTCCTGTCCGGCTTGTCCGCCAACGCCAGTGTAGACTGAAAATGGCATTCCGAATAAGCAATGCGCGCCGTGCAAATCGCCCGCCAGGAGTTTGTCTCGAATCGTTGCCCACGATGCTTCGCGCGTGACCTCAACATCTACGCCGTGCTTTTTGTACAGGCCAAGTTCGTGCGCCATCACGACTGAGGCGCAATCCGTGAGCGGGATAAACCCGATTTTGATTTTATTGCTGGATGCAGAAACTGAGTTCATATTTTTAGACGAACAGGCGTTCAATAGCGTGCCTGACAGGCCGGCCAGCCCGCTGGCGGCGATTGCGTTGCGAAGAAAAGAGCGACGTTTCATCATGAATCGGGTGTCCTTCCAGTGGTAATTGAGTCGAAACAAAATCTGACCGCGAGTAAATGCTACGGCCTGTTTGAAGCGATGAATACTGCCGTGTGTTTGCGTCACACTCGCCAACTGGAAGGGCAAGACCCGTACCACGACCGAAAAATAATGGAAGCTGAAAAGCCAATTGCTTGGCGAAATAACAGGTTAGGAACTGGATTTGAACTGAAGATGGTGGCATGCGTGTCAGGTGAGAAAAAATGTGTATCTTACAAATGTGTAGGAAGTGCAAAATTTTCAGGTAAAGAATTATGGTGTTTTGGCAAACTATGATTTTCAGGAAAAAGATTTTCCGAATGAACCACGGGGGGCACGGGAGGTATGGAGAGTGACCAAGGGTTAAGGGCAATCAGTTTGAAGCAAAACCTCTTTCCACAAAATGTTTTTCCCCAGTGCCTCCAGTGCTCCCCGTGGTTCTATTCAGCGCCGAAACATTTCACAATCAATCCCATATTTTTTGACTTTGTAGGTCAGCAATCGTTCACTGATTTTCAGTTGCTTTGCCGCTTGCGTGCGTTTGCCGCGCGTATTTTTCAGCGCGTCGAGAATCAGCTCTCGTTCAAATGTGTCCACTTCTTCCAGCAATCCGCCGCGTTTTTCACTTTGCACGGGTTCGATGGTTTGCAGGCTCGGCGGCAGATGATAATGCTGAATTAACGGCCCGTCCGCGACGACCACCGCGCGTTCCAAAACGTTTTCCAGTTCACGCACATTGCCGGGCCACGAATAGGATTTGAGATAATCCAGTGCCCGCGTGGATAATCGGAGCTGTGCTTTGCGATGCGCGCGCGCGTGCTTCTTGAGAAAGTATTCCGCTAAGGCTGAAATATCGTCCGGGCGCTCTCGCAAGGCAGGTGTCGAGATCGTAAAGACATTCAGCCGATAGTATAGATCCGCGCGAAAACGACCTGCTGCCACTTCTTTTTCCAGGTCACGATTGGTGGCAACAATGATCCGAACATCTGCCTTGATCGTTTTGATTCCGCCGATGCGTTCATATTCGCGTTGCTGTAAAACACGTAAAAGCTGAATCTGAATGTTGACTTTTAGCTCGCCGATTTCATCCAGAAAAAGCGTCCCACCTTCTGCCAAATCAAAGCGCCCTGGTTTCGTTTTCTCTGCGCCTGTATACGCTCCGCGTTCGTGCCCGAAAAGCTCTGATGCAATTAATTCTTCTGGGAGCGCGGCACAGTTTACTTTGATAAAAGGCTTGCTCGCACGCGGCGAATTGATGTGCAGCGCGTGCGCCACCAGTTCTTTGCCTGTGCCGGATTCACCTGTAATTAAGACGGTCGTATTGGTACAGGCAACCTGGGCGATTTGTTCATAAACCTCGCGCATTGGGCCGCTATTGCCGATGATATGTGAAAAATCATACCGCTCACTTAACTCTGCCCGCAGGTTGGAGTTGTCTTCCAGCATCCGCTGCGTTGCGGCTTCAACCAATTGATTGAGCGTCAATGCCTGCGTGAGCATCAGTGTGACCATCCGAAACAACTGCAAAAGATTTTGTTTTGATTGCGGGTCAGAACAGCTGACTTCGAGGCTGAATGCTCCAAGGGGCGGATCTTGTTCGAGCCGCATGGGAAAACAAAGCACAAGGATGGTGTCCTTGGGGGGAGGGGAAGATGAAAGCAGTTTGCCGTTTGCTGTCAGGGTACGGTGAGGCGTGACGCTGATAAATTCGCTCCCGGTTTTCAGGACTTCTCTGATGACAGAGAGACGCGAAGAATTTTGTAAGCCAGACAGGTATTTTCTCTTTCGCAGCGGCCAACCAAAGGACGCAACAGTTTGAATCTCGTCAGAGTAATTATTGTCACACAACAAAACCGCCGCGCGAACCACGCCAAAGTTTTGTTTTAGTAATTCCAATGCCCGATTGGAAACATTTCCGAATCCATCGGTTCCAGCCAGAATTTGACTTAACTCTGCCAGCAGCGTGAAAAGGCCTGTAGATTCATCCGAAAAATCTATCTGTGGTGACTGTGATTTGACCAAGGCGAATTCTGTAAATGCGTTCACTGGATTTACCTGCTCCGACAGAATCATTTTCAATTTGAATTGTGCAAGACCTATGCCGCAAGGGCAGAACAGCATCAAATGCCTATGAATATTGACGATGATCGCTTTAGGCGATGGTTGTCGGCGTACCTGACTTGACTCTCGACGACAATATTGTAGGAGTGTTGGTTTGTTGCCCACAATTTGGTTGTAGGACAAGCAGAACTGCTTACACACACTTCGCAAATAACACGCATATTTAATGTGGCTGAATCGTAATGCTGTGAATGTCAGGATTGATCTTCGAGATTGATCTTCATTCCGTTGCCTAGAGAGGATAGTCTGAGGCAAGATAACGCCTTCTTCTCGCACTCAATAACTTTTGGAAGGGTCAATCAATGACAGAAAAGCGAAAACTTCGGAGCCAAAGCTGGTTCGGTAAAATGGACAAAGCCGGCTTTATTTATCGCAGTTGGATGAAAAATCAGGGCTTGCCCGATCACGTGTTTGATGGGCGACCGGTCATCGGTATTTGCAACACCTGGTCGGAATTGAATCCTTGTAACGCACATTTCCGCGACATTGCCGACCGCGTCAAACGTGGCGTGTGGGAGGCGGGCGGCTTTCCGCTGGAATTTCCTGTGATGTCGACCGGAGAGCCGATCATGCGTCCAACGGCGATGCTGTTCCGCAATCTGGTGAGCATGGATGTCGAAGAATCCATTCGTGGTAATCCGATTGATGGCGTTGTGTTGCTGGGTGGTTGTGACAAAACGACCCCTTCGTTGTTGATGGGTGCAGCAAGTTGTGACATTCCCGCTATTTTTGTCAGTGGCGGCCCGATGCTGAATGGTAAATATCGCGGGACAGAGATTGGTTCTGGCACGGCAGTCTGGCAGTTTAGCGAAGAGATGCGCAGCGGGCAGATGTCGCCCGAAGAATTTTTTGCGGCAGAAAGCTGTATGAGCCGTTCCGCCGGGCATTGCATGACAATGGGCACGGCTTCGACGATGGCGAGCATGGTGGAGGCATTGGGAATGGGCTTGCCGACCAATGCTGCAATTCCTGCTGTGGATTCGCGGCGCTATGCGTTAGCGCACACTGCAGGCCGTCGCATTGTTGAGATGGTGCACGAAGATTTGACGATCTCGAAAATTATGACTCGTGAGGCTTTTGAAAACGCGGTGCGGGTGAACGGCGCAATCGGTGGTTCGACAAATGCCGTGATTCATTTGCTGGCGATTGCTGGTCGGGTTGGCGTCGAATTCTCGTTGGAAGACTGGGACAATCTTGGAAAAGAAGTCCCGTGTTTATTGAACCTCATGCCGTCGGGGCAATATTTGATGGAAGACTTTTATTATGCTGGAGGTCTGCCGGTCATCATTCGCGAACTTGGTGATTTGATCCACAAAGACGCCTTGACGGTCAATGGCAAGACGATTGGCGAAAACGTCAAAGACGCAGAATGCTTTAATCGCGATGTGATCTTTCCGTTGGAAAATCCCTTCAAGCCGGAAGGCGGCATTGCTGTGTTACATGGAAATCTTTGCCCGAACGGAGCGGTGCTGAAGCCCTCTGCGGCAACGCCTGCCTTGATGAAACATCGCGGGCGAGCCGTTGTGTTTGAAAACATCGAAGATTTTCATACACGCATTGATGACGAAAATCTTGACGTAGATGAATCCTGCATTCTGGTGCTGAAAAACTGTGGCCCCAAAGGGTATCCAGGAATGCCGGAAGTTGGCAATATGCCCTTGCCGCCGAAAGTCCTGCGCAAAGGTATCACCGATATGATCCGCATTTCAGATGCACGCATGAGCGGCACTGCCTACGGAACTGTTATCCTGCACGTTTCACCGGAAGCAGCCGCAGGCGGAAATCTCGCCCTCGTCCAAAATGGCGATTTCATTGAGCTGGATGTTGAATCCCGCCGTCTGCATCTGGATGTTTCAGAAGATGAATTAGCACAGCGCCGGGCACAGTGGACGCCGGAATTGCCTCCGGCAGATCGTGGCTACTATAAGCTTTACGTTGAGCGCGTGCTGGGCGCAGACAAAGGGGCCGATTTTGATTTTCTGGTTGGTAAGAGCGGCACGGTTGTGACGCGTGATTCGCATTAGCAAAATTGGGGAAGGGAAGACCGGGGGCTGAAGTTGTTATCCTAATGGCTGCTTGTCTTCCCTTCTTTTTCTCCTCTCCTTATTGTGCCCCGCCGTGTGAAGTCAGCCCTATCCACCCCATTAGTTCGTGCAACGAATCCGAAAATTGTGCGCCAGTGATTGCCAGAAGTGGCAAAAGACCGTGAACCAGCACTTGCAGGATAAATTGACTGTTCCAGTTCACCGCGCCGGGTTGTGTGCCGGACAATAGGCTGAGCGTTGGGTTCCGGTTCATCTGCACAAAGATCAGCATCGTGATCGCCACGACGGTGACAATCGTAATCCAATTAAAGATCAGCAAGGGCGACATGGGTTGAAAGGGATACGATAAGACTGCGCCGAGCATCAACAAGATTCCTGCTGTCACAAACACCACCAGGTTTTGCATCTGTTCCAACACATATTGCAGAAAACCGATCAAGCGAGAAACGAGAAAATGCTCGCTTTGCTCTAAGATTTTCTCTTTCGTCGCCGCCAGGTTATTTGTGTTTCCGTTCGTTACGGGTTTCCGCCCCAGATAGGCGCGGCGTGGCGGCTGCGTCCCTACGAGGGCGGTGACTGACACTCCTGACAATGTGGGCGACGTGACGACAGGTGCTGTAGATTTGGCTTCGGGGCCTTCTTCGATTTCGATACTCCATTGTTTGTGCAGCAGCTTCGCGACTTGTTCGCTAAAGGCAACGAGGCGAAGGCGGACGGCATTGCGTTTGGCAAAGGCGTGTTGCCACTTGTTCTGTGCGTCAAAATCCAACGCCGTAGCCAGATCGGTTTCGGCTTTCCGAATCAGTGACGACTCCACTTTGCCTTCGGTCAGATTTTCGTTGTGCTGGAGCAGACGACAAAGGTGACGGGCTTGCTCGACCGATTTGGTCAAAGAGGTAAAGGTAGGAAGCGGCGTGGAAAGTTCCAGTCGCAAATTTCCAAGGACAGGGCATTGCTCAGGCTTTGGCAGATGATAGCCCATTAGCAATGGATGCCAGGAGAGGCGTCGTAACAGCCGCTGTAATGCTGACCAGACCACCAGAAAGCGCAAGAAATTCAGCGCGATAGACAGATAAGCCAGCACGAACAGGGCTGTGATGCCGCGATTGAACCAAAGCCCCTCGACCGAAGGCATCAACTTGGCTCCCATCGTCAAGGCACACGCTGCCAGTAACGTCGCGACTGTCCAAGACCAACCTGGAAGGCGATGAATTGCACAACTCAACCAACGATGAATCTTGTGTTCGAGCCGCGTGATGTCTTTATTTTCCTGTCGGGCTGCCGATCCGGTAGCGCCTTTTTCAGGAATAAACGCGGGCAGCATCAAGAAGCTTAATTCGCCCGCGCGCGGTTTGCCTCGTTCCATCAGTCGCAAGCGGCGCAATGCGCACAGTGCCCACGTCAACGTCGCAGTGGCGATCAGGGCAACCGGCAATAGTGGTGACACGCCACTGAAATTGCCCACCGTGCGTTCCCACAGCAGTATCCATTCCACTTCGCTGCGGTGGATGTACGAGCCGATGAAGTGCCGTCCCACCAGAAGCACAAATGCGCTCAGCGGAAGTGCCAGCACGAAGCTGCCTAAAATCCCGTATTCCTGCGCAGTTCTCCAAAAGTTGTGCGGCACTTTTTGCCGAAGCACCTGCACGGTTTCCCACACCAGCCAGAGAAAGGCATAGAGCAACGCGAACAGATGCCATAACACCACCAGCGTAGCACAGAAAAAGACAGTGCCGATCAGCACATACCCCAACCGCGCGAAGTGATTCCAATGGCCCGTATACACGGGTACGAACGACAACAGCCACATCGGAACGCTCAGGCATAGTAGTGCCAGTAGGCAGCCCGTCATATACATCCAGCGTTGCAGGGCGAGTCGGTGATTTTCCTCATCTACTGGTTTATCGAAAATCATCCAGCCCCAATGCCAACCGACCTCCCTTTGCTGTTTCCGCCGCCGTGAAAGCAGCTTGGTCAGAAACGAAAAGAAACTGTAGGTCGGCAAGAGACAAACGATGAAAACCAGGAGGTGGAAGCTGATATAGGCAGCTTCCGAATGAAATCGTTTGCGGCTATTCACCGGGGGAGATGTGGGCGGTGCAATGGAGGCTACTGCGGGCGTGGCGCTGGGGTCTGGATATAAATATCTCTCCAACTGCTTATTGAGTGCCTCGAATTCCTGGGATGACAACCCGGCGGGATACTCCGGGCTGAGTTTTAAGGTGGTCAGCGGCCAGATATTGTCGCGCCCAATCACGCTTAACCAGAGCGCCGGACGTTGGGGGCCGTCACCTGGCGTCGCATTGGCGCTGGTTTTAAGGCGCGGCGGTTCATATTCCTGCATCGCATCTGCTCGTCCCAGTAACGCGAGCGTCGCATTGAAAACGCCTTGCGCTCCCTGAATCGGGAATTGCAACCAGCGTTTTTGCTGGTTGAAGGCAGTTGTCCACAGTTTGTTCTGTGGTGCGAGTGGATAAGTGGAAACTACCAGCGATCCCTGAAAGTCCCGATTGGCTTCCGGGTGCAAAAACAGCAGATCCGTGGTGAAGAAAAATAGCACTAGGTTCGGGCTGTTGCGCCGAATTTCCCGCGCCAGAAAAATGCAATCCCGAATGTCTGTTGCCACGATGCCCAAATAGCGGATGCGTTGTCGTTCGATTTCTCCCAAAATCGTGGACAACACGACTTCAGCATAATTCGCGGAAACGTCGGAAAACAGTGGCACAATCGTCCCCAGATCTTCTTCAAGCGGTAGCGGCGTCATCGCCGATTGAAAATTAAATGGGTCATGCGTCGAAGTGGTGCGGGTCGCCGGGTTCTTCCAAACCAGACTCCGCAGTCGCGCAATGTGCAGAGGAAAGGTTAATTGCAAAATCTGCTGATTGTAATTGGTGGAGACCTGTGCCGCAGGCTGTGATGTAGTGCCAGGCGCTGGTGTGGACGTGACCGTCTGGCGCTGTTGTTGTCCATAGAAAGTCGTTCCTTCTGTTAGCAAGGCCACTTCAAACCCGCGTGAACTTTCTTCCGGGCTACGGATCGTTCCCAGTTGGTGGAGTAGATAACTATAAAACGCCTGTCGCGCATACTCATCCGGCACTAACGTGCTGCGCCAGCTTGCAGTTACTTTCTGGCTCGGAATGCTGCTGAGCATATCCTGTGTCAGGGTATCAGGCTTCACCGCAGTTGCGGTGCCGATGAGGGTGAATTGGGCGTGATAGTCAGCAGGTTTCTTACGCAACCAATCCTGTATGGCCAGACTGAGCGAAGTCGCAGAGCCGGAAAAGGCCGGGCCTAAGATTCGAAATTCCTGTCCCGGATTGTTGTGAAAATCATGGATTTCCTGCAATGCCTTTTTCATGGCCTCTTTGTGAATACCACTGGTCGGGGATTCACCAATCAGATAAAGCGCCAGTAGTTTTATTTTTTCTCCCTCTGCTTTCTCCGGGCTGCGAAAGAGAATAATTCCTGGCGTTGCTTCGAGAGCTTCTTTTTCCTCCTTTGGCGATTTCTTCTCAGCGCCAGCGGCTGATTCGCTGGTGGAGCGTTCCTTTCTCCAGGGCAATTTGCTGCGATCTTGCACGTAACCTTTGATTTCGATGGCGCGCTGCATTGCATCCAGGAACGCATCGAAATAATAGGGCAGTCGTGATTGCTCCGGGTCGGGAATAGTGGCGATCAACCATTCCACCTGAACGCGCGTCTGTAATTGTGTGGGCGTCGTTTTTTCTTTTAGCGGAATGCCCAAAAATTCCTTGAGCAAATCTATTACGCCAGAGTTTATCTCTGTCAATGTGGAGAGCTCTTTAGACTTTACCGTTGGTTTCGGGCTTTCTGCGGGTGCTTTCTTGGCTGATAGGCTTGGTGTTGTTGCGGATGGCATCTTGCCTGTGAGTAAGATGATCAGCGCTGCTGGTACCAGGATGACCACAAATGCTGAGTTTACAATTCTCATATTTCCCCCTCGTGGATGGTTGGGCTGATGTTCTTGGAAGCAGTTCTTGGCTGGTTCCCGTTTTGCTTTTGGGGTAGTTAAATGTACTGCTGCTTAAACGGTGTGTGCGGAGGTTGGCTGTGGTACGTCAGCAGCGGTAGCAGCGTCGCTGATAACACACTCCGCAGAGTTTTGTCTTTGTTCTGACACCGTCAATCCAATTCTATATGCAAGAAAACGAGGAAAGATGTCAAATATAGATGACCTGAAAGCAATTTTCCTGAAAACGCGCTGCCTCGCGCCAAATATGCTTCAGCGAAGTTCGACAATGCTTCTTCGGCTATGGTAGAGTCGCGCACGTAATACCTAAATCCTTACTGTAGTTCAGCCTGATCGGCAGCCGGCATCAACAAATAGCTGTGTTCGTACACGTGCAGAGAAGGAGCCTCGTGGTATGACTTTGCGTAGTTCTGCCCTTGAATACTTAAATCAGCGCCCCACCCTAAAAGCTATAGCCAAAACCGGACTGTTACAGGCCTCGCGCGCCTATCACGCGGTTATCGAAGCCTATCCACCGTTATTACAACCAACGACCCGGCAAATCACAATTGCCATCACAGCAAAATGTAATCTGGGGTGTAAAGGGTGCAATTACCCGAACAACGGCTTTATGGGAGGCGTGATGTTGCCGTTGGAAGTAATTAAGACTGCCCTGGATGATGCGCGTGCTGCCGGAGTGATGACTGCCCGCTTCTTCGGTGGAGAGCCGCTCTTACATCCGCATTTGCCGGAAATGATTTCCTATGCCAAACAGCTCGGTTTTGATGTGTATGTCACATCGAACGGAACGTTGCTGAAAAATAGATTCGATCAACTCTATGCAGCGGGGTTGCGATTTGTTTCGATGGGATTTTACGGCGTAGGCGAACATTACAATGGCTACACGCAAAGGCCCGGCCATTTCCAAAAACTCGAAGAAAGCCTGACCTATGTGCGTAGTAAATATGGGTCTGAGGTGAATCTTCAATTGAACTGGGTACTGATGCGCCCGACTTGTAATGTAGAAGCTTTGCGCGAAGCGTGGGAGTTCTCAAAACGCTTCAAGATGATCTTTCATATTGATCCGGTTTCCTACACCTTACCTTTTTTCAACGATGGCCCTGATGACGAATTGCCTTTTCGGGCGGGCGATGAGGAGATGCTCCAGGGGATTGTGGACGAGCTGATTCGTCTGAAGCGATCAGACCCGGATCGCTTTTGGCATGGCGAGCCGTACCTCCGGTCATTGCCCGATTGGTTGTTGCGACAAGATCAAATGTTGATGCCGTGCTTGTCGTATACCCTGATCTGGGTTGGAGCCGATGGAACTGTGCAGCTTTGTGACACGACGTTTCCGTTGGGCAATCTGCACGAGACACGACTCAAAGACATTCTTTACAGCCAATCCCACAAACAAGCCTGCCGTGATGCGTTTGAAGTGAAATGTCCGAATTGCTTATGTGGCAGTGAAACCCGCATCGTTCAGCATCGGCCCAGCTATCTAAAATATAGCCGCACAAGTTAAGGGACGAATGCTTCCTTCAAGGTTGGATTTGACCTGAACGACAGTGTATACGACACTGCTCGCCAAATTTTTATCAGAGGCAGAATTCATAATGGCAATAGCAGCTGTTTTCATCATGTATGCGCTGTTTCTTGCGGTCGGCTGGTTTGCTGCGCGGAAGGTCAAAGATGGCTCGGCAACAGATATGATTGTGGCCGGGCGGGCGATGCCATTGTGGATTGCAACGCTGACAATGACGGCCACCTGGGTGGATGGCGGGTATTTACTCGGAACGGCAGAAGGAACCTATAAATCCAGCGTAGCGCTTGGAATGCAGGGCGGTCTCTGTTTTGGCGTTAGTCTTATTCTGGGAGGACTTTTTTTTGCCAAACGGATGCGCCAGTTTGAATTTACTACGCTGATAGATCCATTTGAGGCGCGCTTTGGAAAATACTGGGCTGCGGTTCTGTTCCTGCCTGCAATGTTAGGCGAAGTGTTCTGGAGCGCAGAATTATTAGTTGCTATCGGTTCGACGTTAGCGGTGATGATCGGTATGAAATTGAGCGTTGCCATCCTGCTTTCTGCCATCGTGATTATTGCCTATACGATGCTTGGCGGCATGTGGTCGGTCGCGTATACCGATGCGATTCAGCTTGGCCTGGTCGCCATCGGATTACTGGTTGCATTGCCATTCGTATTTGAAGCCACAGGAGGACTGGGCAACATCCTGCATGACTATCACGCTGCCCGCCCGGATCGCTTTGGTGTGTTTCCTCCCTGGCAATCCAATCATGGATTTTGGACAACACAATCAATAATCAACTGGTGGGATGTCAGCGCGATGTTGGTGTTTGGAGGGATTCCCTGGAATTGTTACTTTCAACGAGTGCTTTCCTGTCAGACGCCTAAACGCGCGCAGCAACATTCGATTTTAGCTGGCCTACTGACAATCGCCTTTACGATTCCCCCTTTACTGTTGGGATTGGCCGCATTTCGTTTTGCCTGGGCACCAAATCTACTGGCTGAATTGCAAGCACAGCCATCGCAGACTTTGCCCATGATCTTTCAATATGTGACACCACCACTGGTCGGAATTCTTGGCTTAGGCGCGATCATCGGAGCGGTTACTTCCAGTTTCAGCTCATCCATCCTTTCTGCGGGTTCGATGTTCACGTGGAATTTCTGTCATCGCTTAATTCGACCAGATTTGTCGTTGCTGCACATGAAGCGCTTGTTGCGGATGGCGATTGTCATGTTGGGAGTGGCTGCAACCGTGATGGCTTTCAAAGTGCAAAGCGTCCAAGCTCTCTGGTTTTTTACGAGCGACTTAATCTTTGTTTTGCTGTTTCCCCAGTTGGTATTTGCCTTGTTTGATCCCAAGGTAAATCGCATTGGTTCCGTAGTGGCGTTTTGTGTTTCGTTATTGTTGCGTTTGGGTGGCGGCGAGCCTCTATTTGACCTGCCGCCGTTGATTCCGTATCCCGAACTCGTTTCCTTCCTTCTGCCGGGTGATCCTCAGGCCTGGTACGATGGCACTACGTTGTTATTTCCTTACAAAACAGTGGCTATGTTAATGGGATTTGTATTGCTGCCAATAGTTTCCCGCTTAACGGCAAAATGGTCTCCTGCCTTACCCCTGAAAAATGTGACTCAAGCCTAAATATCACGACACATATCATCATCGTAATATTGATTCGTGAAATCTCTCAGGCAATCTCTTCTCGGTTAGGCAATCCGGTTGGATGAAAACGGTCTTTCTTAATAAGTGGTACGTCACCCGATAAGAGTCTGCACTGCGCGAAAGCCTGTACGGACACGCACTCACCGGCCTACGTCAAATTTTGATATGGCAGCGGAAGTTCCCGAAGAGACGTGTAGGCAATTTTCCATGTTGGCCATTCTCTTCATTTTATCGTGTGATGAGAATGGCCATTTTTTTTGGAAATTTACGGTAGATGTCAAAGGAGTCAGCAATGTTTCAATCAATCACTAAGATGCAACGTAAAGCGATGATGGTTTTACTTATGCTTTCGATGGTTTTTCAAGGAATGACAGCGTACGCTGCACCTGTACAAGGGGCCGCCAAGAAGCTTTCCCCTGGGAAATTCCAGCATCGCAAAATGGCAAGAGACCTGGAAGACAGATTCAATAAGTCTCAAGGCAAAGTCACTGCATCGCGGACAGAGCGAGTGATCTTACAAGTGAATGACATTGCTGCACAGTCAGTCGTGCTGAGTGCAATTGAGTCCAGAGGGGGCCGGGTCAAGAAGTTTCATAATCGCTTTGGGCTGCTGACTGTTGATATTCCAATGAAATACCTCAAGGAGCTTGAGGCAGATGATTCATTTGTCTATATCAGCCCGGATCGAGAAGTTAAGTCCTCTGGTCACCTCGAAAGCACCTCTGCTACAACACAAGTGCGCAATGTGATCACAAACACGACATTGGATGGAACGGGCGTTGGTATTGCAATTATTGATAGTGGAATGGATGTCGCGCACAAGTTGTTGAAGAAAAATGATGTGAGCCGAGTGGTGTATAGCAAGGATTTTACCGGCGATAATATCGTTGGTGATACGAATGGGCACGGTACGCACGTTGGGTCATTGGCCGCAGGCACGAGTTCTTTTGCCAATGGTGCGTACAGCGGGGTTGCTCCGGGTGCGAATTTGATTAACCTCCGCGTTCTGAATGATGACGGTGTGGGTGTGGCCAGCAACATCATTGCCGCCCTTGATTGGTGTGTATCCAATAAAGCCGCCTACAATATTCGCGTCATCAATATGAGTCTGGGGACGACCGCCGATGACAGCTACCAATTCGATCCGCTCTGTCTGGCCGCACGCCGCGCACATGATGCCGGAATCGTTGTGGTTGCCGCAGCTGGGAATGAAGGCAAAAATGCAAATGGACAAAAAATTTATGGTCAGATCCATTCGCCAGGAATTGACCCATCCGTGATCACTGTGGGGGCAGTCAATACGTTTGGAACAGACCGTCGTTCAGATGACGTCATTGCTTCTTACAGCTCGCGTGGACCGACACGTGCTTACTACACGGACGCCAATAACGTTAAGCACTATGACAATCTGATCAAGCCAGACTTGGTCGCGCCCGGAAATAAATTAATTGGTGCCCAATCAAAAAATCCTCGCAATGCTTTATTGTCCAACAAGCGAATTCAGCAATCGCCTTTGCTGGATACGCTGATGACGGTTGATAGCTCCAGCAAAACCATGTATATGAGCGGCACTTCGATGGCCGCTCCGGTGGTGGCGGGAGCCGCAGCTTTACTTTTACAGGCCAATCCCAATCTGACGCCCAATTTGGTTAAAGCGATTCTGATGTACACCGCGCAACCGATAGCGAATGCCAACTCCTTTGAGCAAGGCGCAGGTCAGCTCAATGTCGAAGGCGCAATTCGGATTGCACGCTTAGTGCAGTCAAATCCCGCAATCCTCCAGAATGGCGCAGATATGCTCACCGCGTCATTGCCAGCAGTTCAGGCGACGACAATCGCCAGCGAGACCTGTTATTGGGGACAAGGCGTGATCGCCGACTATTGCATCCTTTATGGCAGTGCATTGATGACCAAATGGCACTCAATGTATTTACCCAGCGCATTGCTGAGTGATGCAACGGTGGTTGCAAATGGAACCTTGGGATTGAATGCCAGCATGATTAGCAGTGGAGTATTTAATAACTCCGGTGCCGTCCAAACTACGGGAGTAGTTCTTTCAGATGGCGTGGTGATTTCTGACGGCGTTGTCCTCAGTGATGGCGTAGTGCTCGGTGACGGCGTAGTGCTCGGTGATGGCGTAGTGCTCGGTGATGGCGTGGTGCTTGGCGATAGCGTTGCTGATGGCGATGGTGGTGGCGCAATGCTTCCAGTACCGATTCAATAAGCAAAATTACTAAGACGCAACTGCAACTAAAATTTTGTCTACAGGATTAAGGTAAGGAAAGAAGGCGTTAATATGTTAGCCAATCACCTATTTGCCTTTGAAGGCTATCCAGCTATTCGTTCGCAAATTGCTCGTGAATTAACGACTGAGGATCACGCCCAAGTGGCTGTATTGTTGGCGGAGAATCCCCTTCGGAGCGTTCATCTACGCAGTTTGTTTTTGGACAATGGCTTATCAAATCCAGCAAACAGAGGCCGTTTTTTCGGCTACTTTGAAAATGACCAGTTGGTTGGGGTGGCACTGCTCGGACACGCGACCATGATTTATGCTCGCCCTGATGCTGAAGCTTCTGCCTTGAAATATTTTGCCCAACAGATGGTTGAAAATAACGTGACATGCAATGTTGTGTTCGGTCCCAAAGCCCAAGTGGAAGCATTTGGTGCGCAGTTGAGCGAACAGGGACGGATGACGAAAGCCGTTCGGAATATGCACTGGTACGTGATCTCGAAAGCGAAACTGTCGTTGACCGGATTGCAATTACGCAGAGCGAACCTGGATGAGCTTGTCCCCGTAGCTACGGCTCAGGCTGAGATGTTTCAGGAGGCTACTGGCACAGACCCCCGCGTGGCAGACCCGGAAGGATTCAACCGCCGCGTTGCAGAGCGCATTGAGCGTCAACGGACGTGGATCAAGTTGGAAAATGAAGAAGTCGTTTTCAAGACTGAATTGCAAAGCGTGACGCCAGAAGTCGTTTATCTCGAAGGTGTCTGGACACGAGAAGATAAGCGATCACAGGGAATTGGCAAGAATTGCCTGGCCGAACTGGTCGCGCGCTTGCTCAAGCAACATAACACCGTTTGCCTGGCTGTCGAATCTGATGAAGAACAGGCCATCCGGGTTTATGAACAGGTTGGATTTACCACGTCTAATTTCTATCAGGCACGGTATCTTCACCCTGTAGAAGCGAAGTAATTCATCCATTGGCAAAGAAGTTCGAGCTAGCGCTTAGACTTCAGGTTCCTTGAATCAAGATTGTACAGCTTCCCACCGCAACACTTCGGGCAAGGTAGTACGGGGACTGTCAGTAATCTTTTGTCTATGAGCACGGGAGAAGCTCTCTGTGGCAGAAAGTTACTGACAATCCCCGCACTGCCTTTGCGCCGCTACAAGATTATTTTTATTGCCTAACGCAATCGGTTTGTCTATAAGATGGGGTGCCTTTGCCCCCTCACAAATCCTGCTAGGAAATAGAATAATGAGTAGTAATAAATTCCCAGTGTCTTCCACTTTAAAATATGGTGTTCTAATCGTCGCTTTTGCCGTTGGCTATCAATTTGCGGGAAAAGACTATCCGCAGGCTTCTGCGCTGGTGGGTTGGGTCTTGGGCTTCCTGATTGGATTGAAGCTCAAAATGTCATACAGCAACGAACGCCGGAATGGATAGCGCTGGAATTAGTTGCGCGGCCCGAAATGGGGAACTGTGCGACCGGATTCCAAGGCACCCAAATCAGGTGCTCTGCCAGCAAAATCATCATTCAGATTGGGAAGACGGCAGCCAGCATCTACCGCAGCGCTGGTTGGCCTCAAATTAAAATCAAAATCACCGATGGCATAAATCGCATGTGGCTTGCCTGGGTCTGGCGGGCGCACGTTCTTAAAGATGTCGTAATCAACCACGATTCCATGTGTTTCGTGTCCGGTCGCTTTTTGAAACTCAGCCAAAGTGGCGAAATTTTGCGAATCGGCAGGCGTGAGATTGTAATCACGCAATACTCCCTTGGCAGGTGCCTTCCAAACGAACTGCGGCTTGGTGCTGGGGTTCGGGCGATACCCATCGTAATCAAGCGTTGAATAAGAGGTGAAACTGAGATTACCCAGAACCGGTTTATCGGGGTGGTTTGTCCCCAGAATTAGGTTATTTCGATAATGCCAGTTTGAATAGCCGCGTGCGTTGCTGTTTTCGGTGATGAACGTGTTGTGGTAAATCAACACACCTGCCGGACTGCCATTGCCTGTTTTAAGTCCGCCGCCCATTGGGACGCTGTATAAAATGTTCCGGTAAAAATACACCGGCCCACCAAATGCGGGTTGCGCGCTTAATCCGTGTTGCGCTGCATTAAAGCCACGATTGCGTGCGATCCGAATGTTATGTACCCCTCCATCCGATTCAATAAAGTCATCCACCATCACAAAGATGTCGTTGTTATAAATATCTATTGCGACTGCTTGTTTGGTGGGATCAGCGGGCGGTGTGCCGTACGTGCTAATGCAGATTGCATCGTGAAAATAGGCCACATAGTTATGGCAAATCACGTGGCCTTGTCCATAAACTTTAATGCCGATGAATGATTTGAGTTGGGTGGCTTTGTAGGCTCCGAAATTTGACCATCCGATCAACCGATTGCGATCATCGCGGCCCAGCAGAACATTGTCAGCAATATAGAAATTCTTGGAGCCTTCGTATTCATTGAAAACTCCTACACCGACGTCTTCCATCCGGCAATTGCGCACCACCAGGCCACTGCATCCGACTAATTCTTTCAGCCCGGCATAAAATGCAATGTCTGTATTGCGAATCGTGATGTTTTCAAAGTAGTTGTAATCCGCGCCCATCACATCGAAGAGGCGATAATTGCCTGCGCCATCAAAAATTGCTTCGCCATCGCCCGCGCCACGAATCACAATAGGTTTTTCGGCAGTGCCCTTAAGCGTGAAAACGTATGTTCCATCAAATGGAATTCCATACGGCGTGACATAGTCCATGCGATCTGCTTTGTACAATCCGGCATGTACCAAAATCACATCGCCGGGCTGAACGGGGCGTTCATGAACTGGTGCCCAATCGCCTGTACCGGGGCCGTAATACGCTTCTTTCAGCCCTCTAAATGACGGCTCTTGTTTTGGGCCTTCATAATCGGGTGGATAAACGTGCAACGTTCGCCCGCCTGAATATGCTTTCGGCACTCCGCGCGTTTTCACCGTGACTTGTTGCGTTGCCTGCCCTTTGACACCATCAGGATCGGACATCGTGAAGCGGCATTCGTAGGCTGTATTTTCTTCGAGGTCGAGAATGCTGCCCGCGAATTTACGTGGCGTCCAATATTCTAGAAAGTTGCGCGCGCGGCCTACTTTTTCATCGCCAATGCGTAAGAGCGGTTGCGCTTCACTCCATTTGGCATCTCCCACCTTGCGAAACTGCACTGCGACTGAGGCATTGCGGTTGTCATCCCCTTTGATGTTCCATTCAAAGCCGAGGTTGAGCAGCGTCGGTGGTTCGACAATGAATTCGCCTACTGTCACAGAATTCGAGCTTTGGGCAAATCCCGAAGCGACAAACAGAAATACACCAGCAAGAGGAAGCAGAAAGCGCAGCATAAAAGTTTCTCCCGCGAATTTAGAGCGTCTTCAAATATTCAATGACTTGCCATTTTTCTTTTTCGTTTAGCTTGAAGCCGAAAGGATGCCCCTGATTGCCAAGCCCCTGCAACGTGGTGTCCACAATCCGGCGGCGGGCTTCCGGGGCCAGTGTTGGTGCTGCGGGGCTGTTGAGCGTTTCGTACTTCAATCCAACATTTTTCTGGTCGAACTCTTTTGCGCCTCCGCTACGACGGAAATATTTTGGACGCGCTGCTTGCGTCAACACGCCATAGATCGTCGGCACCGAACCGTTATGAAAATAGGGCGCAGTAGCCCAGACGCCATCCAGCGGAGGTGCGACGTAACCTTTGGGGGCTTCCTCGGCGTGCGAGTTATTTTGAGCGAACCAGGTTTTGTTGAAGTACGCGCGAAACTCTTTCGTTAAGCCTTTTAATCGCACTTCATCTGTGCCGATGATTTCAATTGGAATGACCCTATTCGGATATTTTCCGTCTGCGCCGTATGTCCCGTGGCAACTGGCGCAGGTTTTGGCAAAGACTTGCTGGCCTTGAGCTGCGAGGCTGGCATCAATTGCGAACGGATATTTCGGCGGTTGGATTGTTTTTAGATAAGCCAGCACATCCTTGAAATCATTTTCCCACGAGCGAATCTTTTCGCCGTTCGGCTCGCCCATCGTGAATTGCATGATCGGGCGTGCGAAATCTCCTGTCGTGCCAGCATCCACATACATCGCCGTTTTCTTTTTGAGATGCCACCACGGAATCGCATCCAGATCACTGTCTTTGTAATCTCCCATCGGCAACGGTTCCTGTCGTGAGGACAAATCTTCATTGCGACGGCGCAGCAATTCAACGCTGAAAACAAAGGCATTTGTGCGTCCGCGCGAAACACCGAACGTGAGTTGAAACGGGGGCTTGTACCGCGTCAGTTTGGTTAGATCGTCATAAAGCGTTTGCATGTCCAGTTCGGTGTTTGGCATTCCGATCATGCTTTGACCCGTCGCAGGGACGCGACCGCCGTGACAGAGCATGCAGTTTTGCACCCAATTGCCCTTTTCCGAAACGACCATTTGCATTGGCCCGCCGCGATTGTCCCACGTGGCTTCGGTGAAGCCGTAACGCTCGAACGCCACTTGTCGAATTGTGGCCGGATCGTCCAGGTTGATTTTGCTTTTCCATTCTTCTTCCCAAACCATCGGGAGCCTTTCCAGCAGCTTGTCTGTCAACAACATCATTCCGTAGGGATTGTGCGTTAGATTGTGTAATCCTCTTTCCTCAGGCGTCATCATTGCAGTTGACGAACGGGTTGCTTGTGAATGCGTGTTTGGCCACAGCAATACCAGCGATAAGACGAGCAGAACGACAACAAAAACGAAACGTTGTAGACTACGCCAAGTGAACATGCGAGACTCCTTCAATCTGGTTGTGAACGGAAGTTAGGATTCAAGCCAACAGTAGAAACGGATTTTACTACACTGAAATCAAAACAACATGACACTCCGAAAAATTCTCGCTTGGGGCGTGCATCTGTATACAGCTTCAGGATTGATTGCTGCCGCGATTATTCTGGTTTTGTTGGTGCAGGGAGGCGATGAAGCAATCCGGCAAGCCTTTATCTGGATGTTCGTCGCTACAGTCATTGACACAACAGATGGCTGGTTGGCTCGCAAAGCAAACGTCAAAAAATTTGCTTCAACTTTTGATGGACGTCGGCTGGATGACTTGATTGATTTTAATACCTACACGACCTTGCCCCTGATGCTGATCTGGCGAGCAAATCTTTTGCAGGAGGGAAGTCAATGGTGGTTGTTGCTGCCGTTGCTGGCAAGCGCCTACGGCTTTTGTCAGACACAGGCCAAGACCGCCGACAATTTCTTTCTGGGCTTTCCTTCTTACTGGAATATCGTGGCGTTCTATTTGTATCTGGCACAACCGCCGCACATCGTTTCATTGGTTGGCATTATCATTCTGGCGTTGCTGACGTTTGTGCCGTCGCTTTATTTATATACCACGCACGGTGGGCGATTTAGTTTGTTCACGAATTTGTTTGGTATTGCGTGGGCAATCTCCCTGATCGCTTTGTTTATGCTCTGGCATCGGTCGCCGCAATGGTTGTTATGGGCGTCGTTTAGTTTTCCGGTGTATTACTTTCTCGCCTCGTGGATCATCACGATTAACTATTGGACAAATAAAAAGAGCGATAGCAAGTAAGCGCAAAGTGCTTCATTGCTATCGCTCGGTCTACGCCTCAAGTTGCTTACCGTTTGATGAAGAAATCCATCATAACGTCTTCCCAGCAACCGGGTTGATATTCCTCTTCCATCCCGATACGTCCCAGAATGGATAATGGATTCGTTGGAGCTGGAGCCGCAAATTTCGGATCAAGGATTTTGGCAATCTGATCTTTGACATCGTCCAGATGGGCGCGTGTCACGCGATCCGTCGTTTTGGCCAGGGCTTTGGCGACATCGGCGTTCAATGCTCGCAATTCGCTCCGTACAAGCGCACGCGTGTCATCTGTGGTTGCCAGCCGACCATTGAGTTTGTCACCCAAATTATCCAGATAGGCACGTTGCAGATTGCGCCGATACGCATCCACTTTGATCGCCGTCGCGGCGTCCAACTCGGCGAAAATGCCTTTGCGGACATCGGTCAGAAAATCAACTGCACGATACGCTGCGGCCCCATCAATCGCTTCCTGTTCGATCAGGCGAGCGATTCTGGTTGGGCTGAGCATCGAACTTAAAATCGAAGTTTGCGCCGCCTTCACCCGATCCAATGCGCCATTGGGTTCAATGCGTCGCAGGATTTCAGGATTCAAAGCCCAGGTTGGCGTAGCAAAGGCATTTTCATTCAGGAATTTTACTGCCGCTGCCTGCTTTTCTCTGGGAACCAGCGTGAATCGCACGCCTTCCTGTCCGCCGTGTTTTTGCTGTGAATTGAACCCGCCAATGATCGGCACAACATGTCGTAATTCTGTCGCCCATTGTCCCAGCATGCGTTGGTACAATTCGGCCAGATCATCGTATGGTTCGCCTGTTTGAGTGGTGGCCGGAAGCAGCATGTCGGCGACCCGCTTCAGGTTTTTTAAGCCGTGAGTTGAGGCATACACGGCATCGGCATCACCCACCGCTTCGGTTTGATCGCCGGGATCAACACCAAAGGCTCTGGCGGTTGAGAAGCGCAACCAGGGCGATTTATCCTGTTCGCGCGCCCACTCATTCAGCTGTTTCTTTTCATCGTCCGGCGTTCTGCAATCCGTCATCGGCGCATAGCCCCATTTCGTTGCCCATTTGTCGTATGGCCCGATGCCGGGAATCAAATCTTTCAGCGCAATGCCGTCTTCCGGTTGTGCGACGTAATTGAAGCGCGAATAGTCCATCAATGTGGGCGTGTGGCCCATTTTCTTGACCCATTCTTTATCGCGAACCTTTTCTGCTGGATAAGTCGAACTGGCTTTCATGTTGTGTTGGAAGCCGAGCGTGTGACCGACCTCGTGCGCCACGACGTATTCAACCAGTTCGCCCATCAGATCATCCGGCAAGGGCAGCTTTTTCGCGCGCGGATCAAGTGGCCCGACCTGTGTGAAGTACCAGGCACGTTGCAGATTCATAATGTTGTGGTACATCTGAATGTCAGATTCCAGAATTTCGCCCGTGCGCGGATCGTGAATATGCGGCCCCGACGCATTTTCAATCGTTGAGGGCAGCCAGCGGATGACGGAGTAACGCGCGTCTTCAGGGCTGAAATCGGGGTCATCTTTCGGCTGTTCTTTGGCAAGAATTGCGTTTTTGAAACCCGCCTCTTCAAAGGCTATCTGCCATTTTTCGACGCCACGTTTGATGTACGGCACCAGCTTGGATGGCGTTGCCGCGTCAATGTAATACACGATGGGCTTGACCGGCTCTGAAATCGCCGCGCTGGGGTCTTTCTTATCCAACCGCCATCGTGTGATGTAGGTGCGCTCCGGCGCGCGATGCTCGTCCACTCCATAATCCATCTGTCGCACTGAGAAATAACCGACGCGTTCATCGAACAGGCGCGGCTTCATGGGCTGTTCGGGCAATTTCACCATTGAAAAATGCATCACGATAGATGCGCTGCCGGTTCCCATTCCAGCGCTTGCGAAAGGATTTGTAGGCCCCGTGGGAAGCGTTGGCGTGGGATCAGGCGGATTGCTGAATGTGTGCGTGGCTTCGGCTTCGATGTTTTCTGGAAATGAGGCCACGCGTTCGACAAATGATCGGGAAGCGTCAAAGATGCGTGCTCTGAGGCGTGACTTGGCCGTGAGTTCTGCAACCTCTGAGGTGAATAATCGCGTGACATCAATCACCGGAGCATCGTCCTTGCCCAAAGCCTCGATAAAAAACGACATGATGATTGCATCGTTATTGGCCGCTTTGACGGCGCGGGCAATCGGTTGGTTCGGATCAGCAACGACCTGATAATTCACGTTCCGAAGCAAAATGCGATTATCCCGGCGTTCCCACCGCACGACCCGACTTCCCATTGCCTGACCACCGTAGCCAACGCCGTTGGTAGTTTTGGCAATTTGTGTGACCCACAGAAATTCCTTATTTAATTGGCTTTTGGGAATCTCATAAAAGACCTTTTCTTTAACGCGATGCACCGTAAAGATGCCATCATCGGATTTTGCATCTTTGGTGATAACGCGGTCATAGGGTTTGATTTCAGGCTCTCGGCCCGCACCACCTGGAAATGCACCTCCAGTCGGAAGTTGCGGGGTGGTTGGTGGTGTGTCCTGGGCCAAAACCCAAACACTACAAACGAAACTTGCCATGAGGCAAAGAACAAGCAAACGTTTCATATTTCAGACTCCTAATTTTTCTTGGACAGTATTAATCGTTGGCCTGGGCAGTGTAACGTTGATGGCTTCTACAGAGCAATTCGGAATTCAGAAATTTGGAATTTTATTGGTTGGGGTGAATTTTATGTTGGTTGGCTTTATGTCAAAATCCAAATTCCGTCGGATTTTCGAGGGGAAGATACTGTTGCCATGAGCCGCTTGTATTGCCATCCGTGTCGGATGTCCGCTTTTGGGAAAATTGTTTCCCAGCAACGAACACGAACGGCGATTGAATCCGACGCAGTAAATCTGAAATGCTTGTAAATCAAACATCTACACCTTTGGCACAGAAATTGGTATAGACTGGACTGGAGTGAATTATGGACGTTCCCAGAGGTAAATCAGTTGCGCGAAATAAAAAGATCAAACGCGCTATCTATGTCGTAGTAGCATTGGCAGCAATCGGCGGAGCCTCCGTGGCTTTGTCGAAGCTGAAACCCGCTGCACCCACTATCGAGAGCGGCACCGTGTGGCCGGGCGAGGTTAAGCGTGGCGAAATGATTCGCAATGTCCGTGGCATCGGAACTCTTGTGCCGGAAGAAATCCGCTGGATTCCTGCCGTCACGAATGGTCGGATTGAGAAGCGTCACGTCAAACCCGGGGCAGTTGTCAAAGCTGACACGATCATCATCGAAATGAGCAACCCCGAATTGGAACGGGATGCCCTGGATGCTCAAACCCAGTTGCGTGCGGCAGAAGCTGAGCTGGCCAATCAAAAAGTGCAATTGCAAAGCAATCGGCTGAATCAGCAATCGCAGGCTGCGACGGTGACATCGGATTATCAGCAGGCAAAGCTTCAGGCGGAACGCGATGAGGTTTTGGCAAAAGAAGGCCTGGGGTCAGATTTGAACGCCAAACTTTCTCGCGGTCGGGCTGACACTTTGGCAAATCGTGACAAGATTGAACGCGAACGCCTGAACATTGTGGACGATGCCATCAAAGCGCAAGTTCAGGTCTATGAAGCACGCGTACAACAATTCAAAGCCTTGTACGAATTGCGCCGTGGTCAATTGGATGCCCTGAAAGTTCGCGCTGGTGTGAATGGCGTTGTCCAAGAGGTTCCAATTCAGGAAGGTCAACAGGTCACGCAAGGAACAAACCTGGCTCGCGTGATTGATCCGACTCGACTGAAAGCAGAAGTACGCGTGGCAGAAACGCAAACCAAAGACATCGTTGTGGGGCAGCGGGCTGAAATTGATACGCGCAATGGCATTATTGAAGGCCGTGTAATGCGCATCGCTCCCACCGCACAACAGGGAACCGTTACGGTTGAGGTAGAATTGCTGACTGAGTTGCCGAAAGGTGCGCGCCCTGATTTGAGCGTGGACGGCACCATTGAACTTGAACGATTGAAAGACGTTTTGTATATGCAGCGACCAGCGTTTGGGCAGCCACAAGGACAGATTTCTCTTTTCAAAATATTGCCAGATGGTAAGGAAGCTGTCCGCGTGCCTGTCAAATTGGGGCGCGATTCGGTCAGTTTCATCGAAATCCTGGAAGGTCTGAATGTCGGTGATAAAGTGATTCTCTCCGACACGTCGCAGTATGATTCTGTCAATCGGATACGATTGAATTAGTAAATCGGGAGTGGTGATGAGGGGCGGGAAAGTTTGTACGGATAAATTTCTCTTGCCCCACTTCCAATCCCTAACCCCAGAGGAAATTTATGGCTTCATCCACTCAATCACTCTTGAAACTCGAAAGCGTCCAAAAAGTGTTCTATACCGATGAGGTAGAAACACATGCCTTGTCGAATATTCATCTTGAAATCGAGAACGGTGAGTTTGTTTCGATTGCCGGGCCGTCTGGTTGTGGCAAATCCACGTTGCTTTCGATTCTTGGTCTTTTAGACTCTCCGACGGGCGGCAACTACTGGCTCAACGGCAAGCCGGTTGAGAACCTTTCCTTAGCCGAACGCGCGCGCATTCGCAACCGCGAAGTTGGTTTCATTTTCCAGAGCTTCAATTTGATCGGTGATTTAAGCGTGTATGAAAATGTGGAATTGCCATTAACCTATCGCGGAATGCCTGCCAGCGAACGCAAACAACGCGTCAATGAAGCCTTGGAGCGCGTCGGAATGGCGCATCGCGCGAAGCACTTGCCTTCACAGCTTTCCGGAGGTCAGCAACAGCGTGTGGCTGTCGCCCGTGCCATCGTCGGACAGCCGTTAATTCTGATGGCAGACGAACCGACGGGAAACCTGGATTCCAAGAATGGTGATGCGGTGATGGAGTTGATGCGTGAATTACATCAGGGTGGCGCGACCATTTGCATGGTTACACACGATCCGCGTTTTTCGCGTTATGCAGATCGTACCATTCATCTCTTCGACGGCACGATTGTTGAAGAGAGCAAAGGATTGTGAAATTTTTCGAGCAGTAATTTAACTTCAAAGGAACACTCAAAGCGTCCTTCCGGGAAACCTGATGGACGCTTTTTTTACGTTACTTTTTCTTTTCCTCTTTCGTCCCGCCCCAGAATTCTTTCATTATCTCTGTGCCCGGAATAAATTTTTCCCACATTTGTGGAGCAGATGCCGTCATTTCCAGCCAGCCTTTGAACCGTCGGTCGAATTCCTCTTTCGTTTTCAGGTAGGCCTCAAAACTGGTCGCCAGATAGTTGCTGAAGAATTCCTGCACCTGTCCTTCGCGACTGCGAATAAGTTGAAATAGAAAGGGAAGCGGCAAAATGCTTTTGGCATTTTTTTCTTCTTCCAGGATCAGCTGCACCAGCACAGCTTTGGTTACATCTGCCTTCGTGCCGGAATCAATAACTTGAATATCGTGCCCTGCGCGGATGATTTCCAATAATTCCTGATAATTTACATAGCTTTTGGTTTCGGTGTTGTAGAGTCGCCGATTGCCATAGCGTTTGATGATGATAGGTTCGTTGCTAGAGGGGGCAGTCGCTTCTTTCTTCTTTGCCATAGTCAGGAAAGTAACATATTGCACATGCGAAAGAAAGAAAATAGTCAACATTAACGTGAAATGAAGCAGGAAAAGCCAGAGTAGACAGACCTTTTTTATTGGCGCGGGTGATTTTATTTCGCAAGTGCGAAATATTTATTGACACGGGCGAAATCTCTGGTATCTTCTCAATGCATCGAAATCGTGTTTGAGGGAACTGCAAGATGATCCGCCAGATAAAAGGAACAACCGTCGTGATTACCGGAGCTACCAGTGGCATTGGGCGCGCGACTGCCTTGGCATTCGCGGACGCAGGCGCAAAAGTGGTCGTTGCCGGGCGACGCGAGGAGCGATTAAGAGAACTCGTTTCTGAGCTTGAAAATAAAGGGCACGAAGCTTTGGCCGTCAAAACAGATGTTGCGGATCAAATACAAGTGGAGCGTCTGATCGCCAAAGCAATTGAGCGGTTTGGAAAGATTGATACCTTGATCAACAATGCAGGCGTTGGCATCGCGGCGAGTTTTGCGGAACAATCGCTCGAAGAATTCAAGCAGGTGATGGAGGTGAATTTCTGGGGCGCAGTCTATGCCTGCAAAGCGATTGTTCCGCACATGCGAAAAAACAAGAACGGGCTGATTATCAACATCTCTTCAATCTTTGGGAAACGCGGGATCCCGTATGAAACGGCGTATTCGGCCAGTAAATTCGCACTCGCTGGATTTTCAGAAGCATTGCGGGCGGAGTTAATGACGGAAAATATTCATGTCAGCACGATCTATCCCGGCGCAGTGCAAACAGAAATTTTCGAGACTGCGAACAATCAAACGGGCTTGAGCTTGGCGGCGAGCCTCCCAAAATTCCCCGCGAAAGAAATGGCGCGCATGATTGTCCAGAATGCTCGTTTTCCACAAGCCGAAGTCGTGATGGCGGGCGATGCTATCACCCTGAACTTTTTTAATAAACTTGCTCCCGGATTGGTGGATTTAGCCTTGGGTTGGAGCGTACCATTTGTCGAAGGCGCACGTCGCGCTGCGCACAAATCAAACAACGACAAGTAGGAGCTTATGGAAAACGCGAACAACCAATCTATCTATGCCGCTAAGCCGTGGCAACAACGGTACGACTACTGGGTGCCGAAAGAAGTCACCTTCCCAACCCAACCGATTCACAGTGTTCTGAATTTAGCTTCGGTGCATTATCCCGATGCGCATGCAACAGCGTTTTTAGGCGCGAAACTGAGCTTCAAAGAAGTGAAACAGCACGCGGATAAACTGGCCACCGCTCTGTCAAATCTAGGCATCGGCAAAGGAGACCGCGTGGGTGTAATGCTGCCGAATTGCCCGCAATACATCATTAGCTTTTTTGCGATTACGCGGCTCGGCGCGATTGTGGCGAATATCAATCCGATCTATACGCCGCGCGAAGTGGAACTGGTTGCCAAAGATTCCAGGATGCGCGCCATCATCGTGTTGGATATGCTCGCCCCTGTGGTGATGAGCGTACTCGCGCACACAAGCATTGAAAAAGTCATCACGACTAGCGTGTTGTCATATTCAGCAAATCCCACGAGTGCGCCCGCGGCTCCCGAAGGCACATTGAATTTCTCAGCCTTGATCGCGAGCGTCGAAAAAGCGAAAGTGCCGAGTGTGGTGATTAACGCAAAAGACGATGTGGCAGCGCTCGTTTACACAGGCGGAACGACGGGCGTACCGAAAGGCGCGATGTTGACGCACGCAAATTTGTTTGCTGCGACGGTGATGTGCGAACTGTGGGGCGGGCCATACGTCAAACGCGGCGAAGGCGCATTTTTGTTGGTGATTCCGTACTTTCACATTTACGGTATGGTCGTCGGCTGTATTTACGCGACGCAGATTGGCGCGATGCAAATTCCAGTGCCGAAGTTCGATCCGCATTTGTTGTTGGACGCAATCAAGAATTATCAGCCGACGTTTTTCCCCGGTGTGCCGACGTTATTCATTTCGCTCATCAACAATCCCGAAGCGGTCAATTGCGGTTTGGATAAGATTCATCGGTTCAACTCCGGCTCGGCTCCGTTGCCCGTCGAGGTCATCGAACAGTTTGAAGCGATGAGCGGCGCATCATTGCTCGAAGGTTATGGGATGACGGAAACGTCAGCGATCACGACTTCGACCGCTTTGTTGGCGCAGCGTAAGCCCGGCAGCATTGGCTTTCCGATGACCAGCGTCGAATGCAAGATTGTGGATTTGGAAACAGGCGAGCGCGAATTGTCGATTGGTGAGGAAGGCGAACTGTGCATTCGCGGGCCGCAGATTATGAAGGGCTATTGGAACAAGCCCGAAGAAACCGCGAACACGTTGCGCGATGGCTGGCTTTACACGGGCGATGTCGCGCGGATGGACGAAGATGGTTACTTTTATATCGTCCAGCGCAAGAAAGACATGATTATCGTCAGCGGCTTCAACGTCTACCCGACGGAAATCGAAGACGTGCTGTACACCCATCCCGCGATTCAGGAATGTGCGATCATCGGTGTGGCGGATCAATATCGCGGCGAAGCGGTCAAGGCGTTCATCGTGCTGAAACAAGGCGCAACCGCGACCGAAGAAGAAATCAAAGAGTTTTGTCAGGACAAGTTGGCGAAATACAAACAGCCAACCATCATCGAATTTAAAGCAGCTTTGCCGAAAAGCGCAGTTGGCAAGGTGCTCAGACGAGAATTGCGCGATTTAGAAGACGCGAAACAGGAATAAACCACGGAGGACACAGAGAGCACAGAGAAAAGCATACAAAACGATTATTGAATCGTGAGTTCTGTCAAAAGCTCGTGCAATAAGTAAAAATCTCCGTGTCCTCCGTGCTCCGTGGTTCAAAATAGAAAGGAACTTCATTATGGCAAGCAAAGCAAAAGCAACAAGCAGCAGCAATAGTAATAAGGGCGGACAATCAGCGGCGGAAGCGAAAGCGACTGAAACCAAGAACACCAACGATGCTGCCGAATGGGCGAATCAGGTCATCAATCATTTAGTCGAGGCGCAGAAAACGTGGATCGGAATCGCTTCGCAGCAAAACGCATTAATGCTCAAAGCGATTGAGGAAGGTGCGAATTTCTATCGCACAGCTCCGACGCCGGAACTCGCTTCGTGGGCGCAGCAAGGCTACGCCGGATTTGTCGAAGCGCAAAAACGCTTCTCCGAAATGGCTTCGCAGCAAGGCGCACAAATGTTTGAAGCGTTGCGCGAAGGCGTCGGCTTTCAACCCGGCGATGTGATGACGGCAATGTCAGATTATTTGGGGCAGGGAATGGACACCTTTGTCAAAGCCCAGACGCAATGGCTCGATTTCGCGCAGGCGCAAAATACACAAGCCGTGCAAGCGATGAAAACCACCCTCGGCATTGATGATTCATCACCTGCTGCCGCGCTCGCAGATTTCGCACAAACCGCGATGACGAACTACATTGAAGTGCAAAAACGGTGGTTGGATTTGGCGACGCAGCTTCCGTTTATGCGTTCGACCAAGTAAGTTAAAAACATCAACGCAAAGGATCGAAGGGGCAAAGGAACAAAGAGAAAACAGGGAAATTACAGCCTGTCTTTGAACCTTTGCCCCTTTGTCCCTTTGTGATAAATTCCACTCCGCTATTCAATCATTTTGAGGAGAACTGAATGCCCGCCACCAAAAAAAGCACCTATCCTTACACAATGAAAGTCAAAGGTCGCGCCATCACATTGCGTTTGATGACGGCGAATGACCGCGATGAAGTGCTCGCGTTTGCGCAGGCTTTACCCGCTGATGATTTGTTGTTTCTGCCGATTGACATCACGCACCCGAAAGTTGTGGACGGATGGATGCGCACGGTTGGTTCAGGCCGCACGACGACGATTGTTGCTGAAGAAAATGGCAGTCTGATTGGGATGGGAACGCTGGTGCGCAGCGAAACGACGTGGGCGCGGCATCTCGGCAATATGCGTTTGCTTGTGAGTCCGAACGCGCGCGGCATGGGACTCGGTTCTGTGCTGGCGAACGAAGTGTTTACGCACGCACAGACGATGGGATTGCAAAAGATCATTGCGCAAATGGCGGCGGACGAGCAGGGCGCGCGTGCGGTATTTGAGAAGCTGGGTTTTCGGGTCGAAGCGTTGCTCACGGATTACGTGATGGATCGCAACGGTCGCACGCACGATCTGATCGTCATGTCCTACGATGTGACAGGACTGACGGAGTAACTGCGCAGTAAGTTGACAAGGAGGTCAGCGACTGTATGTTTTGCCCGAAATGTGGAACCGCAATTTCTGAAAAACTCAATTATTGCCGAAGCTGTGGTTTTCGTCTGGCTGCGATCACGCAACTGGTCGAAAACGACGGACAATCGGTCGAAGACCCACACGCGAAGCCGCTTGATCCGCTGCAACTAAACCGCAAAGACCTGAACCTGGGTGCGGGCTTGATGTACCTCGGAACCTTGCTCGCCCTGTTCGTCGGCGTATTTTTTGGCGGGGCGCACAGCGGGAGCGGCTTAGATGCGATGTTTGCTTTGCCGTCGGCGATCATCTGGTATTTCCTGACCAATGCGGCTGTGTTTGGCGCGCTGTTTTTGGGGCTGCGGTTTTCTTCCCGACAGAAGGACATGAGTTTGGGCGCGACATTGATGTTTATTCTGAGCGTGCTGAGCAGCTTTGTCGTAGCGGTTCCGGCGCTGGGCATTGAAGTGGATACGGTGGAAATGTACGGCAAAGCCGAACTCGCCGCGCTGACGCTGAGCCTTGTGACGATTTTGTTTTTTGGGCAGCCTTTGATGCAACGGTTGTTGCGTGGTCTCTTTAATCTGTTTGCAGCAGAGACCGCGACCCGCGAAACCTCTCGAACAATTGTCGGCACAGAGAAAACCGCCTTGCCACCTGCGCAAAGTGAATCTGTCGAGACCTTTGTCTATCGTGAAACCGAGCCTCTTGAAGTGGCTTCCTCCGTAATCGAAGAGCCGACGCGACGGCTCGAACCTGAAACCAAACCGCTGTCACATTGAGTCGAGGTCATCTATGCTCGTCCAGGAAATCACACGTCTGCAATTTGATGTTATCAAGACGCTGGGACAACGCTTGACGCCGCTGATTGAAATGGGCTTCGGCAATCCGCTGTTGTGGCCGACGGGCGCGGTCGTGGTCGAAGTGACAGACAGAGATTCGGAGCGCACGTACAAACTGCCGCTGACTGCGACACGCATCGGTGATTTGATTTTATTGACTTCGCTGCGGCGACAAGCGGGCTGGCTGCAAAACCTGATGGCCAATTCTGAGATTCGATATTGGTTGGCAGGAAGACCGCGACTGGCGCAAGCGTTTGTGCTGACGCCGGACGATAAGCACGCACCAGATTTGCCTGCGTCAACCACCTGCCTCGCGCGCTTGCTGCAACAACAAAGTCGGTTGACCGGATGGAGCTTTGCGATCCTTGCGCCGCGCAGTTGAAGAATGTCTGAAGACCGATTTGTTTTAACTGTGTGCGTAATGACAGGCGTTAGAGTATCAACTGTAATTGGGCAACCTTCCGTTGATGCAAAGAATGAACAGATGAAGATAAGAGAAATTGAAACCTGGCAATCAATCGAACTTACAAACCATCTGCAAACTCTTGAAATCAAGAGTAACGTCGAACTTTCATTTGAGGCACATCTACTCGAACTGTTGGATATGACATTGACGGCGCAAGAAATCATTCAAACCCTTCATCCTAACGGTAATAAAATTGATTATGCTGAAGAGGTAGATTTCATTGAATTACAAGAAAATATTGAGCGCGTCGTATTAGATTATTACCATACTGAGTTACGAAACCAACTTAGAAAAATATCATCAAATCAAATGTGGCAATTGATTGAGGCGATCTTTCCGTCAGGAATTCAGAAAATTGTACAACTTGGCTCGCACGTCCCCTATGTCAATATTTTGGGCGGGGTGACGGCACTCATTTTTTCGCTCGGTCAACCACAATGTTTATTACTGATTGTGAATACATCAGATTGAGGCAATGCCCAACATCCATTGCCCCAGAACGTAGTCGCCAAGTCGTCAATAATCCAGCGTCACGCGACCACGCCCGGTGAACGCCTTATTAGGCCGCTTGTTTACGCACAGTCTTCGCGGAATTGAGATAAGAACACGATGAGTGAGAAACCCACATTAGCCCGCATTCCTGAACCGCCTGAAACCTTTCTGCTTGGCCATTTGCTGACGCTCAGCGCCGACAACACGGTGCAAGACCTGATCCGTCTCGCGCGCGAATTGGGGCCGATTTTCCGGCTCGAAATTCGCGGGCGCGTGGCCATCATCGTGTCAGGCTTTGAATTGGTAGATGAATTGTCAGACGAAAAACGCTTCGACAAAGCGGTGCGCGGGGCTTTGAAAATTGTACGCGGTTTCGGCGGCGATGGTTTATTTACATCGAAAACCAGCGAGCCAAATTGGTCGAAAGCGCACAACATTCTGCTGCCGAATTTCAGCCACAAAGCGATGCTCAGCTATCACCCGATGATGCTCGACATTGCGGAACAATTGGTCTTGAAATGGGAGCGGCTGAACCCGGACGAAGAGATTGAAGTCACGCGCGATATGACGAGTTTGACGGTGGATACGATTGGCTTGAGCGGCTTCGATTATCGCTTCAATTCGTTCTACCACGACAAAGAGCATCCGTTTGTCGGCGCGATGGCGGATGCGCTCGGCATCACGATGGATATGCTGCGCGATGTGCCGGGCGAAAGTTTACTGCGGTCGAGTCGTGATCGGCAGTTGCAAGAAGACATTCGCACGATGAATGAAACGGTGGATCGCATCATCAAAGACCGGCGCGCGAGCGGTGAGGATGCTTCGACCAAAGCCGATATGCTGAGTTGCATGATGACCGGCGTGGATCGCAAAACAGGCGAGAAGTTGGACGATCTGAACATGCGCTATCAGGTCATCACGTTTTTGATTGCCGGACACGAAACGACAAGCGGGCTGTTGTCATTTGCGATTTACGCGCTGCTCAAACACCCAGAAGTCCTGGCGAAAGCGTACGACGAAGTAGATCGCGTGTTGGGTGGTGATTTATCGGCGCGACCGACCTACGCACAGGTCAATCAATTGCAATACATCACACAGATTTTGAAAGAGACGTTGCGCTTGTGGCCGACGGCTCCGGCGTATGGCATCGCGGCGAAAGAAGAGACGATCATCGGCGGCAAATACAAAATCAAACCGCAACACAACGTCTCAATCCTGCTGCCGATGCTGCACCGTGACAAAAGCGTGTGGGGCGAAGACGCCGAAGTTTTCAATCCCGATAACTTCACGCCCGAAGCCGAAGCCAAGCGTCCCGCGAATGCGTACAAACCCTTCGGCAACGGGCAACGTTCGTGCATCGGTCGGCAATTCGCCATGCACGAAGCGACGTTGGTGCTGGGTATGATGCTGCAACGCTTCAAGCTGATAGACCACACAAGCTATGAATTGAAAATCAAAGAAACGCTGACGATGAAGCCCGACAACTTCAAAATCAGAGTTCGGTTGCGGACGCCGGAAGAGAGAAAAACAGCGGAACAGTTAACGGTGAACAGTGAACAGTTAACTGCCGACCACCGACCACCGACCACCGACCACCAAAAAGGCATCAAGCACGAAACCCCCTTGCTGGTGCTGTTCGGATCGAATATGGGAACGGCGGAAGAGTTGGCGCGGCGGATCGCACAGGACGGCGAAGACAATGGCTTCTTAGCGAAAGTCGCGCCGCTCGATGATTATGTCGGACGTTTGCCGAAAGAAGGTTTGGTTGTCATTGCAACCGCTTCGTACAACGGGTTGCCGCCGGACAATGCGGTGCAATTTTGCGAATGGTTGCGCGGTGATGACTTAAATGCTGAGTCATTGGCAGGCGTGAAGTTCGCCGTGTTTGGCTGCGGCAATCGGGATTGGGCGGCGACGTTCCAGGCGATTCCGCGCTTGATTGATGAACGGCTCGCGGCGTGTGGCGCGACGCGCCTTGTTGCCTTGGGCGAAGGCGACGCGCGCGAAGATTTCGATGGGCAATTTCAGAAATGGTACAAACCGGCACGGCTCGCGGTGGCGAATGAATTCAAACTCACCGCGCCGATGGTGGATGAAGCGAAGCCGCTCTACAAACTCGAAATCGTGCCCGGTACACAACCGAGTCCGTTCGTAGATTCGTTTGAAGCCCAACCGATGACCGTGCTGATCAACCGCGAACTGCATCGCCATGACGGCGCGCACGCCTCCGACCGTTCGACGCGGCATCTCGAATTAGCTCTGCCCGAAGGCGTGACCTATCGCGCGGGCGATCACCTGGGCGTGATTCCGCACAACAGCGAAACGCTCGTCAATCGCGTGATCGCGCGGTTTGGCTTCGCCCCCGAAACGCATGTTCGCCTGCGTCGCACGACGAATCGCAAAAGCTTTTTGCCGACGGATCGTGCCGTCGCCGTGACGCAATTGCTGACCGATTACGTCGAATTGCAGGACGTGGCGACGCGCTCGAATATTCAAACGCTGATCGAATACACCGAATGCCCGCCGCATCGCATTCAATTGCTGGCGTTGGCGCAGGACGATGACCGCTACAAAGACGAAGTCTTAACGAAGCGCAAATCGGTGCTGGATTTGTTGGAAGACTATCCAGCCTGCACCTTGCCGTTTGAAGTGTATTTGGAAATGCTGCCGTCGCTGCATCCGCGTTATTACTCGATTTCGTCGTCGCCGTTGGCCGCGCCCAATGCGGTCAGCATCACGGTTGCTGTTGTCGAAGCGCCCGCACGTTCGGGACGAGGTACATTTGCAGGCGTTTGCTCGAATTATTTGCGCGCGCATCAAGCGGGCGACGTGTTATACGCCTTTGTGAAAGACACGAAATCTACGTTCCGTTTGCCCGCCGATCCGGCGACGCCCATCATTATGATTGGCCCCGGCACAGGCTTCGCGCCGTTTCGGGGGTTCTTACAGGAACGAGCGGCATTGAAAGCACAAGGGAAGAGCATCGGCGCTTCATTGCTTTTCTTCGGTTGCCGTCATCCTGAACAGGACTTCCTGTACGAAAACGAATTGCGTCAGTTTGAGGCTGAGGGGATCACCAAACTCTCAACTGCCTTTTCGCGGGTCGAAGGCCAGCCGAAATGTTATGTGCAGGATGAAATTTATTTACGTCGCGATGAGGTCTGGCAATTGATCGAAGCCGGGGCGGTGATTTATGTTTGTGGTGACGCTAGCCGCATGGCTCCCGATGTGCGGCGGACCTTCACTGCCATCGTCAGCGAAAAGACGGGCTTACCTGCATCAGAAGCCGAACAGTGGATGAATAATTTAACTGCACAAAACCGATATTTAGTGGATGTCTGGGCTGCGAATTAGCCCTGAGGACAAGAATGAAAACAGAGATTTACTGGGTTGAAGATGATCTTGCCATTTTAATGCGACCGCGCGGAGGCGATTGGCTGAATGATGAGGTAAAGGATTGGGCGAAAGAGGGCTTAGGCGTAATTGTATCGTTGCTTGCCAAGCCTGAAGTGGCGGAACTCGGATTGCAAAACGAAGCGGATGCTTGTGAAGCTGTGGGATTACAATTTTTCAGACTCCCGATAGATGATTTGAGCGTCCCGGAGCATCTGCTTGAGACGATTCGACTGGTTGATGAATTATTTGCATTGCGTGTTGCGGGGAAAAAGATTGGCATTCACTGCCGTCAGGGACTGGGCCGCTCGCCCTTGATTGCTGCCTGTTTGTTGGTGCGATCCGGGATTGATCCCTCCACTGCCTGGCAACAAATCAGCACCGCTCGTGGCACATCGGTTCCTGAAACGGATGAACAACGGGACTGGCTGATCAAATTCGCCGAAGAATTGAAAACTTTGAATACGTCGGAATAAAAATATGTCCACGCCTAACTTAAACCATCGCCTCTCGTCTGTTGATTCGACGTTTTTATACTTCGAGAAAAAAGAAGCGCCGATGCACATTGGCAGTGTCAGCATCTTCGATGGCGAGATGCCTTTTGACGATTTTGTGGCAATGGTAGATGCCAAAATTCATTTGCTGCCGCGCTACCAGCAAATCGTCACGCCTGATCCTTTCAATCTAGGGCATCCAACCTGGGAATTTGATCCCAACTTCGACATTCATAAACACATTTTCAAAATCCAAGTAGAGGGACCGGGAACCGAAGCGCAATTGATTGAACTGGCGGGCAGGATTTTTACCCCGATGATGGATCGCTCAAAACCGCTGTGGGATATTTATTGGGTGTATGGGTTGGAAGGCGGTCATACGGCGATGATTGCGCGCGTGCATCACGCGATGGTGGACGGAATGTCAGGCGTCGAATTATTGAAAATAATCCTGGATATTTCTCCGACGCCAAGTCCGATTCCACCCAAGCCGGCACCACGACCCAGAACACCGCAACTTGATCCCACACGTCGTTTTTTTGATTCGATTTTGGGGGGATTAACTGAGGGAATGAATCGTTGGATGGAATTTCAGAATGGTTTGTTGAATCTGACACAAGCCTTAACCAACGAAGCTTCGCGCACAGCAATGCAGAACATCAGTTCTGAAATCCCTCGGCTGTCTTCACCCGCGAACCCACTTCCTTTCAATCGTGCTTGTTCGGGGGAGCGCAGACTTGTCTGGAATACGTTTAGCTTTGCCGAAGCGCGCGCCATTCGTGGGGCTTTGGGAGGGACAGTCAATGATGTCGTGTTGACAGCGTTGTCGGGCGCAGTTTCCCGCTATGCCGAACATCACCAATTGCCTATTTCAGGGCGTCATCTGCGCGTGATGGTTCCCGTCAGTATGCGGCAGGACGATCAACGAACGGCGTTAGGGAATGTAGTTTCGATGTTGCCGGTCGAAATTCCGCTGGATTTAAAACATCCGCTGGAGCGCTTTCGCTATGTCAATCAGAAAACGGTTTCGATGAAGGGCGGACGTCTGGCGGAAGGGCTGAATTTGGGCGCGGCATTGATGGGGATTTTGCCTGCACCTGTCCAGGCGTTAGTAGGGGCGCTTGCTCCCTCAAATCTGCCCTTGCCCGTGTACAACATCGTTTCGACCAATGTGCCCGGCCCGCAGGTCCCGTTGTATGCGATGGGACATCGAATGACTGCCTATTATCCTTACGTTCCGGTTGGGTATGCGGTGGGATGTGGTTGTGCAATTATGAGCTACGATCAGCATTTGTACTTCGGCCTGACGGCTGATTTGCAGGCAATGCCCGATGTCGAAACCCTGCGCGAATATTTGTACGAATCCTTTTATGAGTTGCGCAGCGCGGCTGGGGTGGAAGAGATCAAGCCGCACGTGGTGAAAGCGAAGGCTGCAACTGCCTCACGTTCAGGTCGAAGCAAGAAAACGAAATAGTGTCGGGGTTGAGTACAGGATTTCTGCTTTTCTTGCCACTTCTTGTACACAAAGCGAACAAAGCAAACAAAAGACGCTGTAAATTCCGCGTGTTTTTTCGGCACGCAAATAGCATAATAAAGTCCCACTCCGGGATATACCTGGAGTGCAAGGTCGAATATGTGGTTGCAATCAAGAACCCTTGACGATTTGCGCCACCTTCAAAGGAGTCATTCCTAATATGTCCGCAACCACCTTCGTCTTTCATCCAGAAAAAATTGCTACCGCTCGACCGATTTGGCGAGAAGCCTTTGCCGGGCTTGATTGGCTGGCATTAAAGGCTTCGCCCGTCTACTACGGTTTTGGGGTGCCACGCGGAGATAAATCTGCGGTAATTATGGTGCCTGGGTTTATGGGGACAGATCATTATCTGTACGAAATGTATTTCTGGTTGCGACGCATTGGTTACACCCCAACTATGTCAAATATTGGCTGGAATGCTGAATGCCTGAATACGCTGGTGGAGCGTTTATCTAACACCATCAAAAAGGCGCAGCAGGAATCGGGCAAAAAAGTCCATCTGATTGGGCATAGTTTGGGCGGAGTCCTTTCCCGCGCTGCAACAATTATTGATTCAGAACCTATCACCTCAGTGACGACTTTAGGCTCGCCGATTCGCGGCATCCGATCCCATCCGCTGGTGCTGCAAACTGCGGAACGCATCCGGGAAAAGATTATGTGTGACCGGAAACGGCAAGAAGAAACACCTGATTGTTACACGGGGTATTGTACCTGCCCAGCCGTAACTGCCATGCATAACCACTTCCCACATGAAGTGCTTAAAACCGCTATCTATACGAAAACAGATGGTATCGTGGACTGGAAAGCTTGCATCACCGATGATCCGGCCAAAAACTTTGAAGTTACCGGAACACACGTCGGACTCGCTTTCAATCCTGCTGTTTATACGATTATTGCCAATCGTTTGGCGAATAAACGGGAAGCGTAATAACTAGCTTCCTGTGTGTGTGACCCGTACCATTGACGACCTGCCTTAACCAACGTAAGATGGCGCACATCATCTAGCTTTGCTTTTGTAGTATCACTGACTTGACGACACCCGCACTTAGTCGGGTCAAACAAAGTAATTAACTTGATACGATTGCAGATTCTCAACGCCACTTATCTTGAATCAAAAGCAATGCCCGTATCTTCTGCCAAGGCTTCGTGCCGATCAGATCTCTTTTCTACACTTGTAACCCAATTATTGAGGAGGAATTTATGCAACCGTTTCTAACCAGATTTATGCTGGCTGTGCTGTTAGCCATCGGCTTAGTCGTCGGTGCTGCTCACGCACAGGTGCTCTATGGCAGTATCGTAGGTACTGTGACAGACCCTCAAGGGGCGGCCTTACCAGGCGTCACGGTCAAAATTACCAATACTGGCACCGGTTTGGTGCTGGACACAGTGACTGACGATACCGGAAACTATGTCTTCCGCAATCTTCTGCCGGGCACTTATGACATGACCTTGACGTCCAAGGGCTTCAAGGAAATGAAACAGTCCGGTGTCATCGTCACGGCGGGCAACCCGAAGCGTACGGACGTGACGCTGCAAATCGGTACGGCGCAAGAAACCGTTACTGTGACCGCCGACGCTGCAACATTGAAAACGGAGAAGACCGATCTCGCCACAGAGATCAATTCCAAACAGGTGATTTCGCTTCCGCTGAATCAGTACCGCAACTACCAGACGCTGCTCAACCTCGTGCCGGGCGCGACACCGACGCAGTTCCAGAATGCCGAGATTGACACGCCAGGCCGCTCCTTGCGCACCTGGGTCAATGGCACGCAGCCCAACAGCAACACCACGCGCGTGGATGGCGCGGTATCGGTCAACGTATGGCTGCCGCACCACGCCGGGTACATTCAGCCTGTCGAGACCGTCGAGACGGTCAACATTGCCACCAACAACTTCGATGCCGACACCGGAATGGCTGGCGGCGCAGCGCAGACGGTCGTGACCAAATCGGGCACTAATGAGTTCCACGGCTCCGGCTTCTGGTTCTTCAACGGCGACAAGCTGAATGCCAACAGCTTCTTCAACAACGCGAACGCGCTGGCGAGGACGCCCCTCAATCGGCAGACTTTCGGCGGTACGTTGGGCGGGCCGATTGTGAAACAAAAGCTCTTTTTCTTCGCTTCTGTCGAGCAGTTCCGCGACCGGCGCACCTCGAACGCCACCTACGGGGTTCCGACCGACCTGATGCGCCAGGGCATTTTTACCGAAGTCGCCAACGCGAGAACCGCTGCTGGTGCGCTGGCTTATTCCGCCTTCCAACTTTATGATCCGAGCACGGGCGCGGCAGGCGGCGTCGGGCGGACGCCGTTCGCTAACTACACGATTCCCAACGCGCAGATCAGTTCGATTGCCAAGGCGATCATGAACTATTACCCCAAGGTCAATTCGACCCGCGACCTGAACAACAACTTTATCCTCGACGACTTCGTGCAGCAGCGCACGGTCAAGGTGGATCGCGGCAACTATGACGGAAAGCTCACCTATCAGCGTTCGACCAGTCACTCAATCTGGGGTAAGTTCTCCACACTGCGGTCTGACAACGTGGACAATTTCAATCTGGGCTTCGATGAAGGCAGTTTGGGCAACACAAGAGTGTATGTGGTCAGCGCTGGCCACACCTGGACGCTTAGTCCGTCGCTCCTGCTTGATGGCAACTTCGGATATTACCGGATGGATCAGCAAGTGACCGGGCCGGATTACGGCAAGAACCTCGGTCTTGATCTCGGCATCCCCGGCGTAAATGATAAGAATGACATCCGCGCCAGCGGACTGCCCACTTTTGCTAACGGCTATACCATTGGCACAACTCCTAGCTGGATGCCCCTCTTCCGCAAGGAGGTCAACTACAGCTTCAGCAGCGCGATCACCAAGGTTTTTGCCAAGCATGAGTTACGGGCAGGCTTTGACCTCGTTAAGATGGAATTGAATCACCGCCAAGCCGAGTTTGGCCCCTACGGCTTACGGGGCGGGTTCAGATTCGACGGGCAGGTGACAGGCGCGGCGAGCTATGTTTCGCCGGGCTGGAACAACTTTGCAGACTTCCTGCTCGGTCGTCCGAATTTCTTCTCCAAAGACGTGCAGACTGAGGACATGAGTGGTCGTGAATGGCAGACGGCGTATTACCTGCGCGACCGGTACCGTGTCACGCCAAACCTGACGCTCAATCTGGGACTGCGGCTTGAACATTACCCGCTGATGTCGCGCGCCAAGAGCGGCATCGAACGGCTTGACCTCAGCACTTACACGCTGCTGCTGGGTGGACGTGGCAATGTGCCGAAAGATGTTGGATTGGAACTCAAGACCCTGTACTTCGCGCCGCGCCTTGGAGTGGCGTATCGCCTCGGAGATCGGGGCGTGTTGAGAGCCGGTTATGGTCGCACCATCAACCCGCTGCCGTGGTCGCGCCCGATGCGTGGCGCATTCCCGTATGACATCTTTTTCAACAACCAAGCTGAGCAGTTTGCCTCCATCACGACGCTGGCGGCTGGCATTCCTGCCTTGACAGTTCCAGACTACAGTTCTGGGCGCATCACGCTGCCGCGTAACCTCTTCACGCGGACGCCGAACAACGGCACTGAAGCCTTCCCCGGTTCGGGCAGCGGCCTTGACCGTGCGGTCATCCAGCAATGGAACTTCGCCTACGAATACAAGCTGCCGTGGGACGTCATTATTGAGACGGCTTACGTCGGAACCCGCACGGATGGCGGATACGCCGATCTGAACATCAACTACGGCGAGCCGGGTGGCGGTAATACCGCGCTCAAGTATTTCTCCCTTGCTGGCACCACGGCTATCAACGACTGGGGCGCACGCACCCGCAGTCGCTACCAATCGTTGCAAGTCGGCATCAACCGTCCCTTCAGCAGAGGGCTGATGCTGAAGGGTGCTTACACCTTAAGCAAGGCGAAGAACATGGCCGATGAAGACGGCTGGACAGGGCTGACGTGGAATCACCCACTGAAGTTCCAGGACAACTTCGCGCTCGCCGGATTTGACCGTACGCACATTTTCCAGATGGGTTTTGTCTATGACCTGCCCTTCCTGAAAGACAACAACAATCTGGCCGGACGTCTGCTGGGTGGCTGGCAAGTCAACGGCATTTATGCCTGGTATTCGGGGACACCGTTCAGCATCGGCGGGACGAATAACGCGCTGAACTGCGTGAGCTGCGGTTCGGTTCTCACTAGCGTGAGCAGCACTCCGAAAACTTCTGGCAAGGTGGGATCGAGCACCACGACCACGTGGTATGACAAGACCCTCTTCTCGCAACCGACCGGCACAACGGCAGCAGGCTTCGGCACTTCGGCCCGCAATCAGTTCCGGCGTCCGCGAGTCTGGAATCTTGATTTCTCGCTCTTCAAGCGGTTCAGAATTGGCGAACGCCTCCAACCGGAGTTCCGTCTGGAAGCGGCCAACATCTTCAACCACACGAACTGGGGAGCACCCGTGACATCTTTCACGTCGGCTAACTTCCTCCAGTTCACACCAGCGGCAAGTGTCGAAAACGGCACGAACAGCCCAGGTGCGCGGCGCATCCAGATGGGCGTGCGTGTGGCTTTCTAATTCCGCAGGCAACCAAATTTCAGCGGGCGACAGATATCAATTCTGCCGCCCGCTTTTTCATATACAGCGTATTAACCTTCAAGAAATTGAGAGTTCTCACATGCACATTCGCCAACTGCCCTATACATTTCTTTTTGTCTTCTTCCTGAGCATCTGGTCTGATGCCGCATTGCAGGCGCAGCAACTAGGCGGGTACAGCGAAGCCTCAGTGGAAAATCAGGACATCGTGAAAGCCGCAAAGATTGCAGTTGCGGTCGAGAGCAAAAAGAGCCGGAAGCGGCTTACACTTTTGTCGGTGCTGCACGCCCAGTCTCAAGTGGTCGCCGGAGTGAATTACAAGATTTGTCTCAGGGTGAAGGTACGTGGCAGGACAAAAACATCTGAAGCCATCGTTTACCGAAATCTGCAACAGGCCTACAGCCTCACGAGTTGGGAATGGAAGGCATGCCCGTCTAAATCGTAGTTTATTTCCCTGTCCAACAAGGCGAACGCTTGGCTAGAAATGCTCCGATGCCTTCCTGCGCATCTGCTGCCATTGCATTCAGACTCATCACTTCTTTTGTGTAGGCATACGCTTTTGGCTGATCCAGATCAATCTGGGCATAAAATGCCTGTTTGCCAATACCGAGGGTGAGCGGGCTGGCTGCCGCAATCTGCTGCGCCAATGCGAATGTTTCAGCTTGCAGTTGATCCGCTGGAACCACGTGATTGACCAATCCCCAATCTGCCGCAGTATGGGCATCAATTGCTTTGCCCGTCATCAGCATTTCCATCGCTCGTTTGCGCCCGATGCACCGCGTCAGCGCAACCATTGGGGTGCTGCAAAATAATCCGATCTTGACCCCCGGCGTGGCGAATTTGGCTGTTTCGGCTGCGATGACTAAATCGCACGTTGCCACCAATTGACATCCAGCGGCGGTCGCGATCCCGTGGACTTCTGCAATGACGGGTTGAGGAATGGACTGGATAGCAGTCATCATTTCCACGCAGACATCAAAGATTTGCCGATATTCATTAACACTCCGATTAGTCATCTCGCTCAAATCGTGACCGGCAGAAAACGCCGGGCCTGCGCCTGCCAAAATTACTGCCTGAATTCCCTGATCGTTGCCGATGTCGCGAAAGCAGGCGAGCAGTTCCTGCATTAATCCCTGCGACAAGGCATTTCGGCGTTCCGGGCGATTCATCGTGACGCGTGCAATCGAGTCTTTCGTTTCAGTCAGTAAATATTCGTAGTTTGATTTCATAGCTGTTGCCATCCGTTTCGACTCAGTGGAGAATGCTCGCAAAATCTTATCAACTAAGGAGATGATTATGAAGCGACGAACTCTGCTGCTGTGGTTTTTACTGACAATGCTCTGTACTTCTGCTTTGGCGCTTGATCCCGATTTCGACAAAAAAGTGAAGCATGATTTTGCCGATAGCAATGGCGTCAAGATTCATTATGCCGCGCTGGGGAAATCAACTGCGCCGCTGATTGTGATGATTCACGGC
>JAFDVL010000054.1 GCA_018268995.1 Acidobacteriota bacterium | reverse complement strand
AGAACGGGGCAGATAGAAATTTGGTGAGCGTGCCAAATTTCTATCTGCCCCGTTCTTCTTGTGTATCGCACGTTGTCGGCAGACGCAATGCTTACTTTTTGGTCTTTTCCCAGTCTTTCAGGAAGTTCGCTAAACCGATGTCGGTCAGCGGGTGCTTAAGCAGTTGCTCGATGACTTTGAACGGCATGGTGGCGACATCTGCACCGACGCGAGCGGATTCGATGACATGCAATGGGTGGCGAATGCTGGCGGCCAGAATCTCGGTCTTGATGTCATAGTTATCAAAAATTTCGCGGATTTCTTCAATCAGCACCATTCCGTCATGGCCGATGTCATCCAGACGACCTATAAACGGGCTGACGAATGACGATCCGGCTTTGGCAGACATCAAGGCTTGCGTTGCATTGAAAATCAACGTTTGGTTAATGCGAATGCCTTCATTGGAAAGAGTGTTTGTTGCCTGCAATCCTGCTTTGGTCATTGGCAATTTGACATAGACGCACGGATGGATTTTAGCCAAATCACGCCCTTCCGCGATCATTCCTTCATAGTCGGTCGAAACCACTTCAGCGCTAACCGAAGCTTTCGGGTTGTTCAGAATTTCGCAGATGGTTGCGATATGTTGTTTGAAATCAATGCCGCCTTCTTTGGCAACTAACGACGGATTTGTTGTGACGCCATCAAGTATGCCTAAACTAGCGGCCTCTTTAATTTCATTGAGATTTGCAGTGTCAACAAAGAATTTCATGTGATCTCCTCTAAAAATATAAGACAGGCAAGCACCTGCCTTGAGCTTCGGGGTATGTACCAAGTCAGCCTGCGCGGGCAAGTGAGATGCCTATCCTACCTGCGACTTCTTTAACTTGGAAACGTTAGTGATTCGGTTTTCAACTTATCAACAATAGTACAACTTGCTTATAAGAAAAATTTATAGAGCAATAAATTGAACTCTGGACTCATCCTGCCCTCGTGGGCTATTGTACACGCAAGCGTATGAATCTTGAATCCTGCACGACAACAACAGTTGTACAAATTACCCCGAACCGAAGCACTCATTATAGGAGCAGAGTATGAATCAAAGCGGCTGGAATCCGAGTTCTTTCGGACTTGAACATCATGGAATTACAAATCTTCAACATGCTTTTTGGAATCTGACCACCCCCGAACTGTACGAACACGCCGTCCGACGTGGCGAAGCGCAAATCGCGCATCTTGGCCCCCTGGTTGTCACGACCGGACAGCATACGGGCCGTTCCCCCAACGACAAATTTTTCGTGCGCGAAGCCTCTTCTGAAAAACATATCTGGTGGGGCAAGAGCAACCGTGATTTCAAACAGGAAAACTTTGATCGGTTGCTGGCAAAAGTGCTGAATTATTTACAAGGCAAGGAACTCTACGTGCAGGATTGTTTCGCGGGGGCTGACCCCGAATATCGCGTTCCGATTCGCGTGATTACCGAATATGCGTGGCACAGTTTGTTTGCGCGCAATATGTTTGTGCGTCCTGATTGGGATCGTGAAGCAGGCGCGCACAAGCCCGAATTCACCGTCATCAACACGCCCGGCTTTAGCGCAAATCTTGAAGAAGACGGCACCAGTTCTGGTACCTTCATTCTGATAGATTTCGGCAAGAAATTGATCTTGATTGGCGGCACAAGTTACGCAGGCGAAACCAAAAAATCTATTTTCACCTTGCTGAATTATTTGTTGCCGCTGAAGGGCGTGCTTTCGATGCACTGCTCCGCCAACATTGGCGACAACGGTGACACCGCAATTTTCTTTGGGCTATCCGGGACAGGCAAAACCACCCTCTCGGCTGACCCGGAACGCAGGCTGATCGGCGATGACGAACACGGCTGGAGTGATCGCGGCGTGTTCAATTTTGAAGGCGGTTGCTACGCCAAAGTTATCAATCTCTCGCCCGAAGCTGAGCCGGAAATTTATGCCTGCACACGGCGGTTCGGTACTGTGCTGGAAAACGTCGTGATGGACCCGCTGCGTCGCCGCCTGGATTTGCACGACAATTCCTTGACCGAAAACACGCGCGCTGGCTATCCGCTGAGCCATATTCCCAACCACGAACCTTCCGGGTTAGGCGGGCATCCGAAAAACATCATCATGTTAACGGCGGATGCGTTTGGCGTGTTGCCGCCCGTTTCCAAACTTACGCCCGAACAGGCGATGTATCACTTCATTTCCGGCTACACGGCCAAAGTCGCAGGCACCGAAAAGGGCTTGAGCAAGGAACCGCAGGCGACGTTTTCCACCTGCTTCGGTGCGCCGTTTATGGTGCATCATCCCAACGTTTACGCCGAATTATTGCGCGACCGCATCGCTAGACACGGAGCAGATTGCTGGCTGGTCAATACAGGTTGGACGGGCGGGTCGTACGGCGAAGGCACGCGGATGAAAATTGCCTACACCCGCGCGATGGTGCGCGCCGCGTTGAATGGCAGTTTGGCACAGGTTGCTACCGTCATTGATCCGGTCTTTGGGCTGCACGTTCCGGTTTCCTGCCCGGATGTACCAGACGAAGTTTTGCAACCGCGTAACACCTGGCGTGACCCGCAGGCTTACGACGAAAAAGCGCAGCATCTGGCCGGATTATTCCGTCAGAATTTTGAGCAATTTGCTGACGGCGTTTCTGAAGAAGTAAAAGCCGCTGGCGTCAAGTGATAACAAATTTAGTCCGCAGCTAATCGGGGCAATGCCGAGAGACTTTGGCGAGAAGTGGCTCGGCATTTTTGTTTTCCCTGGAGGAAAATTTTGTCTTGAGAAAAAATCCAAAATCCGTATGATGGCCGAGCCTTCAAACAATTGCTTAGCCCCTCCAAATCCTATCGCTTGATTTTTATCTGTATTGCTGCATGAAATTGATTCAGCAAACGTGTCTCTATTTTCGCCAGGGCAGTTCGGACAAAGTCTATGAAGTCGATTTGTGCGAGGTCGGCACCAACCAATTCGTTGTCAACTTTCGCTACGGACGGCGCGGTACGACCCTGAAAGAAGGCGCGAAGACAACTGCACCTGTGGGACGTGCTGAAGCTGATAAAATCTTCAATGCCTTAGTCAGCGAAAAAACAAAAAAAGGCTATCTGCCTGCGGGCACGCCGCCGCCACCACCAAAGCCGAAAGTAACTATCACCAAAAATGCTGATCCCGACGCCCGCAAACAGGCGGTGCTCAAGCATTTGACCGCCGCCGCAAAAGGCAAACCGAAATGGCCGTTGTCTCGTGTCATTTGGCGGGCGGGCGAGTTGAAAATTCAGGAAGCCACGCCAATTTTGATGGGCTTAATTGGCAGCGGTGACGCGCTTCGGGATTATTGCATCGCGTGGGCATTGGGCTGGTGCGGTGACCAGCGCGCGATCTCTGCCCTGGGGCGTTTGGTGAATGACAACTCGACAACCGAAGCCGTGCGCCGCATCGCCGTCGAAGCTTTGCTAAAGTTGCTCAGCGAAAAAGATCGGCAGGATTTCAAAAACGATTGCTTGGCCAAGCTGCCAACTGAATTGCGCGAACTTGCTCGCAATGACTCTTCAGAAGTCTTTGCGCAGGCGCTGCAAGCATATCTGAGCAATGGTGAAGTGCAACGCTTTGATGTGCTGAAAACGTTGTATGTGATTGATAACGACATCGTTCGTCCGGCGCTTTTGGAGTTGCTGAAAACTGTGCCTTTACAGCCAAACTATTTCAAGCAACTCCGACATATTTTCAAAGCCGCCGAATATCGCCGCGACGGTGAGGTCTTCGGCATCATTGCCTATCGCTTTGAAAAGGAACGCGCGATGTATGCCAAATGGTATCAATCGAATTGGTATCAACAAGACACCCAATATGGCGGCACAATTTACAGCACACGCAGCGTCGGGGGTGAACTGAAAAAAGCTGATGCCAAATACGCTTACGGTGAAAACACGCGGCAGTATTTGCGCAAACGCGTCTGGCGCACGCTGCGACGATTGGCAGAACTGGGCGAGGCAAATGATTATGTGAAAATGGCGGTCGGTGTCTTGTTACCTTTCAGCGATGCCGATGCACAAGCGATTCGTCACAGTTCGTATTCGGTCCGCGATCCACAACCGCGCAATCGCTGGAACTATCGCACGGTCGAAACCCATTGGGACGCGTTTGCGGGTTATTACAGCTTCAATCGCGTGTTGTATACGAACAGCCCACGCTATGAATTCAAGCCGAATTCAATGGGCGCGCGATGTCGAGCAAACTATCAGCCCGGAGCGCCTGCGCCTGCTGCGCGCGAGGAAGCCTATCCAAAATTGTGGGAAGCTCAGCCGATTGGGTTGCTGCATTTGCTGTCGGAAAGCAACTGCTTGAGAGTGCATGAATTTGCGATCAAGGTGCTGACAGAATGCCGAGAATTTTGTGAGCAATTGGATGTCGAAATCATCGTGATGCTGCTTGGGCGGCCCTACGAAATCACGGCGCGCTTTGGGTTTGAACTGGCGAAAGTGCGGTATGACGCAACACAGCCGGAGCTGGATTTAGTCTCATCCGTAGCGAATTGCGCTTTTGCTGAAGCGCGCCAACAGGCACATCGCTGGATTGATGAAGGACGCAATCATTTCCTCAACGACAATCAATTTTTGCTGGCCTTGATGACCAGCGTGTACGCCGACACCCGCGCCTTCGCTCGCAATTTGCTGCTTTCGTCTTCTTTGCCAGACGCACAGACCAAAGCCTTGATCGCGCAACTGATCGCTGCTGTGTTTGCAATGCGTGAACCGCCAGATGCCGACATCATTCGTGACGCAGCAGAAACAATGCTGAAAGCGTTTGGCACACAGCTTCGTGGCATTGGATTGCAGATTGTGCTGGATTTGCTGCGGCATCCGCTGCTTGCGGCGCAGGAACTGGGTGGCAACATTTTGCTCAATCATGAAACACCTGCGGACGCGTTGCCCGAAGGCATTATCAGTTCGCTAATTGCCTCGGACTTTGCCGAGATTCGCAGCATTGGCATTCGTTTGTTTGGCAACTTGCCGGAAGAAAAATTGCTGCAACAGGAAAAACTGCTGATTGATTTTTCGACGCACGAATTGCCGGATGTGCGCAACTCGTCGCGTTCCGTCGTACAAAAGCTCAGCGCGAATCCCGGCAATGCGGCGTTCACCAAAATGCTGGCTGCGCTGTTTGTTGAGTTATTACTGCATCGTGAAATTCACGAAGGCGTGCATGAACATCTGGCGCGCTTGCTGAAAGAAGATTTGGGCACCGAATGGCAGGCGGGCGTGGCAAAAGAAAGCGTGTTGCATCTGTTGCAAGTGCGTTCGGCGGCAGCGCAGGATTTTGGTGGTTGGTTCATTGCCGCCCGCATTAACGTTGATGCTGGCTTCGCGGCAGACTTCACGACGAAAGACATCGTCAAACTTTCGCGTCACGAAATCGCTTCGGTGCGCCGCGCTTCGGAGCAAATTTTCCTGACAGTTCTGCAACGATTCAAGGTGGGAACGCCCAATGCCGAGGCCGAAATGATGCAGGCGGTGCATTTGCTGGATACGAAATGGGACGACGCGCGAGCCTTTTATTTTCAGGCCTTTCGTGAACAGTTCACTCAAGATGACCTCACCCCCAACGCGCTCGTCGCCGTGTGCGACAGTGTCCGCGCTGACGTAAACAGCTTCGGGCGCGAACTCATTACCAAATACTTTGCTGAGGCGGCAGGGCCGGAATATTTACTGAAGCTCAGCGAACATCCCTCGCCCGATTTGCAATTGTTTGCGACCAATTATCTAGAGCGATTTGCCGCCAACGATGTTGCGCGGTTGCAAGCTCTAACGCCGTATTTCATCAGCGTTTTGTCGCGCGTCAATCGCGCCCGCGTCGCCAAAGATCGCGTGCTGAGCTTTCTGGCTGCTGAGGCCCAAAAGAGCGATGCCGCCGCCGCTATTGTTGCCAACATCCTGATGCGCCAATCCGTCACGATTGCGATTGGCGATAAGGCCACCGCGATTGAAACGATGCTCGGCATTCGCCAGCAATATCCGGCGATTGACTTATCTCTTCAAGTGAAGCCTGCGGAGGTGCGCCATGCAGTTTGATTACGCTTACTTCGGCAACACCGCCGTAGATCACAATGCCGCGAAAACGGATATGTCATTTGCGCCCGACCTCAAGCGTGAACCGACGTATTTTTCGGGCGATTTAGAGAAAGCGATTGAATTCCGCGAAGCCATCAGCGCCTTGCACGACGTGGTGATTTCTGATCAACGATTCAAGCCGAAAGACAAAACGGCGTACAAGGAATGGGCCGCACAGCGCGAACAAATTGATTGGCAATCCGTCGCCGTCGAACGCGCGGAACTCGCCGCCAAAATTCAGCCGCTGCAAGCAGAACTCGGCAACCTCTACGCCAACAGCACGGCGCGAATGAAGCCGTTTTGGGACGCGCAACGCAAATATTTCAATTACCTCTACGAAAAAGAACGCGACGTGTGGTTCGTGCTTGACCCGGTGATTACGGTGCATCCTGACGAAGTTTTCTTTGAATGCTTCAGCCAGGACGAATCCAGCTATGGCCGCTTGGGCGTGAGTTACGAAGTCTTCAAAAACGTCGGTGATTTCGCGTGCGGCACGACGAACATTGATTACTCGGCCTCGTTGTATGAGGAATTCCAGAAAATCCGCAGCTACAAAACGACGCGCTTCGCCGTTGATCCTTCGGGCTTCAATGTGCAAACGACGAACGAAGACGCGTACAAAGAAGTGAAGATTGATTTGCCCGACAGTTGGGTGCGCGGCTTTTTGCAGGTTAGTTCGGCGATGTCGTTGCCTGCGACGAGCTTCGATTTGCATCCGATGGACGTGCATAACCTGTGCTTCGTGTTGCGCCGTCACAAAGAGAAAAAAGGGCCGCGCGGAATGCGCTATCACCTGACGCCGGGGCATCCGATCAAAGTCGTGTTTGAGCCGTGGGGCACGGAAGTGATTTGCGCTCGCTCGTTTTATCACGGCAAAGACGCCGCCGAAATTCGCGTATGGGGACGCCGCCGGATTCATATTCTGGAACGCCTGATTCCCGTCGCGCACAAATTCACGGTGCATTTGCTGGGCACGGGGTTGCCGTCGTTTTACGTCGCCGAGTTGGGAAACATGTCGTTCACTTTGGGACTGTCCGGTTGGACGGCGAACGATTGGGCGAGCGCGGGCAACTTCGATCTGATGGCTCCGCGCGCCGACGTAGACGATTTCACGAAGCGGCGTGTGTTCGATGCGCTCAAGTATCGTTGGGCAGACACCGCAGATGCGTTGGCGGATCGCTTGAATCTGGATCGTGCATTGGTGCTGGGCGCGCTCGGCGGTTACACGCAAGCGGGACGCGCGATTTACGACTTGAACAAGCAGCTTTGGCGCGTGCGCGAACTGAGCCGCGAACCATTGCCGATGGATAAATTTCGCTTTGCCAATCCGCGCGAAGAAAGCGCGACGCGGTTTGTGCTGGCGAATACAGTTGTCGTGTCGGAGCAAATGCAAGACGCGCTCGGCAATTTGCAAGTGCGCGGCACCGTGCGCGACAAAGACAAACTGTTGCAACCCGCGCTCACGATTGATCGGGATGAACGCCTGATTCGTGCTGAATGTTCTTGCAACTGGTATTTGACGCACAAGCTGTACAAAGGCCCGTGCGAACACATGCTGGCGCTGCGAATGCAGCAACGGCGAAAGTAAAAGTTCTTTGACAAACTAATGCTCGCGCACAGCGGTCAAGCGTGACCACCAGCCTTGCAAACCGGACGGTGGATCGCCGTCCTTGCGCTCAGTTGATGCACGCATCACTGGCCTGCTCTTGACTATGCAAGACTGCACTAGCTATTGCTATTTCGGTGTGTTTTTCGCCAAAAGAATGAGCAATAGCTAGTGCGTCTTGCTCGAGTTGAGCAATCCAGTCCTGAGAGATTAACGAAGGAGTGTCGCGGTTGACTGTTGTGTGGGAGCATTAGTTTTTGAGTACGCGAAGCGCCTGGGAGCGCAGGCGTCCCGCCTGCTGTTTGCGAAGCGAATGCGGAGCACACCTCGTGACGAGAAACCTGCTTCAATAAAACAATTTGCTCCCAGGAGGTCGAGCGCGTATACACGCGCTCTCAAGCAGGCGGGACGCCTGCGCTCCCAGGCGCTTCGCGTTCCCAACTTCATAGATTTGTTATGACCACACAGCCACGAACACGCGAAGAACTCTACCAACGCATTCGCCAAACTTCACGGCAGGAATTTATTCTCAGCGATATGATTCGGCTCGGCTTCTGGCCAGACGCTGGCGTTATGCCGGAAGACCCGGCAGACGAGATTCGGCGGCGCGGCGAATTGCAACGGCAACTCGACGAATTGCGCGCGCAAAATCGCAAGCTGCACAATGAACAGGCGCTGCTGAAAGAATTGCGCAAAAAACGGCTGCTGGAATCCAAACAAAAGCAAAAGGAAACCAAAGAACGCCGCGAACGAGAGCGCCTTGAACGCGCGGAGAAATGGCAACAGCGCAAGGCGAAGGAAATTGGCTATCTGGGTAAAGAGGTTTCCATCGGGCTGAGTTATGCAGAGTGCAATGCCGAACGCTTAAGCCAATACGGGTTGCCGCATTTTGAGAATGCCGAACAGATTGCAGCAGCGATGGGCATTACGGTGAGCGAACTTCGATTTCTCAGCTTTTCGCGCAAGACCTCCAACGTGAATCATTATGTCCGATTCAAATTGCCCAAGAAAACAGGCGGCGAACGGTTGATCTCGGCTCCGATGCCGCGCCTGAAACACGCACAGCAATGGATTCTGACGAACCTGCTTGAGAAGGTGCAATTGCACGATGCCGCCCACGGCTTTCGCGCGGCGCATTCGATTGTCAGCAACGCCAAACCGCATCTTGGTGCCGAAGTGATCATCAACCGTGACCTCAAAGATTTCTTTCCTTCGATTTCCTACAAGCGCGTCAAAGGTGTCTTTAAATCGCTCGGCTATTCCGATGCGGCGGCCACGATTTTCGGCTTGCTTTGCACCGAACCCGATGTCGAGAAAGTCGAACTGGATGGCCGGATTTATTATGTGGCAACTGGTGAAAGACATTTGCCGCAGGGAGCGCCGACGAGTCCCGCGATTACGAATATTTTGTGTCGTCGTTTGGATCGGCGCATGCAAAAGATTGCGGACGAATGCGGCTTTGTGTACACGCGCTATGCCGACGATTTGACGTTTTCGACTTCGGGCGAAAGCAAACAAAACATCTGCAACGTGCTGCGCCGTTCTGAGTCAGTCGTCGCGCACGAAGGCTTGGAATTACATCCTGACAAGACGCGCGTGCTGCGCAAAAGCCGTCAGCAAGAGGTCACGGGCATCGTCGTCAACGAAAAACTAAGCATTGATCGCAAGGAATTGAAACGCTTTCGCGCCGTGTTGTTTCAAGTCGAAAAAGACGGGCCTGACGGCAAACACTGGGGCAAATCGCCAGACGTGATCGCGTCGCTGAAAGGCTTTGCGAATTACTTGCAGATGGTTGATCCAGAAAAAGCGGCGGAGTATCAAAAGCGAGTTCACGCGTTGATCGAGAAACACGGTTTGCAGCCCAGCCAATTCACGTATCGCAATCCTGCCGCACCTGTTGACGCTGCGCCCGCGCGACCTGACCTGCCGAAGGAAGAAACCAAACCAAAGCCGGAAAAGAAACGGTGGAAGTTGTGGTGATGAAAAGAGAAGAGAAACTACGGAACAGACGAAAATAACGAAACAGACGGAAATAATAGCGCAGAAAAAGGGCTTGAGGTAAAACCAGTGCCTCTGATTCTTTATGCCAATTTTGCCCTTTTCGTTATTTCCGTCTGTTCCGTAGTTACAGTTTTTATTACTCAAACAACCGCAAAAACTCCTGCTGCGTCGCTGGATTGATTTTGGCTACGCTTAGATTTTCTTCGACGTGCGCGATCTGGCTCATGCCTATTAACGCAGTCGTGATGCCGGGCGCAGAGCGGGTGAATTGAATCGCGCGTTGTGCATCGCTCTGGAAATCAGGAAAGGCTGTGCTGATCACATCCGGCAGGCCGGAAGCCAATCGTGCTTGCAACATCGAAGCGCTTGCCATCACCGTGACGCCAAATGTTTCTGCCGCTTCCAGCAATGACATTGGCTGCCCGTTGACGCTTTGATTGCCGAGCGTCAAGGCTTCGGTCATCGCCAGATTGAAAGGCAGTTGCACGACTTTGCAATGATGGTTGTCGCCTGCCACTTCGCGCGCGGTGGCGACGACTCTTTCGAGCGAGAGAAATTCCTGACTTTTCGATTGCGCGCGGTATCCGTTCCACGTCGCTGTGCCGTACAGCTTAATCTTGCCCGCCGCGACGGCTGATTCCAGAAATTCAAATGATGATCGCAGGCGGACGTAAAATTCGTCCGGCGATACTTCGGCAAATTGCGATTCGGGATTGTGGATGTAGTACACGTCAATGCAATCCAGTTGCAGCTTGCGCAAACTGTTGTCGAGCTGGTTTTGCAAGTAGCCCGGCGTCATACAATGCTGGCCTTGCACGAAGTCTTCCAGCTTGCAGATGCCCGGCTTGACGAAGGTATTTTCCAGATACGCGTGAAATTCGCCCTGGCTGCGCGGCATTCCGTTTTCAAAGGGCAGATAGCCGCCTTTGGTGGTAACAATGATTTCGCTGCGTGACAACTTGCCTTCGGTTTTTAGTTCGGTAAACGCATCGCCAAAGTTTTGTTCACTGTGGCCAAAGCGATAATTCGCAGCCGTATCGAAAACGTTGCAGCCCAAATCAAACGCACGTTTGACGGCGGCTTTGTAACCCGCATCCGTGCGCGCATCGGCTTCGCCCAGGTAAGAGCCAAGTCCGATGGAGGACATCCACAACCCTTGTGATTCGCGGAAGTGATTTTCGGCGACAGTTCCGACAAAGCGTTGACGATAGGCCGCAGTGGCTTCAGTTGTTGCGTGATTCATAAGGCATCTCCCGGATCGTCTTAACGTCGGCAGTTTTACCGCAAAGGTTCAAAGGAGCAAAGGGTCAAAGTGAATTTACTGGGAAAATAGTCTTTGAACCTTTGCCTCTTTGTTCCTTTGCGGTGAATCTCTTTTTCAAGCTAGCTATTTTTTTTCCAGACCGCATAATCCGGCCCGTCCAGTATAACCTGCCAACCGTTGCCGGGCGACCAGGCGGCAGGGCCAAGTTTGATGGCGACTTTGTCGTCAATGATCGCGGCGTATTTGCCATCGGTGTTTGGCTCAATAAAGACGCTGCTATGACTGGTGATGCCCGTCTGCTTGCGTAGCTCAATCAACTTTTTGAGTTGCGTTTTTTGTGCTTCGCCCTGATCGAAGAAATGTCGCCAGAACACGCACGGGATGCCGGGATGCGTCAGGATGTACACGTATCCCTGCATGATTTTATCGTCGGGAAAACGTTTGCTGCCCTCATCACGCACAGGTTCAGTGTCGTGATTTTCAATGAACGTCACGCTCATTTCGGCCCAGAGTCCAATCAATCCCGGCGGCTTTCCGGCCTGTGTTTTTAGCCGACTGTAATCCTGTGAGAGCAATGCTGAAGCCAAGGCCGCGCGCGTCGGAAAATCAAAGGCCATAGACTTGCCGCCCGTTTCGTCAATCCAATTCACAACCGTTTGCGCCGCATCGTCCCAGTATTCGCCGACCGAAAGCACGGGCTGCGAATCGTCGTTGTATTGCCCGATGTGATAACCGTCGTAGCCGCGTACCTGATCGTAGCGCCAGCCGGCAAACCCAATGTCTGTTTTCAGTTTGCGCAAAAACGATTTGACGCGAGATTGAACTTGCAGATTCGTATGATCCAGATCGCGTCCGGCATTGTTGCCCTCGCAAAAACTGCCATCGCGGTGATGTTCTTCAGGATGTCCCTGACCGCAGTTGCAATCATCATTAGCCACGACCGCCTGTTTATTTTGCGTGCTGTTTCCAAACGAAGGATTGGCGAAATCTGCGCCGCCTGTCGCTATGCCGCAGCGATGATTGATGACGATGTCACACAACGCCAGCGTCGGTTTTAGCGCTGCCACCGCCTGCTTGAGTTCCGTCTTGTTGCCATAACCGTTATCAAAGCTGTACCACGCTGTTGGCAAGTATCCATTGTCGCCAGCCGCACTGCGTGAAGGCGGCGGAAACCAGACATAGTCAAATCCTGCGTCTTTAATGACCTGCGCATTTTCCTTGAGAATTTGATACCAGTGCTTATTGCCGTTGTTCGCCGGATTATACGAAGTCCAATGAAAGCCTTGCAGCATGACCTCTTTGCCCGTGCCATTGTAACGTTGTGGCGCTACAGCGGTGGGCGTGACTGAAACCTGTAACGTTAGGAGCAAACAAAGCAGCAACGCACATAGGCTGAAAAAACGATTTGGGCGATAGGCTGAGAAATACATAGTCTGTCCTTTCCTGGAATTCATCGGCTCATTTTTCATTTGATCGCGCAAGCGGATGCTGCTGAATTTATACTGAAGCAATCGGGGGATGACAACCATTGGCGGGAAAGGTCAGGTGGGGAAGCTCAAACCAACATCGGTACAGTTGGTACAGTACACGAGCCTGAGCGAGCGCCTTGTCGCAATATACCAACTGTACCTAAAGTACAACACATCGCCCGAAACATCTAAACCCCGTCTGACTTGCTCTGATATTTGTTTGTCTGTGCTGTACTCCTACTTTACTGCCTCACGATTCCTGCTGCGATTTCTTTTTGCGCCGAAATCGTGTTGCTGTTGCGGCTAAACCTGTTCCTAATAACAGCAGCGTCGCTGGTTCTGGAACCGGAGCTGTTACGCCGGGCGCGGTAAGCGTGATCGTCAAACGGTCTTGGGTTGCACCCGTGATGACATTCAAATTTCCTATCGAAGTCCCGTTGCCTGTCGCGCCCGCAAAGATCCCTGTGCCGCCTGTAATTGTGTAGCTCAAGGTGTACGTGGTGTCTCCTGCCGCCGTGGCTTGTTGAATTGAACCGGCGAACGTTCCCGAAAATGTGCTGCCGTCCGGGCCAGTAATCGTAAAGGTTCCCTTGTTAGGATTGGAGCCATCAGGATTGATTACTGCCAGGCTGACAGAACCTAACGCGTTAATGGCCAATGCGCCAATCGGGCTGGTGTAGTTCCCTTTAAAGTTAAAATCCAGTTGCGTCGGAGTGGGTGGCCCCGTCGGAACTGAAATGCCAAGCCCCGTCACGCTGAACGAGACCGTATCCGCCTTCGCCTTAGCTGTAAATCCGATGAGCAATGCGAACATTGCAATGCCAGCAAGGCTCAGCTTACGCAGATGAATCATAAGGTTTTCCTTTCAGAGTTACGCCAGAATTAACTTCTGACTGAGGTTTAGAGAAATCCTCGTAGACACCAATCGGTACGGCTGCTTGATGTGTGAGGTTGCCGGTCTTGTACTACGGAAATACTATTGCGCTGAGCGAGACAGAATCTACGCCCAGCGCAATGAGATTGCAATGAGGAGTGGGGCAAATCACTTATTCTGAACGTGTGGCAACGCCTGCTACATTGCCGCCAGGATAGTTGCTTTGCATATAGATGTGCTTGCCCTGATCCACGACCATAAACACGTAATCAATCGTGTTGCCGAGCGAATCGCCATACCTGCCAGAGCCGGTGCAATCGCTGTTCATTTTGAATGTTCCTTGCAAGCTGCGCGGCGCGATTTGTCCGTTGAAGCTGTTTGTGTCGAATCCGCTGATCTTTCCGTTTTCTCGGTCATAGGCGGTGAAAATGGCATAGCCAGCCGACGCAAAATTGGGCACGCCGGGAAAGCTGCCTTCCAGCCGATAGCCATAATGCCCCTCAATCATCCGGTTATCGCAATTCGGACGTTGTCCGGCTGCGGCAATTCGTCGTCCCACGCCTTGCAGCGCAATTCCCTGATTCGAGTTCAGAATTTCCAACTGGTTCCCGCCGTCAGTGACAATGAAGTCATAAGAAACCTGCAAGCCCAGTTCGGGACCGAAAAATGTGCCTGACCCGGTACAATCTGCATTCGTTTTGAACGTGCCGTTCACTCCTGTCGTCAGAAACGATTGCCCATTGATTGTGACCCAGGCTTTCACCGCCGATGTGCCATCCGCGTTATGCACAAAGAATCCATTCACCAGAAATGGGCCGACCCCAACAATGGAACCATTCATCCGATAGCCATACGTCCCGCTGGCCGTGCTATTGGAACAGTGCGGGCGTTGCGCTTGGACTGGTGCAGCAACCGAAGTTCGGGCCTGCACTGTGTTGCGATTCGAGAAATGATGCCCTGCGAATACGAATACCGTGATCGTCAGACATAGTGATAGAGCAGTGATTAGGATGCGTTTCATATTTCCTCCGATAGTTTTGTGTTTGCGGTTGCTTGCCAACGGGCAACCACAAGCCAATGCAAAATGCCGCGCTGACAAAACGATGTAAGGCGTTGCAGTCCGGGAGTATGAAAAAAGGCTTGGCTGAGGACGCTTCACACTCAGGCAGCCACTCCAACTGTTTGGTATTAACTGCACGTCATTTTTCCTTTCACTAAATAAGGCGCGATTGGCGTGCAAGAACTGCCAGCCCGCGTAAATTTTTTTTGAGAATTTTCGGCGCGTGTAGCAAATCGTTATTTTCGATTGCCCCTTCGCTGCGGGCGATGATTGCAGGTCGAAGGGCTGGGCTGAGAACGCTTCTCTTGTTATCACCCGCTCTCGTAGCTCAGATAGGCTCCCAGGAGAGGAAACTACACGCCTGACAGGTCATGGAAAAAGGTGATCCGCTACAATTGAAGTTATTCCAGCACCTCCCCGGCACGGCAGCACAATCACCACATTTGGCAGCGCTGCCAACCAAAGAAGGGTCGCCTCTACAAGTGTTCTCGCAAATCGGTTTCGATGCGGCCATGACGGCGGTTGGAGCAACAACGGAAGTGACCCAGGGCAGTGCCAGCGCCGCGCCTAGTCCAATTTTCTTAACGGCGTTACGTCGAGTGAGCTTGGCACTTTCGCTTGGGAAAAAGGTCGGTTCTTCCAGTAGATGAGCCTGTCGCAATTGCTCAATTGCCAGCCAGATGTTTGCTTCCTCTATGGTGACATTGCTTTCTTCTCCCACCAAAATAGCGATTTCCGTTGCGCTTGTCTGTCCATCACAAAGCTGCCAAATCATTGCGGCCATTTTGTTCAGGCAATGGGCCTGGTTTTGTATCAGGTCGTACACTAACAATTCATCCGGCAGTTCCTGGATCACGACATTTTCGGTTCTTGCTCGCGGTAATAAGAATTCTTTTTCGATCATGCATTTTTCGGTAATGTGCAGTTACTCTGCCTATGACACACGAAGATCGTGCGGGCTGAGTGAGTAACTGCAAATTATTTTAAGAACGGCTTGAGGCTGAGGACGCTTGTCCTGTTCTTACCTGTCCTTGTATTGCTGCAAGTTCATTTTCTCTTTTACGCATTGAGGCCGAGTTGCTTCACCAAACCGAGTGCATCCCATACGGTACGTTCTTCGACCAGTTTGCCATCCCGCACGCGGTAAATGCTGATGCCGTCGAGCGTGAATTGTTTGCCGGTTGGCGCATTGCCCAGAAATTCGCCGACATGCGTTCCGGTAACTGTCCAATGATGCGCTGTCAATTTTGCATGATTGATGGCGTAAGTGCAGGCATCGTCTTCGTGAATTCGCTGAGGACGCTGTTCATTACATTAGTAGTCTCGCTGTTCTTGTCGTGAACGCTTCAATCTCACTTCTGCCTTAATCCCGGAGCGCATACGCCAGAATAAAAAGAACTGCGAGCGTAATACCGACTGAGAGGGCGATGATTACTCCAGAGTGTAGATTGTTGCCTTTGACCTGGGTGACGGCTGGATAAGGAATTTCTGTTTCAGCTCCTGTTTTGGCAACAGTCACGAAAAAGGATTCCGCCCCGGCTTGGCTGACATAGCCTTTCAATTTGGTCTTGTCCCGTAGCTTCACCTCAATGCGAGCGTCGGGGCCAATGCCGAGTTTGGCGATTTCGGTTTTTACTTTCGCCGCAAATTCGGCGGCTTTTTCTTCCTTCGATTTGGCGGCGACATCAGGCACACCGATGAATAGCAAACACAATGCAACGATGAGCAGGTGAGCCATAATTTTTCTAAACATATATTCCTCCTAAAAAGTAATGATTGTAACTGCGTTACAGTTCTCCGCGCGCCGCAGCGACGAGTGCGCCAATGAGAAACACTCCCCCACAGCAGCCAATGCTGAGATCACGACTACTGCGCCACGAGGCATCCTGGTTGTAAGTTCCGTGACGTTGGCATCCGTTACGGTTGTTTCCGCATTTGTTTTGGCATCCGTGATTACGAAGGACTCCACTTCAGTTTTGCTGACGTAGCCTTTCAGTTTCGTTTTGTCACGCAATTTCACTTGCGCTTTTGCTTCCGGGCCGGTGCCCAGCTTGACGATGCGCTTTTTTACTTGTTCTATCGCGGCTTTTTCTTCTTTCGATTGTGCTGTGACAGCAGTCGCAATGAATGAAATGAGCAGTGTGCTCATGACAAGGAGAGAAATGCTTTTTCTGTACATAGTCTCCTCCGGCAAAAAATGAGAAATAGCAGCAGCGGCTGTGTGGAACTTGTTCAGTTCATTTATGTAGGCGCGTTTGCGCAGGAAAAACTGCCATCCGGGAAATTTTTTCCTGCGACCACACTTTTCCTTGAAATGAACGACAAGATGCTGTCATATACGCATGGTCGTCACGCCATGCGTATACAATCTAGGTAAAACTTTTTAAGCCACTGCGAATTGGTTGTCGTACCGCAAGTCAGGCTGTGTTCTGTCACTTGCGGCATTGTAGAAGCGGCATCACCAGAACCGCGAGCTTGCCTAACGGTCGCTGCTTTGGTGCCTGCCGGACATTTTCAGTTGGTGCTGTGAATGTCGGAGGGGAGCTTATAGGAAATGAACTGGGAGTGTCCTTACAAAGTTCTGGGAATGGGGCAAAAAAGTTCTTACCATTTTCTTACAGCGTAAGATTATGAGGGTAAGATGATGACAGACAAGAGGGTATATACGTTTGGCGCATTCCAGCTTGATTCCCAACAAAAGATTTTATTGCGTGAAGGTGAGCGTCTTCCGCTGCATCCCAAAACGTTTGCTACGTTGTTGACACTGGTGGAAAGCGGAGGTGCCGTGATTACGAAAGACGAGTTGCTCGCCAAAATCTGGCCGGACACGTTTGTCGAAGAAAGCAGCCTGACCAAAAATATCGCCCTCCTGCGCAAGGCGCTCCGCAACGGCCACGACCATTCTGATTACATCGAAACGATTCCAACCATCGGCTATCGCTTTATCGCGCCTGTACGAATGGGCGATACAGAGAATCGGCAAGCGGGCGAAGCGCCGCAGGAAGCGACAGCAATAACCGAACCGAATCACGCTTCCCCGATGCCACTTCCTTGGCGTCGTCACTGGCTTTGGGGACTTTGTGCAATCGCTTTTCTCTGTTGCGTGGCAGCGGCGATGTATTGGCGACGCCCTTCGTCAACGCCTGCACCGATCACCTCAATTGCCGTGATGCCCTTCAGAAATGCCAGCGGAGATGCCGAGCAGGATTATTTTGCGGATGGCTTGACCGAACATTTGATCCGCGATTTGTCGCGCCTCAAGGATTTCAAGGTCATTGCTCGCAATTCGGCCTTTCGCTTCAAAGGCAAGCCCGTGGATTGGCGCACGGCGGGAGCGCAATTGAATGTCGCCGCAATTCTGGAAGGCAGTATCAAACGTAGCGGTGATCGTTTGCAAATCAACGTCATCCTGCGCAGCACACGCGATGGTCGTGTAATTTGGGCCAGCGAGCGCAATGACAAAGACCTCGCCGACATCATAGCGATTGAAAAAGAAATCGGTTGCAGTGTGACCGCCAACCTGCAAGCGATATTGTGCAATGACGAAAGCTCTCGCATTGAAACCAACAACATCGAAGCCTATCTGGCCTATCTGAAAGGACTCTATCAATTCAACCTACGCACGAGTACATCACTGAAAAAAGCGATCAGTTATTTTGAGGAAGCTGTCGCGCTTGACCCCAATTTTGCAGAAGGGTGGGCAGCGGTTGCAGATGCGTATTTTGTGGGTAAATGGTACATCCCCTTGCCTCCTGAGATTGTTGTCCAAAAAGGCGGGTCAGCCGCGCAGCGAGCCTGGGCCTTAGATCAACACTCTGCCCACGCCTGTTCAATGATGGGGATTTATTTAAGCGATACGAAGCAGCAGGCAGAAAGTGATAAATTTGCCGCAAAAGTTCCCTTACTCAATCCAAACTTTGCTCAGCACTATCATTCAATGGCGTTGTATTTGGCTTTGATCGGGCGATATGACGAGGGCATCCGCTTTATAAAAAAGACACAGCAGCTTGATCCGCTTTCGCTTGTCGTTAACACCGATGTTGGCTACGCATATTACATCGCGCGTCGCTACGATGAAGCCATTGCTGCTTATCGTCACGCGCTTTCGCTGGACGAAAACTTTTCGCTCGCGCATTTATTGCTGGGGCTGGCGCTCACGCAAAAAGGCCAGCACGACGAAGCGATTACCGAAGTGCAACGTGCGACTGATCGCGGCAGCGAATATCTGGCGGCGCTCGGCAATGTTTATGCCCGTGCAGGCAAACGCACCGAGGCGTTGGCAGTGTTTCAGCAATTGCAGCAACTGGCACGCGCGAAATACGTGCCGCCGTATCAAATCGCCTGGGTTTATTGCGGACTCGGCGACGTGGAACAGGCATTGCCCCTAATGCAACAGAGCATAGCGAAAAATGTCGGCGTGATTGATTTCAAGCATCACCCGATCTATGAACCCCTGCTCGCCGATGCACGCTATCAGGAATTGTTGCGCAAGGCGAGTTTTCCGTGGTGAATGGCCATCTGGCACAGTACAGGGAGCGGGAGCGACCTGATAAGATGGCATGTGATGAATCAAGTCGCTCCCGCTCCCTGTACTGTACCAAATTACATCCGCTCACAAACTGCCATCCGCACATAGACCATCGGTTCTTTGCGCGTCGGACAATACTTCGCCTGCAATTCCTGGGGCGTGAAATTCTGTCGCACGCGAAAGCCGAATGGTGCCAGATATGCGCCGACCTTTTCCGGCTGCAAGCCAAACAGCCACGGTTCGCCGAGCCTCGCGACGAAGCGGGCTTTGTTCAGCGCTTCGTGGCTGGTGCTGGTGCCATCAATGACTTCAGCCAGCATGTAATCAAACACAAATTTCGTGCCTATCCCGCCGAGCGTCGCAATTTGCGTGAGCGTCCGCGCCATTGCTGCGGGCGTGAGGTAGTACGTGACGCCGAGCCACGAAATCAATGTCTTTCGTTTTAGATCAAAGCCTGCTTCGCGCAACTTCTCAACAAAATCATCTTGCTCGAAATCCACCGCGACGAAGCGCACATTCGTGGGCGTTCCGATTTTGGTTAAGGTTTCGCGCTTGGCGGCCTGTGTTGCCGGATGATCTACTTCGTAAATCGTTACGCCTTGCAGCTTGTCCCGAATCCGTAAGGCCATTGTGTCGAATCCTGCACCGAGAATCACAATTTGCTCCAGTCCTTGTGCTGCTAATTCCGTCGCCAGTTCGTCTACCAGGCGCGGGCGAATCGTCAGAAATTCCACGGCTCCCGGCGCGCGCCAGTCAAAGAGGCGCAGCATCAGGCGCGAAAGGCTTTGACTTCGCGTGATAAAACGAAAGCCGGGAAAGCGCAGGAAGGCGGCGGCGTACGGATCACTAATAATTCGCTGTGCGGGCGGGCGGGCTTGTTCGATGGCCCGCAAGAGCGCCATTCCTTCTGCCGTCAAACTGTAACTTTGTCGCATAAGTAATTTCCCTGAAGTAACTACGATTCATGGCTGAACATCGGATGTGCTTCTGCTATGATCACGCTATGCAATCATTTCGTCTGCGACCCTTTCAATTAGCTCGAATCAACGGCATTCCGCTGATGGTGGATTATACCTGGTTGTTTGTCGTGCTGATTTATTTCTGGCTGGGATCGCAGATTTATCTGGTGCAGCAAATCGGGCGCATCGGACTGACCGAGGCGTTGGTTTTCGGCGCGGTTTTTACGGTGCTGATGTTTACCTCCATCGTCGTCCACGAATTGGCGCACGCCTTTGTGGCCCGGCAGGAAGGCATTCGCACGCTGGAAATCCGGTTGCATATTTTTGGCGGCTACGCGCGGCTGGCCGGAGAGCCGAAAACAGCGATGGCCGAATTGCGGATTGCGATTGCTGGCCCCGTCGCTTCGTTTTTGCTGGGGGCAGTTTTTATTGGGTGTGTGATGTTGACGCAGGCTTTTGCCCCGGAAGCGGTGCGTCTTTCCATGCGAGAATTGTTTCTCTGGCTGTTTCGCGGGAACGTCGCGTTGGCGATGTTCAATTTAATTCCGGGACTGCCGCTGGATGGTGGACGCGTGCTGCGCGCATATCTGTGGCATCGCAGCAAAGACATTCTGGCCGCTACGCTGGTGGCAAAACGGCTGGGCGTGGGGCTGTCGTACATGGTTGCTTCGTACGGAATTTATCGCGCCATCTGGTATCGTGATCCGTTTGTGGCGGTGATGATGATTACGCTGGCATTCATTCTGAAAAAAGCGGCTGAAGAGGATTATCGCTTTCACAAGATGCAATCCGATTACACCAAGCAAACGGGGATCAATGTCAGCGACATGCTGGGGACGGTTGCGACCGTGATGAAACATCCGCCCATTTGCGTCCCGCCCACAATGCGGATCAGCGAATTCATTGATGGCATCCTGGCGAAACATCGGCAAACGCATTTTCCGGTTGCGCACGATGGTCGTCTGTACGGAATGCTGGCGCTGGAAAAATTGCGTGCGGTTCCCGAACGCGACTGGGAGAAAACCATTGTGCGCGATGTGATGCACCCCGTAGACGATTCGCTCTTTGTGCCAATGAAAGCCTCTATCGAACATGCCACAAATAAGCTGCGCTCTTCGCCGCTGCAATATCTTGCCGTCATTGACAGCGAAGGAATTTTGGTCGGTTCCCTCAGTGCCGCCGAACTGGAGCGAGTTGCTTAGTCTCGTAAAGTCTCGTAAAGTCTCGTAAACGTTCGGGAACGTCAGATTGACTTCTCAGTCTTTCCCTGGGCTTCCCTGGAATTATGCTTAGTGTGATCCGAAAAAATGTTCGCCTCGCGCCTTATACCACGCTCAGAATCGGCGGGATTGCGCGTTATTTCGCTGATATTGATCGCGAAGACCAATTGTGCGAGGCCTTGAATTTCGCAAAAGAAAACGACTTGCCTGTGTTTGTGCTGGGCAGCGGCAGCAACGTGTTGTTTGCTGACAGCGGTTTTCCCGGCGTAATCCTTCATCCAGTCAATAAAGGAATCACCTTTCAAAACCCGAAGTATGGCGAAGTGCTGGTCACCGCAGCCGCTGGCGAAGATTGGGATCAGTTTGTCGCGCAATGTGTCGCGCGTGATTTGGCCGGGCTGGAATGTCTGAGCGGCATTCCGGGACTGGTTGGCGCGACACCCATTCAAAATGTTGGCGCGTATGGGCAGGAAGTCAGCGAAACGATAGTTTCTGTCTGTGTCTTTGATCGAAAGCTGGAGCAGGTTATAGAAATGACCAATGCGGATTGTCGGTTCGGCTATCGCACCAGCATTTTCAATACGACCGAACGCGACCGCTATTTTGTATTAGCCGTGACCTACAGGCTGAAACACCACGGCGCACCAACCATTCGCTACGCGGACTTACAGAAGCATTTTGCGGATCACGCTGCGCCACCCACGTTGCAGGACGTGCGGGAGGCTGTGCTGAAGATTCGGAAAAGTAAAGGCATGGTGATTATTCTGAGCGATCCCGACTGCCAAAGTGCAGGTTCGTTCTTCAAAAATCCAATCGTGAGCGCGGAAAAATTTGCGCAAATCGAAGCTGCTACAGTCGAGGCTGTGCCGCACTTTCCCGCCGCCAACGCGCAGGTCAAAATACCGGCGGCGTGGTTGATTGAGCAGGCGGGCTTTCATAAAGGATATACAAGCGGACGCGTGGGCATCTCTTCCAAACACACGCTGGCTATCATCAATCGCAGCAATGCGACGGCCAGCGAGCTTGTGGCATTCGTCAAGCAGATTCAGCAGCAGGTGCAGGAGAGATTTGGCATTGCTTTAGAGCCAGAGCCGGTTTGGGTCGGGCTTGAAAATCAACCTGTAGTTGCCCTTCCTCCTGTTCTGCCAAAGCCTGAAGTGAGACTTCAAAAGATTGAAGAGAAAGTCGAAGCAACTGTTTCTTTGCCTCTCCCGCTCAAGCCTTCACGTAGAACCCGCAAGCCTGAGCACAACCCGCTGAAAATTGAACGCAAAAAATGGTTCGAGTAATGCCAGCTGCTATGTCTTCGCCTGACATCCGAAAAATCTTAGTGCGTGGCACGAATTGGCTGGGGGATGCTGTGATGACGATTCCGGCGCTGGAACAGTTGCGTGCGTCTTTCCCCCAGACACAAATCACCCTGCTTGCGCCGCCGCGTGCGGCTGAAGTTTTTTCGGGCTTTCCACACGTTGACGAAGTCGTTCCGTACCTGCGCAAAGAAAAAGGGAGGCAGGCATTTCTGGATGCAATGCGTTTCTTGCGCAATGAGCGTTATGACCTGGCAATTCTGTTTCAGAACGCGTTTGAAGCTGCGTTGCTGGCGTTTCTTGGCGGGGTCAAAGTTCGCATCGGCTATGACACGCAAGGGCGCGGCGCATTGCTGACGCACAAACTGCAACGCCTTGAGGCGCATCGCAATCGCCACCAAACGCATGATTATTTGGATGTAGTCGCTGAAGCCGAACGCGTTTGCCTGGACAGGGAAGTGGTCACTACGCGGCAAAACATCCCTTCCCTGATTGCGAACCGAAAACAAATCCAGGCCGCCGACGCATTGTTGCGACGCGCACAAATTGATTCGCAGTCGCAGCAGTTAATTGCCCTGAATGTCGGAGCCACCAACAGCCGCGCCAAATGCTGGCCGGAGGATCGCTTTGCTGCTCTGGCAGATCGGTTGGTGGCAGAATTGAATGCGCGGATCGTGTTGATTGGCGCTGGTTCTGAGCGCGCAGATGCCGAGCATGTGATTGCGCAAATGAAGCACAAAAATGCCGCGACCAATCTGGCGGGGGAAACCAGCATTGCTGAGTTGATTGGTTTATTGGCGCGCTGTGATTTGGTGGTGACAAATGACACTGGCCCGGCCCATGTTGCCGCTGCGCTCAATAAACCGACGTTGACAATTTTTGGCCCGACGAATGAATTTGAAACTGCACCGCTTGGCACACATTCAGCCTTGATTCGTGTGGATGACATTGACTGCGCGCGTTGTATGCACCGCGATTGCCCGATAGACCATCGTTGTATGACGCGATTGCACGTTGACGCCGTCGCGACAAAGGCTTTTTCTTTGCTGGAGGAACTATGATTCGTGTTGTTCTGCTTTTCCTGCTATGTGCAATGGCTGTCGAAGCCGCTCCTCACATTATTCCCCTCCATGCACCCGGTCGTGTACCAGAGGTCGTGCAGGATCGCCGGGGCGTTTTGCATCTGACGTACGGCAAAGAAAATGACGGCTATTACGTGCAATCGCGCGATGGTGGCAAGACGTTCAGCCCCGCGATTAAAGTCAATCAACGCGCAGGTACTGTGACCGTCGGCGGTGAGCGTGGCGTCAAAATTGCGCTTGGCAAAGATGGCATTATTCATCTTGTCTGGCTGGGGCATTACCAAAAAGGTGGCGGCATTTTGTACACGCGCAGCACCGACGGCGGCAAGACGTTTGAATCCGAACGCAATTTGCAAGACACAGAGGTTGGGTCTGATAGCCCCGCCATCGTGGCCGATGCCAACGGAAACCTGTTGGTATTTTGGCTGGATGCGCGTATCGGCAAGGAGGAGGACAACCCCGTTGCCCACCCCATCCTAATGACGCGATCAACAGATAACGGCACAAGTTTTTCGCGCAATGAAATCGTGAAGTACGACTTTGCTGGACGCGCCTGTGCCTGCTGCCGACTTGAAGCGCGTTTGCAGGGCGATGATTTGTACATTGCTTTTCGCACGGGGTATCACAACATCCGCGATTTCTATTTGCTCAAAGGCCGCAAGCTGGAAAACAACTTCAAGGCCGTGCAGGTCAGTGCCGATGATTGGAAATTAGAAGGCTGTCCGATGAGCGGGGCTGATTTTCGGGTCGAGAAAAACGGGCAAGTGCTCATTAGTTGGATGAGTCAGGGCAAAGTGTATTGGTCACATTCAAGAGGCGCGGGCTTTGTTCCTCGAATTCAACTGCCCGCCAACGAAGGCACGGCCAACCATCCGATGATTGTTGCGAATCGTAATCGCGATGTTTTGCTGGTCTGGAAACAAAACACGGAATTACGTTGGGCACGGTATGCCATAGACGGAAAGTTTACGGGCGAACAGGGAAGCGTGGGCGCGATGCCGAGCAAAGACAAAGCTGTGGCGATTGTTGGAAGAGACGATAAGTTTTACGTTGTAGTAGCTGCGCAATAATGCGAATCCTGATTGTCAAACTCGGCGCGATTGGGGATGTGGTGCATACGCTGCCCGCGTTGGCTGTGTTGCGTCGTGCGTTGCCCGAAGCACATCTGGCCTGGGTCGTCGAACGCGGCGGCGCGGCCAAACTCTTGCGTGATAACCCGGCGATTGACGAATTGATTGAAGTGGACACGCGTGGCTGGCGCAAGGATTTGTTCGGCAGCGAAACCCGCGCGGCAATTGGCTCCGCGCTTCAAAAATTACGCGGTTTTGAGATTGCGTTGGATTTTCAGGGACTCCTGAAATCAGGGATGATCGCATGGTTGTCGCGTGCGCCCCGTCGCATTGGGTTTGCCAGGGAAGCTTTGCGCGAACCAGCCAGCGCGTATTTGCTGACTGAACAGGTCGCCGCCGATGATGACGATCACATCATCAAAAAAAATCTGAGCCTAGTGTCACATCTTGGCTTTGATGTAACGGGCGACTATGAATTTCCGCTGGGGCTTTCGCCTGAGGATGAACAATTTGCTGAGCAACAAACGGCTGATGGCCCGGTTGCGATTATCAATCCCGGCGGTGGATGGCCGACCAAACTCTGGAATGTCGAAGGTTTCGCTGCGATTGCGGATCGTTTGTGGGATAGATACCGCTGGCGATCCGTTGTGACCTATGGCCCCGGCGAAGAATCGTTGGCGCAATCGGTCGTAGACGTTTCGCAAACTGGAGCCGTAAAAATGCTGGATTCGACGTTGAAGCAGTTCTTTGCGCTGGCGAAAAAAGCGAATTTGTTTGTGGGAGGCGACACCGGGCCAATGCATCTGGCCGCTGCTGCGGGCACGCCGATTGTGGCGATTTTCGGGCCAACACCCGCACGTCGCAACGGCCCCTTTGATCAAGCCGATGTGATTGTCGAACGCTTCGATCTGGATTGTCGCGTGGATTGTTTTCGACGCAGTTGTAGTCATACTTCGTGCATGAAAATTCCGGTGGAAGCCGTTTGGCAGCAAGTGGAAAAGCGAATCAAAAATGGGCGACGTTGAAGCGATTATTTGGGAATTTATTCGTGAGGACTGGCCCGCCGCAGAGTTTGAGCAGTGGGTTTACAACCACCCTGAATTAGAAGAGTTTTGGGGGAGATCATTCTACCTGCAAGTTATTTCCGCAGGCTTTGTTGAGTCACAGCACGTTTATGAGTTGCGTGAGTCGTTGCGTGAGTGGATGGATTTGCACACAACGTCAGGTTGCGAATGTGTTAAATGGAAAAGCTGTTTTGTGCTTGGGGCAATAATAGTGGGATTTCAGGATGGCCAGGAATTTTTAGCGTCAAAGTTCGAGACTCTAAAGGTACAAGATGACAGACGGCGGTTAATTGCCTGTCTTGGTTGCAATCAGAAGTGGTATCTTGGCATTGATGAAATCTATGTTGACCATCATTTACTCCGACTTTCGGATGCACAGACGAAGGAAATTATTGAAAATACCCAATGGCCAACAGAGTTTGATAAATTAAATACTTATCCAGACGATTATTTTGCCCCGATGAATAACGAACGCAAATCATATAAATCCCTTCTTCAACGCTTGCGCGTGCCACTCGGCTTTTTGACTGCTGTGTTGTTTTTAGTTTTTTCGCGTCCTTCGTGGCAAACGATTGCTATCGGCGCGCCTATTGCTTTGGTCGGCGTTGCGATTCGCGCCTGGGCTTCGGGGCATCTGCGCAAAAATGCTCAACTGGCGATCAGCGGGCCGTATGCGTACACGCGAAACCCTCTTTACTTCGGCAGCTTTATTCTGGCAGTTGGCGTGGTGATTTGTGGGGGAAGTTGGTGGCTGGCGGCGTTGCTGCTCGGCTTTTTTCTGGCCGTATATCTGCCCGTGATGCAGGCTGAAGCCGCGCACATGCACGTGTTGTTTCCGCACGATTTTGCTGCGTATGAAGAGAATGTCCCGCTGTTTTTGCCGCGTCTGACAGCGTGGAAAAAAACGACAGCACGCTTTGACCAGCGCCTTTATTTGAAGTATCGCGAATATCGCGCTTTGCTGGGGCTCGTGGTTGTCGTTGGTATTTTAGCCTTGCGAGTGGTGATGCAATGATGCGAAATCTATTTTTACTTGCCTGCGTCCTGTCGTTGCTCTGCCTTGGTTGTAGCCGACAGAAGCCACGTATTCCCGGAGCCCCCGCCGATCCGAAACTGCAAACCCTGCAACGCGAAGTCAAACAACTGCCATTTAAGGCGGGCGAAAAGCTGACCTACGAATTGCGGTTTACGAAGCTGCCTATTTCGGTGAATGCGGGAACCATCGTATTTGAATATGCAGGCACGACCTCACAACCGGTCATAGATCAGCTTGAATTCAAAGCGCAACCCACCGATCAGGTCGCCCATTTGCGTGCGGTCATCACCGCCAAAAGCCTATTGCTCCGTTTGTTTGGACTGAGCGTCAATGATCGTTTTGAAACACTGGTGGATGCCAAGGATTTTCGGATGCGCGCTGTTTTGCGGGAAATCCAGGAAGGCAAAAAGCACAATTTGCAAACGGGCTATTTCGACTATGAGAAAAACGAAGCCCTTTATCGCACACAGGATTTGAGTAAGCCGGATGCTCGCGCGCAGGAAAAGATCGTAAAGCTTGAACCAGAGATGCAGGATTTACTGTCGGCGTTTTACCTGTTGCGGTTGCAGGAACTGAAAGAAAACACGATGTACAAGTTTCCGCTGGTGTACGAAGGCGAACGAAAAGAATTTGATGTCATTGTACACGGACGCGAAGAAGTGGATACCCCACTGGGCAAATTTAAGGCCATCAAACTGGAACCAAAGCTTTTTGGGCCGGGCCGCTTGAGCACCCGCGAAGGCGAGTTTTTTATGTGGGTAACTGATGATGCACAACGCACGCCCGTGAAACTCACAACCAAAGCCTCCGGGGCAACCATTACCGCCTCCATCAGCAAAAAAGAATAGCGCTACGTTGCGACTCGACGGCAGGCAATAAAAAATGCGTGATGAGTGACCTCACTTTCACTCATCACGCATCCAATGCGCCGGACGATAACGCCCAGTAATCGTCCGGGAACAAGCAGGCGGCGATACCTTGCTGGCTGAGGACGCTGCTGTCGTGCTTCGATTCGGAGTAGAAATTCGTCAAGCGAGAGCCGAAGAATCCATAGTCAATCAAGCCAAACAAAAGCGCTGCTGTTGCCGGCAGTGTTGGTTGCACTTTCGCTTGCCTCAAGCTTCTACAGACTCTCCGCGCTCGGATTACCCTTGCGAGACGAATGCCACTGGCTGCCGGTTGGGTTAAGGGGTCGTGTGCGACTTAACCGCTCAATGGGGCCATCAGGGCTACCGTAGCTGCTCTCACCTACCTAAGCGGAATCTGTTGAAAAAAACTGGAGCGAAAAAGGAAAAAAATAAGAAGCGCGGTGATGAGTCTGCATCACCGCGCTCGGTTGAGGGGATTTTGCCCGCGTCTGCTTATTGGCACATGGCGCAAGGTTTGCAGATACCATAGCGCCCAGCTTCGATGATCGGCTTAATTTCCCAATCGGCCAACGAGCGGTTGAAAAGTTGCACTTCATCTATACCGCCCTTTAGCAAAGAACCAGGACCGCTCAGCGTGATACTGCCAATCCGCAGTGGGCGAGTATTATCCAGGCTGCCCATAATATTCGTAGGATTGAAACTCGCCGTCTGTACTGTAAAGCTGCCTTGTATCCCTTGGCTCAGGTAGAGCTTACCGCCTGTCGTACTGTTGCGGCTCACTGTCACTGCTACGAAATGCCACAGCCCGTCAGCAGGTACAACCAGCGAGGAAACATAGTTGGCATAGCCGCCGCCTGCCAGTTGCAAGGAAACCTTGCCGTTGTACAGAAAGAGGCTATAGCCTCGGTAATTCAGATTGGAGATTTGCTCGCGTTTTTCGACCAGCACACGCACCCCGGTGAGATCATTGGGATTATCTATCTTCACCCAACCATCAATCGAGAAGTCACCCGTCCCAAAATTAAGCGAAGGGTGCGAAGGCGCTTCTACATAATCATTGATGCCATCGAAGAGCGCCGCTGTGCCGACATAGCCATACGAACCGGTTAAACGAACGGGCGAGCCGAAGTAGCTGCCATCCAGCGGGCTGGTGGTATTCTGAGGATTCGGAAAGCCGCTCGTCGCTTGAATTACTTCGTGTGCTTTAGTGCCTGCCGTTTCATCCAGCGGATACCAGGCCACCATTCCCAACGGTGTTGCCACACAGTCTTTACAACTCACATCCAGCCAAAAGCCACCCAATCCATCAGGGCCATCACGATCCACCGCGATGCTATTTTGCGGACAGGCCGTATTGAAGATGGTGAGAATTCCGTGGATGGGAAAAGCCCCCCAGTTCGTTGTGGGCGGAACCGTGCCAGTGTACACATTGAAAGTGCCATCACTTTTCGTCAGTCCACACCACAGGCTTCCATTTACATCTTTAGCACATACGGTGGAGCCGGGATTCGACAACCCACTAACACCAGAGGGAACGGCGAAAGAACTGGCAGAAGCCGTTACGATGAAAAGTGCGGTGAGCAGTAAATTGCGCATACGATTGTTATTGGTTTTCATAATTCCTCCTTTGGGTCTCTTTCATTTTTTGTTCTCGGAAAGGTTTCGCAAGAACACCTTTGTTACCTGCTTTTGAAGCACTCCGTAGTGGGCTTCACTGCTATAGGCGAGAAGTCAAAAGAGGTCGTATCATCCAAAAGGAAATTATTGATGGGGCAAACCAACGGATGCCCGGCTTTGCAACAAACCATAGAAAAAGTTGCAAGAACGAAGACCGGGCGCGTTCCAGTCTAGTATGCAAACCCGCGCGCGTATTTGTTTGCGGGAAAGAATGTTATGCTTCAGGCCGTCTTTGCCCCCAACCAGAAAGCAGGTTTTATGATCGCTCGTCTTTTGCTCTCGCTCGCCGCATTGTTCGCGCCGTTCTCATATTGGTACAGTACAGCGAGCGGTAGCGAGCTGGTATCAGGCAGGTTCACCAAGTCGCTATCGCTCCTCGTATCGCACCAAACCACTGACTACACCAAGCTCAAAGCCGAAGCCGAAAAGTTCTACGCCGAAAAATCCTTCAGCCGCGCACACGAACTCTATTTGCAAGCGGATCGCAAACAAGTTGCATCTGACGAAGCGCGTTGGATCGAGTTTCGTATCGCTGACACGCTCTGGCGCGCGCAAGCCGCGACAACCACGAACGATGACACGAAATTCCAGCAGGCACAGAAACAACTGGAATCGCTGGTGAAAGAAGGCATCGGCGAGACGAAAGAGCGCGACCTGATTTGGGCCGAAGCACATGAATCGTTGGGCGATTTTTTCTGGACAAGGCAGAACAGCCGCAATTATTCGCAAGCATGGCCACATTATCAGCAGGCATTGGATTATTGGGCAGGCACCAAAGATATTGAAACCGCGCGGCAACGCTACTTACACATCGTTTGGACAATGGCCGATCCACCGCAGCGCGATTCGTATTATTACTATGGTTATTACGGCAATCACATCTCGCTCGACATTCTGAGCAACGTTCTCAAAATTGTGAACAACGACAGCGACAAAGCGCGCGCGCATTACCTGATTGCGATGACGATTCGCCAGCAGTACGGCGACGCTGAGCAACGCCAGCGCGTACCCGAAGAATTTGAAGCGGCATTGAAGGCCGGGAAAGCAACAGATTGGTATGATGATGCGCTGTATCATTACGCGGAATGGATGATGAATCAGGGGCGTACGATCATCACGCCCGATGGCGGTTGGCGACAAGAACAGGATTTCGTCAAGGCGCTGGAGTTGTTTCAGCGGTTGACAAGCGAGTTCCAATTCCAAAAAGGCGAGACGCGCTATTTTGATCGGGCCAAATCGTATGCTGAGAATATCACCAAACCATCACTCAGCGTAGGCACTTCCAATGTGTTTCTCCCCGATTCTGAAATGCAGTTTTATTTGAATTGGCGCAACGTTAAGCAGGTAAATCTGGCACTGTACAAAGTGGATTTGACGCGTGATGTCAGCCTGAGCAGCCGCCGCGACAACTGGTTACAAAGCATATCGCCCACAGATGCCGCACGCGTCAAAAGCTGGACGAAAACAACCAACGACAAAGGGGATTACAAACCCGGTAACGAAGCCGTTCGCCTCGACAGCAAATTGCCAGTCGGCGCATACATCATCGAAGCCAGCGCAGGCAGCGAAAAGGCGCGGGATTTGTTGCTCGTGACCGACACAACGCTCGTCGTCAAATCGGCGAACAAACAAGCGCTGGTGTACTTCTGCAACGCGATGGATGGCTCGCCTGTGGCCAATGCAACCGTCAAAGTGTGGGCGCAGGATTACGAAAACAATCAAACGATTTGGCGGGAATTTGCCCAACAAACCAATCAGGACGGGTTGGCGGTGATTGATTTGCGGAGGAATCAAAACTCGTCCCAGCTTTTCGTCGCGGCGACGCTCAACAATCGCCAAGCGTTCAGTCAAGGCTACAGCTACGACTACAACCGCAGCGACGACCGCTGGAAAATCTACGCCTTTACGGATCGTCCCGCGTATCGCCCGAAAGAACCCGTCAACTGGAAATTCGTCGCGCGGCAATACCACAACGAAACGTACTCAACGCCCGCGAACCAAACGATTGAATACGAAATCACCGATCCAAAAGGCGCGAAAGTCAAAGAAGGCAAGGCCTTGCTGAACACGTTCGGCAGCGCGTGGGGTACGCTGGAAATCGCGGACAATCAGCCGCTCGGTCAATATAACATTCAGTTCTACGATGCGGGTCGCAAGAACTCCATCGGCTCCGCGCAACTTTTTCGCATCGAAGAATACAAGCTGCCTGAATTCAAAGTCGCGGTTTCGACGCCCGAAGAAAACGGACAGAAGAAAGCCTTCAAGCTCGGCGAAAAAGTCGAAGTGCAGGTGCAGGCGGATTACTACTTCGGCGGCGCGGTGAACAATGCCGACATTGAATTGGTCGTGCATCAGAACCCGTTCTATCACTACTATCGCCCGACGCGCGATTACGATTGGTATTACGAAGATCAAGGCCGCAATTTCTACGGCGGCCAGCGCGGGCAAATCATCAAGCGCGAGAAAATCAAGACCGATGCGAACGGCAAAGCGACGTTCAGCTTCGACACGCCGCGCAATGCCGGGCAGGATTTTGAATACTTCATCGAAGCCCGCGTGACCGATTCGTCGCGCCGCGAAATCACGGGTTCCGGCATCGTGCGCGTGACGCGGCAACGTTACTACGTCTATCCGCAGGCGAAGCACAATCTCTATCGCCCGAACGAAAAAGTCGCAGCGGACATCAAGGCGCTCGACGCAAACAACCAACCGGTGCAAGCCGAAGGCACGATCAAAGTCACGCGCGATTTCTGGTACGAAATCTGGACGGACGCGAACGGACGCGAAGTCAAAGGCGATGAGTTACGACGCTTGCAAAATCAGGCGCGATTGATGCGACAGCAATTCCCGCCTGCAAATTGGAAGTTAAAATTCAGAGGTTATCAGCACGACGACATCGCGACGCAAACCGTCAAGACGAACGACAAAGGCGAGGCCGAATTCAGCTTCACGCCCCCGCGCGAGGGGTACTATCGCATCGCCTGGAGCAGCAGCGACAAAGGCACAGCGATCATTCGCGGCGAGACTGCCGTTTGGGTCTCAACGAACGCGACGACGGAACTCGGCTATCGGCACGGCGGCCTCGAAATCATCGTAGACAAAGACACCGCGCGCGCCGGACAGAAAACGCCCGTGATGATTACGACGCCCGTCAGCAATCGCTGGGTGTTGTTTTCGGTCGAAGGCGAAAGTTTGATGAGTTATCAATTGCTGCATCTGGATGGCACGGCGAAGCTGATTGAATTGCCGCTCGAAACCAAACACGAACCGAACGTGTTTTTGAGCGCGGCGATGGTCAACGAACGGCAGTTGTTCACGGACACGAAACAACTGATCGTCCCGCCGGATCGTCATTTCCTGAACGTCGAAGTCACCGCCAATCAAGCGCAATATCAACCGCGCGAAGATGGCACGCTGACCGTGACGACGAAAGACCGCGACGGCAAACCTGTGGCGGCGGAAGTCTCGCTCGGTTTGGTAGACGAATCGGTTTTTTACATTCAGTCCGATTTGGCAAAAGATCCGCGCAAGTTTTTCTACAGCAACAAGCGCGGGCAGCATGTGCGAACGGTAAGCTCATTTCAGCAAAAGCAGTATTTGAAATTGGTCGAAGGTGACAACAAGCAATTGATGGATGACCGTGTCAGCGAAAGGCGAGAGCAAGGGCAACAAGGACAGCAAGGAGGCGAAGCTTACAAGAACGAGTTCCGCGTTGATGGTGCGGCAGATCGTATCGCGCTGATGAGCGCACCTGTTGCCCAAACGGAAAGTCTTATGATGGTGGGAGGCGTTGGGGGAAACCGATCACGTGATGCTTTTCATGACCTTCCCATCAATGGGCGTGAAATGTTTGGACAACGTGCAAAAGATCAGCCGTTTGAAAGGCTCGCAACTCTTGCCGAATTACAACGCGCACCGAAAGTTAACTTTGATTCTGTTGTCGTTCGCAATGATTTCCGTTCCACCGTGTTCTGGCAACCCGATGTCGTCACGAACAAAGACGGCAAGGCGACGGTGAAAGTGAAATACCCGGATTCGACGACAAGCTGGAAAGCGACGGCGCGCGCAGCGACTGCTGATAATCAATTCGGCATCGCGGATTGCACGACACGCACGAAGATGCCGCTGCTCGTGCGCTTGCAAGCGCCGCGCTTCTTTGTCGCAGGGGACAGAGCGGTTGTCTCAGCCATCGTGAACAACAACACGGATGAAGATTTGGAGGTCAGTAGCAGGATCAAAACTGAAGGCGTCGGCGTCGAAGGCGTTCACGTCAGGAAGCCAACCAAAGATACGCCGCGCATTGAGGGCTGGCCAGCGGCTCCTTATCCCATGCCATCACCCGAATATGGTATCGGGGCAATGGTGATTCCAGCACACGGTGAGGCACGATTCGATTGGTTGGTTCGTGCCGGAGCCGGAAATGCCAAAATCAAAGTTTCTGCCATTAGCAAAAAGTACAGCGATGCGATGGAACGCAGCTTTGTCGTCTATGAACACGGCGTCGAAAAATTCCTCGCCAAATCCGGCAAGCTGCGCGGCGATGAAGTCACGATCAAACTCGACCTGCCGAAAGAACGCAAAGCTGAAGCGACAAACCTGACCGTGCAAGTTACGCCAAGCCTTGCGGTCACGATGCTGGACGCGCTGCCGTACCTGATTGATTATCCGTATGGCTGCGTCGAGCAAACGATGAGCCGCTATTTGCCAGCGGCGATTACCGCGAAAACGCTGAAAGACTTGAAGCTCGATCCCGAAGAAGCGATGAGCAAAGTCTTCGGCGGCATCGAACGGCAATTCGTCGGCAAGACGCAACCACAGGGCGCGCGCAGCTTGCATCAGGTAGATGAACTGGTCGAGCGCGGTTTGGCACGCCTGTACGATATGCAGCACGCAGACGGCGGCTGGGGTTGGTGGAAAGAAGGCGAAAGCGATCACTTTATGACCGCGTATGTCGTCTGGGGCTTGACGCTCGGACAAGCGGCAGACGTGCGTTGCAAAGACGATGTGTTGGCACGCGGCGCGGCGTTCCTCGACAAAGAACTCGTCGAAGAAGAAACCAACTTCGATCAGCAGGCGTGGATGCTGCACGCGCTGGCGACGTATCACAAAACGAAACCGACGAAATTTCAACAAACCGCTTTTGATAATCTGTGGACGAACCGCGAGAAGTTGAATGCGTACACGCGCGCGCTGCTCGCTTTGTCTGCGCATCATTTCGGCTTCGCGGATAAAGCGAAAATCCTCGTGCAGAATTTGGAAAACGGCGTGAAGCGCGATACTGCGCCGGATACTTCAATCCTTATCAAAGGCGAGCAAAAATCCGATGCTTCGACAATGGGCACGGCGCATTGGGGAGAAGATGGGTTGTACTATCGTTGGTCGGACGGTGGCGTCGAAGCGACGGCGTGGGCGTTGCGCGCGTTGCTGGCGATTGAGCCGAACCACAAACTGATCGAACCCGTCACGAATTGGCTCATCAAAAATCGGCGCGGCGCACAATGGAGCAACACGCGCGACACGGCGATGGTCGTGCTGACGATGAACGAATACCTGCGCACAAGCGGCGAGCTGAATGCCGAGTTGGAATACGAGGTCAACGTCAACGGCCAAGCCATTGCGACGAAGAAATTAACGCCTGCCGAAGTCTTCAGCGCGCCGAGTCAATTTGCGATCAAGCGCGAACTGCTCAAAGACGGCGCAAACGAAATCCGCATCTTGCGCAAAAGCGGCAAAGGCGCGTTGTACTTTGCCGCGAACGCAAACTTCTTCAGCCGTGAAGAAGGTATCCGCGCGGCAGGTAACGAAATCTTCGTCAAACGCGAATACTACAAACTGGTCGGTCGTCCGACCTTGCTGAAAGGCTATGTCTATGACAAGGTGAAATTGACCGAAGGCGAAACCGTCAACAGCGGCGACCGCATCGAAACCGTGCTGACGATTGAGGCGAAGAACAACTATGAATATTTGCTCTTCGAGGATTTGAAGCCCGCCGGATTTGAAGCCGTGCAATTGCAAAGCGGAAAGCCGCTCTACGCGCACCAACTGAAAGAACGCGAGATTGAAAATCCTCAACTCCGCACTCCGCGTTCCACACTCCGCACTCAATACGTTTACCAGGAACTCCGTGACCGCAACGTCGCCTTGTTCCTCGACAAATTGCCTGAAGGCGTGTGGCAGATTCGTTACGAAATGCGCGCTGAAACGCCGGGACAATTTCATGCGCTGCCCGTGCTAGGGCACGCGATGTATGTGCCGGAAATTCGGTGCAATGGCGATGAAATGAAAGTTGTCGTGATGGATCAGTAAGGTCAGAATCTGAACAAATGATTTACCGCAAAGGTTCAAAGCGGCAAAGGATCAAAGAGCAACTATAAACTTAGCCTCTTTGATTCTTTGCCGCTTTGAACCTTTGCGGTAAAAATTCTTAGCGCCTGAAGTCGGAGAGAGAGCAGGAGAGCGCTCGCGGTTCGGGGCCAACGAAATACGCGAGCGGTTCCGGTCGCCTCAGCGTATAACATCTAGCCGTTCAGCGGCGCGCTCCTGTGCCAAACCTGCTCTATTAATGCTTCTGCGCTGCCGGCGGGGTAAGACCGGAGTCTTACATGCAACAATAGAGCAATCGGGGCGTCTGGCTGCTCTCACTGGCTATAGCGGCGTTTACAAAATAAAACTGGAGAAAAAGATAAAAATTTTTCAAAAAAGATTTAGGGGTGAAATCTCAACCGAAACCTAGTGAGCAAATACAACGACGCCCTTCCTCACGGTCGGGCTTCTGCCAGAACGCTCAGGCCAACGAGGAACAGCAGGAGCATCACGACCTCAGAATCGCCAAAGTTGTAATTGGTCAGCGAGCTCAGCGCAAAGCCCAGCAGCGCTGCCAATGCACCGAGCGCCAGCGGATTTTTCTGCTGTTTGTAACTGCGCCACAGCCACAACCCCATCGCTGCCAGCAACCAGACGAAACATCCAAACGCGGGCAGTCCTCGTTCCATCGCCAGTTGAATGGGGGTCGAGTGTGTGTGCGTGATGTAATCACCAGGGAATCCCCATTCGCTCCAATGCTTTTTATGGGCATCCATTCCAACGCCAAGCAACGGATGCTGTGGGATTAGTTTCAATCCGGCTTTCATATACCCGATGCGCCGCGATGAACTGTCATCGGCAAAATTGATGGCACTGGAAGTTCGCGTGGAAATCAGCACATAGCCTGCGATGCTTCCAAAAGTTAACGCTGCTGCCAGCGTGATTAGCGCAATCCGGCGGCTGGCTACCAGCAGGGACGTAAGTACCAGTGCCAGCAAAAATGCGGCGATGACGGCGCGTGAGGCTGTGAGAATCAGCGCGAGAGAGAACAAGGCGAAGAGAAAGAGAGACAGAGAGAAGGGAAGAGGGAGCGATGGAGGGCCAGCGAGAAGAGATGCTTGCTTTGTGGCTTCGTGGCTCTGTGGTTCCGTCACACCTGTTCCTCTTGCCACTAGCAATCCAAACAGCAATAAGCCGAAAATCTGCATCTGCTCGGCATAGGTCAGGAAGTGGCGCGTAAAGCCGGAGATGCGAAAGCGGCGACTGCGTCCGTCAACATTGATGCCGAGCGGATTGGTTTGTGCCTTGAGTGCGTCCGTGATGCGCAACTCAACGGGCAATGGATCGCCCGCGTGCAAGGCTTCAATTTCGATAAGCTTATCGGTTGGTTGCTGGCGCAGGATTTGATTGGCTTCTTCCAGCGAACTGACCCGCTTGCGCCCGATCATCCAAATGACATCGCCTGTCTGCAATTGGCTGGTGGCAAGCGGACTGTCGTGCGCAATCGAAGTGACAATCATTCCGCGCCCGATGATTTTCTCTCCAAAGCTAAACAGGACACCTGCCAGGCCGGACGCGAGCAGCAATCCCAAAAGAATGTTGACTGCCCGTGCGCGCAGATTGGTCACGCATAAGTAAAGCACGGCGAAAATAAAAAGGCTGCGCGTTTTCGGTAGGCTGATCGCTGGTTCCGCAGAAGCCAGCGATGAAATTATCGTCAGACCGGCAAAACCCAGCAGCGGCCAATCCAGCGGGGTTCGGACAAAATAGAATTTTCGGGCGGCAAGATCGCGCACCATCCAGCCGACCAGGCATAAACTCAAGCTAATCCAGATGGCGGCAATGGAATGGGGGAGGCTGATCGCAAACAAAACTACCCCGATCACCAATACGCGATTGGCCCAAATTGCCGGGACATTCGTTGTTTCTGAAAACGAACTGAGGTGATCACAAAAACTGAGCAACGGCGAAGCGGCTTTGCTTGTCATAACGTTGCTGCATCATCAGCAATGACTGGATTCAAGTCAAGAACGTCCAGGAAAATACAGAAAAGTAAGCAGGCTTCTAACTTCAACGCTACGCAGATGGACGTTTCTGGAAGTCGCTTTCACTTTCGCTTTCGTTGCTTCGTTAGAGCCGCCAAGACCGCCAACCCGCTTCCCAGTAAGATCAGCGCAGCAGGCTCTGGCACCGCATTGAAACTGAGATTATCCAATGCAAAGGTGGAGACGTTCTGGTTGAAGGTCACCACAACCCGTGAAATCTGTGTATTGCTTTGGCTGAAGAGCGCTCCGGTAAAGGAGTTGGTGGCAAGCGTTGTCACGTTAGTGCTGCGAATCAGATTTAGCGAACCATCAAAAAGCTGAATGGTCAATCCGGGGCTGAGCGTATTGAAACTGTTGAAGGCAATCCCGAAGCTTAAAGCATTAGTGATGCCTGCGAAATCCATCGTCAGGATGCCCTGAGTGCTTCCCACTAATGCTGGAGATTGCACGTTGGCCGTGTTACCGGGAATCGTTGCCCCATAAACAGCCAGAGTCGAAGCCTGGCCATTGATGCTATAGCCAAAAGTTACTCCTGCAATGCTGACACCATTGACTGGTCGTGAGGATAGTTCGTTGAAGGTGAGGGTTACTGGTTCGGCAAAAAGCTGCATCGAGGTGAGAAGCAGCAAGCAACCGAAAACCAATCTAAGGGCGAACATGATTAATTCTCCTTGCGTGTGGTTTGGGGCAATGAATCGTCTGCCGCATTTGTCTTCAGGTTGAGTTCATACACTCCCCGCCCGTACGTTGCGGCTTGAATAATTCCTGACGGATGCGAAGCCAAAGCGGTCACGATGACAGGCGGCATTCCCTGATTGAGCACTTCCCACGTTTGCCCGTCATTCGTGGAGCGAAAGACTCCGATGTCAGTCCCGACGTAAAGCACGCCGGGAGTAAGTGGATCAAATACGAAAGCATTGGTTGGAATATCAGGCAGGTTGCCGCTGACGTCCTTCCAGCTTGCGCCATAATTCGTGGTTTTCCAGACGTGACCGGCCAGATAGCCAGAGACAGTCAGGTAAGCAATCGCCGGATTTTTCGGATCTGTCGTAATACTTTTGATTGTGCGATTGGGCAACCCTGCTGTGATGTCGCTCCAGGATTCACCATCGTCCTGCGTGATCATCACGCGGCCCTGCGATGAACCGGTGTAGATGATGTTGGGGGTAATGTCGCTGACGCCAATCGTCGTGATGGTGTCGGTCGCATTTCTGGTTAAATCAAAGCCCCATCCCGGTGTATACCACGTAACGCCCTGGTTGCGGCTCAGGAAAAGTCGCCAGCTTCCAAAGTACAGCCGCCCATCTTTGGTGCTGGCAAACGGGGGATAAAATTGGACGCGCGGCGTGTCGAATTCGCCGAAGATTTGCTGGCTGCCGACTTGTCTATTGAAGGCGACCTGCCGAAAGCGGTAAATGTCGCCACGCACATAGGTCGTAAAAAGCAGGTTTGGATCCGTTGGGCTAAAGGTGCATTGCCCGCCGTCTCCGCTGATAATTTCTTCCCACTGCCCATTGGCGAAGCGCATCTGGGTTCCGTTGTCCTGCGCTCCGACCAAGGTGATGCGCGGGTTACCGGGGTTGATAGCGATCCCGACAAATTGCGACAAAGATAAGGTTTGATTCCTGGATTGAAATGTTTTGCCCGCATCGGTGGATTTATACAATCCGCCATCATTTCCAATGAATAACACATTGGAATTGCCCGGCAAAAACGCCAGCGCGTGCTGGTCGGGGTGCGCGTTGGAAATCAGCGGATTGTAACGGCCCTGCACGCTGAAATTGTTGTTGAGGTTGGCCCAGGTCGCGCCCCCGTCAATGCTTTTGTAAATGTCTCTCGTTCCGATGTAAAGCGTATTTGCCCGCGCCGGGTCAGCATAAAAATAAGTGTTATAGCCGAATTGACCGGTGTCAATCAGCGAATTCAAAACACGATTTTCCCAGGTCTGACCACCGTCTTTACTTGTTACCAGCCGCAATTCACGGGTGGTGGAATTTGCCGGAAAACCGCCCAGATAAATATAAATTCTGTTTGGGTCAGAAGGCGTGACGGCGGCGCGAATATCCGTGGTTGACGTGTACGGAGCGGTGTAAATCCGTGCCCAGGTTTCCCCGCCATCGGTGGAGCGATAAAGCCCGGCAGGCGAATTGGCAGGTTGATCTACCCGCGCCATGCCTGCATAAATGATTTTGGCGTTGGTTGGGTGAATGACGAGGTCGCGGGGAAGCCCCACTAAAGTTCGCTTCCAATTCACGCCTCCATCTGTCGAGTAATAAAATCCACTGGAAAATAATACGCCGTCTATCAAACGAGTATATTGCGCAACATACACGCGATTCGCGTCATTCGGATCAACTTCAAGGCGGAAGATACGACCGGGCGAAGGCAGCGAGTTATTATTCACTCGCGCCCAGGTCTTGCCCGCATCAGTCGAACGCAGCACGCCGCTGCCGTTGTATCCGCCATGTGCATCGCCCATTCCGGCATAAACTACATGGGGGTTGCTGGGGGCGAATGCGATGTACCCGACAGCTAAATCAATCTGATTATCGGAAACGGGCTTGAACGTTTCGCCGCCATCTTCTGAACGCCATACGCCGCCAGTTGATGCTCCGACCAACACGATTTGGGGATTGGCGGGGGAAATCGCAATTGAGTTGATGCGACCACTGGTGTCTCCCCAGTTTGCATAAAGATCAGAACGCGTTGGCATCGGGCCGATATGTTGCCAGGTTGGAATCCCTGCTTCAGCGGTGGCTTCAAGATTGCTGGCGGCGATAGTTTCCCACGCTGTCCGTCGTCCCTCCGATGGCATTTCGCCGAAGGGATAGGAGCGCTCAAAATTAAACCATTGCTGACGCCCTTCTACGTCTTCAAATTCGTTTTCTTCTTCCGCTTCTTCCTCAGCTTTGGGGACTGGAATCTGCGCAACCTTCTGCGTTTTCAGGGCGCGCGTCCGTTGGTGCGGACGGGCTTTGGCCCTGGTTTTTATGCTCCGTTGTTTGGATGAGGTTTGACGGACTTGTGCCGATAGTTGGGGCACAGGCACAAGCATTCCGCTCACAGTCAGACACAAACTGAGAAGCGAAAGGACAATGCCTTGTGGGATTTTTTGAAGACGCGACATTTTTCCTGGGACTCCTGATTCAATCACATCACTAAGCTGCCTGGCATTTTTACAGAAACCAAGTCGTACAATTCCAAAATTCAGGGGGATTGCTTTATCGGTGAGGTCTGATGCTTACAAGTCGTTGACAGATAATCAAAGTGTGCCTGTCTTTCAATGAGACAAGCCAACACTCAGATTCAGAAATCTCGTGTTGTAGCTAAATGCGTGACCGCTTGTTGCCGGTGAATGGAGTCTATGACTGATCGCCTTACCTGTCAATGGAATGCCACATTACGAACGTTGGCAGCGAATAAAAAAGCCACTGCTGGCGAATTACCAGCAGTGGCAGATGGATCGAAGGAAATTAATCCTTAAAGATCACATTTCGGACAGGCACGGTCGCATGGCTGTCGGGTCGGATAGGTTCCATTTTGTCCCGTGAACAATCCTGTGCCTGACCCGTTGCTTGGGCCTTCGCGGACGAGCACCAGCGTATTGAAGACGACAGAAGTGGTTCCTGCGCCTCCATCGCGGATGATCTCTACACCCAGATGCAGACACGCCATCGTTGGAGCGCGCGGGTCCATCGAAAGCGCAATCGTGATTTGATCGGTACGCCGTCCACTGGCTCCGGCGTTGATGTTGAAGGGCAGGAATGCGCCGGGCGGAAGCTGGATATGCCCATTGCCGTAGAGCTTTGAACTCGGCTCCAGATAGGTCAGATTTGCTCCACCTGCGCCAATAGCAAAGCGTGCCAGGTCGAATTGTCGTCGGCCATCGGGTGTCATAAATAATCGCACCCGATCTCTTGCCGTGACTCCTGCGCCAGCCAGCATAAAGTTGATGTCCCAGAAGGATTCACGACATGAAAGCGCCAGGGTTCTGCCGCCACGACTGGAAATCCGCAGCCCTTTGGCGCTGCCGCCTGCCTGAGCGATTGGGCTCAGAATGGCGTTGCTGCCAAAATTCGCATCGTTCGTCGCAAAGAAGCTTGCATCTCCATCAGGTTCAAGTAGCGTGAACTTTAGCGGATCGCGCAGCATAAATTGATCTTCTGTTGATCCGGCTTTTCCAACGACCGTAGTGACCACCTCGGTGGAGGCACAGCAGGACGGGCAACCCGGCGCACACTCAGGCTTGGTTGGATAGGTGCCGATTTGTCCGGTGAATAATCCGACGCCGGTTGCGGTATTCGAGGCATCTCGCACGACGACAATGGAATTGAAGGCGACGGTCGTGGTGCCGTTGCCGCCATCGCGAATCACTTCAATGCCGAGGAATTGGCATCCTGCCGTTGGCGCACGCGGGTCCATCGAAAGCGCAATCGTGATTTGATCGGTGCGCTGCCCGCTGGAGCCTGCCGGAATGTTGTAACCCAGGAACGCGCCCACATTTTGCTGGACGTGTCCATTTGCATACAGCTTCGCAGACGATTCCAATTGTGTGAGGTTGGCACCGCCGCCACCTGCCGCCACAACGAAGGTGGCTAAATCAACCCGTGGCCCGCCGTCTTCGTTTCGTTGCAGATACAGGCGCACGCGATCTCCTGCTGTTGCTCCCGAACCCGCCAGCATAAAGTTAACATCCCAGACGTGATCGCGGCAGGCTAACGCATTTGCCGTGCTTCCTACGCCCGCGACTTGTAATGCCTGTGCAACACCACCCGCCTGGGCAATGCGTGTGAGCGTAACATTGCCGCCGAAATTCAAGTCGTTCGTGCCAAAAAATGAAGCGTTGCCCCTGGCTCCCGTTAAGGTGAAACGGAAAGGATCACGTAATAAAAACTGCTCGTTGTTTGATCCGACAGTGGTCATTGGAACGGTGGCTCGTTCACATCCGGGCTTGCAGGTTGGGCAAGCGCGATCACAAGGCTGTCGAGTTGGATAGGTTCCGTTTTGCCCGGTGAACAATCCTGTGCCTGATCCATTGCTTGGGCCTTCGCGGACTAAGACGAAACTATTGAAAGCAATTGTGCTGGTGCCAGGGCCACCGTCACGCGTGATTTCAACTCCAAGGTGCATACAGCCCATCGTTGGCGCACGTGGGTCCATCGAAAGCGCAATGGTGATTTGATCGGTGCGCCGTCCACTTTGCCCGGCCCCAATGATGTAGGGGAAAAAGGCACCGACGTTTTGCTGGATATGGCCGTTGCCGTAGAGCTTGGCACTTGGCTCAAGGTAGGTCAGATTGGCCCCGCCGCTGTTGTTTGCAATCTGAAAGGTCGCCAAATTGATTGCGCCTCTGCCGATGGCATCGGGCTGCATGAACAGCCGCACGCGATCTCCGGCTGTTGCGCCTAATCCAGCCAGCATAAAGTTAATATCCCAGAAAGATTCGCGGCATGAAATCGCGACGGTTCTGCCGCGAGGACTGGAAATCCGTAACCCTTTAGCGCTGCCACCTGTTTGCGCGATACGTGGCAAGGTTGCGTTGCCACCAAAATTGGTATCGTTGGTCGCAAAGAAAGAGGCATCCCCATCGGGATTGACCAGTGCCAGACGCAACGGCTCGCGAAGCATGAATTGATCTTCAACGGAACCCGCTCTTCCCACTACAGTAGATGGCACTTCAGTCGTCGGGCAATTGGAATTGGCTTGCGCTTGTACGACGGATTGAGTGGGGACTCGCAGACTAAGATTAGAGAGTAAACAGGCTGTGATCAGCACTGTCATATACACGATTCTGACTTTCATCTTAAACCTCCATACGAGATGGTTAAAGAGCAAGCAGAAGTAACGTGGTGAGGCCGCTGGGGCTGCCGGCTCAACCGGGGCGTTATGGCTCACACGTAAACACGCGTAAGCCTATAGGCAGTAGCAAACAAGATTGTTATGGAAATGACCGAGGGACCTGAGTCTAAAGCACCATAAACCGCAGGTTCTCAAGTTACCCTGAGGTCTCACCGTATTTGGACACATTGAAGAATTACTGAGGAAACAGGATGTGGCTCTTTTTACTGCTTCCGGCTCTTATCGTGATTCCTGGAAAGGTTATTCGGGGCCTTTAACCTCGCGGGGGAAACTGAGATTAGCGGCAGGCTAGCGCACCATCGAAACAGACTCATCCATTGATTCAGTGCTTTGATCCCTCCTGAAAAAGAGGGCTTCTCACCACGAAACGAAGCTTATCGCTCAGGAAGAATCAGGATTTGCAACAGGGGAGAGTTGTTTTGTATGACTCGCTAACGCCGCATACGTTAATCCTGGTGACAAACTTTGTCAATCGCTGATCCAGCGCGAATACGCACTTTTCCATTTCGCTGAAAGTTTGGCCAGGTAAAAGGAAATGCGGCGAAAAAAAACAGCGCAAAAGCGTCCCGACTTTTTCCCGATCAGCCCTGTTCCTGCTGTTCTTTCCGGCCTGTTTCGACTACAGTTTGCGCATCGTAAATTGAAGTCTACAAGCATAAAACTATGGATAAATTTCGTATTGTCGGCGGGAAACAATTAAGCGGAACTGTCGCTGTCAGCGGTGCCAAGAATTCCGCTTTGCCTTGTTTGGCCGCGGCTCTTCTGACGCCTGAAACAGTAACCTTGCATAACGTGCCCTATGTGCGTGATCTGATTACGATGCGCCGTTTGTTGGAAGACCTGGGTTGTACTGTTCTGGTTCCTGCTCTGCGTACGCACCAGATTAACGCGGGCACGGTGGATGCATGCGAAGCGCCGTACGAACTGGTCAAAACTATGCGTGCTTCTGTTCTGGTGCTGGGGCCGCTTGTGGCGCGCTTTGGCGAGGCCCGCGTCAGCTTGCCCGGCGGTTGCGCTATTGGCCAGCGCCCCATTGATCTGCACCTGAAGGCACTAGAGCAGATGGGGGCAAAGATCGAATTACAAGGCGGTGTCGTGCAAGCCCGCGCCGACCGCTTGCAAGGCGCAGACATTGAGTTTGAGATGGTGACTGTGGGGGGCACTGAAAACCTGATGATGGCTGCGACGCTGGCACAAGGCACAACACGCCTGATCAACGCTGCCTGCGAACCAGAGATTAGCGACCTGGCTGATTTACTGACGAAAATGGGCGCGTACATCGAAGGCGCAGGCACCAGCACGATCACTATTGAAGGCGTGAACGCACTCGGTGGGGCCATTCATACCATTATCCCGGATCGGATTGAAACGGGGACTTTAATTATCGCGGCTGCCATCACGCGCAGCGAACTGATCATCACGGATTGCAATCCGCAGCATTTAACTGCTGTGCTTGATAAGTTACGTGATGCCGGGGTCGTAATCGAAGAGGTTAACGAAACGACCTTACGCGTCAAAGGCAATGGGCAACTGCGCGCCGTGGATTTGACCACGGAAGTGTATCCGGGCTTCCCAACCGATATGCAGGCGCAATATCTGACGCTGATGACACAAGCCGAAGGCGATGCAGAAATCAATGAAACAATCTTTGAAAATCGCTTCATGCACGTCAGCGAATTGCAGCGGCTCGGTGCCAACCTGCGTGTGCATGGGCATCAATGTCACACGCACGGCCCAACGTTGCTGACAGGCGCAAAGCTGATTGCCTCAGATTTGCGCGCCTCCGCTTCGCTCGTCCTGGCTGGCCTGGCTGCACAAGGCGAAACGTGGATTGATCGCGTCTATCACATTGATCGTGGCTACGAGAAGATTGAAGAGAAGCTGCGTTCTGTGGGGGCCGAGATTGAACGGATTAAAGGATAAAAGGTGCCACGTGTTAGGTTTTAGCAAGACCCTTTGCCTTTTTTCTAACACCTAACACCCAGCACCTAACACCTCCTCTATATGATTATCGAAACCTTTCCCGTGGGCCTGTTGCAATGCAACTGCACGATTCTTGGCTCAGCGCAAACGCGCGAAGCAATTGTTATTGATCCTGGTGACGACATTGACACGGTGCTCGCGCAGTTGAAGAAACATAACCTCACGGCCAAATACATCATCGCCACGCACGCGCACATTGATCATGTCGGAGGCTTTAAGGAACTGAAAGACGCGACCGGCGCTCCTGTCTATTTGCATCGCGGCGATGTGTTTTTGTATGAAGCCCTTCCGATGCAGGCGATGATGCTCGGCCTGACCGCGCCACCTGCAACCGAGATTGACGCATACCTGGATCAAGGCGACGAAATCGGCACAGGAGAAATCAAACTTGAAGTGTTGCACACGCCCGGCCACACGCCCGGCAGCATCTGTTTTCACACGCCTGATAACACGCGGCTTTATGCGGGCGACACCTTGTTTTTCGGCAGCATCGGACGCACTGATTTGTGGGGCGGATCATATGAGCAAATCATCGAATCCCTCCAACGCAAAGTCGTGACGCTGCCGGATGAAACGGTCGTCGTTCCCGGCCACGGCCCGAACACCACGATTGGCCGTGAGCGCAAATTCAATCCGTTTTTGCAATGATCTCGTACCAGAGAAGGTAGCAAGCGCGCATCCTCTATACACGTACCGAACTTCCTTCGTCGTGCCGCTAATTTCTCCGTAATTTCGAGGCTGTTTGGTTCTGCCTGGGAGGGCTGTTATGATCGTCAAGCATTGATGCAGAAGGTATTATTCCAATCTCAGCAGAACTGCTTCCGCACGCTGGCTTTTTGGGGCGTGCTGTTGGGGATATGCCTCGCCAACGTGGGAATCGTTTTTTCCTCCTATATTCTGCAAACTGAGTCGCTGGCAATGCAGCGCACAGGGGCAGGACTCGATAGATTCAATAGGGCGAAATTGGTTGTGTCGGGTGCTAAAGAGGCGCAGCCGACAATCTCCGCCCCAACTCCTTACAGCAAGCGCGCTTCTCTCCGCGCTACGATACTTCCCTCAATTCAGCCAAGCCTGTTGGCTTACGCGACAAGCTGCATCTCTTCCCGTGGTATTAACCTTTGCTGTGATACTGCTTGCTCTCGACCGCCAGATCGTGCGCCACCCCGTCGCACATTATTTCTCTGCTAAACAAGAACGCCTGCCGAATCAAAAGTTCGCAGACGCATCGTTGTATTCGTAGCCAGGATTTTTCCCGGCTTTCGTTGGACATTGGATCGAGTGGCCTTTGCCATCCTCCTTCTACTTGTCCAGGAGAATTTATGGCGAATCCTATTTGGGCATCAGTGATTGCTGCCACCATTCGGAAACTCTCTCGCAAGTGTCCTCATTGTGGGAAGACAGGAACGTATTCGGCAAAACAACCGGGGCAGTTTCATACCTGCCATCATTGCGGCCATCGGTTTAAGGAAAAGGAGAAGAATAATGCCGCATGATTTACCGCTTTTTACGGACTTATTGATTCTGCTCGTTGCCTCGATTCCGATTGCCTTTCTGTGTCATCGGTTGAAGCTGCCAGCTATCGTCGGATTTATGGTGACAGGTATTCTGATTGGCCCATCGGCTCTGGGGCTGATTAGGGATACACACGCGATTGAAATGCTGGCGGAAGTTGGCGTCGCGCTGCTGTTGTTTACCATCGGACTGGAGTTTTCCCTGCGTCGTCTGATGGAGATGAAACGACTGGTTTTGGGCGGGGGCGGTTTGCAGGTGGTGATTACAGTGCTGGCGGTGTTGATGGTTGAAAAAGCTTTTGGACGTACCACGAATCAGGCGCTTTTTTATGGCTTTCTGTTGGCCCTGTCGAGTACGGCGATTGTGCTGAAAAGCTATGCAGATCGCTTGGAAATTGACACGATCTATGGTCGCGCCAGTGTCGGCATCCTCTTATTTCAAGACCTGTGCATCGTGCCGATGATGTTGCTGGTGCCGATTCTGAGTGGGCAGGAAGGCTCTTCCGTCCTCAATGTTTTATTCACGCTTGGCAAAGCGGGTGTGGTCATCGTTGGCATCATCTTGGCGGCACGCACCATCGTACCTTTCCTGCTCAAGCAGGTAGTCGGGATGCGCAGTTCCGAAGTCTTCATCATTTTTGTGGTGCTGGTGAGTCTCGGCACCGCGTGGCTGACCTCGCATTTCGGGCTTTCAATGGCGCTTGGAGCCTTTATCGCCGGACTGGTGCTTTCAGAATCCGAATATAGTCATCAGATCGTTTCTGACATTGTGCCCTTCCGCGATGTTTTCAACAGCATCTTCTTTATCTCTATCGGCATGCTGCTTTCGCTCCCGGCTTTGTGGGAGAACCTGACGGTCGTGTTGTTCTGGCTGAGTGCGATTGTCCTGGGCAAGACGCTGCTGATTGTGCTGGTGGCACTGGCGCTACGATACACATTGCGCATTGCGCTGACTGTCGGGCTGGGGCTGGCACAGGTCGGAGAGTTTTCTTTTATTCTGGCAAAAGTGGGAAATGCGCAAAACCTCCTCTCGGCGGCTGACTATCAAGTCTTTCTGGCTGCCTCCATTCTTTCCATGATTGCCACACCTTTTCTCATCAACGCTGCACCGAAAATTGGGATGGCGCTGCAATCACGGTTGCGCTTCAAACAGCCTGACATTGCATTGGATGAACAGATGACTGCTGCGCATTCCTTGTCACACCACGTCATTGTGGTGGGCTATGGAATGAATGGCCGCAATCTTTCCAAAGTGCTACATCGCCTCGGCGTTCCGTATCTAGTGTTGGAACTAAACGCAGAAACCGTACGACACGCACGCGAGCAGGGTGTCCCGATTCAATATGGTGATGCCGGGCGGCGTGCCGTGCTGGAGCATTGCGGTATTCGAGAGGCGGCCATTCTGGTACTGGCAATTTCTGATCCGCTTGCCACGCGACACACGGTTGCGCTGACCCGTGAACTGAACCCGGATTTGCACATTATTGTTCGCACCCGATATATGGCTGAAGTGGCGGGGCTTTTTGATTTGGGCGCAAGCGAAGTCATCCCCGAAGAATATGAAACAAGCGTGGAAATCTTCTCGCGCGTGCTGAAGCAATATGGGATTTCGCGCAATGTCATCGAAGGCGAAGTCGAGGAAATCCGCAAGGAAGGCTACGAGATGTTGCGCTCGAATTCCTTGCCGCTTGTCGAAAAAGATCGCTTGGCAGAGGCGTTTGCCGAAACCGCTACCGAAACCATCTTTCTGGGGCGTGAGTCGCCGGTTCTTGGAAAAACGCTCAAAGAACTTGATCTGCGCCGTCAGACCGGAGCCACCATCACGCTGGTCGTGCGGGATGGCAAAATGGACATCAATCCCGATCCTGAATTTTGCCTTGAGGCAGAGGATATTCTGGTGTTGCTGGGCAAAGCGGAACAATTGGCATTCGCGATGACATACCTTCGGGAAGGAAGCCTGAATCTGCCCAAAGCGACGGGAAAATTTCGCGCTGTCAGCGGTGTGCCAGCGGAAGAGAAATCGGAGCAATCAACGAAGGTCTTTGAAAAGGGTGACAGCTCATGAAAATTACACAACTGGGGATGAAGCAAATTTTGGGTGTCCCGCTTCTGCTGGTCGCAACGGCACTGCTGTTGACGTGTGTCCTTTCGCAATTCTTGCCTTTTACTCCGCACATTGTTTTTGTTGGAGCCATTAGTTTGAGCGTTTTGTTAGGAGGGATCAAGGCGGGATTAGTGAGTCTTTTAGGAACGGTCATCTCAATCAATTACTTTTACACGGCTCCGCTGTATGCGCTGACATTGGGTGTGGATGACTTATGGCGACTCGTTTTCTTTAGCATCGCCCTGACGGTGGTTGGGGTGCAACAAAGGTATCTTGTCCACCGCGAGAAGCCGGACGAGCCTCAGTTGTGATGAGATTGTGAGGACAGAAATTGACGGAGGCGTGGCCTTGGAGTGGCGAGTTGGGGGAAAAGAACCGATAAATTGACATCCCCCAGACGCCTTGTTATCTTTGGGCTTGCTCCACTGAGTCTTATTTCCCGCACCCGTAACTGAATCAGGAAGTCGTAAAAATCGTTGCTGAACGTTTGCTATTTATAACTTGCGCTTGACCCCACTGAGCGCCGCTTAATTCGAGAAAGTTAGGAATTGAAAATATGAGCCAAACAACTGCCACAACTGCCGGCTTACAGGATGTCGTCGCCGCGCCAAGCCGGATTTGCTACATTGACGGAGAACAGGGAATCCTTGCGTATGGCGGCTACAACATTCACGATCTGGCCGAAAAATCGAATTTTGAGGAAGTCATTTATTTGCTTTGGCACGGGCGTTTGCCAAAGTCGGCTGAACTTGATGAACTGCGCGCAAATTTAGCGGCGAATCGCGCGATTCCGGCGGAACTCATTGCGATGATCAAATCTTTCCCCGCTGGCACGAAGCCGATGGATGCGCTGCGAACTGCGGTGTCAGCGCTGGGATTGTATGACCCCGATAAGGATGACAATTCTGTCGAATCCAATTGGCGCAAGGCCGTCCGCGTAACTTCACAGATTGGCGCGATTGTGGCTGCGTTTCATCGCATTCGGCAGGGAATGGAACCGCTGGAGCCGAAAACAGATTTAAGCCTGGCGGGGAATTTTCTCTGGCTGCTTAATGGCACTGAGCCGAGCGAAGTCGAAACCAAGGCACTCGACATCGCATTGATTTTGCATGCCGATCACGAATTCAACGCTTCGACCTTTGCGGCGCGTGTGACCATTGCCACGTTGACGGATATGTATTCGGCAATCACCTCGGCGATTGGCACGCTGGCTGGCCCATTGCACGGTGGCGCAAATGAAGCGGTGATGAAGATGCTGCTGGAAATTGATGCGCCGGAAAAAGTGGATGCGTACATGGCGAACGCCTTTGCTATCGGTAAAAAGATCATGGGCTTTGGCCATCGCGTTTACCACACCGAAGACCCGCGCGCGACGCACCTGCGCCATATGTCCGAGGCGACTGCCGAACGTCAGGGCAATCCGAAATGGTTTGCGATGTCAAAGCGCATCGAAGAACTCGTCATTGCCGAGATGGATCGTAAAGGCAAAAAGATTCGCGCAAATGTGGATTTCTATTCGGCCTCGACGTACTACATGCTTGGCATCACGGTGGATTTGTTCACGCCAATCTTTGCCGTCAGTCGTATTTCCGGCTGGACAGCGCACGTGATGGAGCAATTGCAAAACAATCGGTTGATTCGCCCGCGTGCCGATTACACGGGCGCGATGCCTTCGGTTGAATACGTGGCGATGGAAAACCGATAGCGAGGTGAATATGAGTAACGTTGTAATGTATACCAAACCCGGTTGCCCGCATTGCGCCAAAGCCAAAGACTGGTACAACCAGCAGGGCATCGCGTTTACAGAAAAGAATGCCCAGGACAATCGTGAATATCGCCAGGAGATGTTTTCCTTTTCTGACAATGACCCGACGGTTCCTGTCATTGTCGAAGATGGACAGCTCAAGCAAATTGGCTGGCTAGGCCGGGGCTGAACAGTTCACGATTAGGTCAGCCGGGCGTTGACCATCTAACAATCAAGCTGGAAAAGGGCGCAAAATCAGCGAGGGCAGACCTTCTGATTTTGCGCTTTTTTGTGATCCTGGTTTTTAACATGATTTGCCATTAAAACCTTTTGAATCAATAACTTTAACATTTTCGCTGAGGGGCTTGCGCGAACCTTTGCCTGCCCTTATTATCAGCCATTCCCAACGACACCTCCCCAGATGATAGAAGCCTGTGCGTGGGTCTCTGAATAGCGGCAGAGATCAATCAAGTTGGTCCGGCACCAAACGAATAGAGTCTCGATTTATCTTTTGCCTATACTTTTGTGTTCGGTGTGACGACGAGGATTGCTACGGATTATGATCTGCCCGGCCTGTGATTATGAATTATCGTTTGATAGCGAGTGCTGCGAGAATTGCGGCGCTCCAGCTTATCTTGCAACTGCGATTCAATCGGCTGAAGTAATTCACTGTACTTATTGCGGCTCGCGGGAGGAATCAAATGCTGACGTTTGTTCTACGTGTGGATTGCGAAAGAATTTCAAAACGTATGAAGTGGTGATAGGCACTTGCCGCAATTGTGGTGCGGGGTGGCGCAATATTTGGCTTTATTGTCAGACGTGCGGAGTGGCACGCGAAAACGGCCTGGTGGATTCGATGGTACCTGTACCTGCAAATCTCTTGGTAGTTGATAGATCAAGCGCGCGCGAAGCACTCTATCACGGGGCCTATGAAGATGATGTGGAGGAGTTTGTCACTGCGGAAGAACAAGCCATGCTCAGCGAACGCGAAGTCGTTGAGCGGATGTTCGCGCAAGATAAAAGTTACAGCGCGGCCAAGCGCCCACTTGATCTTTTTGATTTTTTTGGCGACGAGTTGATGGGGAATGAGGCTCGATCTGATTCAGACCTAACTCAAAAAACTGAGACCCCAGCGGCAACTCCTGCCATTTATGACTTGCACTCTCAAGGAGAAGCAGTTCCTGTTCAGCCTCTCTCTGCCAATGCTGAGTACTCCGTTGCTGAAATGGCGGCTGCGACCTTGCCGAAAACAAACGGTTTTTCCAAAGTCAATTCAGACACATCCAACATCGCCCCCGGCTTACTGTCTGCCGATGCGACCCCTTCGGAAAATAGAGATACCGAAACTGTGCCTGAGGCTGAGGCTAAAATAACGGGTTCAGGCGCTGCGGTTGTGACAAGTGCTGAAAAGAGTGCTGCTGCACCCGTACAGGCAGTGAAATTCATTCAACGACCACGAAGCACTGTCGGTGCTGCGGCGGACAAAGGACTGATCAAAATCATCATTTTCCTGATTGGCTTGATTCTGGTTTTTTCCGCTTTGATTGTTTCAGGCTTTCGCCTTCGTGATCTCTTTGGGCGTCCGCAACCTCAATCAACTCCAGTTGCCGCTGTCAGTCCCTCTCTGTCTCCACCCGCAGAAAAAAATGTGCCTGCGCCGGAAGGGATGGAATATGTGCCGGGCGGGAAATTTCAAATGGGAGCACAGGACGGAGATCTGTTTGAAGCACCTGCTCACGAGGTGACGGTTGCTCCATTTTTCATGGATCGTACCGAAGTCACGAATGAACAATACGCGGCGTTTATCAAAGCGACGAATCACGCTGCTCCACCGGATTGGAAGAATAATACGTTCCCTGAAGGCGCAGCCAAATTTCCCGTTGTGCAGGTTTCCTGGCAGGACGCAAACGATTACGCGGCCTGGGCCGGGAAACGCCTTCCTATCGAGGCTGAATGGGAGTTTGCGGCGCGGGCGAATGATGGACGTCGCTATCCCTGGGGCGCGGAATGGGATGTAAACCATGCCAACACGATTGAGAGCCAGCTGAACCATCCCGTTGCCGTCGGAAGCTATGCGAATGTAGCGCATCCATTTGGATTGCTTGATCTAGCCGGGAATGTGTGGGAATGGATGGCGGGGGATGTGGTTAGCTATAAAGACCCGAATATCACCTTAGCACCAGGAAAAGTCATTCGCGGGGGAGCGTTTTACGCGCCCAAAGAACGCGCCACCACGACCTTTCGGGGATTTGCTCCACCTGACAAAAAAGCCGCAGGCATCGGGTTTCGTTGTGTTAAGAATGTAAGCTGAAATATCCGCCAATCGAAATTCCCACGATAAAGATAGCGATTGCAATGATGCGAACCATCCCTGACCTCCAGGCTAGGCCAATGCTTCAGCCGCGACTTTTGTGCGCCGTGTTTTCCACGCACGGAAGCGTCGCCAAGCCAGTGCCAGCCCTGTCCAAACAAGAACTACACCGCCTAACGAAACAATGCCAGCAATCGTTTGGCCGGTGAGGCCTGCGACTTCGCCTGTATGCGCGAACCGCAGAAATGTGCGGAGCTGACGGCCAGCGGTGAAACTGGAAAATGGCTCCCATTTCGCGACGTCGCCAGTTTTGCGATCCAGCGTGAGCGTCGCACGTTTTTGCGGTTCGCCGCCTGTGCCACGATCAACTGTAAACGCCAGCGGCGCGTCGGCATTATTCGGCAAACGTAGGCTCAGGCTTTTCCAATCGGATGTATGTTGTTCGGCGCGTGCCCAGGCTTGATTCAACCCTTCGGTCGAAATCGTCGCGTTGCCGCCGCCTTGCCCTGGTGCTCCTGGCGGTGGGCCTGGCGGACGGGCGGGTTGCGTGGGCGGATTTTCACCAACGACGCGATATGCCAAATTACCTGCCCAGGGATAGGAAATTACTACGCCGGACAACACGATCAGGAACAACGGCACCAGCGACCAGAAACCAATCACATTATGCCAGTTGAAATCACGGGCTTTGCTGGGCAATCCGCGCCGAAACCAAAGAATGTTTCTGAGTTGCGCCCAATTCCATTTGCGTGGAAACCAGAGATACAACCCGCTGACGACAATGAATAAAAATGCCAGATTACAAACGCCTGTAATTGCGCGTCCTGTCGCACGTCCTGCGCCCTCGGTTCCCAGCCAGCGATGCCAGTCCGTCACGACGTGGAAGAAATTGCGCATCCCCGGTGCGCCCTCGCCCAGCACTCCGCCCGTATATGGATTCGCATACACCGTACGCCCGCGATCAAAGCTTAACGCGACGGGGGCGGTATTGTCGGCGCGAACCGTCAGGCCAGTCGGAGCGGCATTTTGTGCGGCTTGCACTTTGGCAATCAGTTCTTCGACCGGTAAGCGTGTGGCTCCCGCAGGGACAGCGATTTGGTAGTTGCGCGTATCTGCCCACCATGTCATTTGCTTTTCGTACGTGAGCAAAACACCTGTGACGGACATTACCAAAATAATCATCCCGGCGATAACGCCGCAGATCAGATGACACCAGAACAGCACTTTGCGGAATTGTTGCATAAACCAAGTTCCCTCGACTTTTCTTGAAATATCGTTTGACGTGAGAGCGCAAACAGATGCGAGCTTACTATGGGCATTTAGAAAAGAGTATGTGCCAGAAGCGAAATTTCCTCAGATTTTACAAGCTTGACAATAGTTTTACGTTTTCAGTGCTGCCATGCGTTGAGATCGCCCATCAACAACACATGGCAACACTGGAAGGCGATCAGAAACGATATCCGATGCGCATTGTTGCGGTGCGTGGCGCAGCAATTTCAATTGCGGAGCCGACGCTGGCATTTACGAAGATTTTCTTGTCCAGCAGGTTGTCGAAATTTAAAGCCCAGTCCCAGTGCTCGTTCAGACGATAACTGATCGCCGCGTCCACTCGCGTGAAGGCCGGTAATTGCAGTGGGTCGGGCGCAGAAGGCGTGCGTGCACCATTGCTGCCGAGCCGATCATCCTGCCAAAGTAAACTGACACTGCCGCCGAGTCCTGCGAGTCGGCCTTCCGAGCGTTCGTAGCGCGTGGTGGCATTCCACGACCAGCGCGGCGTTTTTTCAGCACGCGAATTCGGGATGGCCAATGTTGAAGCTGCACTTGCCGGGCCGCTGCCAGTGTAAATTGCGTCGGTGTAGCTGACTGCGCCGGAGACGATCCAGTTGGCGCGCACCTGGAAATCCGAACTCAACTCCACTCCACGACTGCGCCGCGTGCCGGCTTCGATGTAATAACGATTGCCGTTTTTGTTCACGTCCGTGATGCCCGTTTGCACAAGCGCATTGCTGACTTCGTTTTTGAAGAAGCTGAGCGTGGTGGAAGCACGGCGCGAAAGGCTGTCGAATTTCGCCCCGAATTCGTAATTCTTGCCCGTCGTTGGATCAAACGCGCCGCGCACCCCTGCCGCATTTTCCAGCGTCGGATCGGTCGGGTTGAAGCTGGTCGTGTAGCTACCATACAACGCCACCTGCTTCGTCACATTGAAAACCAACGAAGCGTTCGGCATCCAGTCGCCTTTTTGCACGGGACGCCCGTCAGGATGGCTTTGCCCGTAGCCGAGCCCCAGCGTGAACACAACTTTGTCATTCATCACCGACGTGCGATTTTGCAGATAGCTGTTCCATAACGTTGTGTCGCTCCACGCGCCAAGCGTCAAGGACGGATAGTTGTCAACCAAAGGCGAAGCCGCAACGCCCGTGTAAATATTGATCGGCGAATGCGCGGCAGGCGTCGTACCGTTCGGTGTCGTTGCGCGTGTGCTGGTGACGCGCGTGTACGCGCCGACCTGCGTCAGGTTTTTCCATGATGCGCCGCGCAGTTCGTACGAAGTATTGAAATCGAAGTTGTGATATTGGCGATAGGTGTCGCTTTTTGAGAGCAAGCGATTCACCTGGTTTTGTGTTTTTAGCAAGTTGATCTGCGCGGTTGAGCTGACCTGCGGCAGGTATTGATTGATGAATGTGTCGGCACGCAAAAAGCGATACGAAAAATTCGTGCGCCAACGATCTTGCGGCACAGCGCGAAAATCAAAGCCCGCCTGCGCTGTTTCGTCAACGCGTCCGCCGGCTGAGGTATTTACATCCAACGGCGACAAGTCATTTTCATTGATCGGGCCGCGAATACCATCATTTGTACTCAATGATGTCGTGGGCGAAATGACGATGCCGCCGCCTGCCGGGCGATTAAAGCGTGCGTACTGCGCAATCGGTGTTAGTGTGTAGCGTGCGAGTGAATCCAGCTTGAATGTCAGCGAACCGTTCACATAGCGATTGCGATCCAGCACGTGATTCGTGAAGTAGTTTTGGTTTTCCAAGGTAAACAAGCCGCGATACAAAATGCGTCCGTTTTTGTCGAAGGAACCTGTGGTATCGAGGTCGAAGCTGAGCGATGGGCGTTCTGTCAAACTCACGCCATTCCCGGCAAAGCTGCCGCTGCGTAAATCCAGCCGCGTCGAGCGAAGTTCCTGCGGGCGTTTCGTGATGAGGTTAATCATCCCGCCCGGCGAACTGGTTGCACCGTACACCAATCCTGCGGGGCCGCGCAGCACCACCGCCTGCTCAACGCCAAACAACGAAGCGCCAAAACCGCCGCCGACGTTTGTACCGACGAAACCGTCTACGCGCGTGTCTTCCGGCCCCATACGATAGCCCCGCGCATAAAAGTGATAACCGCCTGTACGGTAGCTGTTGACCGCCATGCCGGGGAGGAAATTGAGCGCGTCGGGGACGCTGCGGAAATTGCGTTCGCGCATTTGCTCGGCGTTGATAATGGAAATCGCGCGTGGCGTTTCATGCAGCAAACCGGGCAGCTTCGATAGATTTTCTGCCGCTCCGTCGCTGCTGGTAATGGTCACATATTCTGTAACCGCAGCGGGCTGCAACGTCAGGTGTAAGATTTGTGATTGCTCGCTGATCGTCAGCTTTTGCGGGTCAAGTTTGAATCCGACTTTTTCAACCAAGAGTGTGTAATCTCCCGTTCGCAACGCCGCAAAGGTAAAGTAGCCCTGCGCATCGCTAAACGTTTCACGGTCGGTTGCTCCTCGCAAGAGAAGGCGAGCGCCCGTCACTGCCGCGCCTGCCTGATCGGTGATTGTCCCTTCAATAGAACTGGCATTGGGCTGTGCCTGCACGGCCAAAGAAACCGTAAGACAGAAACAAAAAATAAGTAGGAATGCGAACTTTGGTGTAAGGAACCAAATGTGAATGCGTTGCTTGAATAAGCAAGACAACAAAGAAAACATAGAGCCTCCTGTTTTTGGCAAGGGCGTGATAGGATGGCTCCTGCACGCCGCCTGTAGATTTTCCAGAATTGACCGGGTTGGTCGTTGCGATTCAAAGCCTCTGATGTTGCTGCATCAGAGGCTTCGTTTTTGTGCGGTTATTTTTTAGCTTTGATGAGCGTGTAATACTTATCTTTAGGTTCTGCCGTCCATCCATTGATTCCGTGTTTTGGCAACCACCAAAGATGAGCTACGACTGCTCCCAGCAGCGGCAGAGAAAGAAATCCAAAAGCCCAGATCCGACCTACAGTCGCCGCCAGTGCTACAAAGATTGCACTCACTAAGATAACCTTCAGGACTCGCTGCCATTTTGGTTTATGATCTTCAAAGTGGCCAAATAAAATACTGCCAAATGCAAAAATGGACATCACAACTGCAATTTCAAACCAGAGCGTCTTAGTATTCCACATCACTTAGTCCTCCTGAAAATCATCTCAGCAGAGATGAAGGTCGGCCTGATTGCCTCAGCAGAAAAGAGGACATTTTTTACAGGCTTTGCCTTTCTTCTTATAGTTTTTGCAGCACTTGATTTTCTTTTTGAACCGAGCGTTGATCATAAGCCAATCTCCTTAGGTATTTGCTGTTACTTTTGATTGTTGCTCAGCAGTCATCTTTTCCAATTCTTCGACGTGCAATTGTTCCAGGCGAATAATATCTTCCAGCCAGAAACGAAGGATTTGATTGCCTTCCGCTAACTCCCACGCCCGCACATAGGCTGCCAGCGCGCTACGCTCCATTGTTAAGTCCTGGGCCAGCATCTCGCTCAACGTCGTAGCTTGATGAACTGGCGCTATTTGGGTGGTAGGCACGCCGCCCAGTGACACAATCTTGCTGCCCAGGTTGAGGGCATGCAGATGTGCTTCTTTGCTGTTCAAATCAAAAAAATTGGAGAAGTTAATCCGTTCCGGCCCAGACAGTAAAAAGTGATGTTGGGCATACTGAACAGTTGCGCCGTATTCCATGGATAGCACTTCATTCAATGTGGCGAGCAATTCCTGCGAGGCTTTGACAATTTTCATGGTTGCTCCGAATTGTTAACTCTGGGGTATCTCACTTGTTGGTTTTTTTTACGATAATGAAAATCGTTTTCAAGAAATGGAAGGATAATTCTGCCTGCCTTTTTTGTCAAGTAGAGAACTGCCTTGATGGAGACTTACTGTATTTTTGCTGCTGTTGTTAACGAATCGCTGTCTGCCGCGTCTATTTCCGTGGACTCAATGCCGAACTTCGGCACACGTAAACGCGTAAATCTGCATCTGAAACGCAGTGCAGGTTGAATTGTGATTGATTAGTTGGCAACCAGGATGGTTCGCGCAGTGCTTATTCAGTATGGGACAACCCCTTTCAAGGAGAATGCAATGAAACGATTTTTTGATGCAACCAGGATTGCTTTGGTTTTTACCCTCATTTTTACTCTATCATTGGCTGGATTTAGTCATGATACAGCCAAACCTGGAATATCAACTCTAAGTGCGGTGACTGCTGACTCTGTAGCATTACTTCCGTCTTCTGATGCTGTTGCGGTAGTTGATGTCGCCCGATTGGTTAACGAATTGCTGCCCCAATTTCGTGCTATCGCGCCAGGACAAGCAGTCAAGTTTGAGCAGGAAATAAGCGAGTTTATTAACGAAACAGGCATTGATCCTTACAAAATCAAGTCCGCTGTCATTGGCGTGAAAATGTCTGACAGCAATAGTGTTTCGGCGATTATTGAAGGCATCACTTTTGATCCGAATCGTCTGATTACGGCTATCAAAGGCAAAGACAATAAGCAAGAGGTCAAAACACTTGATTATAAGGGCAAACAGATTTTTGTTGTTACCTCCACTAAGGCCGCAAAAGCAAGGGGTAATGAGGAGATGGCTTTCACGCAATTGGATGCTGACCGCGTTGCGCTTGGCAATCTAACTGGCGTCAAGACTGCGCTGGATGGTGGCAATGGCGCATCGAATACAGCCTTAAATACCTTGCTGGCACAAACAAGTAATGCGTTAATTCGTTTTGCGGCAAATATCCCAGACACCGCGAAAAGAGGTCTGGCGGAGCAGGGGGATATGTTCGCGCAGTTCAGTACCATCAAGACGGTTTTCGGCTCGCTGGATCTAACGCGTGAACTTAGTTTGCTGCTGGACACGAAATTGCGAACAGGTTCAAGTGATGAAGCTTCCAAGCTCCAAACAAGTCTTGCTGCCTTAGTTGGCTTGGGCAAAATGTTTCTGGGGGGGAATAATGATCCGGCGATTCAGGCGCTGACGCAGGTCATTGATCTGGTGAAAATCAATGCGCAAGACACAGATGTTGCCTTGTCGCTCATGATTCCAAAGAGTGTGTTTGATCAATTTGCTGAAGCCGAGAAAAAGAAAGAAAAGAAATAATACCGATCAGTGCTTTGCCGTAGCGGAAAAAGAAGAGCCGGAGAAGTGATCACTTCTCCGGCTCTTTATTTATGCTTCCGAGCAGCTAAGGTACTTAGTTGCCCTGATTCGCGTTGATGCTGTCAATGAACTGATCAATGCGTTTTTGGTCAATCCAAATTTTCTTGCCCTCTTCATAACGTTTACGGGCCGCTTTCACATATGCATCGTAAACCAGGGAGCCTCGCTCGCCTTCCATCTGCATGCGCAAGGCGCGCTTTTGCTCAGCAAGTTTTGACATATCTGCTTCTGTCCGTTTGGTCGCCGCAAAGATGATGTACGTCCCCGCTCCGGTTTTAATCGGTGCTTTAGCTACCTCATTTTCCTTGGTGGCAAGCACCGCAGTTTTTACTTGCTGAGTAATTTGCAGGCTGCTGAAAGGGATGCCTACCAGATTGTTGGTATCAACCTTGGGTTCAATTCCATCAGCTTTGAGCAAGGCCCGCAATTCTTCAGCGGTTTTAGCTTTAGCTAAATAGGACGCGGCTTTTTGCTGCACGGCATTTACGTCTTTTTCGCGCTGAATCTTAGTCTCGATTTGATTGCGCGCCTGATCGAAGGTTAATTGCACCCCACCTTCGATTACATCCGTTAAGCGGGGAACAGCAATCCCATTCGGAACCCCGATCTTGTCTGCAATGTCCCCTTTTTTCAGTTCTTCGATATGTTTTTCGAAGGTCGGGTTGCTGCCGATCTCCGGCAACGTATCGCCTTTCTTGAAATAGGGAGTCGTCCGAATCAAATCTTCCGGTTTAACTTTCATTTCGGCAGCGATGGTCTCCGCCGTTTTGCGCAGGTCTTTATTTTCGGTGAAAACTTCATAGGCCTTGTCCGCGATTTCACTGGCTTTGGCATACTTGCTGCGATTTTGTGCCCCTGCAATTAATGTTGGCTTCATTTCTTCAAAGGGGATGTCACGTTCTTCGGTGATCTTTAGCAAGTACCAGCTGTTGCCATCTTTGAAAGGCCCCTCCATTGCTCCCACCGCTAACCCGAATGCCTTTTGCTTCCAATCATTCGGATTATTGGGGTTCTTTTTGACGAATCCAATGTCGCCGCCTTTGGCTGCGGAAGGATCTTGTGAGTTACCACGTGCCAGCGCCGCAAAGTCCTCTGGTTGTACCGCGGATGATCCTTGCGCTCTGTTTTTCAGTTCGGTGATTTTCTTCCGCACGGTTTCATCGTCTGTGGCAGTAGCAACATTCAGCCTAATGACACTGACGCGAGGTTCTTTCTGCTTATTTTTTTCGTACTCAGCTTTTAACTGTTCATCCGTAACACTGACGGTCACTTTGTCAGTTGGGATGAAAATATATTCGACTTTCCGGACGGGTTCAGTGGCTTTGTATTCAGCTTTATGTGCATCGTAGTAAGCCTGTAGCTCCTGGTCGCTCGGTTTTGGTTTATCGGCTTCCTTGATCTTGTCTTTGTCTATCGTGGCGTAAATTACTTCAACTTTTGTGTTGTTTGCCTTGAACTCTTCTTCAACGTCTTTGTCGGCAACTTGTACGCCAGAAGCCAGATACGTCCGCATTTTCCCCGAAACGAAACTGGAGCGAATGTTGCGTTCAAACTCTGCCGGGTCCTGACCATTCAGGCGGAGGCGGCGTAAATATTCTTCTTTGCCCACAAATCGGCCTGTATCAGGATCAACGAATTGTTGATGGACGGCATCATTCACTTCCTGATCTGTCCCGACGAAACCAAATTTTTCTGCTTCGCTCAGCATTAGGCGATCATCAATCAACCGATCCAGTGTTTGCTGATCTAATTTCATTCCCCGAATCATACGGGGATCAATACCGCGTCCCTGGGCATAAACCTGCGCGACGCTCAGCAACTGGTTGCGATATTCGTTCAAGGTGATGTCGTAACTTCCGACCTTGGCGATAACCGCACTGCCATCATCTGTATTCCCACCACCATTCATTCCAGGCAGATTGGTGGTCGGGATAAAGAAAACCAACATACTAACAAGTAGAACAAGAGAAAAAATCAGCAGTATTACTTTTGAGGAACGCTGAAATTTGGAGAAGAAACGAAGCATAAATAAAGTTACTCCCGTGTGTGAATTAGAGTGGCTGATTAATTCAGCCTCACCTCATTTGGGGGTCAGCGGTGGGGCAAAAGAGAGGCATTCTAGCGATTCAAGTCCCACATCGCAAGTCTAAGTTGACGCAAGTTGAACAATTTAATGCAAATCGTTGATTATCGAGATGGGGCGCTCGCCACATTTTTCGCAATGCCTTCCCCTTCAACTACTTTCAGATAGGAATTAATTGGCACATTTGTCAGCTTATCAACTTTGCCACTCGGCCATTTGATTTCCAGACTTTCGACTTTCGTTGCCTGACCGAGACCCAGAATTTCTCGTGGATCGTGTGAGGCTAAATAGCTTCCACCACTGGTTTTCAGTCGCTGACGTTTGACTCCGGCGACCGTCCAACTGATGATGGCACCGACCGCGCCAGGGTTACTTTTGGTAGCGACTAAATTTAACCCGACCCAATTGTTTTTATTGCCACCATTGTTTTTCAGTAAAAGCGGTGGTGCGCCGTTGTTAATAATTAAAATATCCAGGTCGCCGTCATTGTCGGCATCGCCCACTGACATTCCTCGTGCCGGAAAATCTTTGGCAAAGACCGCCCCAGATTGCGCGCTGACGTTTTTGTATTTGCCATTGGTATTTTCAAATAGCACCAAGGGTTCGGCATATTTGACCTTTGAAACCTGCATTTCGACCATGTCATCTGGATGTCCGTTGGCTAGGAATAAGTCGGGATCGCCATCGTTGTCATAGTCCATGAACTTCAGCCCCCAGCCACTGAGCAATCGCGTAGCCTGACTGATGTCTCCGGCAGCTTCGTCGGAAAATGTGTTGTCTTTCTGATTTTTGTAGAGGCTGAACAACTCTTGATCAATGTTGGCGACAAACAAATCCTGCCAGCCATCGCCATCAAAATCCACGGCATCCACACCCATGCCAGAACGCGGACTGCCCGCATCGCTGTAAGCTACGCCGGACGGCAATCCAATTTCCTCAAATGTGCCATCTTTTTTGTTCAGGAAGAGAAAATTCGCAACCGTGTCGTTCGCGACAAATAAATCCATCCACCCGTCATTGTTGATGTCGGTTGCCACGGCTCCAAATTCCTTGCCGAGCGAGTCTGCGATTTTGGATTGTTTGCTAACATCCGCGAACGTGCCATCGCCTTTATTTTTGAATAGTTTGCCCGGCATCGGCTTAAAGACGCGTGGAATGCAGTAGTAGCGGCGGCCCTGACGATTGTCGCCGCAGAAAACATTGGTAGATTTGTTGTAAGACACAAAGCTCGACACAAACAGGTCTAGTTTCTGGTCATTGTCATAATCAAACCACGTCGCACAGGTTGACCAGCCCGGCGCGCCAACACCGGCTTTGTCTGTGATGTCAGTGAACGTCCCATTGCCGTTGTTGTGATACAGGATATTTTTGCCGTAATTCGTGACATACAAATCCTGCCAGCCATCGCCATCAAAATCAGATGCAGCAGCGCCCATCCCAAAATTTCCCATTTGGCCGGCTGCGACACCAGCCTTTTCGGTCACATCGGTGAAGGTTCCATCGTGATTGTTGCGATAGAGCGCATTTTTCGTGGGCTTCTTCGGCGTGTAAAAATCTGATGGCCCGCCATTAACGAAGTAAATATCCATCCACCCATCGTTGTCATAGTCAAAAAAGATTCCGCCGCCACCACAGGTTTCTGGCAGATGACGTTCCTCTGAACGTCCGTTATCGTGTACCCACGTCAGGCCACTGGTTTGGGGCGATACTTCTTCGTATGTGACACGCGCCATCGCAGGATCAGCTTTCTGGGCCTGCGACTGATGGGGATAGAACAGCAATAGAGCAAAGAAGAGCACAAGTAAAGAAATTAGTATTTTCACAATGGATACCTTTGTGATGCGTTTTGTTTGGACAGACATATTACCACATCACTGTAGTTACCAAAGTGAACTTGGCGCTTGTTTCCACATCATCCGTTTTCGGGTGGGCGAGGTAGCCCTGGTTAACTGGAACTGCTATTCGTTACTTTGCAGATGATGTGGTCGCCGTTGTCGTTGAGGCTCGGACAGTCATTCCGTCCGTGATTTCGCTGGATGGGTGAATAATTACCTGTTCCCCTTCCTGTAACCCTTTTATGACTTCTGCCTCGAATGCATTGCGATGACCAATTTCGACCGTCCGTAATTTGGCCTGTCCATTTTCGACGACGAAAACGCTCCAGGTTTGCCCTTGACGAAACAACGTGTTGGCCGGAACTTTGATAATTTTTTCGGCTTCCCAGATCACGATTCTGGCTTCGACGCGATAGCCATCACCCAATTGTGCGAATGATTCGACGAAATCCGCGATGACGTTGACGCGCTGTTCTTCGATGCCAAGAGCCGAGATTTTGGTGAAGGCACTGGGTTCAATCAGGCGGACGCGTGCTTTGATGGCTTGTTCGCCGCCCCATCCTTCAATGAATACCATTGCACCCGGTTTGATCTTCACCGCATCGGTTGATAGCACATCAACTACGATTTCCAGCGACTGACTGCTGAGTTCAAGTAGCGGCGTGCCAGGAGTGACCACGCGTTCGCTTTCTTCTACAACACGCAGGACACGACCGCTAACAGGGGCACGAACTGCGACTGCGGCAGCCTGGTTCGTCTGTCCGGCGCGTTCGACAGCAATGAGAGAAGCTTTCGCGACTTCGACTTCAGAGGCTGCGGCGCGGGCCTTGAATTTCACGGCTTCGAGTTGTTGCAGGCAGGTTTTTTCCGTGTTGCGGAGGCGTTCAAATTCCTGCTTGGGGATGTCGCCGGATTCAACCAATTTTTCTGCCCGCTCAAATTCGCGGCGGGCCTGTTCGCAGTCAGCGCGGGCGTGTTCGACAATCGCATTGGCTTCATGTTTGAGTTCTTCGGCAGTCGCCACGCGTGCGCGGGCTTCGGCCAGTTGGCGCGGATCAAGCGGGGCCATCGGCGGTGGCTCGATTTTGGCCACGATGGTATTGCTTGCGACCCAATCGCCGCGATGGAAGGCGATGCGGGAAATTTTTCCTGCGATGGGTGCTGCAATCATAAAACGGTCATGCACGCGTGTTTTCCCCTCGGCATCAATCGTCACGCGCATCGCTCCACTGGAGGCCGCAGCGGTTTCGACTTTTGTTGGAGAAGGGCGCAGTGCGGCGCGAATGACAAAGATGACTACACCAAGCAACACGACCAGCGCGATTCTTTTGAGCCAGATTTTCAGATTCATAATGTCACTCCCGCGTTTTCAGCACTTCGATCAAATCCAGATTTCGCAAGCGCCAACGAATCAACATGCCAGATAACAATGCGGCCCCACAAACAATCAAAAAGCCCAACGCAAATGTTTTGTTACTGACAATCAATGGCAGGCGCATTAATTCTGTGTCAATCGCTTTTGTAATCAGGAAGCAAATGCCATAGCCCATACCGTAGCCAAGCGGAATGGCGACTCCGGTCAAAATGGCTTGCTCGCCCAGCAGCATCACCGTAATTTCGTTGAGCGAAAAGCCCAATACGCGCAACGACGCCAGTTCGCGCCCGCGTTCTGACAGGGCAATGCGCGCACCGTTGTAAATCATTCCGAAAGCAATGACGCAGGCGAAGAAAATAATCACGCTGGTAGAGGTTCCCATCGTGCGTGCAATCGTCTCATTAAAGCTTTGCAACCACACGCTGGGAATCCACACGCCGCTGACCGTGGGTGTGCTTTTCAGCTTTTTGTACAACTGGTCTGTCGCGTTTGCATCCACCATCAAATAAGCACTGCTGACCGTGCCCGCTTCGTTCAGCAGGCGATTCAACGCCTTCACATCCATATATGCGCCAAGACCGAGTAGTTCGTCTATCAATTCGGCTACCAGTACCTGTTTGATTTCTCGCTTGCCTTCTAGCACCTCAAGTGTGATTGTGTCGCCGGCCTTGACGCTCAGGCGTTTGGCTAATTCCGTCGTGAGGACAAGACCTTCTGGGGGTAGTGTGAAAACGCGCATTTTGCTGTCAACCAGCCGATGTAATTCGCCTGTTGGTTCCAGCCCGATAATTGCCGTGCGCCGCGAATGATGCTCAAAACGAAGGCGAACGGGAACCGCGCGATATGGCTCAACGCGCAATACTCCCGGCAAATTTGCTAAATCGTAACGCACACGAGATGGGCGCGGTTCATTGAAGACAACAGAAATATCGTGGCGGAATTTCTGGTGGAACTGAATTTCAATAATTTGATCAATCGCGTCGTAAAAATAGAAACCCACGATCAACAAAGATGTGGCCATTGCAATGCCAAGCATTGTTAGCGTTGCTTTCACCGGATTGCGTTCCAGATTCCGAATGATGATGCGCGTGGCCAGCGAGAACAGTTTCCGCAATCCGACTCGCTCAATGAGGCTGGCGTGATACCGTGCAGGCGGTTCGGGGCGCATAGATTCGGCGGGCGGCAGCGCGACAGCTTTTTGTACCGCTCTGATTGCGCCAATGCTGGCTGCACTCAGGCTGATGACAACCGCCGTTGCCAGAACCCACGGATTCATTTCGTAGCGCAACACAGGAAAGCGAAAGAATTCCGCATACAACGCTGTCATACTGTAGCCGAAGTACCAACCTACAAAGGTACCAAGAATGACACCGCCCGTGACGGCTGCCAGCGCTAGCTTTAAGTAATGAACGCCGATGTTTAGATTTGTGTACCCGAATGCTTTCAGCACGGCAATTTGTTCACGCTGCGTGCTGACCAGCCGCGATAACACCAGATGAATCAGAAACGCTGTGACACTCAGGAAAATGGCCGGGATCATTGTACTGGTCACCTTTAGCTCGGCAATTTCATTGCTGACAAAATGATTGGAGGTTTGGTCTTCGCGCCCGTAAGCACCCAGCCCGCCGTACTCGGTCAGCAGTGTGTCCAGCCGTTCGATGATGTGTGCCTCATTCGCATTCGGCGCAAACGACAGCACGACATTATTGAACGCGCCATCCAAATTAAACGCCGTGCCGAGCGCTTCGCGGTTCATCCACATCACGCCAAAACGGCGCGCATCCGGGAACATATCGCCGGGCCGGATTTCATACACAAACTCTGGCGAAAGCGCGATACCGACGATGCTGAGTTTTGTCCAGCGACCATTGATGATCGCGCTGATGGTGTCACCGGGATGGAGGTTGTTTTTTTCGGAAAAACCGCTGCTCAAAATTACTTCATTGCGATGACCTGCTTCGATGTATCGGCCTCGCAGCAGATGCAGGTCATTCAGGATGGGCGTGCGGATTTCAGGAATCGAAACCAATTGCCCCGTCGCCGGTTCGCCCAGTCCCGGAATATCCAATGTGACATTGGCGACAATGCGTGTTTGTGCCGTTGCAACGCCGTCTATTTCGTTGATGCGCGCCGTAAGCCGTTCTGGCGCACGTTTGAGCGGCGCAAAGACATCAGCAAATCGGTATTCGGCGTAGTACGTTTTTTGGGTAACGATTAATGAGCGATAGATATTTTGCAGGGCGACATATGACGCAACTCCGCAGGCGACAACCAATATAATTGCGATGACCTGTCCACGCAGGTGCCACAGATCTCGCCATAATTTTCGATTCAATGCGGGCATGTTTATCACCACACCAATTCATCCGGCTTGGCCTTCGTTGTGTTGCGATGCACTTCGACGATTTGTCCGCTACCCACGCGAATGACACGATCCGCCATCGCGGCAATGGCGGCGTTGTGCGTGATGACGGCTGTGGTCGTTCCCAGTTCGCGATTGACGCGCTCCAATACTTCCAGCACCAGCTTACCTGTCGAGAAATCCAACGCCCCGGTGGGTTCGTCGCACAGCAACACATCCGGGCGTTTGGCGATGGCGCGCGCGATGGCCACGCGTTGTTGTTCGCCGCCCGAAAGCTGGGCAGGGAAGTGATGCATGCGCTCGCCCAGGCTGACTAATCGTAACGCCTCTTCTGCCGCCATCGGATGCTCGGAAATTTCTGTCACAAGTTGGACATTTTCCAGCGCCGTCAGACTGGGGATCAGATTGTAAAACTGAAAAACAAAACCGACGTGTTCACGCCGAAAGCGTGTTAATTCGCGGTCATTGGCTTGCGTCAGATTGTGGTCGCGGAAGACCACTTCGCCACTGGTTGGTGCATCCAGACCGCCCAGAATATTGAGCAGCGTAGATTTGCCGCTTCCTGACGGCCCCAGGAAAACCACAAATTCGCCCTGGTATAGTTCCAAATCCACGGCACGCAAGGCAAAAACTTCGACCTCACCCATGCGATAAACCTTCGACAAACCGCGTGCGCGAAAGACGGCTTCTTTATCTGTTTCTTTGGACGTGGCTGTTTGCATGCAACCTGCCTTTTGCCTTGAAAGATAACAACCCTGATAACTCTAGATCAGTTTTCAGTTGCGTGTATGGTTACCCGGTCGCTACCGCTCGCGGTACTGTACCCGGAGCGGTAGCGACGTGGGTGACGGCTCCATCCACTGAATTGAAAACCGATCTAAGAGCAAGAAAAGTGCCAGATACAGAATCGTTTAGAATGGGGAAAACTCCATCATATTGTGATCCAGAGATGGGGGGAAAAACACTCATTGGCTTTTCCTGAAAAATTGCGAAGAACTGTTGATGACGAATGCGTAGCGTTCCCCAATCTCTGGGCAAAAATACATAGTTCAGATAGGGCAATAATTTTTCTGGGGATATGCAGCGAGAATACTCTTCTTTTTCCACTTAGCACGACATTTATAAAAAAAACATCATCAATCCAGCAAAATTCTTCTATTGAATCGGGCTGCCGGGAGATGGTGGTGTACCTCGCTGTCTCTCACCGGAGCCTGGCCTGCGCCGCAAAAACTTTAAGGCCTACCGTAAATGCCCTTTGGTGAGCGCAATCGTAGCCCGCTGCTGCGGTTCGAGGGATTGAGATGAGTCAACGAAAACCGCAGGATTTATTTGGATTGCTGGTCATTGCTTTGGGGACCATCTGTGCGATCTATGCGGTAGTTTTTCTGGACTGGACTCAGCTAAATCTTGGCTATTGGTTGATTATGTTCATCACAGTCACCTGTAGCTCGTACCTGATTGTAAAAATCCCTGGCACCAAAGGGGAAATCACTGTTTCCGACACTTTCATCTTTCTTACCCTATTGCTATTTGGTGGAGAAGCCGCAGTTTTGCTGGCAATTGCTGATGGCCTGGTTGCTTCGATCCGAATTACCAAGCGGCCCGTTCCTTTTGCTTTCAATCCGGCAGTAATGGCGTGTGCTACGCTTGCCTCAGTCCTGACTGTCAGATCATTCTTTGGGCCCGCCCGTGTCGTGACGCTGGAAAATTTTTCAGCGCGTTACGTCATGATGATCTGCATCCTGGCTTTCGTGCAGTACATCGTGAATTCAGGATTGGCTGCGATTCGGTTTGCGATGATCACAAAGCAGAAGCTTTGGCAAACCTGGAAAGACAGCTTTTTGTGGACTTCGATTACGTACTTCGCGGGCGCATCAGCCGCAGGCATTATTGCCAAGTTGATTGAAAACATTGGTTTCTATGCGTTGCTTTCGGTCGTGCCGATTGTGGCAGTTGTCTACTTTACCTATCGGGTATATCTGCGCAATGTGGAGGTCTCACAGGCACAAGCCGAACAAGCCCAGAAACACGTTGCTGAGCTTTCGCATCACATCGCGGAACAGGAACGCATCAGCCGCGCGCTGAAAGAACGCGAAGAACAATTCCGCAGTGCTTTCGATCACGCGGCGGGAATGGCGTTGGTTTCATTGGAAGGGCGTTGGGAAAAGGTAAATCAATCGTTATGTCAGATTTTAGGGTATACAGAAGACCAATTGCTTGCCACCACGTTTCAGGCACTGACGCATCCTGAAGATTTAGGCAATGACCTGCATCAGCTTTATCAGCTTCGCGAAAACAAGGTCGCTACGGCACAGTCGGAAAAACGCTTTTTTCATGAGGCCGGACAAGAGGTCTGGATTTTGCAAAGTGTCTCGTTAGTCCGTGGCGACGATGATTCTCCGCTGCACTATATTTTTCAGCTGCTTGATGTCACAGAGCGCAAACAATCGGAAGAAAAAATTTACCACGCGGCATTTCACGATGCCTTGACAGGGCTGCCCAATCGAATTTTGCTGACGGAACGGTTGAGTCTGGCTGTCGAACGCGCCAAGCGACATAGCGATTATCAGTTTGCGGTTTTGTTTATTGACCTGGATCGTTTCAAGTTTGTGAACGATAGCCTGGGACATCAATACGGTGATTTGTTATTGACGCAGGTGGCGGAACGTTTGCAGGGATGCGTGCGTAAGCTGGACACCGTCGCCAGATTAGGCGGTGACGAATTTGCGATTTTATTGGATGGCATAGAAAGTTTTGAAAATGTAGACCCCACCGCTGAACGCATTCAGGAACAATTGACTTCACCCTTTGATTTGAACGGGAAGGAAGCCCACATTTCCGGCAGCATCGGCATTGCGCTTTCGACTTCAGCCTATCAATGTCCTGAGGATGTTTTACGCGATTCTGATTTAGCGATGTATCGTGCGAAAGCCAATGGCAAAGCGCGCCACGAACTTTTCGATCAATCTTTGCATGATCGTGCAGTGCAGCAGATGGAGTTGGAAACGGCGCTTCGCCACGCTATCGAAAATCAGGAATTGCTTCTTCACTATCAGCCTATCGTCAAGCTGGATGCTGGGAAAATCAGCGGGTTTGAAGCGTTGGTTCGATGGAAGCATCCCAAGCGGGGCGTAATTTTCCCACAGGAATTTATTCCCCTTGCTGAAGAGACCGGATTAATTGTTGCGCTTGATTTATACGTGTTGCGTGAGGCCTGTCGTCAAATTGTTGTCTGGCACAAGCAATTTTCGTTTGATTCACCTTTGACGATCAGCGCGAATTTATCTGCCCATCATTTCAAGCACCCTGAATTGATCGAACAGGTCGCAACGATTCTTCGCGAAACCGGGATTGATCCGCATTGTGTGCGTTTAGAAGTTACAGAAAGTCTGGTCATTGCTGATCCCGCGCAAGCAGCCGAGATATTGCATAAGCTCAAATTGTTGGGCGTAAAATTAAGCCTGGATGATTTCGGCACCGGCTATTCTTCGCTGAGCTATTTGCACCGCTTTCCCTTCGACATTTTGAAAATAGATCGTTCCTTTGTCGGACGAATCGAAGAGGACGCCAATAGTGTGCAAATTGTCGAAACCATTATCCTGTTGGCAGAAAAACTACGGATGGATGTCGTTGCCGAAGGGATTGAGACTTTGCATCAGCAAACGCATCTTAACGCACTGGGATGTTCTTTTGGGCAAGGGTACTTGTTCTCTAAACCTGTACCGGTAGAGTTGGCAGAATCGCTGTTATTGAAACAGGAAAATGAAGCCCCGACTTCTTTGGCTGCGCAGTTTGGGGCAGGTGATAAAGTGATCAATAATTGGGCGATGTAAAACAATAACACTTTCCTTACTTCTCACTCAAAAGCTGGTTTTACTCTGACTCCGCAGGTGAATGCCGCAGATGAAAGTCTGCGACCAGTGGCAAGTGATCTGACGCCAGCAATGCCGTCCGGCTGCGATGCAACGTTGCGGCTTCCAACTCCAGTTCAGCGTCATAGTAAATGTGATCCAGATGCAGGAACGGAAACACGCCGGGATAGGTTCGCCTGCGTCCCAGATGCAAGCGCAAATCCGCACTCTGAAAATGTTCTGCCAGCAACCTTGAGGCAACGCCGTGCGTCCATTCGTTGAAATCTCCGAGCAGGATGCGAGGCCCTAACACGTGTTGCGTATTCAGGATTTCTTCGTCCAGCAATCGCCGCGCCTGTTGAGGCCGCTCTCGATATGCCGTGCCCAGATGAACGTTATACAAGTGCAGCAATTGGTGGCTGCCCAATCCCACATCCACACGCAAGCAGCCGCGTTCTTCATAGCCGTGTTGACTGACGTCGTAATTATACGCCGCAAGCAAGGGCAGACGGCTCAGTACGACATTGCCATAGATGCCGCCGCGCAATTGCCGTGTCTCTCCCAGGCGATAGACAGCGCCCAAATTTTCGCTGATAAATTGCGCCTGATTGTCTTCAGTTTTGCCGTTGGGAATACAAAGCACTTCTTGCAACGCGATGATGTCAGCATCAATTTCACGCAGCACCTTCACAATTCGATCCGGGCGAACGCGCTGATCCAGTCCACGGCATTTGTGAATGTTGTAAGTCACGACGCGAAAGCGGAATGATTGCTTCATGGCTTTAACGCTTCAGGGCTTTAACGCTTCAGGGCTTTAACGAAGACGCGGTATCTGGTTTTTTTCGATTCGCGGCTGTGGGCTTTGCCCTGGTTGCTTCTGACTGCTTCAATTCCGCCTGGCCTTTGCGATGTAGCTGATAGGCCCGCCACAGCAGGGAGAGAGCCGTCCACAAACACAGGATGCTCAGTGGCCACGCCAGCGCCCTCGGTTTGAAAAATGCCAGCGCTGAGATCGCGAGCAATAACAAGCTTCCCCACAACATCAAGCGGGCTTCTGCCGGGCCAAGCAAGCGTTGATTGGTGATGGCCGCGCCCACCGCGCGACTGATTCTGAGCGCTCCTGCCGCCGCCCGACTGGCGCTGTCGGTGCCGACATCACGCAGATGACGCTTACGCCGCGATCCGATGACTCGCACACGATTGTGGGGGCTTAAAATAATTTCCGTGGCATTGGTCAGATCGTCCAAATACATCTGCTCCATTTCAGCTCCGAAAGCCTCGTCTTCCACCACGACATCCAATTCCAGATTACCAATCCAACTGGCGATATTCAGATTGCTTGACCCCACGCGCGCCCAATATCCATCGGCCACCGCTGTTTTTGCGTGGAGCATGGAGCCATTCCATTCATACACGCGCACGCCAGCTTCCAGCAGCGGGCGATAACCGGCACGCGACACCGACCGGAGCAGCCAAACGTCGTTGGCATGCGGCACCAACAATCGCACATCAACGCCATCCAGCGCCGCCGCCCGCAGCGCCTGCACGTACGAGGTCGTGCCCACGAAATAAGCATCCGTCAGCCACAGCCTTTCCTTTGCCATGGTCGCGATCAATTGATCCAGCCGATACAGCTCAAGGGCATAAGGTTCAGTGGCAATAACTCTCAATCGCACATCGCCAGTTGCTGCAATTCCTTGCGGTATTTCGTTTGGGGGCAGGGCATCGCCCAATGATTCCCAGGTTTGCGCAAATGCCTGTTCGACGTCTGTGACCGCTGGCCCTGTCAGTTCAATGCCTGTGTCACGCCAGGGATCAATGCCACGTTCCGGCTGGCCTGCCCATTGCTGCCCAACGCATAGCCCGGACACAAACGCGATGCGTCCATCTACTCCCAGCATTTTGCGATGATCACGATTGAGCCAACCGAAAGGGCTATCAAAACGCAACGGGTTGAAGCATCGCACTTCTACTCCCGCTTGACGAAGTTGCTGCCAAAAACGGTTTGAGGTCGCCCCAAGCCCGCCCATCCAGTCGTAAATCACGCGCACGCGCACGCCAGCACGCGCTTTGGCGGCGAGCAGATCGGCGAACTGTTGCCCCTGCGCATCCTCGTGCAGGATGTAGCTTTCAAAATGGATGTATCGCTCTGCGGCCTCCATTGCCGCCAGCCAGGTCGGATAGTTTTCCTGTGCATCGCGTAATAAACGTACGCTGTTGCCGCTAATCAACGGCACCCCAGTTGTCCGCGCGAACGCTTGTTCCGATTGGAAGGGAACCGTTTTTCTTGCCTTGTAAAGGGAGGTGTTTGAGGACGAATGTGGTGGCTTCATTACGCAATTCCTCGCTCGCAGTTAGGGGGAAGGAGCAATCTTAATTATTCATAGCGTAATGCTTCAATCGGATCAAGACCCGCTGCCTTATTCGCTGGCCAATAGCCGAAGAAAATGCCTACAGCGGCAGAAAACACCGCAGACCCAATCACGGCTGTCACCGAAACGACTGTGGGCCAACCAAACAAATACGGAATCAGCAACGAGGTTGCCACGCCTAACAGAATACCGAATGCGCCGCCAGCTAAACTGAGCACAACCGATTCGATCAGAAATTGCGTTCGGACTTGTGTCGAGCGCGCGCCGATAGCCAGTCGAATCCCAATTTCCCGTGTTCGTTCGGTCACGCTGACGAGCATGATGTTCATAATGCCGATGCCGCC
>JAFDVL010000053.1 GCA_018268995.1 Acidobacteriota bacterium | reverse complement strand
AATAGTGATGCGTTCGCCCTAGGCAAAATCACGACTTGCCTTGACAGTTGTGAAGTGCAATTCACATACTCACGGCGAACAAAACCAAAAACACGGTACTGCAAAAAACTACCGGAGTATGAAACAAATGAATGATGCCTTGAATCACCTCAAGCGACGCGAATTTTTGCGACGCAGCTCAGCCATCGTGGGCGCTTCGCTGCTCGCCCCCTATGCCGGATGGGCCAGAAATGATGCGCTGTATTTTGCCAACGACCCCTTTAGCCTCGGCATTGCTTCGGGCGATCCGTGGCCGGATAGCGTCGTGCTGTGGACGCGGCTTGCGCCTGATCCGCTGCACGGCGGCGGGATGCCTGCGCAAAATGTTTCTGTGCGCTGGGAAGTGGCAACTGATGAACGCATGCAAAATGTCGTTGCAAAGGGGCGTGAAACGGCACGCCCGGAAAGCGGGCATTCTGTGCATGTCGAAGTGCGTGGCCTGCAACCCGCGCGCTGGTATTGGTATCGCTTCACGGTTGACGCCGGATCAAGTCCGATTGGCCGCACGCGCACGGCTCCCGCCAGCAACGCGAAAAATGATCGGATGAACTTCGCGTTTGTTTCGTGTCAGCATTACGAGACTGGCTACTACACCGCCTACAAACATCTGGCAGCGGATGATCTGGAGTTAGTCTTTCACTTGGGCGACTACATTTACGAAGGCTCTCCGGTAGCGGATCGCGTGCGCAAACACAACAGCCCTGAAATCAAAACGATTGAGGATTACCGCAACCGATACGCGCTGTACAAAAGCGATCCGTTGTTGCAACAGGCGCACGCGAACTTTCCGTGGGCGGTGGTGTGGGATGATCACGAGGTAGACAACAACTATGCTGGCTTAACGCCCGAAGACAAACAAACCCCGGAAGAATTTGCGCGCCGTCGTGCTGCCGCTTATCAAGTGTATTACGAACACATGCCGCTGCGGCGTTCGGTCTTGAAGCGGGGGGCGAACGTCCAGATTTATCGGCATTTGAATTTTGGCAATCTGGCCAGCGTTTACTTGCTGGATACGCGGCAATACCGCACGAATCAACCTTGCGACGATGGCAACAAACCCGCCTGCCCGGAATCGCTCGACCCGCGTCAGACAATCCTGGGCGATGAGCAGGAGCGCTGGTTGCAACGTGGTTTGAGCCAATCGAAAGGGCGCTGGAATATTCTGGCGCAACAGGTGATGGTGGGGGCAATGGATTCAACTGCGGGGCCAACGCAAACCTTCCCAATGGATCAATGGAATGGTTATGCCGCAGCGCGTAAACGGTTGCTGGAATTTTTGCGGGATCGCAAGCCCTCTAATCCGGTAGTTCTAACAGGAGATATTCACACGAACTGGGTCAACGATTTGAAGCCGGAATTTTACCGCGAGGATTCCCCTGTCGTAGCCACCGAATTTGTCGGCACTTCGATTACGTCTGGTGGTGATGGTTCTGATGTACGGCCCAATACGGCAACGGTTCTGGCCGAAAATCCCCACATCAAATTCTTCAATGCACAGCGCGGTTACGTGCGGTGTTCGCTGACGCCGGAGCGCTGGCAATCCGATTATCGCGTAGTCGCCGAAGTCTCGAAGCCGAATGCCGCAGTCAAAACCCGCGCATCATTTGTAGTGGAAAATGGCAAGGCGGGCGCGCAGCGCGCATAAGAACACGTGCGTTGATTCAAATCCACGGCAGGCCATCTCAGAAACACTTTCACGCAGATGGCCTGCTGTATTCCCAGCGCACGACCAGCCCGTCGTCCGGGTCTATGACTTCGCCAATCCGCGTAAATCCGCATTTGAGCAGAACGCCAATCGAAGGCGCATTTGACGGCAACGTATGCGCGCAAACGAGGCGCACCTGTCTATGGCTGAACGCAAAGGAAACGGCAGCGGCAGCGGCTTCTGTCGCATAACCCTGCCCCTGATAAATCGGCACAATCCCATATGCAACCTCAACCATTCCCTCTTCATTTGGCGGCCCTTTGAACCCAATGGTTCCGATGACGGATTGACTTTCCCGATGGACAACCGCAAAGCCGTGCATCCAAACATCGGCAGTCGTGGCGGCGCGAAGTTGTGCGATCCAATCAGGAGAAACCTCATCCGACACGATGAAGTCACGCAAGCCCTCGGCTGCCTGTAATCCCATTCGCGCTTCGTATTGTGGAACCCCTTCAATCAGCGCAAGTAAATGCTCCGGCGCATACGGGCGTAGTTGAAGACGGGAAGTTTCGATGGTCATAGTATCTATTTTGCGAGCAGCAATGTTTTGAGCGGTTTTCCTTCGGTATTCGGCAGATCAGGCTTTAGCAGGGAAGCGATGCTCGGAGCAATGTCCACCATCCGCACGAAGGGAAGATGAACCAACATTGGTATTTCCTCTTCGATAGCTTGAAACAGCTCTTTCTTCGTCGCCGCGCGACGGTTACGTGTAAGCGTGGGAGGTAATCTTTGAAAATTAACTTCGGCGATTCGGGAAGCGAGGTTGACGCCTGAAGGCACCCCAAAGCCACGCGCAGCCCTGGGGGCGCAGGCATCCTTGCCTGCTGAGGCCTGACGAACTGCGCGCTTGAGGCGACAGTGATCCGCCCGTGACTCTTAAGCAGGCAAGGATGCCTGCGCTCCCAGGGCTGCGCGTCGGGCCAGCGTTAATTTTCAAAAATCATCAATCCACGATAGCGTTTGACGCTTCATCTATTGGCACAAACAATCAATTTTTCCTGACTTCGATGTAATACAAATCCGTCGCCACTTCAAACTCGTCTTTGGTCAAATCCGTCTTCATCGTTTGCCATTCTGTTGTTGGCTGAATCGTTTGCCAGTTGGATTTGCGCCCGACTTTGATTGGCATCGCAAAGGCTTTCTCCTCTGCCTGCCAGCGATATTCCACGCCGCCGTTCGCGAATTTCAACTCCAGCACAGGCAACGCAGAGTGCCGTAAATATTGATCGAAGATGGGCGTCAGGTTCTTGCCGCTTTGCTGATTGTAAAAGCGCACGACATCCGTGGTCATAATGTTTTGATACTTAAACCGCTCGCAATACGCCCGCAGCATCTTCCACCATTTCGCATCGTCATCAATTACCGACCGCAGCGTGTGCAAAAACAACGCGCCTTTGAAATATTGATCCTGCCCCGGCGTGCGATTGGTTTCGGGCTTCGTGATGATCGGTTGTTGATTGCGCACTTTGGTTTTGTAGCCGTTCGTATATTTGATCGCGTCGGCGCGTCCGAACATCGCTTCGACATAAACGCATTCGGCATACGTCGTCCAGCCTTCGTGAATCCATTGGTCGGACACATCAGCGGCAGTGATGCTGTTGCCAAACCATTCGTGGCCGCTTTCGTGGATGATGATGAAGTCGAATTTCAAGCTGACGCCGACGCCCGTCCAATCGCGTTCCAGATAGCCGTTGGCAAAGCGATTGCCGTACGTGACTGCGCTCTGATGCTCCATCCCGGAGTAGGGAACTTCGATCAGCTTGAAGCCGTCTTTCTTGAACGGATATTCGCCAAAGTATTTCTGATACGCTTCCATCATCGGCCTGGCCTGCGCGAATTGTTTTTTTGCTTTTTCCAGGTTTTCCGGCAGCACGTAATAATCCATCGCCAAATCGCCCAGCTTTTCGCCGAAATGCTCATACGCGCCAATGTTCAGCGACACGTTGTAATTATTAATCGGATAGCTGATCTGCCAATCCCAGCGCGTGTAGCCATCGCCCAAATCTTTCTTCCCTAAAAATCGCCCGTTAGAAACGTCCATCAATCCATTCGGCACCGCAATGTGCATTTGCATATTCTCGACTTCATCGCGTTGCTGATCTTTGTTCGGCCACCAGATGCTCGCGCCAATGCCTTCGCACGCGGTCGTGATCCAATGCCTGCTCGCCGGGTCTTTGCGAAAGCTGATGCCGCCGAAGCGCCCCGTCTCCTGCGGCGCACCAGAGTAATAAAACTCAATCGCCTGCACCGAGCCTTTCTTGAACGGCTTGGGAAAGTCCACATACACCGTCCAGAGTTCGCGCGTGTATTTCAGTTCCGTTTTGCCGTGCAGAATTTTGTCCACGTTGAGGTTGGCAAACAGGTCGAGTTGAATGCGCGTATCGTCCTTCAACATCTTGAACCGAATCGTATTCTTGCCGCTCAGGAATTTCTTGTCAGGATCAACGCGCAGGTCAAGATCGTAAGACAGCAAATCATTGTTGGCCCGCCACGGACTATATTCGCCCCGCAGGATGTCGGCGCGAGAAGGCGTGGGCGGCGTGGATGGTGTTTGCGCTGTCACCGTTGCGGCAAGCACAAGCAACGACGTGAAGGCGAAGCGCAATGTGTGATGTAATCGCATAAAGTTTTCTCTGGACGTTCAGGGTAATGTTTGCATGAATGGCGAGAATATTGCGGGCGGATGCACTTGAAAGCAAGGCCGAAGGCGAATAGTGAGTGACTCGTATATCTGATGTGCTTGATGGCAATACTAACAAAATAATTTTGGTCAAATTCTGTTGAGGTCAATATCTGACCAAACGACTCTCAATTCTTTAGCCAAAGTGAGTTTCCATCCATCATGAGGATCAAGCGGCGTATAAATCACGCCAGAAAAATCCGAAGGGATTTCAACCCCCTCTTTGTATAATGGGCAAACTCTACCTCGCCCCAGCTTACCTAGAAAGTATCCGAGTTCAAGAATTACATTTTGGCGAGCGCGAGGTGTTAAGTCAGAACTATTACTTTTCTGCGCGCCAACATCATCAGGAGTTAGCAGAACGATGGCGAAAGGTACATTAGAATGGCGCTCCAGCTTTTCTATAACAGTAGTGCTTCCACGATTTGTTTGTTCGTGGAGTATGACTGGTTGAAGACCTATTTGCTGAATAAATCTCGCAACCGCCAGCTTAGCTGCGTCATCGTGTCCATGCACTATGAACACCTCTCTTGTATTAGCCTGTTGTTCATTAAGTGCGGCAGCACCCGTTCTCTCTGCCGACGTTTCGGCGAGAACATCGCCGCGCCGCTCTTCCAATTTCTCAATAAGTCCTTGTAACTCTATCGCCATTTTCTCAATACCTGCGACGAAAAAGGGAGTGTTGTCATCGTCCTCATCCCCATACCCCCGCAAAACTGGGTGTGGGTTGTAATAGAGTTGAGGATTGATGAAATCGCTAGCCTCGCGGGAATTTGCTCCAAAAATATCGGCTACTGTATCTCGAATGCTTCGCTGAATATTTCCCCGAACTGGATCACCAGCGGCGAGATTAGTTGGGTTGAGTTGTAGAACTTCTCCCCTTCGTTTCTTAAGTTTCTCAATGCCTCGATCAATTTCAAACACAGAGAATTGTTTAGATGTGAACTGCGGTGACTGCGGAGCCTTTCTACTTGCCATTTTATCCTCTTTGACCCAGTGTAATTTTGAGTGTTGATAACATAACTCGTCCTCAAAGCTGAACCTTGACGACGACTATGCTGAACCAAGCTATGGGGAAAAGATGCTTGGATGTTGCTGAAACGGGTACAGTGTATGGCGGGTTGGCAGAGGAGGCAAGTAAGCGCAGGATATGTACTACAACAAGGCACAAATGAACAATATCGAAAACCATCTCACAAACGCGGGCGCAAAGGAATCGTATGCGTTGAGGTCTCGCCGCTCTTCCATCGAATCGCCGCGATAATACTCACGCCCTCCTGATTCGGCATACTGCCTTCGAGAAAATACTCGCTCTCCATATGATGGGTAGTACGTGGACGTTTAGTGTCGTCCGCCGGAAGCCGGTACTCGACGTAATGGATACGCTTGCGTGCGGCACGCTTTGCCGAGCAGTTGGATGGTGATTTCGGGCGATCAGGGCAGAAGTTGCACGTGCGGATAGGCGCGAATTTTGTGATCACAGGTAACCAATGGCACATTGTGAATGCGTGCCGTTGCGACGATCATCTGGTCTGCGGGGTCTTTGTGAAACGGTGGCGGTAATTGGGTTGAGTCAATGGCGATTTCGGGACTGAGTTCCAACAACACGATGCCGGGATACGCTAATGCTTGTGCCATCCAGTCATTGATCGGTAACGGTAATTGCAGGCGATTGTATTCCACCAATTTGGCAATTTCCCAGCAGGAAATCGCGCTGATGCCCAAGCCAGTTGCCTCGTGTGCAGCAACCACTTGTGCCACATCTGAGGGTAAAAGCGGGTCACCATGAACCCACCATATCCAGACGTGCGTATCAAGGACGATCACGCCAACGCCTCCCAATCATTTTCTGCCACTGGCTCAAAAGGATGTTTATATTCCACCGGCAGTCCCCGTAAAGGATAGCTCGTTGTTTGGGTATTCTTTGAGCAGCGCGTTGTAATAACTACGATGACCTTGTCGCCTTCAGGAAAAGGGAGACCACGAAGAATGATTGTTCCATTCGGCTCAATTTTGGCTTCTGTGCGATGTTGCATAAACCCTGTACCTCCTTATGATTTCGTAGTTTATCATCATTTCGGAGAGACAAGAACTACCCAACGATGTGGTTCCAGCAGATGGCTTGTGCGGCTTTCGCGCCGCGTCGCTGCTGCACCGCATCGTTGGGCATTTTCTTTTCTGATTTCGACCGCCTCGTTACTTCACCGTGACGGTAATTTTCTGCGTCATGCCCTCGCCGGGGAGCGCCACGTGTGCCCCGTCGGTGCCTTGTAACAGGAGCGTATGTGTGCCGGGGGACAAGGTCAATTCCGCTTCCTTTTGTCCTTGGCCGTAGTGGTTGTGCTTTTCATCTTTGGGCACGACCTGTCCGACGGGTACGGCGTCAGTGTCCACCATGATGTGCAGGTGGCCTGCTCCTGGTCTTACGGTTCCCGCAGGCTCAACGATAAAGTTGGCGGCGTCCATGGTGATCTTCACCGGGCTGGTGACGGTTGCACCATCGCTCGGTGAGGTAAAGAACACGCGGGGTTGTTTGGGATCGGGCGAGGAAGAGCAGGCGGCTAAGCCTGCGCAGAGTAAGAGCAGCATCCAAGCAAATGCTGATCGTGAAGTGTGTTTTCGAACGTTCATGTTGTGTCTCCTGCCTGACCAGGCCATTGTTTTCGCTGGCCTGACGGCGAATTGTAGTGATACGACTATCGGCGGCGGCCCCATATTGATAAGGGCTACGTTGCGTCGAAGCCACAGGGCAACCGCACCTTGATATTGTTGAAAAGCCCGGACAGTGTAGGGCGCACTTATAGAGAAGACAAGACCATGCGGGGAATGATTCAGACCGGTGATAGATCGCCTGCCAGGCTGACTTTTCCAGCCTTGCTCAGACTTTTCTCAACTTTCTTTGATGATGGCTAAGGACAAGACATCGCGGGCGCTCTGACACATCTTGACCCCCGGCAATCGAGCAAGCTGGGCCGGGTTCGTATAGCCCCAGGCGACCGCCGCGAAGTCCAGTCCCAACGCTTGGGCTACTTCCACATCCCGCATTTCGTCCCCGACACAAAGCACCGCTTCCGCTGACATGCCGGACGCCTTCAAGACCGCACGAGTCTTGGGGCGTTTGCCGAAGATCGAAGCGCCGCACCCGAAATGATCTATCAGTCTGCAAGTCTCCTCACCCAAAACACGTTCGACATTTTCCTGCGAATTCGATGTCACGATGGCAAGCTGAACGCCTTCCGCTTTCAACCGTTGCAGCATCGCATCTACGCCATCGAACAATTGCACTTGTTCAATTCGCTGGCGCATAAATTCTCGCGTATGTCGTGCGACGGCGGGCAGCTTCCACAGGGGCAGCCCGACCTCCGCGATGATCTCGCGCACGCTCCGACCGCGCAGAGTTTCCAGATTGTCTGCGGTGAGTGGCGTAAATCGAAAGCGTTCCGCCGCCACTTTCGTGGATTCCAGAAACAAGGCGAACGAATCTGCCAGCGTTCCATCGAAATCAAAGATAACCAGTTGATATCTCAGCAAGTAATCTCCCAATGGCGGCCTTGCCGCACACTCAGAACACCTATAAATCCACTTTTCAAACAGATGCCCAAGCGGTTTTTTGCAGCAGTTCTGACTCTGCTGGCAGCAGTTTATCGCAGGCAATGCCGACCGGACTCTCGCCGAACAGCACCGCAAAGAACACACACGCGGCCAGATACGAACCTGCCAATGTCGGATGGCTCAGGTCTTTGTCGTGCAATACGGGAGATTGGTTGTGACGGAGGAAGTTCTGCCACGCGACGCCAACGGGAATGACTGTTGCATCAAGTTCCTCGCCAACTGTCGTGTAGGCTTTCGTAATTGCCTCTTGTGCCTCCGTCGCGTTTTGCCGTGCCCACGTCAAATACAACGCGGTCTTCGCGCCTGACTCTTTGATCGCCTGATCGAAGAGGCGAATATTTTCGTGCATACGCGCTGCGTTTTTGATGGGCAAGGTACTTTGCTCCTGCAAGACGACGTAATCGTAACGTGTTTGCTTCATCGCCTGCTGCGCTTCGCCTTTGTTCCAGTGCATGCGCAGCGAAGCGCCGCCTGCGGAAATCAATTGATGTTGCAGTTGATGGCCACGCGCAGCCGCGAGTTGCGCGATCATTCCAGGCACATCATTGCGGGCGGTAAAGCTGTTGCCGATGAATAAAATGTTGTTTGGTTGAGGCATAAGGAGCTGGCGTTAGTTTGTTGTGTCGTGCCCGTTGATACGAATGAGTTCCGGGTATTGTTCGGACAAACGTTGTGGTTGGCCGCCGCGTTGATAGCGGAAGTCGCAATGTGATGCGCCGAGCGCGATTGATCCGGTGCGGCGCAAGCCCCGATTGTTTTTGTCGCTCATCACGTCATCCACCGCGCACATATACGGCACGACTTCCATCGCGTTGTGTTGCGCCGCCGAGTGACAGAGCGCGCACGATGTAACGTTGAAGCCCCAATCGAAATCCGCGCCTTCGACAACTTCAAAGACATCTTCGCCCGATTGCGGATTGGTTTGCGACGTATGTGCGGCTTGCAGAAATTCTGCCAGTTGCGCCTGCAATGCCTCATCGCCTAACTCTGGCGGTGGCGGAATCGGCGCTCGCTTCAGGCCATTCAACAGGGCGTTGCCGAATGCTTGAACATCTACGCCGCGTTGTTTCAGTGCGAGGTAGAGCGACAAATTGACGTTGCAAACGAACAGCGCCGAGGCGAGCGGATGCTGTGGTTTGTCCACGTAGGCCATTGTTGGCAGCATTGCATCGAAGATCGCTTCGGCTTCTTCGATGACGGTTTGTGCGTCAGTGGCAAAGCGACTGGCGAGACGTGTGAGCCGCATCTGTGCTTGATTGAAATAGACCTGTTTTACGAATTGTTCATTTTCTAAACTGCGCATGATTTCGCTCCTCCTCAAAACTTGTCCAATAAATGTGGATGGATAACACAACATCCCTTGGTTATTTCGTCAGGAAGTGTATGTGCAATGGATAAAATTCGCCCGCAAAAGAACGGCTTGGTTTTGCCTTTATGCTGATACCGTCCTACCTGCACGAGTTCCGGCGCGTCTTCACGAAAGCGTTCTTCGTAAATGGAGCAGGAATTATCGGCGGCTAAGTTCGGGCAGGGAATCAGATACTCCAGGTGCAGATAACAACATTTGGCCCCGCAAATGCGGCGGCAATACTCGGCTTCCTCCATGGGCATATCCGTCCTCCCGGTTTGACGACGAAACGCTGTTTCATCGTCATTGCTTCCGTCCCACTGCAAATAGACTCTGCGCCGAACGAACATACATCACGCCTTCTGACAACGCGGGCGTTGCCATCAGCAATTCGCCCATCGCATTCGTGCCGAGATGCGCGAATTTGCGGCCTGCGGCGATGATGAGCATGTCGCCGTCTTCGTTGGAAAGATACAGCTTGCCATCCGCTGCAACGGGTGAAGCACTGAAGCCACTGCCGACAAGCGGCAAGCGTTGGCGATAGACTTCTTCGCCCGTTTTCAAATCGTAGGCATCCAGCAAACCGTTGTTGGCGAGCACGTACACGATGCCGTCATACACAAGCGGCGTCGGCATATACGATCCGCGCCCGCTGCGACTCCACACAACGGAATCGCTGCTGGTCTTGCCTTCGGGCAAAGTCAGATCGCCGCGTGCGCCTGCTTTGACAACGAAGATCGGGCGTTCGGGGGCGCGACCGCTGGCAATGATGAATTTGTCATCGGCAAAGAGCGGGGTTGGCGCGGTGATTTTGGAACTGCGACCGAGCTTCCACAATTCCTTGCCCGTGCGTGGATCGTAGCCGCGCACAAAGTTTGCCGCGTTCGTGACGAGTTCAGGCCCGGCAGAAGTCTGCGCAATAGTTGGTGTGCCCCACGACGGCAATTCGTCACGATTGGTTTTCCAGACTTGCTTGCCTGTATCGGCATCGAGCGCGAGCAGGAATGAATCGTCCTGCGTGTCGCATTGCAGAATGACGAGGTTGTTCCAGATGATCGGCGAACTTGCCGTACCCCATTCGTAAGTCGGAATGTCGTACGCGCCAACATTCAAGCGGCCCAAATCCACTTGCCACAACAAACGTCCGTTGAGGTCGTAGGCATATACACCTTGCGAGCCGAACCAGGCAACGACGATGCGTCCGTCAGTCGCAGGCGTGGCGCTGGCATAAGTGGATTTGATGTGACGTTTTTCGCGCGGTACGCCTTCGTGGGCGATGCGTTCCCACAGGATTTTGCCCGTGCGTTTGTCAATCGCGTAGAGCATCCACTTCTGCGGCGAACGATCCGCCGACGCATCGCCATCGCCATATAAACCGGGGCGAAACGTCGCTTTCGGATCGCTGCTGACGGCACTCGTGACGAAGATGCGATTGCCCCACACGACGGGGCTGGAATGCGCAAGGCCGGGAACTGGCACGCGCCACAAAATATTTTCGCCTGACTTGCCGTCCCACTTGTCGGGCAGGTTTTGCTTCTCGCTGACGCCTGAAGCCAACGTGCCGCGAAACGAAGGCCAGTTGATATTTGTCGCGCTGGCTTCGGCTTTTTTCGGTGGGCGCGCGACGGCTTTGTTGGTGATGTTGCGCGGCGCGATGACTTTCACTTCTTCGGCAGGCGACCACGAACTGCCGTGCAAAATCATGCGGCGTGGCGTGCAGCTATCGGCGATGACTTCAAAACCGACGCGCCTGCCTTCGACGCGCGCACGATAACGCCCCGCACCTTCGCAATTTCTCGGCGGGTTGGCTGTGACAAGCTCAATCTCCTCGCCCTTGATCTTCCAATTGCCGCCCAGCGGAGGCCGTCCCGCGCCATCGAGCGTGAAAGTGCCGTTCGCATCAAAGCGCGCCGCAAACGCGCCGAACTTCAAAGGCGTAGCGGGAAGCGACACGTCTGTTTGCGCGTTGATTGTAAGAGTCGTACAAACCAGCACGAGGGCGAGACAAAATTTGCGGAACGAGATTCTTTTCATTTGGAGCGCTGCCTTTGTAAAAAGTCGAGAATGGATTTACGTGTTCAGCCCGATTACGCCTCTCACTTTCCCTTGCGAAGCCACCAGGCAAAGAGAGCCGCCACCACGAGATGCGGAAACACCACAAGTATTCCGAATGTAGTTACGACACCTTGCCGCCAAAAGATCAAGAATACTGCAAAGACAGCGGCTTTCGTAATCGCACATTTATTCTGACCGGATGATGCGGAGCGTCGCGGAGGCTGTTGCCACCACCGTCTCGTTTGCATCGCGCAACGCTCCCTCAACAAAAGCGACCGAGCTTGTTCGCTGCACTGTTCGCCCCAGGCCGCGCAATTTCCCCGGTTTGCACGCGCGGATGAAATTCACTTTTAACTCCAGCGTTGGCCCGAACTCTCCGTGTTGATACGTCGTGGCCGGAGCCAGGCTCGTAACGGCATCCAGCATCGCCGCGAGAAAGCCGCCGCCAATGTTGCCCAGCACATTGCAGAATTCCGGTTTCGCCGTGAACTCAAGGGTGATTTGCCCGGAATCAGGAATGGCTTCAACCACCTCGAAACCAAGCGTTTGATCTGCTGGAGGCATCGGCAATTTTCCTTCGACCACCTCCCAAAATACGTGACGTTTACTCATCGTTTCTCCCTGAATTTGTTTAGCTCATGGTACGGTACGGCGAGCGGTAGCGAGCTGGTAAGCGTGATGTCCCGCGTCGCTACCGCTCCGGGTACTGTACCGACGCTTCAGGCCGTGAGCTTCGCGGCGATCATTTCTGCCGCGCGGTACGCGATCATCGCCACGACTGCGTTCGGATGGCCGCGCGGAACCGCAGGCATTACGGAAGCATCGGCTACCCACAATCCATCTACGCCGCGAACCTGCAATTGTGCGTCAACGACGGAACGCTCATCTGCTCCCATTCGGCAAGTGCTGGTTGGGTGGTAAACCGTTTGAATTTCAGCCGTGAGGCGGGCGAGCAATTCAGCATCGTCATGGATGTCTGCGCCGGGATAGAATTCCTTGTCCACCAAATCGGCGAGCGGTGCGATGGAGGCAATCTTTCGTGACAGCCGCACGCCCGCTAGCGTGGCCGCTGCATCCCGGCCTTCCGGGTCAGTCAACAAACCGAAATCAATCAGCGGTGCATCCAGCGGATTCGCGCTGCGCAAACGCAAACTGCCACGCGAACGCGGCGCAACCACTGCCACGCCGATGCTTACAGCATCTATTTGCGGCGGTTCCAGTGCCTGCTTGTTCCAATGGAAAGGGGCAAGGATTAGCTCAATATCCGGTGCTGCCATTGCCGCCCCGTTTGATCGCGTGAAGGCAAACGCTTCGACCGCATTGGACGCGAGCATCCCGCGCTTGAGGAACAGATAGCGCAACAAATTGAGCGGGGATTCCGCCTTCTTGAACGTATCCGTGCCGCGCGTACGATAAATGGTGGGGACTAAGGGATGATCTTGCAGGTTCTCTCCGACTTCGGGCGCATCGTAATACACCGGAATCCCCAACTCTGACAGTCTGGCCGCCGGGCCAATGCCGGAAAGCATTAACACTTGTGGCGAACCAAACGCGCCCGCCGCCAAAATCACGCCGCGTGCTGAGAAGGTTTTTTCTACGCCCGCCTGACGCACGGTCACGCCCGTCGTGCGCCCGTTCGCCATCTCCAGGCGCAGCACGTGCGCCTCGCGCAGCACTTCCAGGTTCGCGCGTTGCATCGCAGGTTTCAGGTACGCATCGAAGGCGCTGAAGCGTTGTCCATCTTTGTGTGCCAACTCTGTCAGCCACGCGCCTGCAAACGCATCGCCGTTGTAATGCGGCTGATCGCCCAACCCCGCCGCCCGTGCAGCGGCAACAAACGCCTTCGACAAGGGATGCGCATTGACGTTGGGCGAAATCATCATCGGGCCGCTGCGACCGCGCGCGCCGTTGGTTTCTTCGCCCTGCCAGCATTCCTGCGCACGAAAGATCGGTGCGACTTCTTCCCAGCCCCAGCCCGTCGCGCCCACCGCCACCCATTCATCATAATCCGCCGGATGACACCACTGATGAATCTGCGCGTTCATATTCGACGAGCCGCCCAGCATCTTGCCGCGCGGCGTGAAGATGCGCCGCCCATTGGCTGCAACTTGTGGTTCGCTTTCAAATGCCCAGTCCAGCTTGCTCTTGAAGAGCTTGGCAAAGCCCGCCGGGATTTTGACGAACGGGTTGGACGGTTTGCCGCCCGCTTCAATCAGAAGCACGCGGAATTTGCCAGAACTGGTCAATCGTTCCGCCAGTACGCATCCCGCCGTTCCTGCTCCGACAATGATGATGTCGTTCATGCTTTTCTCCGGTTTCAGTTGTTGTTGTAAACGTGTGCTGCTATCACGCCTGCAATATAAGCCCGCTGATTCGTAGCGTCTTAAAATCGTTCTGAAATTTTCTTGATATTTTTTTGAAGGAACACGGACAAGTCCCCGCGCACTTGACGCAAAGAGGAACCATTTCGCCTTGCCGTCAGCCCGCTGCGGCTGCCTGCTGCAACACCGTTTGGATGAAACTTTCCTTGCCCACTTGATAGGCATCTCGGTTGTTTGCAAATTGCAGCGCCAGCGTTTGCTTCAAGTCCGCATACGCTTGTGCAACTTTCGGATTGCTGCGTAGATAGTCACGAAAGAGCAGGTGATGTTTCCAGTCCGCGCTCGTCACTTCCAGCATGTGCAAATGATGCGTGCGCGGATTGCCTTTGACGAAATAATGACGGCGCGCAATGCCGTTCTCGCCTTTGTAGCTGTAGCCAAGCTGTTCGAGCAGCGGAACGCAAACAGCAGCTTCTTCAAAGTTCGTCACCGCTACGCCAATGTCCAGAATCGGCTTGGCAGGCATTCCCGGAATGGACGTGCTGCCAATGTGCTGCACGTCGAGAATATGTTTTCCAAGACAGGCAAGCATCTGCTCCTTTTCTGTGAGGAAAAGGAGCGACCAGTTCGGCTCATACGGAGAGAGTTGAAGTTGCCCTGAAGGAAGTCCCAGCATAAGTCCGTACGAAAGATCAGCCTTTCGGTTCCTGTTGCGTTGTGCAATGTATGCCGCCGCCGCCTGCGGCAATGCCGTCAATGTTGAGTTGCTCGATCACGCGACCGGGAAAGAGCGATTTCAGTTTCGCTTTGGCATTCGCATCGGCGCGCGCATCGCCGAATTCAGGCGCGATGACCGCGCCGTTGCAGACGTAAAAGTTGATGTAACCCGCCGCGAAATCTGCGTCCGTTTTGCGAACGGTTTGGGGCGCTTCGAGGACGACGACTTCCAGCTTGCGCCCGTCAGCGTCCGTCGCGGCTTTCAGGATTTCCAGATGCTTTTTCGTGACGGCGTGATCGAACGAGTTTGGATCAGGATCATAACCCGCGACGACTACGCCGGGGCGAGTAAAACGCGCATAAAAATCCGTATGCCCATCGGTGATGTCTTTGCCTTTGATGCCCGGCAGCCAGATGATTTTTGCGAGGCCGAGCAGCTTTTTCAATTCCGCTTCACACGCCGCTTTCGATACGCCGGGATTGCGATTGGCATTCAGTACGCAGCTTTCGGTGATGATCGCCGTGCCGTGTCCGTCCACCTCAATGCCGCCGCCTTCCAGCACTAATTTTGTTGTCAGTCCTTTGACCCCCGCGCGTTTGGTGACGAAGCCCGCGACCCTTGCATCCAGCGCGTAATCCTGCTTCTCGCCCCAGCCGTTGAAGTTGAAATCAATCGCCGCCTTTGCACCCGCCTCGGTCAACACAAACACCGGCCCCGTGTCGCGCATCCACAGATCGTTGATGGGGCAGACGATCAACTCAACATTGGCCGTGCCGATCAATCGTTTCGCCAGCGCATAATCGCTCTGCCTGACCAGCATCGAAACTGGTTCGTACTTCGCAATCGTGCGCGCAATCGTCGCCAGATTGCGTTGCACTTCGGGCAGGAGCTTGCTGCCCCAGATTTGCTTGCTCGCGCCAAATGCCATCCACGTGCGTTGATGCGGATCAGCTTCATCCGGCATGAACCAACGGCTTTCAGGCCGGGCGTCGCCATTCGTTTTCAACGAAAGTCCGGTGGCAAGCAGCGGTGTTGCCTGTATCAGTTGTCGTCGCGTAATCATGCAATGCCTATGGGGTTGACTCGTTCTTCACTTCGTCGGCAACTGCGCTTCAAATTCTTTCAGCGATTCGCAGCGGAAGGCGGCCTCGAACAATCTGTTCAGCAGCCTGGTATTAGTCAAATTCGACACTTTGGCGGTAATGTCTTCTGGCACTTGTTTGAAACGCATTTCCAAGAGTTGTAGGACGCTTTCCGCCTTGCCTTTCAGTTTCCCTTTTTTGATGCCTTTTTTCTCGCCGACTCGTTCGGCATAGGTTGTAAATTCCATAGCTTTTTCCTTTCGCGTCACGCGCTCGAAAAACAGTTTGCGATGCAACTCTTCCGGTAACCGCAGCACTTCTTCGATAAACTGCGTCATCCACAACATCTCGCGTTCCTTCATCTCACTGGCTTCCACCGCATCCTGCAACACCATCCGCAAATCGTACCGGCGGTTCATTCCCAACATTCTTTACAGGTAACTCAGCCAGGCATCTTTGCGCTGCTTTTTTAGCGCAGCAAACCACCGACACGCCGGATACAGCAGCATCACCACCAGCATCGTCACACCATAAACCACTGGCAACCCATAACCGAAGTCTTTCGGGGTCGAAGGAAAAGGCGGATTCTCGAAGAGCGATTTGTCCAAGTGCCCGTACCTTACAACCGAGAAAATCACCGCCAGCAGATGGATTAAGAACAAATGCAGCACGTAATAAAACAGCGGGACACGCCCAAACACCAGCAACGGCTTCACGACCTTGCCCCAATCACGATCCAGCAGTGCCAGCACGATGAACGCAGGTCCCAGTGTCATCAGGAGGTACAGTAAGGAGGGCGGATACTTCGTGCAGTTGATGAAAGAAAACACGGTGAACAGCTTGCTTGCTTGCGGTGTCCAGGGACTCGGATCACCGTACAAGTTCGTTGCGCGTAAAACGACAAAAAGAAGTGTAAGTGCGGAACCAAGCCAGAACAGCAGTTTTCTTCGTTCCTGCCGTTCGCGCAACATCAGCGTTCCAAACCCATAGCCGACCGCCAGCACGCCAATCCAGGGAATGAGTGGATACTTGAACTCGAACGTAAACCCCGTACGCCATTCAATAATCGTTTCAATGTGCAGAACTTTCCAAAGCCATCCGAAGGCCCCAAGGCTTTCCGGGCGCAGCTTGTCCAGCAGATTGTGTCCGGCAATCATCACGATCCCAAAACCCGTGATGAACCGCAGCGGCAGAAACACGAGACCGCTCAAGACCACCATCGCCCAACCAATCGCCCAGAGGACATTCGTATGCATGAAGTGATAGTCGAAGTTGTACTCCCAGCCCAAACAGCGGACGACCGTTTGCTCCAAAACAATCAGCCATAGCCCGCGTGTCAGGAGAAACCGCGATAGCTCCCGTTGCGTCTTCCCGCGATAAGTGGAAAGAAACGCTCCTGTGCCCGCTAAGAAAACGAAAACCGGGGCGCAAAAATGCGTGATCCAGCGCGTCAAAAACAACGCCGCGTTGGTTTTGGTCAAATCCGTTGCGCTGAAGGAAATCGCTTCCGAGAAAAAGCCTCGGGTGTGATCCAACGCCATCACTACCATCACAATGCCACGCAACAGATCAATGGCATCCAGTCGTTGCAACGCGATCCCCGGCTTCGCACTCTGTTCCGATGCAAGAGCCAATAGGTTTTCCTGATCCATAAAGATCGTCTCCTCAACCGACTCATTACTTCTTCACCACTGTCAACTTCACCTCCGACGGATATTGCCGCGAATGATGCACGGCGTTGTGCGCGATGACGCCTTTCGTTTCGTCGTAATTCTTCCCGCCTGTATTCAGGTTGCGGTCAAAGCGCGGGAAGTTGCTGCTGGAGATTTCGATGCGGATGCGATGACCGGTTTCAAAGAAATTGCTCGTCACCATCGGTTGCAGCGTGACTTTGTACACCTTGCCTGCTTCCATCCACGCGAGCGGTTTGTCGTAGCCGTTGCGATAGCGCATGCGTTGAATCGTTTCGTCCAGATTGTACGCGCGCCCGTCGGGGTACACGTCAATCAGCTTGACGGTGAAGTCGGTGTCTTTGGCGTCGGATGAAACATACAACGTCACTTCAATCGGGCCGCTGACTTCGATGCCTTCGGTGAGCGGTTCGGTGCTGTAGACGAGGATGTCTTGCCGCTCTTCCATCTTGCGTTGATCAAACGAGCCGCCTTGCACGGCATTGCCTGTGCAGCAAACGTTGCCGCCGTACGAAGGCACAGGATTCATTGGGTCGTAATCAAATTTGTCGGGCGCGTCAGAAGCCGGGGCCGCCGCCAACAGCACGCCGTCGCCGCTGCCCGTATTGGCTTTGCCTCCGCTTGAGAAATACAGCTTCATCGGTTGTGCGCCGACGGGCGGCCACGTGTCGGAACCTTGCCACTTGTTGATGCCCATTGTGAAGTATCGGACTTTGGGCATCTTTTCGAGCAAGCCGTTCTGCTCGCCTTTCAGGAAGCGATCAAACCAGCCCCATGTCAATTCGTCATAATTCAACCGCGCATCGCCCATACTACGTTCGCCGACGACAGTGTTTTCAGTCGCGCGTTTGTAAGCGCAATGCAGCGTCGGCGCGATTACGGCGTATTGCTGCGCGGCGATGTCCGCGCGCGCGGTTTTGCGGACGTGATTGAACGCGGCGAGGTTTGGCCCGACCGACACGTCGTACCACGACATAAACCAAAAGCCGGGTACGTTGATTTTCATGTTGTCGTGCCACAATCCGCCTTTGTACCAGGCGGGATCATTCGGCTCCCGCTTAATCATCGCGCCGCCCGTAGCGACGGGCATTTCGTCTGCGAAGATTCCTTTCGGCCCGTCTACGGCTTTCATAATGTCCATCACGGGCAAGTGTCGCAGCGCCTTTGACCAATCTACCGGTGGGAGTTGTTGCGCGAGGTCGAACGACTTCGATGCGCGAATCAAATCTTCCTGCGAAGTATTCGGCGGGAACTGCGGGCGCACCTGATTCTGTTCGCCGTACAGCCACGCGATGAAAAGCATCTGCACTGCGCCGCCGCGATACCAGTTGCCTTGTTCGTAATACCCGCCGACGCGCCCGACGCCTGCGCCAAAGCCTTGCGGGATCATTGCGGCAAATGCCGGGTTGCCTTGCGCGGCGACAGCCATTTGCCATTCGGCAGTGGACGAACAACCAATCGTGCCGACTTTGCCGTTCGACCAATCCTGTTTCGCAATCCAAGTCAGCGCGTCATCGCCATCGGTCAGCGGCGGGCCGAGGATGTCGTAGTTTCCTTCGGAGAAAAAATGCCCGCGCTCATTCATTGTGATGATCGCGTAGCCGCGTTTGACGGCTTCGATCTGATTGGTCATATCGCTGACGACGCGATTGCGCACATCCCAGAAATTGAAGTTGTAGGGCGTGCGCACGAAGACGGTTGGATATTTCTTGGACGTGTCTTTTGGGCGATACAGGTCAGCCGCCATGCGTTTGCCGTCGCGCATCTGAATCATCAGCTTGCGCTCGACGATGGCGATGGATTGCAGCTCGGCTTCGAGTGTATTGCGACGGGCGACGAGATCGGGGGACGTGGCTTGGCGTCCTTGTCCGATGACGAATTGATGAGCGATGACAAAGCTGATCGTGGCGGCAATCAGCGACCAGAAGATTTTCTTGCGCATGGGGGTTGCTCCTTAAAAATGTACGACAGGCAGCTCGCCTGTCGCCGATAGCAATTACGAATGGCAATGACAGGCGGGCCGCCTGTCGTACACTTCGTCGAATTGGATTTTGTACGGAATGCAGAAATGTATTTATCGCACGAAAGAGGGAAGCGCAAGGCCGTAAACCTGGGAGCGCACGCGGCTCGCGTGCTTGTTGAATGAGGCGAAGCTTTTTCTTGCAGCAGATTCGTGGCGAAGGATTCAGCACGCGAGCCGCGTGCGCTCCCAGGTTTACGCGCGAAATCGTTGCGCCGAACGAACGCGCGCTTTTGCCGCTTCTTCTTCGCGACGCTTCGGCGGCGCAGTGGTTTCCAGCGCGTGCAGCAGCTTGTGCGAAATGGCGGCAATCTCGTCCACCGCCGCTTGAAACGCGGCTTCGTTGGCTTGCGATGGTTTGGTAAAGCCACTGACTTTGCGCACGAATTGCAGCGCAGCCGCGCGGATTTCTTCGTCGGTGACAGGTGGATCAAAATTGAAAAGCGGTTTGATATTTCTACACATAAAAGACATTCTCGAAGATAAACCACGGAGCGCACGGAGAGCACGGAGAAGACGAAAAGAATCTGCCCAAACTTTTTCTCTACGGTTTTTCTCCGTGTCCTCCGTGCGCTCCGTGGTTTTTCCTTATTTCTGTTTTGGTGCCAGTAATGTCAGATCAATTGCATTGCCCATCGCCTGATAGCCCGCGCGATTCGGATGCAATTTGTCGCCTGCACCGCCCGTCGTGCTGTTGGGTTGAAAGGCCGCGCGTAAGCCGCCCGTATTTGCATCAACCGTCGCGGCATCGAAATCAGCGACACCGTCGAACAGGCCGCCTGTGCGAATGAATTGATTGATTGTTTGCCGCCGCGCATTGACATCCGGCGTGCCTGCTGCACCCGTGTTACCAAGGCCGGAGGTGATCGTTGCGCCGATGATTTTAATGTTGCCTTTGGCGCGCACACGCTTCACCAATTCCTGCATCCCGGCAATGATGGCCTCGGCGCTCGCACCACGCGAGAGATCGTTGATTCCTTCCAGCCAGATGATATGCGTGACGCCAGAATGGCTCAGCGCATCGCGTTCGAGCCGATCCAGTGCTGACGGGCCGCCGGGCGTGGGTGTCGTTGCCGAATACTTTTCCGGCCCCGTAATTTGATTGCCGCCAATGCCTGCGTTCACGACCGAGAAACGATTGCCATACGCCGCGTGCAATCGTTGCGCGAGCACATCCGGCCAGCGATCATCGCCGTTCAGCGTTGACAACGTGCCGTCGGTAATCGAATCGCCGAAGCACACAACAACTGCCGTGTTGGCCGGGGCCATCACTTCAAACGCATCCAGAAAAAACCAGGAAGCAGTGGTGTACGGGAAATTCGTGTCGCTGACTTCGCTTCCGTGACTGCCTGCGCGCGGCGCGGTCAGGTAGGAAGTTTGCAGCGCCTTCGCGTGCCACGTCATCGGGCCGCTGTTGCCGACAACGTGAAAGCTGACCGCGAGCTTGCGTCCGCTCAGCAACGCATCATTCGCAGTTTTGACAAAAGCGAGATTGATAGCATCGCTGTATAACACTTGTCCCGGCGCAATCGTGATGCTGTTTTTGCCGCCGAATTGCACACGCGTATTTGTGCCCGTGGCGATGTTGCCCGCGCTGCTTTGCAAACCGATATACACATCATCAAACGTGACGGGTCGCGTGCCGAACGTATTGGAAAATCGCAATCGTCCACGCTTGCCCCACAAACCCGGGCGAATGATCAACCGAAAGGTTTGATCGTTTGCGCCTGTTGCAGCGGATTCAAATGTGAAGTCCAGAATAGGTTGTGCGGATGGATTGCCTGATGGATATGGCCCGTGCGCCGAAGCCGTCCACGAGGCAGCCCATCTTTGCCCTTGCGCGGATGTGTTTGATGCCAGAATTGTGCAGCAGGCTAAACCCAGCAAGATGCAGGTCAAGCCTTTGCTGAGCACGATCAGATAATTGGGATGCAGGGTGATTCTCATAATAAATTCGCGGATGCGATGGCGAATTGTATGAGGTAGGAAAGAGAACGGCAACAGTGTAAAGGCATAAAATTCAGTATCGCGACCAGGTAAGAAGCGCAAAGCAAAAGACGCCTCCTGCTGGTCGCGGTACGGATCTGTATAGCTGAATTAACTTTTCAGCGGAAACATCGTGCGCAATCAATCGTCCACCACGCAACCGCCCGCCCATTGGCGGGTTTCAGGGAAAATCTATGATTGTTCGTAGGCGTTCTGTAGCGTTTGAATTTCAATTTTGTCCATTTGTAGCAGCGCATCCATCACGCGTCTGGCTTTGACCGGATCGGGATCGCGCATCAGGTTGCCGAGCACGGTAGGAATGATTTGCCACGACAGCCCGAATTTGTCTTTCAACCAGCCGCAGCGAGATTTCTCGCCGCCAGCGGATAATTTTTCCCAAAGCTCATCCACTTCTTCCTGGGTTTCACAATTCACCATCAGCGAAATTGCCTCGGTAAATTTGAATCTTGGGCCACCGTTGAGCGCCATAAATTCCTGCCCTTCAAGTTGAAAGGTTACTGTCAGTACCGGGCCATCCGCTGTGGCGCGCGCAATATTCAAAAGCTGGGAATTTTTGAAAATCGAGGTGTAAAAAGTGATTGCCTCTTCGGCATTGTTATCGAACCATAAGAAGGTCGTAATTTTTTGCATCGTTTCTCCTTTGTGCTGTTTCTTGCCAAATTATCTTTATACTTTTGTTGGTAACTTTCCCTATTCAACCCTATCGGAGTGACATCCTTATGTCAGTATGTGTCAGACAAATTGGATTGCTATAAAAAAGTGGGAACACGTTACTAATGTGCGGGATCTCATTTCGCCCCTAGAGCAATGGCATTGAATTCAGAGTGGGCCGCCCGAAGTACGACAGGCGGCTCGCCTGTCACTGGCCGAAAAACCGCAGCGGCGACAGGCGAGCCGCCTGTCGTACTTCGCTTACTTCAATGTCATTGCCCCTTAGCGTGCAGCCGGGGCCAATCCGCTTTTGACTGGCGAGATGCTTATGCTACTTTTCCACGAGAGAATTTATGAGCACACACACATTCGTAACAGATGAAATACGTTTGCCGCGCTGGCGACAATGGTTGGCGCGCGGATTGGAAATGATCATCGGGGCAATCTTGCTGCTGGCGGGATTGCTGAAAGCCTGGGAGCCAATGGATTTTGTGCGGCAAATTACCGATTACAAAATCATCACTGCGCCGGGCATCGTAAAGCCTTTGGCATGGGCGATGATTGCCCTTGAATGCGGGCTAGGAGCGGCTTTGATCGCAGGCTATCGGCGGCGGCAGGTGCTGCCACTGGCAATGGGGTTGTTTGTTGTGTTTTTGGGCGCGGTGGGCTGGGCCTGGGTTTCGGGCGCGACTGCGGATTGCGGGTGCTTTGGCAGTTGGGCCAAACGTACGCCTGCTGAAGCCTTTGCCGAAGATTTACTGATGCTGGCGGCCTTGGTCGTTGCCTGGTTTATTTATCGAGTAGAAACGCCGCGTTTTCATCGGATGCGGTTTGGTGTGGTTTGCCTCGCAATGTTGGCCGGATTATCCCTGACCGGTTGGGCCAGCCGTAGCGTTCGGCAATCCACTGATCCTGTGACTCGCTTGCAGGCGCAGGCACAAAATCCAGTCAGCAACCTCAACATCACTGGGCTTGCTGTTGATCTGAAAACGGGCACACATTTGATTATGTTGATGGATACGGGCTGCGCGCATTGTCAGGCATCCGTTCCAGCTTTCAATCAATTGCTGACGCAGCAACAGAGTACGTCGCCGCTGATTGCGCTCTGCTCAAATATGGAAGCCGAGGTGACGATGTTCAAGAAAAACTTTCAGGCGCAATTTCCTTTGGGACGCATTTCACGCGAGGATTTTATGCGCTTGCTGGAACGCGGAGACACGCCCAGAACTTTACTGGTGAAAGATGGCGTAATCAGAAAAATTTGGGATGGCAACGCTCCACAGGAAACTGAAATTGGACAGGCGTTAGCCGCGAATTGAAAGTTGTGTGCGCGATTTGGAGCTACAAAAAAGGCCTTAATGTGAGAATCATTAAGGCCTTTGGTTTTTCAATTTGGTTGAGCAGTTACTTGATCGTTACAATCAGGATTTCTGTTCCGCGATCCAACTGGATTTTGTTTGATCCCTGAATGTAAGTCGAAGCGCCGCCCGCGACTGCTCCAACGATAGCACCAATTGCAGCGCCTTTGCCACCGCCTGCAATGCCGCCAATGACTGCGCCCGCTGCTGCGCCGCCGCCTGTGCGAACAGTCGTAGTTTTAGTTTTACTGCCACTTTCGATGTTGCCTTCAGTGTCAACTGTTTTCGCCGAGTCGGTATCGTAAACTTTTACCAACTGGGCAGCCAGAGGCGCGCTGGCTCCATTGGGATGCGTGATGGTATCGAAGGTTAATGACAAAGCAGTTTTGCCTTTCAGCTTGCCTGATTGCTTGACGGCTGCGATATGGCCTTCAATCGTGGCCTCAGAATATTTACTCGGCTCCAGGACGACGGCGGTAAACTTGTCACCGTCCTGCGCCGTTTTGGTATTAATATCCGAAGTCAGGCGAATCTTGAGTTCAGTGTTTTTGGCGATAACCGGTGCGACCGGTGCGGCTGGTGCGGCAGCAGCTTTCTTGGTGGCAGCAGGCCTTACCTTCTTGCGCGCTTTAGTTTTGGTTTGCGCTGAAAGTTCCGTGACCACGCCGATCAAGAGCAGCGAGAGCACGACGAACAAAAGGCGATTGTTTAGTTTCATGGTTCCTCCTTCAAAAAATGGATTTCATTTTGCACACATCACCAGGAGTCTTTACTAAGCGAGGGAAGCTTAACAAAGGACAGCGGGAATTGCTAACGTCTGCGATTTGCCTATAATGTCGCAGCTTGTTATCGCCTACAGACTGAATTCAGGTTCATCATGCTACAGGTTCATCATGCTAAAAGAATTCTTTGCGCCCAGAAATTTTCTGAACTACCTGTTGCTGGCGGTTCCAGTTGCGGTTGTCCTGGAACTCCAACACGCAAATCCCGTCGCGATTTTTGCGGCTTCCTGTCTTGCTATCATCCCGCTGGCCGGACTGATGGGAAAAGCCACGGAGCATTTGTCGGAAACGCTGGGCGAAGGCGTCGGCGGATTGCTGAATGCGACCTTTGGCAACGCCGCAGAGCTGATCATTGCGTTGATGGCCTTACGTGCTGGATTGTTTGATGTCGTAAAGGCTTCGATCACAGGTTCGATCATCGGCAATATTTTGCTGGTTATGGGACTAAGTGTATTTGCCGGTGGCTTGAAACATGCTCGGCAGAAATTTAATCAAACTGCAGCGGGGATGGGCGCGACTCTGTTGGTACTGTCAGCCGTGGGCCTGATTATCCCCGCGATTTTTCACCTGCTGGTCAAAAATCATCCCAACGTCAAGGAACAAAATCTAAGCCTTGAAATCGCCGTCGTCCTGTTCATTGTTTATATTCTAAGCCTCATCTTTTCGCTCAAAACTCACGCGCATTTATATGTCGGAGAAGCAGGGCTGCATTCCGCTGATGAAGAAGAAGCGCTTGGCACGCATAGCTGGAGCCGTGGCAAATCAATCACGCTCTTGCTGGTGGCGACTGCGTTGGTGGCGGTCATGAGCGAATTTCTGGTGGGCGCAGTCGAAGCCACGTCAAAATCCATCGGCCTTACCGAAGTTTTTGTCGGCGTTATCCTGGTTGCGATCATTGGTAATGCTGCCGAACATTCCACTGCCGTCCTGATGGCCATGAAAAACAAAATGGATCTGGCGCTGAACATTGCGATTGGTTCCAGCTTGCAAATCGCTTTGTTTGTAGCCCCCGTGTTGGTCTTTGCCAGTTACCTGATGCCCAAAGGCCCGATGGATTTGTTATTCACCCCGATGGAAGTCGTCGCCATTGCGATTTCGGCAGCCGTCGCAGCCTTGATTGTGCAGGACGGCGAATCGAATTGGATGGAAGGCGTGTTATTGATGGCGGTGTATACGATTCTGGGCATCACCTTTTACTTTTTGCCTGTGTAATCTTGGGCAATCGCATCCAGCTTTTTTACAATCTCAATTGCCTCGTCAATGACGTCCTGTGCAAATCCAAATCCATTCAGCCAATGCGTGTTGGATTGCGCACGCCACCACGACCATTGCCGCTTAGCATAATGCCGCGTGTCGAGTTTCATTTGCTCGACGGCAGATTCAAGCGTGCGTTTGTCTTGCAAATGCTCGACAAAACGTTTGTAGCCATGAGCCTGAAATGCTTTCGCGTCAGCAGGGACACCGGACGCAATTAAATTCTGAATTTCCTGTACCAAGCCTTGCTCAATCATCAAATCGGCGCGGCGATTGATGCGGTCGTAGAGTTCTTCGCGCGGCGGTTGCAGGACAAGATAATGTAATCGCGCCGCCTCTGGCGTGGGAATTTCCGGGCTTTCGACTTGCCAGACCGAAAGCGGCTTGCCCGAAGAAAAATAAACTTCCAGCGCACGTGTGACGCGCGACCAGTCTTTCGGGGCATAGCGTTCAGCTGTGACAGCATCAACCCGCGCCAGCAGTTTGTGCAAATGTTCTGCCCCTTTGCGCTCCAGGATTTTCAGCAAGCGTGGTCGCAACGATTCATCAATTTCCGGTGCTTCAAAAAATTGTGTGGTTAAGGCGCGCAGATAAAATCCCGTGCCCCCGACCAGGAACGCCCGCTTGCCTCTTGCTTCAATCTCGGCGATAGTGGCGCGCGCTTCTGCGGCCCATTTCACAGCAGTGAAGTTTTCGGTTGGCTCGGCAACATCAATCAGATGGTGTGGAATGCCGCGTTGTTCTTCGACGGGAAGCTTTGCGGTTGCGACGTAAATGCCACGGTATACCTGCACCGAATCGCAGTTGATAACTTCGCCGTTGAAACGTTCCGCTAAGGCCAGGCCAAGATCGCTTTTGCCCGAAGCGGTGGGACCGACAACTGCGATAAGAGATTTCGTGTTCATTGTGGGAACTGGAGCCAACGATAACCAGCAAGCAACAAGAGCAGCCCCAGAAATATTAATGCTCCGAATTGTTGCATTCGAGTCATAAAATTTGCTTTCCTTACCGCGAATGGCTAATTGCTTACGCTATGTTTTCATCTCGTTTCAAATGGAATCTGGAAACCAATCAATTGGCACGCCTGATTGAAGAGAAAAAGCGCGCGGGTGTCAAGCTGCTTGATCTGACGGAATCAAATCCGACGCGGGCGGGCTTTGTTTATCCGAGTACGGAAATTTTGTCTGCGTTGATGCAGCCGCAGGCCATGCACTACGACCCAAATCCACGCGGCTTGCTTTCGGCGCGACAATCAGTTGCGGATTATTACCAGGCACTTGGGCAAAACGTTGATGCTGATCGAATTTTTCTGACGGCAAGCACGAGCGAAGCATATTCGTGGCTGTTCAAATTACTGGCCGATCAGGGGGATGCCGTTCTGGTGCCGCAGCCGAGCTATCCCCTCTTTGATTTTCTGGCCGCGCTGGAAGGGGTGCAATTACAACCCTATGAGCTAACTTACCTGCATCCCAGTGGTTGGCGGATAGATTTCGATTCGTTAGCACAATCTGTGACACCGCAGACCCGTGCGATCATCGTCGTTAATCCCAACAATCCAACTGGGTCTTATCTTAAGCGCAAAGAGTTTGCTCAACTCGAAGCTTTTTGTTTGGCGCATCAGTTGGCGTTGATTGTGGACGAAGTCTTTCGTGATTACGCTTTAGTTGAAGATGCCGAACGCGTTACTGCATTCGATGCGACGTCAGTGCTGACGTTTGTCATGAATGGTTTTTCCAAAACATTGGCTTTACCGCAAATGAAGCTGGGTTGGATTCTTCCGTTTGGGGCAGCAGCTCTACGACGTGAGGCTGAAACTCGGCTGGAGTTGATCGCTGATACGTTTCTTTCTGTCAATACGCCCGTGCAATTAGCCGCGCCAGCGTGGTTCCAACTTCGGACGGCTTTGCAGCAACAGATTTTGGCGCGGGTCAAAGAAAACTTACATTTTTTGGCGACGGTTGTTGAAAACTCTCCTCTCCGGTTACTGACTACTGAGGGAGGATGGAGTGCGACGCTGGAGATTCCGCGCCGTGCTTCAGAAGAAGAACAGCTGCTTCGGTTGCTGGCTGAAAAGGACGTGCTGGTGCATCCGGGATATTTTTTTGATTTTGACCGAGAGGCCTTTTTCGTCCTGAGTTTGCTGCCACGCACGGAAATTTTTCGCGTGGCGGTTGAGAAAATTATCGCCGCAGATGACGGTTGAGTCGTGATTATTACGGGTTAACCTATTGTCATTACAGATGGTTGATTGATGACAAAAGTAAATCCTGGGGTGAGCGTTCAGTGCTTAAATAAATCCTAATGCTTGCCCCCCTACCAATACTATTTCTCTTCGCGTATAATGCCGCATCTTGTTTACTGCCAACTCTTGATATTTCATGTCACGCTCAATCTAATGCAATCAGTTCAATGTGATAGAGAAGAGAATTGACTTGTCTTAAATTGAGGCTGCGTAAAATTGTTTTTACGTCGAGATGGCATCGGCAGATTCGTCACGCCGCAAGTTTAATTTGGAGATAATGCATGCCCAAACGCATTACCTGGTTGTTAAGTAGCGTTTTATTTATTCTGTTTTCATTCCCCATTTTTGCACAGCAGCCTACCAGTCAGGACGTTCTGGTTGAAGATGTCGAATTTCGTGGCAATCGCCGCATTCCTAAAGACACCCTGCAATACAGTATCCAGACCAAAAAAGATGATCGCTATAGCCCCGACCAGGTGCGGCGTGATTTTGAGGCGCTCCTGAATCTTGGCTTTTTTGATCCGCTGCGCAGCAAGGTCTATGAAGCGGATGGCCCTAAAGGTGGAAAGATCATCATTTTCGAGGTCAAGGAATATCCGATCATTCGTGACTTGCAGTATCGCGGCATGAAGTCTGTGACTGAAAGCGACATGTTCACGAAGTTTAAGGAACGCCGCGTCAGTGTGACCAAGGAAACCCAATTCGACCCTGGCAAAATCAATGGCGCGCGCCTTGTACTGCGTGAAGCCTTGGCCGAAAAAGGGCATCCTGATGCCAAGGTAGACATCGAGATTGAAGAGATTAACCAAACCTCCATTGCATTGATCTTTAATGTAGATGAAGGGCCGCGCGTTCGTATCAAGGAAATTCTGTTCACGGGTGCTGGCGATAAGTTCTCGCAACGTCGTCTGCGTGGTGCCATGAAGGTGGTGAAGGAATCCGGCTTGATCGCTTCGTTCCAATCGAAAGATATTTACTTCAAACCGAAGCTGGAATACGACCTTGAAAACGTGCGGCAGTTTTTAGGATCGAGAGGGTATCTGAATGCCCGTATCGGCGAACCGGAAGTCCAGCGCGAAGAGAAGGCGGTAAGCGGCTTTCCGATTTTCAGCAAGAAAGGGCCGGGGCTGAAAATCACGGTGCCGATTGAGGTCGGACGTCGTTACAAAGTGAAGTCTGTCAAAGAAGAAGGCGTCACGTTATTTCCCACCGGAACGATTTCTCTTTTCTCCGGTTTGCGCGTCGGCGAATACGCCAATGCCGAAACCATTCGCAAAGGGATCTACGAAAAAGATGGTATCAAGGGCGTGTATGGTGATCGTGGGTACATCAACGCTTCGGCGGAATTAGAACCTGATTTCACCGACACCACGGCGGAAGAAGGCGAAGTCGCCTTCACGATCCGGGTCGAAGAAGGCAAACAGTACACCTTGCGCCGCCTGGAATTCATCGGCAATACAAACACCCGTGATCGCGTCATGCGCCGTGAAGTTGCCATTAATGAAGGCGACCCCTACAGCAAACGCTACTGGGATTTTTCGATCCAACGCCTGAACCAGTTGGGACTCTTTGAAGAAATCAAGGAAAAGGATGCCATCACGCGAACCAATGACCGCGATCAAACCGTAGATATTGATTTGCAGGTCAAAGAACGTGGTCGCCAATCCATTAACCTGAGCGGTGGTGTTTCGGGCTTTTATGGAAGCTTCTTCGGCTTGAGTTATTCGACGAACAACTTATTAGGCTATGGCGAAACGGTTGAAGTCAGCCTGCAGGGTGGGAATCGCCAACAAATGTTTTCGGTTGGATTTACGGAACCCTATTTCCTTGGCAAGAACATCAGCATGAGTGTCAGCTTGTTTTTGTCAAAATATCAGTTTGTCGGCAACGGGTTTTACTTTAACAATGCGGCGTTGTTGCAATCCTCGTTGTTCGGAACGTCCAGCCTTGATGCCGATACGCTGTTTTCGCAAAGTACGGCAGGCGGCACGGTCAACTTTTCTGCACCTTTCTTTGTCTTTGGTGCCAAGCGTTTTCCGAAGCTTTCGCGCTTCGCTCGCTTAGGCTTGTCGTACACACTCAGCACCAACAAGACAGAAGATCCAAAGGTCAATACAGATGCTGATCCAAAGAACGATATTCCGGTAACGTTCTCGCAGCCGAAAATTCTGACGAGTCGTATTTCACCATACTTCCTGTACAACACGCTCAATTCGTACCTCGACCCGACGCGCGGGCAAAGCCTGCAAATCAACTTCCAGTTGTCAGGGGGAGTTTTGGGAGGCGATGTCAACGTGTTCTCGCCGACAGTGGATTACAAATACTTCATCCCGGTCTTTAAGCGGAACACTGAGAAGCCTCACGTGATTGGTATGCGCTTCCTCGGCCAACACGCGATGGCTTTCGGGAAACGCTTCGATTCAAACTCGCTGGCGTTTGTCGGTGGTGTGCCGATCTATGAGCGGTTCTTCCTCGGCGGCGAATACGATATTCGCGGATATAACATTCGCTCAATCTCGCCTGTCGCCAAGATTGACTCGTTCCTTTCGACGCGAAATGTCAAAGCCCAAATCACCGATCCAACAGATAGTACTAAGTTGATTGATGCACCTTCTGGATATGTGGCGAACAGCGTGCTGCGTCAGTTTACCTATGAAGCGCCGGAGGGGAATTGTACTGAAACCCCATCAACCAATTGCAACGTAGCCAGGAACCCCGGCTATGCAAATGGTTTCTTCACACCGGTTGGTGGCGATACCTCATTGGTGTACAACCTGGAATATCGCGTGCCGATTTTCAGTGCCTTGTCCGTTGCGGCGTTTGCCGATGTGGGCACTGTTTTCAACCTGCGCAAATTTAAGGCGGATCAGTTAACGGTCTCGAACTATGTGAATCAGGTTATTTCCAATGGGGTGATCCTGAACCCTTCCGGGCGTGTTGCGACACAGGAAGAATTAGCGAACGCCGCGCAACCCGGAGGCGGAACCCCACCGGGCTTCCGCCCTGTGAGTCTGAGCGGCGATTCACGTAGCTATGATATTATTCGGCTTTCGCAGAATACGGATCGTATCTTTTCCGATGTGCGGGCTTCTTTGGGTGCCGAAATTCGCGTCCAGGTCCCGATGCTGAACGTACCTTTTCGGTTGATTTTCGCCTATAACCCCAATGCCAGAACTGACCCGTTTGACCCCAAGACTTTATATCTGGAGCGGCGTACGGCAATTCGCTTCGCGGTCGGGCGAACTTTTTAATTTAGCTACTAAGACGATGCCGAAATTTTGCGCTGTAGGCTGCGTTTCTGCGCGCTTTCGCTTCACAAATGTCTGGCAAAGTCCGATGATGTTTCCTGGCCAAGCCTCAAGGCAGATTGAGAGGTGTACGGCACATTACCGATGGGAGAACCTTTTGTTTATGAAGTATAAAGTGAATTTCTTGCTCGCCCCGACGCTGCTCTTGCTATTGGCAATGACAGCTTTCCCCCAAACCCCCACACCCAAAGCAGGGCAATCCACGCCGGCGGCTTCTTCTGCCAGTGCTGACCTTCCCAAGCCAAAGGTTGCTTTTGTTAACACCGCCGCGTTTCGAGAATACATTGACGAATTAAAGCCTTTATATGAAAAGCTCGGAACTGAATTAACTCCACGAGAGCAGGAATTATCGTCTATCAAAACATCAATTGATGCCAAGCAGGAACAGGTGGATAAAAACAGCGCGAAAATGACGCCTGCGCAAATCCGCAAGTTGCAAGACGACATCGAACAGTTGCGCAAAGAAGGGCAGCGCAAGCTGGAAGATTATCAGGAATTTGCCCAAAAGCGCGAAGGTGAGTTAACCGGGCCGACCTACACCAAGATTATGGAACATCTGAACAAATATGTGGCCGAAAAGGGCATCACAATTGTGTTCAGCACACTGCAAGTCGCCGAGGCCAATATGATTGTCTATATGGACCCTAAGGCAGACGTCACACAAGATTTTATTACGAGCTACAACAAGGCCAACCCCGCCGCCGCTGCGGCAGCCAAGCCCAAATCGTAGACACGTATCCGCATCAACATCTTTAAGCTGCGCGATGAAACGCTTCCGATCCCAGTTGCTGGCGTCTTCAGGCGCGGAGGATAAAAATAAAAATGTGAAGCCTGAGCAAGCTGGAATGTTTGCTCGATTTGAGGAGAAGATATGAAAAAGATTTTACTGTTACTTTCCAGCCTGAGCCTGTTGTCTGCTGTGGCTTTCGCTCAAACTCCCCGTCCAGCTGGTGGCACTGCCGCTCCTGCGGCGCAACCGCCCGCTGGTGGCACAGGTGCCGAAGGCAAAATCGCCATCATCAATTCGGCAGCATTCGATTCCGAAATTGGCGAACTCAAAGTTAAATTTGATGCGCTGGTGTCTGAGCTGGAACCGCGCCGCAAGGCCATTGAAGCGGATCAGGCAAAGTTTAATGAACTGAAAAATAACATTCAGACCAAAGGTGGTACGGTCACACAGCAAGTCCGCGATCAGTGGGTTGAACAGGCCGGCGAATTGGAAAAGACGATCAAGCGCAAAATCGAAGATTATGAACCCGATGCCCAAAAGCGTGTGGCGGAAGTGCGCCAACCGATTTACGAAAAAATCGGGAAGGCCCTGAATCAATATGCTGCATCAAAAGGCATTGTGATCGTGCTGGATGCTGCTGTTGCGCAACAACAAGGCTTCCTGCTGTGGGCTATGCCGACCACTGACATCACCACCGATTTCATCAAGGAATACAACAAAGCGAATCCGGCTGGTACAGGCGCGCCAGCGAAACCTGCTAAGTAATCTGGTGAAACTCGACTACGTCTAAGCAGTGAGCAGTACTCCTTGTGGATGAACTGCTCGCTGCTTTCCTTTATCTGATGAATTTAGCTGAACTTTCCAACTTAATCGGAACCGAGCTGCGTGGCGATGGAACGGTTGAAGTCACGGGCATTGCCTCATTAGGCGAAACCGCTGCAACACAGGTGACCCTGGTGGCGGATGCGGCTAAATTAAGCCATTGGCTGGAACATATTGATTCGTTTGTTGCTGCGGCGTTCATCCTGCCGGAAAAGCTTGCGAGCCACGAAGCCTTGACGCAGTCAAACCTGCTGGTTGCCAAAGATGCCAAGCTGGCTTTTGCCCGCGCCATTCGGGTTTTTTATGGTAAGCCCTACGAAAATCGTGGGGTCAGTTCAGATTTACAACTCGGTGCTGGCTCGACATTGGGGGAGAGTTGTTCGATTTTGCCGCGCGTGACGATTGGACGGGATTGCAGCATTGGCAATCGGGTGACGCTGCATCCTGGCGTTGTGCTGGGAGATCGCGTCAAGGTTGGTGACGATACGGTCATCTTCCCGAATGTGTCGGTTTATAACGACACTGAAATAGGCGCGCGTTGCCGTTTGCATAGCGGGGTGGTGCTGGGCGCGGATGGCTTTAGCTTTACGCCCGATGAACAAGGACGTCAGTTTAAGCTCTTACAGGTGGGGCGTGTGGTGCTGGAAGATGATGTCGAAATCGGTGCGAATTGTTGTGTGGATCGCGCGGGGTTTGGTGAAACGCGAATTCGACGCGGCGCAAAATTCGACAACCTGATTCAAATCGGTCATAACTGCGATATTGGCGAAGACACCGTTGTTGCTGCACTGACCGGATTTTCAGGTGGCGCAAAAGTGGGCCGCAACGTCATCATCGCCGGGCAAGTTGGAACCAATCAGCATATCAGCATCGGAGACCGCGCCATCGTGACTGCTCGCACTGGGGTTACAAAAAGCGTTGAAGCCGGCAAGATCGTTGGCGGGTTACCCGTTCAGGATCATATGAAGTGGCGTCGGCTGCAAGCGCTCATTGCCAAGCTCCCAGAGCTCTTTGAGAGAGTGAAAAATCTAGAGAAGGGCAAGTAATACCATTGGTCGCTTGTCCTTTGTCATTTGCTATGATGCTTGTCTGATTTTTATCCAATAACTAATAACCAATGACCAATGACTAATGACAATGGACATTTTAGAAATCCAATCCCTGATTCCGCATCGTTACCCGTTTTTGCTCATTGATCGTGTGCTTGAGATCGAACCGTTGAAGCGGATTGTTGCGCTGAAAAATGTCACGATGAATGAGCCGTTTTTTCAAGGCCATTTCCCCGGTGCGCCTGTCATGCCGGGCGTTTTGATCATCGAAGCGATGGCGCAGGCAGGCGCATTGTTGTTATTTCGGGAAGTGCCGGATCGGGAAAATAAGCTGATGTACTTCGCGGCCATTGAAGAAGCACGGTTTCGCAAGCCTGTGACGCCGGGAGATCAGTTGCGGATGGAAGTCAGTGTCCTGAAATATCGTTCGGGCTACGGCAAACTGGAAGGCAAGGCGTATGTGGATGGTAATGTGGTTTGTGAAGCCATCATTACCTCTGTTACGGCTGATAAGCCGAAAACTGCCTGACGCAAAGGCCGAGAGGACGCGCTGACCGGAGTGTTGCGCGCCACAGGATTTCACTCTCAAATTTCAAATTTCCCCATGCTTCATCCAACTGCCATCATTCACGCTACTGCCGAGATTGGAAGCAACGTTTCGATTGGCCCGTATTCCCTGATTGGGGACAATGTTGTGATTCACGATGAGGTCGAAATTGCCGGGCACGTCGTGATTGAAGGCCCCTGCGAGATTGGCAGGGGCACACAGATTTTTCCTTTTGCTTCCATTGGTCAACCGCCCCAGGATTTGAAATTCAGCGGCGAAGAAACACGGCTGATGATCGGTGAGCGTAATGTGATTCGTGAATATGTGACGATGAATCGCGGCACGGCGGGCGGCGGTGGTTTGACTTCGGTGGGAAATGATAATTTGTTTATGGCGCAGGCCCATATCGCGCACGACAGCCACGTCGGTTCACATTGTGTGTTTGCCAATGCTGGAACGCTGGCCGGGCATGTCGAGGTCGCAGATCACGCCACGATTGGAGCCTACAGCGCAGTGCATCAGTTTTGTCGCGTCGGCAAGTATGCGTTCATCGGTGGTTTTTCTGTCGTGGTCAAAGATGCTTTGCCGTATGCCCGCACAGTTGGCAATCACGCCAGTTGTTACGGCGCGAATACGATTGGATTGCGGCGACAAGGTTTCAGCAACGATGCGATTCGCCACATCCAACATGCCTTTCACATTTTGCTCACTTCAAAACTCAACACCACACAAGCTCTCGAACGCCTCAGAGAAGAAATGACGGGCATTCCCGAAATAGATTATTTGATTGAATTCATCGCCACTTCACAGCGCGGCGTGGTCAAGTAACGACCGCAATCTGGGCAAGTAGGATCTATTCGGCGGGAGTCGCAGGTAATCGCAGGCTAACGATTAATCCTTGATCTAAAGCGTTGGCGGCCTGCACCGTTCCACCGTGTAATTTGATCGCACGTTCGGTGATAGATAAGCCAAGTCCGGTTCCGCCGGAATGCCGGTCGCGCGCATCGTCTACGCGATAGAAGGGGCGAAATAAATCGTTTAGCGCTGCTTCCGGGACGCCAGCGCCGTGATCCCGCACGGTGATGAGAACTGTGGTTGGAGCTTTCGTCAACGCGACCTCTACCAGGGTATTTTCTGCTGTATGTCGAATAGCGTTGCGGATGACGTTTTCAATCGCGCTGCGTAATAATCGTTCGTCGCCTGTAATGGTCATCTTGTCCAACGTTGTAATCCGCACTCCACGATTTTGATTTCGTGCCTCAAACTCTGCATCAGCAATCAACTCTCTGACCATTTCTGCCAGATTAAGCGGTTCGCGTTTGATCAACTGTTCGCCGCTTTCCAATTCCGTCAGCCGGAGCAATTGCCCGATTAATTCATTGAGGCGTTCGGCTTCGCGTTCGATCCGGTCGTGGGCTTTGACCGCCGAATCACCCGCCTGACGACGGGCGACGCCGAGGGCGAGATTCAGCCGCGTCAGCGGGGAGCGTAACTCGTGTGAGATGTCGCCGAGCAATCGTCGCTGGCCATTGATGAGTGATTCAATGCGCTCTGCCATGCGGTCAAAGTCTCGCGCTAGTTCTGTGGCCTCATCGCGTCGTTTGCCCAGAGAATTCCCCACTCGTGCAGCCAGATTGCCCGTTGCAAATTGTTGCGCTGCCGTCCGCAATTGCACCAGTGGGGCAGTCAGATACCAAGCCAGCAAATAACACCCCAATCCAGCGGATAACAAAACGACCAGAATCTGGAGCGCCAGTCGTGCAGGCGTTCCGAAAAGCTGGCCTTCAAGAAATTCGGGGAAGGCGTGAACAAAGAAATATGGGCGTCCGCTATGAGACTGCACACGCAGGGTCATGTATTGCTTTTCGCCCACGGTGACTTCGCCGCGTTCCCGGCCTTGTATTGCCGCTGTTTGCAGCGCTGTTGAGATTTTGCGGCCTGAAAGTTCCTTGCCCTTTTCATCCAATAAATAGGACGGATTTTTGAGATTTTGATCAAGATAGGCTAGATAACTGGCAAGTCCTGCCTGCCCTTCGCGCTCGTAAACTTGGGCCGCCTCATTGCCAAAAACTTTGAATGGATCACCGACTTGCGGCTGCAATCGTGGGCTGATGATCAGCCACGTGACCACCAGCATGCTCACGATGATGAACGCCATCGCGGCCCAAAACCAGAGAAAAATTTTTAGGAAAAGACTTTGCATAAGGATGAAAGGCCCAACGCAGAAGGCAGAAGGCCGAGCGATGAATTAGGGAAGAGGTCAAGAGCAAATGCTGGTTTGTCCTTTGCTTTATTCCTCGCTCGCTTTGGCATAAATATATCCCACGCCTCGGACGGATTTGATGCGTTCGACGCCGTTCACCTCAAAGCCCAGTTTCTTGCGCAAATTGCTGATGTGCGTATCAATGCTGCGATCCAGCGGATTGAATTCACGACCGAGCACATTTTGGCTGATCTCTTCGCGCGAGATGACATTCCCAGCAGATTGCAAAAGCATGATCAGCAACTCGAATTCTGCTGACGTCAGCTCAATTTTTTCTCCACCACAATGCGCAACGCGCGCACTGCAATCAATGTTGACGTCGCCAATCGTCAGCCGATGATTGGACAATGTAGGTTCGGCGATAGGATTTGTGCGGCGCAGAATGGCATGAATTCGTGCCACCAGTTCGCGCGGGTTGAAGGGCTTGGGCAGGTAATCATCCGCTCCGAGTTCCAACCCGACAATGCGATCTACGTCACTGCCACGAGCTGTCAGCATCAACACCGGCAGGCGCGAATTGGCGCGCAAGCGGCGCAACACTTCAAAGCCGTTGATGCCCGGCATCATCACATCCAGCACAATTAATTTATGCTCGCCTGACAGGCCCCGCGCCAGTCCAATTTCCGGGTTGTTGATGGCTTCGACCGCAAATCCATCGGGTTCTAAATACTCTGTGACGAGGTCACACAACTCCGTGTCATCGTCAATCACAAGAATCTGTTCCACGATCAAGTAAGCTCCTCATTGCTGGGTACTCGGTGGATAGATTGCCTGGCAGTCGGCCACCGATGCCGAAACTGTAGCACAAGTTGCCCGCCAGAATTGTGAAGAAGTGTGAAGACGATTCAGACAAAACTCGACACACAAAGGCAGCGGGATTTGCTAAGGTACTGTCTGTCGGAAATGATGAATGTTAACAGTGAATTGACATTACAGGGACAGTGTTATGGTGCTCAAAGATATTCTCCTTTCATTAATCTCATTGCTGGTTGCCTGGTTGCTGTCGGTGGCTGCGATTGCTTCAGTGCCGACGGCTTTGGTTGTGCCTCATTCCGGTGTTGGGAAAGTGCAGGAAAAAATTCGAGCATAAAATTTTCACGAACCACCTGGCAGTTTCAGACGTCCTTCTTGTGGAAGGCACCAATGATTAACTTCTTGCGATTCGGATTTTAAATAAGATTCGCCCCACGCTGGGAAGGATGAAGGGAAGCGAGTCAGGAAGTACAAAAAGCAATGAAAACGATTCGACAAAGTTTTTTCTGGTTACGCGAAATAAGTCAGCAACCGCTAATTTTTCTACTGTTCGTGTGGACAATCATGATGCTTATGTCCTGGAGTTTAATCGCGCTCACCGACTGACGAAATCATCACCATTCATTTTCAATTTTCCCGTTTTTCTGGCAGTCGAACGACGGGAGAAATGTGACAGGTCGCAATAAAAGGCTAGCCTGGGGAGGCACAAGAATCGCCAAGTTCGCGGCCTGTCACAAATCAAGCTTTTGCAGGGATGAATGATCTCTGTTGGCGGCAGCTTTGTCTGTCAACTCTCAATCAGAGCAGCGGCATGTCCTGACTGCTCAGAAAATAGTAGGAGACGTAATGATGTACTTACAGAAAAGAAACAGCACAATTCTCGGCACCACTTTGTTGCTTTGCGCAATGCTGACCAATATTTCATTCGCGCAACAACGACCGACGCGCGATCCACTGGGATTCCTGAAACGTGCGCTTACCGAAGCCGGAGCGCCAGCCCTAACGACAGATCAGGAAACCCAAATCACGACATTGATCACGGCCTACAAAGCCGCACAACCAGACGAACCCAGTCAGGCATTGATTGATGCGCGGACGGCAATGGGAGCCGCAATTCTGGCCGGGGATTTAACTACGGCGCAGACACAGGCGGGCATCATTTCAGGACTGATCGCCGCCGAAAATAATGTGCGTTTGTTAGCCCTTGCCAAGTTTGGTGCAGAGGTAATCGTTATTCTGAAAAACGGTGGACAGTTGGAATATCTGGTGCAAAAACTCAGCAGCGAACGTGTTGTTGGCTTGATTGAGTCCTTGGCTGGACGCGGTGGATTTGGGGGTGGATTGGGTGGCGGTGCCGGACACGGAGGGCCGGGCAGACAGGAATAACAATTACCAGGGGAGCGCAAGCGTTCAATAGCCAAAAACGCTTGCGCTCAATGATTTCGGATAGAGGAGACACCTAATGGCAAAAGATTCTTTACTGCACAATTCATTTAGTCGGCGCGACACCTTACGATTCCTGGGTGCGACCGGAGCCGCTTCGTTACTGGGTCTGAGTAAAGGCAGGAGCCTCATGCCCTGGCTCAGCCATAGCGCAGGTTTGGTTGGAGCGGAGGATTATGTGGCGCGCATTATGCGTCCAGCCTTGTATGCTGCTTCGCCAGTTCAGGTCACGAAACCTGTTACAGAAATGTCGTGCGTGGGACGTCCAGCCTTAACCGAAGGCCCATTTTTCGTGGATGAAAAGCTGAATCGTTCAGACATCCGCAGCGATCCGTCCAATAACACCGTGAGACCGGGCACCCCGCTCAAGATTAAATTCAATGTCTATCGCACCGTTGGCAGCACCTGCACGCCGCTGGCTGGTGCCTATGTGGATTTATGGCACTGTGATGCGACGGGCGGTTATTCGGATGTGAGCGGGCAGGGAAATCCGAATAATCTGGGACAGAAATTTTTGCGCGGCTATCAGGTGACCGATGCCAACGGATCAGTGGAATTTACGACGATTTATCCCGGTTGGTATTCAGGCCGCACGGTACACATGCACTACAAAGTTCGCCTGTTTTCGGGGACGACAAAGACGTATGAATTTACTTCGCAGGTGATGTTTGACGACACTTTGACCGATCAGGTGTTTCTTCAGTCTCCGTACAGCGCACGGGGAACGCGCAACACGCGCAACAGCAATGACAATATTTATCAAAGCGGCGGCAGCACGCTCTTGCTCAGCGTAACGTCAGATGGGCAGGGAGGCTATACCACTTCGTATGACCTTTCGCTGACAGGATTACCCTCCACGACGTCATCCATTTCAGCCGTTTCCGGTGCCAGCTATGCGACAGGCGCAGCCATTGCCAGCGATGGAATTGCGTCGCTGTTTGGAAATGGATTAGCTTCGACCACGAATAGCGCGACCGAGATTCCTTTGCCCACGGTGTTGGGCGATACCACCGTGAGCGTGCGCGATGCGGCGGGCACAACACGAAATGCGCCGTTGTTTTATGTGTCGCCTACTCAGATCAACCTTCAGATTCCGACCGGAACCAGCGCTGGAACTGCCACCTTAACGGCGTTGCAAGGCAGCACGACGGTCGCACAGGGTTCGGTTACAATAGAAAATGTAGTGCCGGGGCTTTTCTCCGCCAATGCCAATGGGGCCGGGATTGCTGCTGCCCTGATTCAGCGGGTGAAAAGCAACGGTTCGCAAAGCTATGAGTTGTTGGCGCAATACGACAGCGCGCAACAGAAATTTGTCGCGCTGCCGATTGACCTTGGCCCGGAGGGCGAGCAGGTCTATCTCAATCTTTTCGGCACTGGATTCCGTTCCCGAACCTCATTATCTTCCGTAGTTTGCTCGCTCGGTGGCGCGAATGCCGATGTGTCATATGCAGGAGCGCATCCCGTCTACGTTGGGTTGGATCAGGCAAATATGCTGATTCCGCGCACGCTGATCGGACGCGGCGAAGTGGAGGTCGTTTTTCGCGCTGACGCAAAATTGGCGAATGCCGTGGCGATCAATATCAAGTAAGAAACATCACACCGGGAGTCCAGCGCCAAGGGCAGGCGGTGCCATTGAACATTGAATCAGGGCATGACGCTTGTTTGCTAGTGGCAGTCTCACGCCGACAGATGGCCTGCCGTTTGCTCTGGACTCCCATTTTTACGTTTGGTGAGCCTTTGCCATCCTGTGCCGGACGTATTTTCCCCCACGATTTTTCTTTTGCTCCTTCTTCCTTCCGCAGGGCGCAAAAGACACCTTCCTTTGCTATAATCCCGCCAGGCATGATCGAACCGTGAGAGACAGTTGCGGTTCACCTGAAGAGAGACAAAAGGGAAACTGGTTGCAACTCTCACTCTGAGCTTTCCCTGCCAAATAAGTCAGGCTGAAAAACTCCCTCCGAGAATGGGGGCGAGGGGGGCGGGTCGTCGGAGTTCTTTTGGCCTGCGCGGTGAATCATTCACTATGCGCCCTGAACGCTGGAAGGTAGTTGAGCAAATTCTTGAAGCGGCCCTGGAACAAGCTCCTGACGAGCGTTTGGCCTTTATTGCACAGGCTTGTCGGGGCGATGAGGAATTGCGCCGCGAAGTGGAAACGCTCATCAAAGCTTACGATCAGGCAGGCAGCTTTATCGAAGCTCCCTTGCTGGCCAGTGTTGCCACCGCACCACAGTCAAACATCCATCCTTCACAAGAAGAACTCTCTGCCTCGTTGATTGGCAAGCGCATCGGTGCCTACAAGATCGAAAGCGAAATCGGGCGCGGTGGCATGGGCGCTGTCTATCTGGCCCTGCGAGCGGACAATGTGTTTCAGCGTCGCGTGGCGATCAAAATCGTCAAGCGCGGAATGGACACCGATTTTATTTTGCGCCGCTTTCGTCGCGAGCGACAAATTCTGGCGACGCTGGATCATCCACATATTGCCGCATTGCTGGATGGCGGTTCGACCAGCGAGGGATTGCCTTATTTCGTGATGGAATATGTCGAAGGCAAACCGCTGAATCGGTTTTGCGACGAACGCAAGCTGACCATTGCCGAACGGCTACGATTGGTGCAACAGGTGTGCGCTGCCGTTTCCTATGCCCATCAAAAACAAATCATCCATCGCGACCTGAAACCCGGCAACATTCTGGTGACAAGTGATGGTACGGCGAAATTGCTGGATTTTGGGATTGCCAAATTGCTTGATCCCGAATGGGGCGCTGACACCATTGATCAAACGGCGACTGCGGTACGATTGATGACGCCGGAATATGCCAGCCCGGAACAGGTGCGCGGTTTGCCTGTGACGCCCAGCAGCGATGTGTATTCGTTGGGTGTATTGATGTATGAACTGCTGACCGGGCGTCGTCCGTATCGCTTAAGCTCGCACGCGCCGCACGAAATGGCGCGCGTGATTTGCGAAGAAACACCGACCCGTCCCAGTTCGCTGGCCCAGAGCGTGGGCAAAATTCATTATGCCGAAGAACGATCTGCCACGCCGGAATCGTTGCGGCATGAGCTGGAAGGCAATCTCGACAGCATCATTCTCAAAGCGCTCAGCAAAGACCCGCAGCAACGTTATGCCAGCGCGTCTGAACTGGCCGCCGACATCGGACGACATTTAGCCGGTCAAACCGCACTGGCGGCGCTGGCTCCATCGTTGCCGGAGCTGGGGGAATGGCTGGAAGAATTTCCGACAGCACGTTCCATCGCTGTGTTGCCGCTAAAAGTGATTCAGACCCGCAAGCTCAGGGACGATGACAGCAGTTATCTTGGGGTTGGAATTGCCGATGCCCTGACCACGCAGCTCAGTAATATTCGCGGCCTTGTCGTGCGGCCTACCAGTTCAGTGCTGTGTTGTGTTGGTGCGGATGCTGATCCGTTCGCCGCAGGCAAGGAACTGGGCGTGGATTACCTGCTGGACGGGCGCGTGCAACTGGCTGGGGAACAGATGCGCGTGACGATGCAACTTGTGTCGTTGCAGGAACAGGCGATTTTGTGGGCTTCGCAGTACAGAGACAATCTGACCGACATTCTGGTGGTGCAGGATTCGATTGCCGCGCAAGTCGCTGAAGCCATCATCCCGCATCTGACAGGCGAGGAACGTGCGCGTCTGGTGCGCCGTGGAACCGATGATCCGCGTGCTTACGAAGCCTATATGCGAGGCCGGTATCATTGGCACAGCTACACGATGGACAGCCTGGCGCAGGCGTTGTTGTATTTCAATGAAGCCAGCAGTTTTGACCCTTCGTTTGCCGCGCCGTATGCGGGTATCGCGGAATATTACAATCGTCTGGCGACCTTCGGCATTCTGCCTTCAGATGAATGTTTTGCTGCGGCCAAAGAGGCTGCATTGCGCGCGGTTCGTCTGGATGAATCGCTGGCCGAAGCCTGGGGCGCACTCGCCTTTGCGACTTTGGGTGCAGACTGGAATCACAACGAAAGCTTGCGCTTGATCAATCGTGCGCTGGAATTGAATCCAAATTCGGCGCAGGTGTTGGAATGGTACGCGCATATTCTCGGCACGTCAGGCCGCTTGACGGAATCAAACACGGCCATTGAGCGGGCCTTAAAACTTGATCCCGGATCGGCAGCGGTTTATGTGCTGCAAAGTTTGCATTTGTACCTGACGCGGCGCTATGAAGCCTCGCTGAAAGCTGCCGAGCAAGCGACGCGACTTGACCCAAACTCGTTCTGGTCTTTGTTCGGAAAGGCCATGAGCCTGTCGCACCAGCGGCGTTACGAAGAGGCGGAAGCGGTGGCTGCTTCGCTGATTGAAGCCAATGCTGAGAATCCGATTGCCAAAGTTCCGCTGGCGTACGCACAGGCCCGTCAGAAAAAGACTGAGGCCGCACGTGCCTTGCTTCAACAGATGCTTACGGCAGTCCACGATGGGTATTTGACGCCGTATTATGTGGCACTGATTTATGAAGCGTTGGAAGAACGCGACGAAGCGCTCAAATGGGTCGAGAAGGGAATCGTAGATCGTGACTGGTGGATGTTATACCTGCTGCGCGATCCGTTTTTCATCCCGCTCCGCAATGATGCCCGTTGTCAGGCATTGTTGCAGCGAGTTGGATTGATCGAACCTCCACCCGATGCTGCCGTCAATGTTGCCACGGTCTTAGATTCGGTCGTGTTGGATCAAGCCCCTGTGGCGAAACCGCAATCCCGCAGGCGCTTTGCGGCGGGGATCGGACTTGCCGGGCTCATTGTTGCCTTGCTTTTCTGGTTGTATCAATCCAATCAATCCCGCAATGCGGCGACGACATTTCGGACGACAACAGCAACGAAGCTGACGACATCCGGCAATGCAGTGATTGCGACGATTTCACCCGACGGAAAATATCTGGCCTATGTGACCGAAGACGGCGGGTTGCAAAGCCTGTGGATGCGACAAGTCAGCGTGGCGAGCAGTGTGCGATTGGCTCCACCTTCTGAGACGGAATATCGCGGCCTGTCTTTTACCCCGGATGGTTCGTATGTGCGATACGTTGCGAGGAACAAGGCCGACAACAAAAGCGCTTTGCACGAAGTCCCGGCGCTTGGTGGCTCAGCCCGCCTCATCAAGGAAAAAGTGGATAGCCCGATTGGCCTTTCGCCCGATGGCAAACAGATCGCGTTTGTGCGCCATCACGACGAACAGGGCGAAGACGATTTGCTCATTGCTTCCACCGATGGATCAAACGAGCGACAGGTTCAAACGCGCAAGTTTCCTGAACATTTTTCAAGTAATTCGGCTCCAGCCTGGACACCGGATGGCAATTCGATTGCGGTTGTCGTTGAAACTGCCGATGCCAAAGGCTTTTTCATGAAAGCAATTCAATTACGTGTGCAAGATGGCACGGAATCGCTTTTGACGACCGGGCGTTGGATGAATATTGATCAGATTCGATGGATGCCTGATGGCAAAAGCTTTTTATGGTCGGCACAGGATGCAGAATCACCGTTTCTGCAACTCTGGTCAATTTCCAACGGACAGGCACGCAAACTCACCAATGATTTGAGCGATTACAAAGGCGTCAGCTTGCCGTCGAATTTGCAGTCCATCGTGACCGTGCAACGACAGGTGTTGATCAATATTTGGGTAGCTCCCAAGGGCATCATTGAACGAATGACCCAAATTACCACGGGGGCGGGACGCTATTTTGATCTGTCGTGGACACCGGAAAAAACGGTTCTCTATGCCTCAGATGCCAGTGGCAGCGCAGACATTTGGGAGCGCCATTCCAGCAGCGCAGAACAAACGCAACTGACCGCTGGAGCCAGTCGTAACTATGCTCCACTGGCCTCGCCGGATGGAAAATATATTGTCTTTCACTCAAACCGTTCGGGCAATTGGCAAATCTGGCGCATGAATCGCGATGGCAGCAACCAAGTGCCCTTGACCAGTGGCAATGAGGAAAGCAACTGGCCGCAGGTGACACCTGATGGCAAGTGGGTCGTGTATGAACATTTTGGTGCGGGCACGCAGACAACGCTTTGGAAACGCCCGATGGCAAATGGTGATCCCGTCCGGCTGACCTCGAAACTTTCGATGCGTCCGGCAATTTCCCCTGATGGCAAATGGGTCGCCTGTTGGAGCAAAGCCGACACGCCAAACGCACCGTGGCGCATTGCCTTGATTCCGATTGAGGGCGGCGAAGCGAGCAAGCATTTTGATGTACGACAGGGAGATGCCAGCGGTGGCAGCGTGCTGCGCTGGATGCCCGATGGACGTGGAATTACCTACATTGATTTTCGCAATGGGGTGGCGAGTTTGTGGTTGCAGTCAACCGAAGGCGGCGCACCGAAAAAACTGCTGGAATCCACGAATGATGTCATTTACTCCTTCGACATTGCGCGTGATGGCAGCATTGCTTTTTCGCGTGGTTTGCGTGCGCACGATGTCGTGCTGTTGTCAGATACCGGAAACGGGAACGGGGCAGTTGAGTAAGATTACAGGACTGACAGCAGTTCGACAGACTGGAAAAGGGGCAGGCTGCAAAACAGTCGCCCCTTTTTTAATCGTCGAATTTCCACCACATTCTTGATCAGGGTAAGGGCAAATCAATCGGCGGACAGAAATGAGCGTCTTCGATGCGGCGACGCTTTTTCTCTTTCCGAGAAGGTTTGCTGATCGGCGGAATTTGATCCTTGGTGAAATACGGAATATTGCGGACACCACGATCTCGAATCAACGGATCACCGTTTTCACGGTCAATGAACAGGAAGTCAACGTCCACCGCAACTTTCCCTTTATTTTTCACTCCATTGGATTCTTTGGGATGTCCGACGGTCGTCACGATGACGGAACAAATGTCGGCTTCTGCTGCGCTATCAATGTCGCCCGCTTGCGCGCCGCGCCATCCGCTCGGTCCGGCGTAGGTTGCGGTGTCAATCTTTAATGCGTGGAAGTGGCCAATTGCACAGGCTGCGGCAGATCGTTGGACAATCGAAGCCTTGTATTTGCGATTGGATTCCTGCTCAGCGGGAACAGAAACAAAAAGCGCAAGGTCACGGTCGTAATCAAAGAATCCGCCGCCTTCGCGTGTGCTGTCGTGAATATCTTTGGAAACCTCCCATCCCAGCAATTCATCCAGTCCGGGGAAATCAAAAGAACGTTCCAGAATATGCAATTGCAGCAGCTGAATGTTCTTGAAGCGTCTGAAATCGGCTTCTTCTGTGTAATTAGCCTTGATGTCCTCACGCAATCCGGTCAATCTGCGCAGGATGCGAATGAAGCCATTGGCCGAAGCCTGATCAATTCTATTACTCAGGTCTTCTACCTGATCATTGCGGCGTCGTTTGACGATGCGTTTGATCTTGATGCCTTCGACCTGGGCTAACAACTTCTCGCGATTCAGCAGCAACGCGACTTCTTCGGGGTTGTTGCTGATACCATTCAGGAAGACAAGGTCAGCCAGCGTGACTTCTTCGTTGAGTTGGCGCATCAATTGCGGAACCTTTTCGCGGTCAAATTTTTGCGCCAGCACCACGACGCGCGCCATGCCCCAGACATTCGGCGGAACTGTCACACCGATGCGGCGAACGAAGGCTTTGGTTTCGCTGTACTGCGGAGATAAAAAGATGCGCAGCTTTTCGCCATCGTGTTTGAAATCGTAATAGGCATTGACGAACAACGGTGCCTTCAGCAAGTCAATTTCCGGGCCAAATTCGTCAAGCACTTTTTTCACATAGGCAGAGAACACGGGGCAGCTAATATCTACGTCATGGTTATGCGCCCAGAGCGTGTAAACAATCGCGGTGAAGGGGCGAAAATGCTCTGCCTGTAACTTCATCCGATGCACAAACGAAGTCACACCGGCCACCGGGATTTGTTGTTTTGTTGCCAGCACCAGCAACTCCAGTGCAGGCACTAACGCATCATTCCGCTTATCTTCAGGCAATGGAGCAGCAATGATGTCCGCCAATCGTTGAAATTCTTCCGGCCCGGTTTTGCGATACAGAATGCTATTGAGCATGCGCGAATCGCCCACGCTGGCCAGCAATGGCCCGCACACCTGTCGCGGCAGATTGAAGCGCGTGTGCAGTAGTTCGGCATAAGTCACAAATTGCTTGCGCATGAACGGGCCAAGCCAGTTGGTGGAGGCAATATTCACCAGCGTTTCCGTGCCGATTTTTCCCTCGCGGTAATAGCCACCAAAATAACGGGGAATATAACGACGTGTTTCATCGTCATTCAGCATGTCGTAATAACTGAGTAACTTCTGGCCGAATTGTAGCAGCGTATCAATGTCATCGTCGTCAACGCCACCGCGACGTCCCTGCGATGCCAGACCATAGATTTTTTTCAGCTTCAGATAGCGGCCTGCATAGTATCCGTCAAGGAAGAAACGCAATTTTTCATCGGCTTCGGGTGCAAGCAACGATTCAATGTGATGTGGTCTGACTTCAGGAAACTTCCATTTCTCGCGTAAACTTTCCTCCAGCCGTTCCGCCATCGGGCGCGGCGGGCCGAGACCAAATACTTTTCGCCAAAATGGAACTGGCGGCTCAGCTTTGCCAGTCTGGGTTCCTGATTGTGCCGTTTGTTTAGGAGCCTGGGTCGTATTTTTCGTTTGATTAATCACGATGTTGGAAACCTTATTTGCTAGGCAATAAGCCTTATTACAACGTGAGCAAAAAACGCAGAAGAGGGTTGGAAATAGTGATCGAACAAGCGCAGATTTGATTCTGGTCAGAATCTGCTCTTCCCTTCAAGCAACGTCCAATTCCGTCCGCGTCCTCCACCGTAAAATTTCGATATTTATGTATTTGGCAACGTGAGTGGATTATAAGCGAAACAAATCCAAAGACAACTATTCAATGATTAGAGTTGATTTTTTCTAATTTCACATTGGCATAAAATGCTATTTTATTCGTTCATCTGTTTCTGCGGGATTGCGTATGTCTTCGAGGAAGTTTGGCCCATTAAAATCGCACGCAATGGATTGGAAATTACGCAGTTTTTTGAGGGAAAACATAACATTGGTTACCTGCGAGATGAGTGGTTCGTTTAAGCCTCGTGCGGGCTTCCCAAAACCTTCCTGCTGGTGATTTGTTTGGCTGGTAACAGCGTGTTGCCTGATAATCTTCCGGTTGCCCCCGATGAAGTCAGGTCTGTTTGCCTGAAGATTGTTCGACTCGTTACCGCAGTACTTCAACTGTTACGCCTCGGCGGCGCACAACTGGATATGTCGCTGCCCATTTTTCAGGAGAGTAAGAGTAGATGAATAGTCGTAAAAGAAAGGCCAATCGTAGTGCATCTGATGTTTGGCCTGGAGGCAGGGATGCTGCGGAGAGGCCGATCAATGGCGGAGCCGGGGGAGCGGCGCTCCATTCGAGTATTTCGGCTGGGGAAAAAATGAAAATCATTGTGGTCTGTGATGATGCCGATGGGCGCAATTCGATTCAACAATCGTTAGGCACACTTTATGACGTTGTTGCCGTGTCAGACGGACAACCCGCACTGCCGCTGATTGAACAACAGCGCCCCGATCTGGTTTTGGCGGATGATCTGGATGGGCTAGGTTTGCTGAAGGAATTGCGTGCGAGTCAGAACACTGCCGCGCTTCCTTTAATTCTGATGTCTGATCGCACTGAAGAGGCGCGATGTGTTGAGGGGGTGCAGGCAGGCGCTGATGATTATCTCCTCAAGCCTTTCAGCTCGCACGAACTTCTGCACCGAGTAAATCGGGTTTTTAAGCTGGTCGCGTGTCAACGTGCCGAGGCAACCGCACTCCACAAAAGCGAAGAACGTTTTGACAAAGCCTTTAATGCAAGTCCATTTGTGATGACGATCTCTTCTCTCAAAACCGGCAATCTCGTCGAGGTGAATGAGATGTTCGTTCATTTGACCGGATACACCCGCGAAGAAGCCATCGGGCGAACGACCGCCGAACTTGGCGTCTGGGCTACGCCACAGGATCGCGAGGCCGAACTTGCACTGGTTCAGCAACAGGGGCGCATTCGCAATGCGGAATATAAGTTCAAAACGCGTTTTGGGCAGGAACTCATCGGCATCCTTTCGGCGGAATTAATTGAAGTGGATGGCGAGCCGTGTGCGCTGACGGTCATTGCCGATGTCACAAAGCACAAGCAGGCAGAAAAATCATTACGCGAAAATCAGGAACGCGAACGTGCCCGCACCGAGGAACTGGAAGCCTTGATGAATGCCGTGCCCGCCCTTGTTTGGCTGGCCCATGATCCTGCCTGTTCGGTCATTACTGGCAACCGGGCTGCCAGCGAGTTGTTACAGGTTGGAGAAAAGGAAAATCATTCTTTATCTGCCCCTGCCGAAGAGCAGCCGCGCCATTTCAAGGTTTTCAAGGATGGGCAGGAACTACAACCGCATGAGCTGCCTGTCCAGATTGCAGCCCGTGGCAGAGAGGTGCGCAATTTTGAAGAAGAAGTCGTTTTTAATAATGGGCAACGACGCAGCTTATACGGACATGCAGTGCCATTGCGAGATAGTAGTGGGCAGGTTCGTGGCGCAGTGAGTGCTTTCGTTGACATCACTGAGCGCAAACGTGCCGAGGAAGAGCGTGAACGCCGCTATCACGATGGGTTAAAACTGACGGAAACGAATCGTGCTTTGGTCGGGGCTTTCAAGATTGAACAAGTGACCGCCATCATCTGCCGGGCTGCCCGTGAATTAACCAACGCGCAAGGGGCAAGCTTTGTGCTGCGGGAGGGGGATCGCGTTCGTTATGTCTACGAGGATTCAGTTTCACCACTCTGGGCGGGACAGGAATTCCCACTGGATAAATGTATTTCAGGCTGGGCAATGCGAGAAGATCAGCAGGTGGTTATCGAAGATATTTATCAGGATGCCCGCGTTCCACATGCAGCCTATGCAGATACCTTTGTCCAAAGCTTGTTGATGACGCCCGTTGGCCCCGGAATGCCGGTTGCCGCGATAGGCGTGTATTGGGACAAAAAATATCGCGCCAGTGAATACGAGATTGAGTTGCTTGGGTCGTTAGCCAGTGCTGCTGATTTGGCTCTGGCCAGTGTGCGCGCCTATGCCGAATCACGCCAGGCGCGGGCACTGGCAGAAGAGGCAAACCGTCTGAAGGATGATTTTCTGGCAACCGTTTCGCACGAACTACGCACACCGCTCAACGGCATTCTCGGTTGGGCCAAGTTGTTACAGGTCGGCAAATTGTCCCCTGAAAAAACGCAACATGCATTGGAAACCATCGAACGCAATGCCCGCTCACAAAATCGTCTGATCGAAGATTTGCTGGATGTTTCGCGCATCATCAGCGGCAAAATGCAGTTGGATTTACGGCCTGTTGACCTGCCCACCATCATCGAAGCCGCACTAAACGTAGTGCGGCCCACCGCAGATGCCAAAGGCGTCGGGCTGTATTTTGTCCAGCATGCCGAAAATACAATGCTGATTGGCGATGGCGAACGCTTGCAGCAAATCGTTTGGAATTTACTGGCGAATGCAATCAAGTTCACGCCCCGTGATGGCTCAGTTCTCGTCGAACTCGAAGCCATCCATTCTCATCTGGAATTGACGGTGAGTGACACTGGAGCGGGGATCAACCCTGCATTTCTTCCCTATGTTTTTGATCGCTTTCGACAGGCCGATTCCTCAATCACACGTCCTCACGGTGGGCTTGGTTTAGGGCTGGCAATCGTGCGTCACCTGACTGAACTGCATGGCGGAACTGTTCACGTCCAAAGTCCTGGCGAAGGCGAAGGTTCCTCCTTTACTGTTCTCTTGCCGCTGGTTAATGCCGGTCGTCGCTCCGCCGATTCGCACATTTCTGTCGCCCTTCAGCAAGGCGTTTCAGAAGACCAGAGCCTTCAACTGGAGGGATTGCGGTTGCTGATTGTTGATGATGAACCCGATGCCAGAGACTTGTTGTTCAGTATGCTGAAAAGTAGCGGGGCAGATGTAATTACCGCAGAGTCGAGCATAAAGGGGTTGAAGGTGCTGAGCGAGCACCCTATCCAGGTCATCATCAGCGACATCGAAATGCCAGGTGAAGATGGCTACACTTTTATTCGTAAGGTGCGCCAGTCGGATAGTCAAGATACTCCTGCCATTGCCCTGACTGCGCACACGCGCGCCGAAGACCGTGTTCGCGCACTTGCTGCGGGGTTTCAAAGCCATGTTCCGAAACCCGTTGAGCCTGCGGAGTTGATCGCGGTGATTGCCAATCTGCATCGGCAGTACAAGTCGTCATCGTAGGACGATTTGCGATGACTCTCCTCTGCTGATAGCAAGAATCAGTGGAAGAATGCCTCTCGCCTGCAAGTGAAAAAATCCTGACAAAAATAGTTTGCGTGAAAAATTCAGCCGGATTTTTACGCGTTAGTTCATGCAGTGAAATAGAAAAATATTTCCCTTCAGGAGAAACACGCATGAAAAAGATTCTTTTGTCGTTGAGTATTGTTATTTGGCTGGCATTGGCCTGGGGCTGTGCCGCCAGCGATCCACACGTACAAAAACTGGCGCGCGGAAAATACCTCATAGAAAACGTCGGAATGTGTGCTGATTGTCACACGCCCCGCACCCAACGCGGTGAACTAGACCTTGCCCGGTCATTGCAGGGAAGCCCGTTGAGCATTGCGCCTACCGTTCCGATGCCCTGGGCACAGGCGGCCCCTGCGATTGCAGGCTTGCCGAGCTTGACAGAGGCGGAAGCGGCGAAATTTTTACAGACGGGTGATCTTCCTGCAGGCAGACATGTCCGCCCGCCAATGCCGCCTTTTCGCCTGTCTCGTGAAGATGCTGAAGCCGTGGCTGCTTACCTGAAAACTCTTGGCTCCAAACAAAGTTAATCGGCTGGTGTTTCTGGGACGGTTCTGGTGATTTCACGATACAGCCACGCTTTCGTGGTTTTCCATTGCCGTGAGAATGTCGCAATGCTGATGCCGAGCACCTGGGCAGTTTCTTCAACCGACAAGCCCGCAAAATAGCGCAGTTCAATCATGCGACTTTTTTGCGGGTCGAATTCAGCCAAAGCCGTGAGCGCATCATCCAATGCAAGTAAATCTGCCGCGCGTTCACTGGAAAGATTAATCGCTTCATCCAGCGCAATTTTGACATCGCCACTGCCGCGCTTTTCTGCCTGATGCTGGCGCGCGTGATCCACCAAAATACGCCGCATCATATTTGCTGCAACGCCAAAGAAGTGCGCGCGATTCTTCCACTCCACTTCCTGCCCCAGCAATCGTAAATAGGCTTCATGTACCAGGGCGGTTGGTTGCAACGTATGATCTTCGCGCTCGCGCCGCAAATACCCGGCAGCCAGACGACGGAGTTCGTTGTAAACCAATGGCAGCAGTTGTTCGAGCGCCTGCTGATCGCCATTGCTGTAATTAACCAATAAGCGCGTGACTTCTTCCGATTGTGGATTCTGCGACGTCATAACGTGCAGGCAGTTTGACACAAACCACTGGACGACGCCAGCCGATTTTTAGGCGAAGATGAGGGAGCGAGGGCTTATTCAAAGTAGTTTTTTTTGGGTCATCGAAGATGACAAATAGTATAGCGTAGCGAGCATCGCTACGTTGCAGTCAGAAAAAAATCTGTCGCCGAAGGTGACGAACCGCCCGTGGCAAGGTGCGACGCCTTCAGCGTCGGAACGCTTGCTGCTGAGATCGTAGGGTGGCGCTCACCGCAGTTCGCTTGACCCTACGCTATTTTGTGGGTCGCCGTTGGCGACTTTGAGTAAGCCTTAATGCGGGAGCTTGCCCGGCGGAACTCGCTGCCTGCACGCAAAAGTATTACGGTTTTCGTAGATTTTTCACCCGCCTTCTCATCCTCTGGCGGACTTGCTCAGGCTGTCTGCCAAACCCTGCAATAAGCTTGCTCCTGCACCGCGCCACGCGCTGCCGTGCATGCAAGCCAGCGTGGTTGGATTCGTTGCGGCTAACCGCGCCAGCATTTCAGCTTGTTTAGGTGTATGCGCGTAATAATCCATTTGCTGGCGAAAGGCTTCGCTCGGTTCCAGAATGTCAGCCTCGGTGACGGCAGGATGCGCGTCGCCGCCTTGCGTAAACAAGTCTCCGCACAGCAGGGTTCGGGTGTGTTGTTCCAGCAGGTAGCCGCATTCCCAACCGTGCGGCAGATGCGGCGTGTCAAACCATTGCACCTGATGCGTGCCGAGCGATAGGACTTCACCATCTGCCAGCCCTTGCGGCGGGCGATCTGCCAGGTCTGTGATTGAAACCATCGCGGCGACCTTGCTGCAAACCGGAATTGCGTGCGGGGCAACGGCCAGCCACTCGTTAAGCGAACCACATTCATCGGCTTCGACATGAGAAAAGCTGATGTAGCGCAATTGCTCAACAGGCAGGACGCTGGCAACCGCTTCGCGCACAAGTGGAAACATCTTGCGTGGCCCGGTATGAAAAAGAAGCGGCGCATCGTCCACGATCAAATATTGATTGAACGAAAAGCCCGGTACAGGCGTGTTAATGCGGTAGATGCCATCTGTGATTTCCTGAATGTTGGTGCCAAATTGAGGATTCGTAATCATTGATTTGTCCTTTCTGTTTGATTTCGCTTTCTGTCAGGATATACCAACGCCAGCACAAGTCCAGATTGCCCTGTTCTGTCAGTACCGCGACCAGTAGGGAGCAGATGAAATGCTCCAGCCCATGAACGCGTAATCCTGCTCTGAAAATTCTCACCTTCCTGCAAAAATGTAGCGCAAGCGTTGTTTTCGCAATCAATCACCTGGAATTCATCCAATCCCACGGCATAGAGTTGTCAAGCTGTCCCTCTTGTATCATCATCTCTGGCGTACTTACTTACTTGAGACCACAACTCATAAATTACCCTTTTCTCGTCTTTCAGGAGGAAATTACGATGAGACGAAAGCCCCTTCATTTGGCCTTGACGGTTACCGCCCTAATGCTTTTTGCCCTGTCGCTTTCTGCGCAAAATAAGCGTGCATTCAGCCATCAGGATTTTGATAGCTGGAAGTCTATTCAGGCACAGCAACTATCGCACGATGGCAAATGGGTTGCCTATGCGCTGATGCCACAGGATGGCGATGGCGAAATTATCGTCCGCAACCTTGCTTCCGGGGCAGAATGGAAAACCAATCGCGGCTATCGCCCCCCGCAACCTCCGTCTGATGCAGGCGAGCCGGGAGCCGCGCCCGCATTCGGGCAGGCCAATCGGGCCGTTCGCCCCTATTTTACGGCGGACAATCGTTTTGTCCTGTTCACGATTGAGCCGACCAAAGCCGAACTCAATCAAGCTAAAAAAGACAAAAAGAAGCCTGAAGAAATGCCCAAAAACGCGCTTGCCATTCTGGATTTGAGCAATGGGCAGGTGACACGCATTGAGAAAGTCAAAAGCTTTCAGGTGCCGGAAGATGCTGCTGGCTGGGTTGCATATCAGCTTGAAGCCAAACCCGAAGAGAAGAAGCCCGAAGCCGATGCACCAAAGCCCGGTGACGAGGTTGAAGACCAGCAACGTGGCGGTGGCGGCAGGGCAGGTGCAGCCGGAGGGAGACCGGGCAATCGTAAGGAATATGGCAGCGATCTGGTGTTGCGAAATCTGACCAGCGGGGCGGAGCGCACGTTTGCCAATGCGCTGGATTACAGCTTTAGCAAAGATGCGAAAACATTGGTCTATACGGTTTCTGCCAGAAAAGAAGAACTGAACGGCGTGTTTGCTGCGGTGCCGGGAAGTGATTCCGCACCCGTTGAATTGCTGGCGGGCAAAGGCAAATACGCGCGACTCACCTGGGACGAAGATCAAACCCAGCTGGCTTTCACGAGCGACCGTGATGATGCTGCGGCCAAACAGCCAAAGCTCAAGATTTATCATTGGACTCGCAACAACAAGGACAACGCGGTGGAGATCGTTTCGACCTCCACGGCAAACTTTCGCTCTGGCCTCGTCATCAGCGATAACGCGAACCTCAGTTTTTCGCTTGATGGCAATAAGTTATTCCTCGGCGTTGCTCCGCCGTCCGAGCCAGAGAAAGAATCGGGGGCAGAGGAAAACGGCGATGACAAAGTCAGCGTTGATCTGTGGCATTACAAAGACGATTACATCCAGCCGATGCAAAAGGTGCGCGCCACACAGGAACGTAATCGTTCGTACCGCGCGGTCTTTCATCTGAAAGAAAAGAAATTCGTCCAACTTGCGGATGAAACGATGAATGGCCTGAACCCCGCTGACAAAGGCCAATGGGCGATTGGCACCGATGACCGTGAATATCGCCGATTGGTTGGCGTAGACACAAATTACTCGGATGTTTACCTGGTCAACACCAATGACGGCGCGCGCAAGTCGTTGCTGAAGAAAAATCAGTTCGGTGTTTCGTGGTCGCCGAATGGCAAATACGGATTAGTCTTTGACGGCAAAGACTGGCATTCGATTTCGGTGCCAGACGGAAAGATGACGAACCTGACAGCGAAACTCGGCGTCAATTTCTGGCGCGTAGATCACGATTCGCCCAGCACTGCGCCTGCGTACGGCAATGGCGGCTGGGTCAAGGATGACAAATACGTGTTGTTGTACGATGAGTTTGATATCTGGCAGGTCGCGCCCGATGGCAGCAGCGCGAAGAACTTAACCGATGGTGTGGGGCGCAAAGAGAAAATCGAATTTCGGTACTCGCGGCTTGATAGTGAAGAGCGCTTCATTGATCCAGCCAAACCTTTATTGCTGAGCGCTGAGAACGTCGAAACGCGTGATTCGGGGTTTTACCGCGATAAGCTGGATGGCGGTTTACCCGAAAAATTGCATTGGGCCGCAAAGAATTTTACCAACCCGACGAAAGCCAAAGATGCTGATGTCCTGCTGCTGACGGCATCGCGCTTTGACGAATACCCTGATTTGCTCGTGACAAATTCAAACTTCAAAGACCTGAAAAAGGTCAGCAATGTGGGCGAGCAGTTGAGCAAATTCAATTGGGGCAAAGCGGAACTGGTGCGCTTCCGAAATACGGATGGCGTCGCGCTGAGCGGGATTTTGATCAAGCCGGATAATTTCGACCCGAAAAAGAAATACCCGATGATCGTATATCTTTACGAAAAGCTCACGAATACCTTGCATAGCTTCACGCACCCCACCCCGACCAATTCGATCAATCGGTATGTTTACGCTAGCAACGGCTATTTGGTGTTTATGCCCGACATCGTCTACACAATTGGCTATCCCGGCGAAAGCGCGATGAAATGCGTCCTGCCCGGCGTGCAGGCGGTCGTGGATCAGGGCTTTGTGGATGAAAATGCGATTGGCATTCAGGGGCATAGTTGGGGCGGCTACCAGATTGCTTACATGCTCACGCAAACCAATCGCTTCAAGGCTGCTGCCCCCGGAGCCGTGGTGGTGAATATGACCAGTGCATACAGTGGCATTCGCTGGGGCACGGGGCTGTCTCGACAATTTCAGTACGAACACACACAAAGCCGAATCGGTGGCACGTTGTGGGAATACCCGATGCGCTTTCTGGAAAATTCGCCTCTCTTTCGCATGGATCGTGTGCAAACGCCGATTCTGACGATTCACAATGATGCGGATGATGCCGTGCCGTGGTATCAGGGAATTGAATACTATTTGGCGCTGCGGCGATTGGGCAAAGAAGTGTATATGTTCACTTACAACGGTGAGCCGCATAACTTGCGCCGTCGGCAAAACCAAAAGGATTACACGCGACGCATGCTGGAATACTTCGATCACAAATTGAAAGGCGCACCAATGCCGGAATGGATGGAGAAGGGAATTCCATATTTGCAACGCGAGAAAGAAAAAGAGAAATACAAACCAGCGGCTGAAGTCAGCCAGAAATCGGAGAATTAAAGCGATGGTGTAAATGTATGAGGCGCGAAGGTTAATTCTTCGCACCTTTCCCATCTGAGAGTGTGTTTGGAAGTTCTGTTGTTCTTGAATAGCCCCGTCGTTCACGGCTGGGAGAGCGCCGGGCTGAGGAATCTGGCTCAAAAACTACGCCTATGAGTAAACGTATGATCGCAAAGCTGGTGCTGTTCGTTGGGCTTAGCGCGTTCATCGGCAGCCACGCCGTCGCCGAGCCACAAGACTCGACAGTCGCGTTGGTCAATGGGGCAAGTTATGAGAAAGCCGTCGCACCCGGTTCGATTGCTTCGTTGTTCGGCGTTGGGTTCACGACCCAGACAATCGTCGCCACCAGCGTGCCGTTGCCTGCGACCTTGGCTGGTGTAACGGTGAAAGTTGGCGGACGTGTCGCCCCCCTTTTTTATGTTTCGCCTTTGCAGATCAATCTGCAAGTTCCTGCTGGCACGGCAGTAGGGGCAGCCACGATTGAAGTTTTTGTCAATCACGCCGAGACGCCGACGCAAAGCGGCACGGTCACAGTGGTCGAATCTGCTCCCGGTTTGTTCACGTCCGACGCCACTGGGCGAGGGCAGGTGTCGGCGTTGAATCTCGACTATTCGACTAATGCAGATTTCGAGCGGTTTCCCGGCGCGCGCCCGGAACTAGCGGGCGGCATTGTGATGCTCTTTGCTACGGGCCTGGGCGCGACGAATCCGATGGTGGCTGATGGGCAGGCTGCGCCATTTTCCCCGCTGGCCGTTGACGCTGGCTCCCCTACTGTGACCATCGGCGGTGTGGCCGCGCCCGTGTTATTCAGCGGGTTAGCGCCGGGGTTCGTCGCGTTGTGGCAGATCAATGTTCAGCTCCCCGACAATCTGCCGACCAATCTGGCAACCAGCGTGCGCATCAGCAAAGGCCAAACCAGTCTGGAGGCGACGATAGCGGTGGCGGGCAAGAACGATTTTGGTACGTTGTCTGGCACGGTGACGGATGGGTTGAGCGGGGCGCGGCTTGCCAATGCTACCTTGACGCTGCCTGCTGTCAACAATGGAATGCGCGTAGTGAAAACCAATGCGCAAGGCGAATTTGCGCTGCCGGTTGTGCGCGCGGGCAATCACACGCTGGAAGCGAAGGCCCTCGGCTTTGTGACGGAAATGCAAAGCGTGACGGTGGCGGCGAATGCTACGAATAGTGCGGCCCTCACGCTTGCCAAGCAACGACCGAACATCGTCATGATCGTGGTTGATGATCTGGGTTATGCTGATTTGGGTGTGCAAGGCAGCCCGGACATCAAGACGCCGAATATTGATTCGATTGCGAAAAACGGCGTTCGCTTCACGTACGCCTACGTGACCGCGCCAGTTTGCAATGCGTCGCGGGCGGCTCTGTTGACCGGACGCTATCAACAGCGTTTTGGGGTCGAATTGTTGACGCATCCCAATTTGCCCGTCATCGAAACGATGTTGTCCGAGCGCCTGAAAACATTGGGCTATGCGACCAGTCTGGTTGGCAAATGGCATCTGGGTTCGACGGGGCAATTTTTGCCGCAGCGACGCGGCTACGATGAATTCTTCGGGTTTCTGCCTGCACTGCATTCCTACACGGTTTGGGATCAACCGGGCAACCCGATTTATCGCGGCACGCAATCCGTCACCGAAAGCACGTATTTGACGGATGCCTTCACCCGCGAAGCCGTGGATTTCATCGAACGCAAGCAAGGACAGGCGTTTTATTTGCAGTTGTCCTTCAACGCGCCGCATTCGCCCTTGCAAGCGCCTGCGGAGTATCTGACGCGCAATCAGCACATCACCAACACGAATCGGCGTACCTTTGCCGCGATGATGACGGCAGTGGATGACGGCGTGGGCAAAGTGCTGGCAAAGTTGCGCGAATTGAAGCTGGAAGAAAATACGCTCGTCCTGTTTCACAGCGATAACGGCGGCGACCCCAGCGACAACACTTCGCTGAACACGCCGTTCAATGGCGAGAAATTTCAGTTGTATGAAGGTGGTATTCACGTTCCGGCGATGGCGCAGTGGAAAGGCTACTTGCCCGCAGGCGTAGTCAACACCTCGCCCGTCATTACGCTGGATTGGTTTACCACGACCTTGTCTGCCGCGACAGGGCGCGCCGTTTCTGACCCGCGATTGGATGGCGTGAATCTGATGCCATTGTTGCAAGGCGTGACGTCTGCGCCGCCGCACGATGTGCTGTACTGGCGCTACGGCGCGCCGCAATACGCGGTGCGGGCGGGGGATTGGAAGTTACTCTTTTTGGACAACACGCTGCGGCTCTATGACCTGGCGGCGGACCCGGGCGAACGTGCCAACCTGGCTGAAAGTAACCCGACCAAGCGCAATGAACTGAAGCTGCTGTACGATCAGTGGAACGCGCAATTGCCGCCCGCGCCGTAAACTCCGAATCAAATTCAGCCCGAAGCCGAGGTTCTCAAGCGCAATGAAACGGCTGCTTCCGTTTGGGGAAAGTCGGTTCATTGCATTACATTTGCCCGCATGAAATATGGACTCATCGCAGGCAACGGTCGCTTCCCCTTTCTGGTGTTGGAGGGAGCGCGAAAAGAAGGTGTTCATCTTGCCGTTGCCGCCATCAGTGAAGAAACCGACAAATCCATCGAGACCTTAGCCACTACGTTTGAATGGGTCAGCGTTGGGCAACTTGGCAAACTCATCAAATTTTTCAAACGCGAAAATGTGACGCACGTGATGATGGCCGGACAGGTCAAACACGTGCAGATTTTCAAGCTCAATGCGCTGCCCGATTTGCGGATGGCGAAGATGCTGGCGCGTTTGAAGCGCCGCAACACCGATGCCTTGCTTGGTGCGGTCGCCGATGAACTTGCCAGCGAAGGCATCGCGCTGATTGATTCGACCACGTTCTTACAACCATTACTGGCTCGTGCTGGAACGCTCACCAAACGCGCACCCAATAAACACGAACTCGCCGACATCGAATATGGCCTGCACGTCGCACACGAACTGGCGCGACTCGACCTCGGTCAAACCATCGTCGTGAAGAACCAGGCCGTCGTCGCGCTCGAAGCGATGGAAGGCACGGATGCCACGATTCGCCGCGCTTCGGAACTGGTGCGTGGACGTCCGCTGACCGTCATCAAAGTCGCCAAGCCAAATCAGGATATGCGTTTTGATGTGCCGGTGATTGGTTTGAATACGATGGAAACATTGAAGGCGTGTCACGTCACGGCGATGTCGTTGACGGCGGACAAGACGTTGATCTTTGATCGGGAACAAACGTTGGCGGAAGCGGATAAAAACAAAATTGCGATAGTTGCAAACTGTTAGCCGAGGATGTCACTGGCTTTGAGTTTCAGGTGTGGCAAGGCGCGCGAGATGATGTTTTGATGTCGCAGGATGATGCGCACTTCCTGATAAACACCTTCATTCGGCAGCGCGTGAACTTCAATCCGATTGTTGACCAAATCCACCAGCCAGAATTCCGGCACGCCCGCTTGCGCGTATTTGGGCAGTTTGATCTGACGATCTCCTTCCAGCGTTGAATCTGCTACTTCGATAGCAACCAGCGTGTCGTCCGGTGTCGGATGACTGTTCATATAAAAGTCATCGCGCGGTTTCAGCAAAGCAATGTCCGGCTGTGGCTCGGAATATTCGTTCAGCCAAACCGGATTTTGTGGGGCAACGATGGCGTGTCGTCCTACTTTCCGATTCAGAAAGGCATTGAGCTTATTCACACATCCAGCATGTTTGGGGCCAATTGGGGACATGGCGATAATCTCACCATCAATCAATTCCACACGGTCGTCTTCGGTGAAAAAGCCAGTTTCGCGCAGCTTGTGATATTCGGTCGTCGTGAAGAGTTTGCGGGCGAATAATGCACTCATAATTTCCTCGGCGAATAGTGTAATCCTGGCTTCAGAATAGTCAAATTCTTTGCCACAAGGGTATGGGGAAAACGGCTTTCGGTTTATACTCGCTTCGTCATTGAGGATGAGCGTCTATGTGGATTATCTGGCTTGTGATTGCAGCATTGTTGATGGCGGGTGAAGTTGCAACAACTGGTTTCTTTTTGCTGTGGTTTGGCATTGGAGCCGTAGTCGCGGCGGTCGCTGCCTTGTTGGGCGTCAGCAGCCTCCCGATTCAGGTGACAATCTTTCTGGTGGTTTCACTTCTGCTGGTAGTTGCGTCACGAACTATTTTCGAGAAATACATTACCAAACATGACTCTCTCAAAACCGGCGTAGATTCAATGATCGGAGAAATCGTTTCGGTCGTCGAAGCCAGCCAGGGCGCGCGCAATGAGGCGGCAATCAAAGCCTTTGGGTCTGTCTGGACGGCGATTCCGGTTGCGGGCGAAGAGCCGTTGCAAATTGGCGAATCTGTCAGAATTGATCACGTTGACGGGAACACCGTGTATGTCTATCGCCCCTCGCATCATTCGTTATTGAAACATTAAGGAGCCTTCTATGTTTGAATACCTGATCCCCCTCATCATTTTTGCGGTCATCGCTTTTTTTATTGCCTCGAAAATGATTCGCATCATCCCACAGGCAACTGCGATGATTATTGAGCGGCTGGGCAAATTTGATCGTCTGGCAATAGGTGGTTTGAATATCGTAACACCATTTTTGGAAAGCCCTCGCAGTATCAATTGGTCAGGGATGCGCCCCGGTATGATTCAAATTGATTTGCGCGAACAGTTCACTGATTTACAGCCGCAACCCGTTATCACGCGCGACAACGTCACGATTATGGTGGACAGCGTGATTTTTTGGCAGATTACCGATCCAGTCAAAGCCGTGTATGAAGTCGGCGATTTGGTGGGCGGCATCATCCAACTCACGATCACCGCGATGCGCAATGTGATTGGCGCGATGGACTTGGATCACGCGCTCAGTTCGCGCGACACAATCAATACGAACCTCCGCGTCATCCTCGACGAAGCAACGCACAAATGGGGCGTCAAAGTTACGCGCGTCGAACTCAAGAACATCAACCCGCCCGAAGACGTGCGCATCACGATGGAAAAGCAGATGACCGCCGAACGCAATCGTCGTGCGACCGTCTTGCAGGCCGATGGCGAAAAGCAAGCCGCAATCACGCGCGCCGAAGGCGAAAAGCAATCTGCTATCATGCGGGCGGAAGGCGAAAAGCAATCGGCGATCTTGCAAGCGCAAGGTGCTGCCGAAGCGCGTTTGACCGCCGCGACCGCCGAAGCCGAATCCATTCGCCGCATCGCCGAAGGCATCACGGGCGGCAATCCCGCACAGTATTTGATTATGATGAAATACATCGAATCGTTGCGCGAAATGTCGAAATCGAACAACGCAAAGGTTGTATTCATGCCCGTCGAGACCAGCAGCGTACTGTCGAGCATTGGCGCATTCAAGGAAGTTTTCGGGGGCGGGGAACAATCAGAACCTGGCCCAACCCCTGTGCCGCGCTTACGCGAGAAAATTCAATAGAGACGCGCTTTCAAAATACAAAAAGGCTGGCTTGGTTACCTACAAGCCAGCCTTTTTCATCGTTAACGTAATCTCTCTATTTCTGTTTCGCAATGACCTTCGCGGTAATCTTGGCGAAGGTGGCTTTCGGAATAATATTTTTGCTGACCAGTTCTGTTTTTACCTTGTAAGGACGGCCCGCAATAATCTTTGCGGCAAAAGCATCGCCGATTCCTGGCAGGGTCATCAGCTGCTCTTTGGTTGCCGAATTCAAATCCATCAGCTCTGCTTTAGCCGCAGGTGCAGCAGGTTTGCCTTTGTCCTGCGCGATGACGATGAAAGTCAGCGAGACTAACAATCCAACGGTGGCGAATAAGAGAATCATCTTTTTCATGTTTGTGGTTCCTTTCTGTTGGAAGATTGATTGGGAATACAGCTTAGTAGGCGCTGACCTGATGCGTCAATCCGCCGTCTACAAAATAGGTGCTGCCTGTAACATACGATGCGTCATCGCTGGCTAAAAACGTGGCGACAGCGGCAATTTCTTCCGGCTGGCCAAATCGTCCCCAGGGAATTTCCCGTAGCGCTTTTTCCATCTCTTCAGGATCATCCAGCACCGTTTGGTTCATCGGTGTCGCGATGGCTCCGGGCGCAATATTATTGACATTGATTTTATGCGGTGCCAGTTCCAGCGCGATGTTGCGCATCATCAACCGCAGCCCGCCTTTCGAGGCACAATAGGCCGTGTAACGCGGATACGGAATGTCTTCGTGAACGGATGACGTGAAAATAATTTTGCCCCCTTCGCCTTGCCTGACCATTTGCCGCGCGGCCAATTGGCTGACGACAAACGCACCATACAAATTTACGCCGAGCACCTGATTCCAATGGTCGTCCGTCGTTTCTAAAAACGGCTGTTCGGGGCAAATCCCTGCATTGCACACGGCAATGTCGAGCCGTCCAAATGCCGCAAGCGCCGCATCCATCATTTGTTCGACCTCTATGCGTTGGCTGACATCTGCGGCCACGGCAATGGCCCGATCCGCCAAGCTGGATGCCAGAGCCTGCGCCGCCGCTTTGTCGTGTGGGCTGTTAGGACGATAGTTAATGATGACGCGTGCGCCCTCGGCGGCAAAGCGGATGGCAATGCCTTTGCCAATGCCACTGCTCGCGCCTGTGACCAGCGCTACTTTATCTTTCAATCGCATGAAAAACTCCTCTTTGCCTACCCTGTATTGGCGGCAGCGCGAAGCGTTTGGAGTGCGGGAAGTTCTTCCCGCTTTAGTTTGGACAATCAACGGCAGCGCCAAAGCGGCGACAAGTCTCCGCACTCCAAACGCTTCGCGTCGCGCCGACCTTCCTGCAAACGATAGTCAGGGAAAAGCCAGGCTCAAGCTTATCTGCCAGGCTTTTCACGCCGGGCAATTTCTAATGAATTTCTGTGCATTGTAATGCCTCTCTCAGGGGATTAACAGTTTCCCGAAAAGCCAGAGGACGGTATCATAGCCGGGCATCAACAAAGGTATATCCATGAACAAAAAAATCATTGCACGTTTCTCGCTTAAAATCGCTGTGTTGCTGACGGCAGTCGCTTTGATCGGTACTCCTTTTATTTTGGCCCGCCGCGTTACCGCTACCACGCAAAACACGGTTAGTTTTAATCGCGATATTCGTCCGATTCTGGCCGACACTTGCTTCTTGTGTCACGGCCCGGATAAAAACTCGCGCAAAGCCGGATTGCGACTTGACCTGCGCGAAGAAGCCCTGAAAAAAACGAAATCCGGCATCCTTCCCATCGTGCCCGGCAAACCGGAAGAGAGCGAAATCATTCGCCGCGTATTTTCAACGGAAAAATACGAAGTGATGCCGCCACCAGATGCCCACAAAGACCTGACCGCACAGCAAAAAGAATTGCTCAAACGGTGGATTGCAGAAGGCGCAGTTTACGAAGGGCACTGGGCCTATCAGCCCATCAAACGTCCGCTGGTGCCGAATGTTGAGAACAAAGCGCTCGTTCGCAATCCGATTGATGCCTTTGTGCAGGCGCGGCTTGCGAAAGAAGGATTGCAGCCTTCGCCTGAAGCAGATCGGCGCACGCTCATTCGGCGCGTCACACTGGATTTGACAGGCTTGCCACCGACACCACAAGAAATTGCCGATTTTGTGAATGATAAATCGTCAGGGGCCTATGAACGGTTGGTAGATCGGTTACTTGCCAGTCCGCGTTATGCTGAAAAACAGACAATGCACTGGCTGGATGCTGTGCGTTACGCTGACACCGCAGGCTTTCACGGCGACAATCCATATCCGACGTGGCCGTACCGCGATTACGTCCTGCGCGCGTTTCGCAACAACAAGCCATTTGATGAATTCACGCGTGAACAGATTGCGGGTGATTTGCTTCCAAAAGCTACGCAGGAACAACGTATCGCTTCGACGTACAACAGGCTGAATCGTGTGTCAGCAGAAGGCGGTGTGCAGCCCAAAGAATATCTGGCGAAGTACGGCGCAGATCGCGTACGCACGACCAGCAATGTGTGGCTTGGTTCGACGATGGGATGTTCAGAATGCCACGATCACAAATTCGATCCGTTCCTTACTAAAGATTTCTACGCCATGAAAGCGTTCTTTGCCGACATCAAAGAAACTGGCCTTGTGCCGGATCGCGGGCGCAGCGCCTGGGGCAGCAAGCTGTTGCTGGCAACGCCCGAACAGCAGCAGCGATTGCAAGAATTGAATGAGCAGATTGCGCGCGCAGAATTAGAGTTGAATGAGAAGGCAAACAGCGCAGTCGCACAACGGCGTGCCTGGGAAAAGCAATGGCTGGAGCTGTACACGGCAGGCAAATTAGCTTGGAAATTTCAGCGTCCGCTCAGTGCAAAAACAACGAATGGCGCGACACTCACGATTTATAACGAAGAACAGACCGAATACAATTATGGTGATGATGGCTTGTACCTGGGCGTCGTGAAAATGCCGGGCAATGGCTTGATCGTGGCAGGCGGGGCAAATCCTGACAACGAAACCTACACCGTCACATTTAAGCCCGGTGCAGGCGAATGGACAGCGCTTGGTGTCCAGCTGGTGCGCGATGTTGATTTGCCCGGCAATCACGTCGCGCGTGGAGCGGATAGATTTGTACTCACCGAGGTCGAAGCCGAAATTTCTTCCGGGCCTCAGGTGCCAGCTAAATTAGCGTTCACGCTGGTCACGCCCGATGCCACCGCGCAAGACCCGGAACATCCGGCGATGAGCGTGATTGATGGTAATCCGAAAACGGGTTGGAGCACGACGTATGGCATGGGGCGCACTCCGTTCATTTCGCTGCGGCTGGCCGAGAAATTAAAGACAGATGCGCACTCCGTAATTACTGTGCGTTTGCGACACGATTCGGATTTTCGGCACGCGACGATAGGTCGGTTTCGGCTTGCCTTGTCGTCTGCCGAATATTCCTGGCCGGAAAGCGACAACCCCGGATTAAGAGCGCTGAAGCCGACAACGCCTTATCGCGCGACTGGTCATAATGGTTTGACCGATAATGTGTGGGCTGCGCTGATCGTGGCCGAATCTGAACGGACGGACGAGCAACAAACAATCATTGAGGATTATTTCAAATGGGTGGCACCAGAGTTCCACTCGCTCAATGTAAAAATTGCTAAATTGAAACTGGAATATGATCTGTTGGATTCTTCAATTCCGCGCGTTCTCGCCACCGAAGTAACAATGCCAGTCGAGACACGCGTTTTGCCGCGCGGCAACTGGATGGACGAATCGGGCGAAATTGTACAACCTTCGATTCCCGCATTTTTGGGCAAGCTGGAAACGGGCGGGCGTCGCGCCACGCGATTAGATTTAGCGAATTGGCTGGTTTCCACCGACAATCCGCTGACGGCACGCGTCTTTGCCAATCGCATGTGGCGGCAATTCTTTGGCACCGGATTGTCGAAGGTTCTGGATGATCTCGGCTCACAAGGCGAATGGCCGACGCATCCAGAATTGCTGGACTGGCTGGCAGCAGAATTTATGAATGCGGAACGCGGAACGATGAATGAATGGAAGAGAGAAGATTTTTCTGTTCATCGTACATCGCCCATCGCTCATCGTTGGGATGTAAAGCATTTGATTCGTACTATTGTCACAAGCCATACCTACAGACAGTCCAGTATTCTGAGATCATTGCTCAGCGCTCCAACTTCCGAAGACCCTGACAATCGTCTACTGGCGCATCAGAATCGTTTTCGTGTAGATGCGGAAGTCGTTCGTGACACTGCCTTAGCTGCGTCCGGGTTATTGGTTGAAAAGTTCGGAGGCCCTTCCGTGAGGCCGCAACAACCGGAAAATTATCTGGCTGCGCTGAATTTTCCGAAGCGGGATTATGCGGCAAGTCACGGCGAAGATCAGTATCGGCGCGGTTTGTATACGCATTGGCAACGCACGTTCCTACATCCGAGTTTATTGACGTTCGATGCGCCCTCGCGTGAGGAATGCACTGTGAATCGCGTCAATTCCAACACGCCGTTGCAGGCTCTGGTGTTGCTGAACGATCCGATTTATGTCGAAGCCGCGCGTGCTTTTGCGCAACAGACGCTCCGACAGGCGGGGCTGAAGGCGCAAATCAATTCGGCTTTTGAACGAACGCTCGGACGCCAGCCGACCGCCAGCGAATTTCGCATCCTGGCGGATTTGTATCGTAAGAGCCTGGCCGAGTTCCAACGCGATCCAAAGGCGGCGCAGGCGTTGATAAACGTCGGAGAGAGTCCATTGCCAAAGGATTTGAAACTGGTCAATGTCGCTGCGATGACCACCGTCACCCGCGCAATTCTGAATTTGCACGAAACGATTACGCGTAACTAAAAGTCTGAGGGCCTGGGAGCGCAGGCGGCTCGCCTGCTGCGCGAGCGAAGCAAAGCGCAACGCGGAGGAGGAAATACGGTAAACACCAAGTGCTTTCCTTGTGAAGCTAGCGAGTCTCGTTACACTCGCTCTTGAACAGGCGAGACGCCTGCGCTCCCAGGCGCTTCGCACTGCTCCCAATTGAGATATAGTATGAATCTGAAAGTCTCCAACCTGCTGATAAATTCCCGCCGCACATTTCTTTCGCAAAGCTTCGCCGGACTTGGCGCGTTAGCCTTGAATACGGCTTTTGGTCGTGATCTTTTCGCGCAACAATCCAAAGGCGTCATCAACCCGCTGCACCACATTGCCAAAGCCAAGCGCGTGATTTTTCTATATCAGGCGGGCGGGCCTTCGCACTTGGAAACCTTCGATTACAAACCGACGCTGGCGCAAATGCATGCCAAGCCGATGCCGGAATCCTTCACGAAAGGGCAACAAATCGCACAATTGCAGGGGCAAAAACTGAGTTGTTTTGGCCCACAATATGCCTTCAAGCGGGCAGGGAAATCGGGACAGGAAATCTGCGAGATGTTTCCGCACATCGGCAGCGTCGCCGATGATCTTTGCATCGTCCGTTCAATGTGGGGCGAGCAAATCAATCACGATCCGGCGCATCAGTTGATGAATACGGGGTCAATCGTGGCGGGGCGTCCGAGCATGGGATCGTGGACGTTGTATGGTCTGGGCGCAGAAACCGAAAATCTGCCCGGCTATGTCGTGCTGATGTCGGCGGGCAAGGGCGGGCAGATGCAACCAATTGCCGCGCGCCAATGGTCAGCCGGATTTTTGCCCAGCAAGTTTCAGGGCGTAAAACTCAATTCCATCGGCGATCCCGTGCTGTACATCAAGAACCCGAATGGCTTGAATGCAAAGCTGCAAAACAATTCGATTACGGCGATCAACCAACTCAATCAGCTTGAATACAAAGCGGTCAAAGACCCGGAAATTCTGACTCGCATTTCGCAATACGAAATGGCGTACAGGATGCAAACCAGCGTGCCGGATTTGACCGATATGAGCAAAGAACCCGCACACGTTTTGGAAATGTACGGCGCAAAACCGGGCGATGGTTCGTTTGCCTCGAACTGTCTGCTGGCGCGCCGTCTGGCCGAACGCGGCGTACGTTTTATTCAGTTGTATCACCGCGACTGGGATCATCACAGCGGCCTCAAACGCAACTTTGAATTCAAGGCGCAGGAAACTGACAGGCCGACCGCCGCGCTGATCAAAGACCTGAAGCAGCGCGGGATGCTGGACGACACGCTGGTGATTTGGGGCGGGGAATTTGGGCGTACGCCGATGTCACAAAGTGGTGACGGGCGCGATCATCACATCAAAGGATTTTCGTACGTGTTGGCGGGCGGTGGCATCAAAGGCGGCATCACCTACGGCGCGACGGATGATTTGGGCTATGCTGCCGTCGAAAACCCGGTCAGCGTTCACGATTTGCACGCGACGATGTTGCATTTGCTGGGCATCAATCATTTGCGGATGACGGTCAAGTTTCAGGGATTAAATGCGCGGCTGACGAATGTTTCGGGCGAGGTGGTGAATAAGATTTTGGCGTAGGAAGAGAAACTACGAAACAGACGAAAATAACGAAAGAGACGAAAAAATCCTTGTTGTATGAGATTGCGATATGCGTACTTTTGATTTTCACCTTCGACATGACGCCTCAGTTTGTTTTGTTATTTTCGTCTGTTTCGTCGTCTCGTTTTTCGCTTCCTCCCGTGACATCATTGCGCAATCAAATCCAGCCCAAATTGCACAGGAGCTTCTTGATGCTAAAACTGCCGAAGATCGCGAAGCCGTGCTCCGCGCGCGCCACGCGCAATTAACCAAAGACGTCCACGCCATTCTGATACACAATGGTGACCGCAGCCTGTATCCGAAGCCGACCGAACGCACCATTGAAATCTTTCGCGCTGCCGTGAATGTCGCGCAGATTCTTCAGTACCGAGAAGGCATTGCAGTGGCGGAATCGCGACTGGGCACAACGGAGTATCTGCTTTCGCATTACGAAGCCGCGACCCGGCGATACCAAAACGCGCTGAAGATTTATGAAGAACTCGGCGAGCAGCGCGAATTAGCGTCAGCCTTGCAAAATGTCGGTTTGGCGTTGACCTACAACGCTGAGGCGACGGTCGCACAGCCTTATTTCAAACGCGCATACGAAATCTATAACCGGCTCGGCCTCAAAGACCAGGCTGCCGAAGTGCAAGGCTTCCTTGCCAGCAACCAATTGTCGAGTGGCGAGAACGACGCCGCAAAAGCGAGTTTGACGAAAAGTCAGGCCGAAGGTTCAGGCGTGAAAACCCTGCTCGACAACGGCGAAGCGATGTATGCGCAGCAGGAATACGAAGAGGCGCTGGTAATCTTTCGCCGTGCTTTGGCCGCCGCGCAGCAACCACCGAACCGCAATGCGATCCTGGCCGCGACGCGCAACATCTCGAATTGCCTCTACGCGCTGGGGCAGTATGAACAGGCGCTCGAATCGTATCAGCGAACTTTACAGCTTCAGCAGCAGGCGGGCGATCAGGCGGGCATCGCAGACACGTGGTTGCGGCTTGGTAATTGTCAGTACGCGCTCGGCGATTTGGACGAAGCGATTGATCATTATCGGCAGAGTTTTGAATTGGCGAAAGAAACCAAAACCGCGCTGGTGATGGCCGAGTCGTTGAGCAGTATCGGCCTCGCCTATTTCGTGCAGGGCGAAAATAAACTGGCGTTGGATCATTACTATCAAAGCCTGAATCACTACGCCACAGCAGGCGACAAAGACGGTATCGCGCAGGCATTGCAAAGCGTCGGCAATGCGAACTTTCGTTTGCAGAATTACCGTCTGGCGTTTGAAGCATTTCAGAACGCGCGGTTTCTGCTGACAGAATCCGGCAAAATGGATGAAGCGCACGAAGTGCTGCTGGCAATTGGCCTCGTGCATTTTGTGCAGAAAAGTTATCCGTTTGCGATGGAAGCGTACCAAAAAGCGCTCACGCATTTTGAAACGATCAACAACAAAAATCTGATTGCGGTTGCGCTTTATCGCATCGGCTTAGTGAAGTATGCCGAAGACACTTTTACCGAGGCCTTAAGCTTTGCCGAACGCGCGTCGGCCTTTGCCACGCAAGCTGAAAGCTACGAAACCTTGTGGCGCGCACAGTTTGAAATCGGACGCGCTCAACTGCGATTGACACAAGCAGACAAGGCAAAACAGGCGTGGCTGCAATCGGTCGCGACGATTGAACGGATGCGCGCGAATTTACGGGGCAATGACACCGATTCCGCCGTCGAACGCACCGCGCCGTACATCGGACTGGTCGAATTGCTGGTGGAAGAAGGCAACCCGGTCGAGGCCTTCAACTACGCTGAGCGCGCGAAAGCCCAGATTTTATGGGGGATTTTGCAAGGCAGCCGCAATCGCATTACCAAAACGCTGACGCCTGCTGAAGCCGAAAGCGAGCAGCAATTGCGTCGTGAAGCCTTGACGCTTTCGGCGCGGCTGGATCGCGCTCGCCGCAAAGGCAATGACGAAGCGGTTGTGAAGCGTTTGCGTGACCAATTGCAAAAGGCGCGTGCCGATTTGACGACGCTGACGAATCAGTTGTACCTGCGACACCCACAACTCAAAACCTATCGCGGCGAAGCCCCGCCGATCAAAGCGGGCGAGGCATACGCATTGCTCAGCGATCCCAAACGCGCACTGCTGGAATTCGTCGTGACCGAGCAACAGGTTTTACTGTTTGTCCTGACGAAAGCGTCGCGGCAAACGCAGCTTGAGTTGAATACTTACAAACTGGATGCCGCGCAGCTGCAAGATCGCGTGCTGTTGTTCCGCGAGAAAATCGCGAGCCAAAGCGAAGAGTATGCCGCGTTGTCGCGCGAACTGTATGATCGTTTGCTGAAGCCTGCTGAATCGCAACTGGCAGGCAAAACATCGCTGACGATTGTGCCGGATGGGATTTTGTGGGCGCTCCCGTTTGCCGCGTTGCAGCCGAGCGACAATCGGTTTTGGATTGAAGATTGTGCGCTTAACTATGCCAGCTCCGTCAGCGCGCTTCGTGAACAATCGCGGCTCGCACGGTTGCGAGCGCCGACGACAGCCCCTTCTTTATTGGCTTTCGCCCCTGCCAGCCTGGATGTGGCGACACTCGAAAAGCTGCGGCTCACGCCCGTCGCCAATGCAGAGTCAACTGTCCAAAGATTGCAGCAAATGTACGGATTGCCGCGCAGCAAAGCGCTGTTCGGCAATGCTGCGCGCGAAGAGGCGTTGCAACCTTCTGCCAGCACGCTTCATTTTGCTGCGCCTGCGCTCATCAACAACTATCGCCCATTGTACTCATTTGTTGCCCTGTCCCCCGCTGATGCGACAAAACCGAAATCTGGTTTGTTGCCGTTGTGGAGGCTGACGAATTTGAACTTACGTGCGGAATTACTAGCGTTGCCGAACGCCAATGTCCTGCCTGTCGAACGTCGAACAGGCAATGGTTTTACTGGCGTAGCCTGGGCCGCCTATGTCGCGAGCAGTTCTGCCACATTGATGAGTCAATGGCCCACTGAAAATGCTGAGCTAATGACCAGCTTTCATCAACAATTCAAAGCGCGCGTTCCCAACGCCTTGCAACAGGCCACAAAAAAACTGCTAACCAACTCCGACTTCAGGCATCCGGTACATTGGGCCAACCTTGCTTTATTCGGCACACTGCGATGAATCAGGTGACGGATGAGAACGCTTTCTGTCTGTGAATCTCTGACTATTTTGTTGCTGCCTCGTTGTTTTTTTATGTTGACGCTGAGGCCGCAAATTCCCTATAGTGCGCCGCAGTATTTTTGCGTGGCAGCACCCGCTGCGTCCTGGAATTTCACGACAACCCCACTGATTTTTTTCTCAAGTTCTCCTTTGATTTTTCCCTGAGCCTCCCATTTGGAAAATCAAATGTCAGCGGCAGACACAGAGCGTGATCTGTGTCGAAGCGTTCCTCAATGTTTCCGCCGCAAATCTTATTACCAGCGCTGCTTTGTACGAAGTATTTACAAAGCTCCTTGCCAGACCTTTCAACCTCACAATGTGCCAGTACCTCAGTTCAGGAACCTGCTAGAAAACTTATGAACTTTCCTTCTGTCTCGCCTCGCACTTTCCGTAAATTCGTCGTCTTACTTCTGATTTATTGCCTGGTATTGCCTCAGGTCATCCTTGGAGCAGCACGTCCAGTAAATCATCGCCTGCCAGTGAATCAGCGTCTGCTTGATAGCCAGCCTGTTAGCGCTAAAGCGTACGTTGCGCCGACAACAGTCGCCCCTGCCGCTCCAGCTGCAATGGCATCACAAGGGCCTCCGGTTCCCGAACTTCTCTATTATAAATTTGACGGAACCGGAACGAGTGTTCCTAATCTGGCCAGCGCACCTCCTTCAGGGACCACCAACGCTACACTCGTTGGCGGGCTGACACAGGGCGGGACCAATCTTTGTTCGGGCAACGGCGGTTCATTGATCGGAACAGGTGCTTCCAGTACCAACGATTATCTGAATACGGGCTGGGCTCCGAACCTTGCCAATACCTCCTGGACCATCTCATTCAAGACCTCTAACATTATCTCAACAACTACCACGTATTATATTTTGGGGGACATTAATACATCCTCCTTCAGATGTTTCACTGGTGGCGTGGCAGGTGCGGGGAACTGGATTTTACGTGGTGGCGGATTGACGGATGTGACGGTTACGGGCGGAGCTTCTGTTTCCACTGCGACAACGACGTTTGTCTATGATTCTGTTGCCAATAATGTTAAGGCATACCTGAATGGCGTCCTTGTTAACACCGTGGCTCAAACCAGTCCGAATCTTACAGGTGCTGGCCCATTTAAGGTCGGAGGCTATAGTAGTTCTAATGGACTGGCACCCAATGGGCAAATGGATGAATTCGGTCTTTATAACCGGGCGTTAACTGCGCAAGAAGTGCTGAGCCTTCATCAAAGCTGCGCTTCCACGAATAGCTCACCGACGATCACGCCAGGTTCAGCCCTGACCGCGCAACAGAGCGGTGCTGCGAGCAATGCAACGATTGCGACGGTCAGTGACACAGAAACTGCTGTGGGATCATTGATCGTGACCGCTACGACGATTCCAACAGGGATCACCGTAAGCAACATCGTCAATACCAATGGCACCATCACCGCCGATGTCGCAGCGGGTTGTACTGCCACCGCAGGAGCGAACACGGTTGTTCTGACCGTTACGGATGGCGGCAGTCTGACCGCAACGGCGAACTTAACCGTCAATGTTGCGAGCAGTGCGGTCGGCATCAGCGTCCCTCCCGCGACGCAAACCGTCACCGTTGGCAACAGCGTGACGTTCTCGGTGACGGCGAGTAATGCGGTGAGCTATCAATGGCGCAAGGGAACACAGAACATTCCCAATGCCAATGGGAGCAGCTACACGATCAATCCCGTCGGCACAGGCGACGCGGGCAGCTACGATGTGGTGGTGACCGGAGTTTGCGGCAGTGCGACTTCTGATGCTGCGACGCTCACGGTCAACAAGGCCGATCAAGCAATCACGTTTGGTACGTTGGCGAGCAAGACGTGGGGCGATGCACCGTTTGCGGTGAGCGCAACGGCTTCGTCGAATTTGCCCATCAGCTTCAGTGTTGTCAGTGGTCCCGCGACGATCAGCAACAACACCGTTACGCTCACGGGGGCGGGCACCGTGACAATTCGCGCTGCGCAGGCAGGCGATACAAGCTACAACGAAGCGACCAGTGTCGAGCAGTCGTTCACGGTCAACAAGGCCACCGTGACAGTGACCGCTGAAAACAAAACGAAAGTTTATGGCACGGGTAATCCATCGTTGACTTACACCTATGCCGGATTCGTCAACAATGAAACGGTCAGCGTTTTAACGGGAACACCAAATCTGTCTACTACCGCGACGGATGGAAGTGGCGTTGGCAGCTATCCGATCACGCCTGTGATCGGTAGCTTGAGTGCCAGCAACTATCAGTTTAGTTTCGTCAACGGCGCGCTGGACATCAGCAAAGCGGCGCTGACGGTCAAGACTGATGATGTGGCGAAGTCGTATGGCGCAGCGTTACCTACTTTCACCGCCAGTTTTATTGGCTTTATGAACGCTGAATCGGCCAGCGTGTTGGGTGGTGCGTTGCAATTTTCTACGAACGCCACGCAGAACAGCGCCGTTGGCAGTTATTCTGTGACGCCCAGCGGGTTAACTTCAGAGAACTACGACATCACGTTCCAGCCTGGAATGCTGAACATCACGACTCTGACGTTAAAGGTCAAAGCCGAAGATAAGACGAAGGTGTATGGGTCTGCTAACCCAGCCTTCACGGTTAGCTACAACGGCTTTATCAGTGGCGAAGACCAAAGCGTCCTTGGTGGAGCTTTGGCTTTTACGACAGCGGCTACTTCGAGCAGCAATGTCGGAAATTACAGCATCACGCCAAGTGGTCTGACCTCTTCCAACTACGCGATTCAGTTTGTAGATGGTACGTTGGGGGTGACTCCCGCTCCTTTGACGGTGAAGGCGGAATCGCATACGCGTGTGTATGGCACGATGAATCCGGTGTTAACCGCGAGTTTTGCGGGGCTGGTGAATGGCGATACGATGAACCTGACGGCAGGAACAGCGGAAATTACTACTCCCGCGTTACCACACAGTCCGGCAGGCAGCTATCCGATTTATGTCAGTGGCGTGAATAATCCGAATTATGACGTTACCTATGTCAACGGTATGCTGACGGTGACACCGGGCCAACCCGCCCTGAGTTTGACGGCGAATCCTGTCTCTTCCGTCCTGGGCCAAACTGTAACCTTTACCGCCAGTGCTGCGGCAACGGCGCGATATGGTGGCGTCCCAGGCGGAACGATCACCTTCACCCTTGATGGCAAAAGCCTGTCACCCTTCGTGCTGAATGCAGCAGGGCAGGCGAGCTATACGATCTCGACTCTGGCGCTGGGTTCGCACACGATTACCGCCAGCTACAGTGGCGATAATAACTATCAATCGGGATCGAAGGAACTCGCGCAGGAAGTAAACAAAGCCACTTCCTTCACGACACTGACAACGACTGCTAATCCGATTTCCACCGGACAGCGCCTGACCTTAACCGCGAAAGTCAAAGGCAGCGCTAATCAGCCACAAGGGCAGGTGGAATTCTTTGACGGCGAGCAATCGTTGGGCAAAGCGACGCTCACGAATGGCGTGGCAAGTTTCACCGTGAATGAACTGACCGAAGGCGCGCATGCCCTGAAGGCAGTTTATCTGGGCGATGAAACCTCAAACGGCAGCACCTCGACAGTGTTGACGCAACAGGTGACTACGGATTGCATCTTTACTCTGTCACAAAAAGAATTCCTGATTGAGCCACAAGGCGGAAAACTGGTGGTCAAATTGGATACGCGCGGTGGATGTTCCTGGACGGTAGGACTGCCTCCCTCCTGGATTGAGGTCTGGAGTCCTGAAATTATCAACGGGCAATGGGTGACTACTTTGGTGGTTGCGCCACAAACAGAGCCAAAAATCCGTGTGGCGAAGATTCGATTCGCAGATCAGGAGGTGACGATTACCCAGTCGCGTCCGATGACAACGGTGCAGGCGGCGAGCTACGACGGACAGTCTTTGGCGGGCGACACTATTGCTTCGATCTTCGGGACAGGTCTGGCGAGCGGCGTCGAAAGCGCCCGCAGCCAACCCTTACCCTCGCAATTAGGCGGCGTGCGCGTCAAGGTGCGTGACAGTCAGGGCAAGGAGCAATGGGCTTCGTTGCTGTATGTGTCAGAAACGCAGATCAACTTCCTGGTGCCATCTGATCTGGCTGAAGGCGAGTTGATGGTGACGGTTGTCAAAGACGAAGTTGAGACTTCTGCGGGCAACTTCCTGCTGGAAACGGTCGCGCCCGGCTTGTTCGCGGCAGACGCTTCTGGTACAGGCCTGGCGGCGGGACAGATTCAACGTGTGAAGCCGGATGGTTCACAGAGCTTTGCTCCAACGGCAGAATACAATCCGATGACCAAGCTCTTTGACTATCACCCGATCAACATGAATACGAGCACGAGTTTGGCGAGTGATGAGGTGTATTTGGTGTTGTTCGGAACCGGCTGGCGCAATCGTTCTTCGTTGCAAAACGTCAGAGCGTTCGTCGGTGGGCAGGAGGCACAGGTGGTGTATGCCGGAGCGCAACCGGAATACGCCGGACTGGATCAAGCGAACATTCTGTTGCCGCAATCCCTGACCGGGGCGGGATTAGTGAATGTGGTTCTGTATGTGGATGGCAAGGCATCCAATACGGTCAAAATCTTCATTCAGTAATCTGCACTGATCATCAGAAAAAAGAGGCGACATTCTGGCAACAGAATGCTCGCCTCTTTTGTTTCTCAACGATTCGCTGCGGTCAGGAATTGACAGGCAATACAGAACAAGATAGCTTCCAACCTCTACTGAAAATCCAACTTTTTCTGGTAAGGAACCCAATGAAAAAAACTATCTTTTTGTTTTGGATCTTCGCACTATTCGCTGCTGCTTTGGCGCAGGATAAGCCTCCAATCCGCCTGGGCATCATCGGCACCGATACCTCACACGTTCCCGCTTTTACGCAAATGCTCAATGACCCCTCGCGCCCCGATCATGTGCCCGGTGCGCGCATCGTGGCGGCTTTCAAAGGCGGCAGCCCCGACGTGGAATCCAGTCGCACGCGCGTAGACAAATTTGCCGCCGAAATCAAAGACAAATGGGGCGTTGAACTCGTCAACTCCATCGAAGAGCTTTGTCAGAAAGTGGATGCCGTCCTGATTGAAAGCGTGGATGGGCGACCGCATCTGGAACAAATTAAACCCGTGCTGAAAGCAAAAAAGCCGGTGTTTTTAGATAAGCCGTTTGCCGGAAGCTTGCGCGATGCGAAAGAGATTGTGCGTTTGGCAAAAGCCGCAGGCGTACCGTTTTTCAGTTCATCCAGTTTGCGCTTTGTCCCAGACATTCAGGAGTTGAAAAAGAATCCTGCGCTTGGCGATTTGATCGGTGCGATTGCCTACAGCCCTTCGCCGACCGAACCGCATCATCCCGATTTATTTTGGTATGGCATTCACGGCGTCGAAACCTTGTACACGTTGATGGGGGCGGGCTGTGAAAGCGTGACGCGCACCAACACGAACGGCGCGGATGTTGTCACCGGACGCTGGAAAGACGGGCGCATCGGCACGTTTCGCGGCATTCGTGATGGCAAGCAAAGTTACGGCGCGGTCGCTTTTGGCAGTAAAGCTGTCCTCATCAAAGAACCGAAAACCAGCTATCGCGAATTGGTCATTGAGATTGTGAAATTCTTCCAAACAGGCACGCCGCCAATTACGCCGGAAGAAACGTTGGAAATCATGGCATTTATGGAAGCTGCGGACGTGAGTAAAAAGAAAAATGGTGCGCCAGTATCGCTCAGCGAAGTATTAGGGCATAAATAGCGCGTAGCCCTGGGAGCGCAAGCATCCTTGCCTGCTGAGGGCAGATAAACTGTCACGTTTTCTCGGAGCGGATTTTCTACACGCCTCAAGCAGGCAAAGATGCCTGCGCTCCCAGGGCTATCGCGTTTTCAGCTTTTCAGCATATTCTGGCGGAAAGCTGCGGGCGCGGCCCTGACTGTCCATGACAATGTGTTGCGTTTCTCCTTCGGCCAACAACGTGTTGTCCGCCTCCCGCCGCACTTCGTACGCAAACGTGATCGCGCGGCTGCGGATTACACTGGTGCGGGTGCGAATCAAAATTACATCGTCGTATTTGGCGGGCACGCGATAGCGCAAATGGGCTTCGGTCACGGGCAGGAGCGCGTCGGCTTCGCGTTCCATATCGCGGTAATTAAACCCATGATCGCGACATAATTCGACCCGTCCGACCTCAAACCAAACCAGATAATTTGAATGATATACGACGCCCGCCTGATCGGTTTCGGCATAGCGGACGCGGACACGCGTTTCGCTCCATTGATATTCTTCAGTGTTGTTTTTCATTATGAAATTCGTGATACATTGTTCCGGGCTGGAACTTGTTTACGCGAAAGGAATTGTAATGTCAAAACGGAATGCCTGGAAACTCTCACTGCTGATCACCTTGCTGAGCAGCGCTTTACTGATTGCGCAAGCGCCGCGTTCTGCAACTACGCCAAGGTCAGAGAAAAGCAAAGCGATGACCACGGCAGAGGTTGAAAAGATGACGGCGGAAGTGCTGACCCAGGTCAGTGAAATCCGGGGCTTGAAACTCCTGCATCCGGTCAAAAGCGGTGCGAAATCTCGCGCTGAAATCGAGCAGATGGTCATCAAAAATTTTGACGAAGAGACAACTCCGGCAGAGCTGGATGCCGAATACAAAACGCTGCTGGCGTTTGGACTGGCACCCAAAGGGTTTAAGTATCGTGATTTCCTGATCAAATTGTTGACCGAGCAAATCGCAGGTTTTTACGACCCCAAGAAAAAAGAATTCAACCTGGCTGATTGGAATCCACTGGAGTTGCAAAAAACGGTGATGGCGCACGAACTCACGCACGCTTTACAGGATCAGCATTTTGATCTGACGCGCTTTGATAAATGGCCCAAAGGCGACAGCGACCGCGAATCTGCGATTCACGCCTTGATCGAAGGCGATGCGACAGCCTTGATGATTGATTACCTGATGAAACCGATGGGGCGGAGCGTGACGCAAATTCCAAAAACCTTGTTGGATCAGATGAACGCGCAAACCAGCGCGCCCGGAATGGATGTGATCAATTCTGCGCCAAACGCCATTCGTGAAAGCCTGATTTTCCCTTACAGCTACGGCATGGGCTTCGCGTACCAACTGCTCAAAGACAAAGGCTGGGAAGGCGTATCGCAGGCCTATTCCAATCTGCCGCAATCTTCTGAACAGATTCTGCATTACGAAAAATATGCCGCGAAGGAGATGCCCATCAAAATCGAATTGGCGGATCTTTCCGGCCCGTTGAGCAAAGGCTGGAAGCGGGTGAAGTTCGATATTAACGGCGAATTTGGTTACTACCTGGCACTGGTCGAATACATTTCCAAGGACGCCGCGCGCAAGGCTTCAGAAGGCTGGGGCGGCGATCAGTTCGCGCTCTACGAAAATGCCACGCAAACCAAAACGACTCTGGCGCACCTCAGCGTTTGGGATACTGAGGCCGATGCCGAAGAATTTTTCAGCGCCTACAACGAACGGACTGCCAAACGTTATCCGCAGGTGAAACCGAACTCGACGGCCAAACAATTCGTTTATACAACGCCAGACGGCGTGACGTTGATTGAGGCGCGAGGCAAAAATGTACTGGTGCTGGAAGGCGCTGCGGCAGCCGGAGTGAAGGCAGTAGCGGCGAAATGCTGGGAAAGCAAAATATCGTAAAGGCAAGGCGATGATGCGGTTTCTTTCATTTTCCATTTTTGATTTGTCATTTGACATTGTTTCGGTCTGGCCACAGCAATGAAAAATGAAAAATGAAAGTTGGAAAATGGAAAATGCGATTTATGTCCCTTCTGATCAAACTCTCCCCCCTTTTGATTGCGACATTGCACGGGTACGGAGCCGCGTGGCTGGCGGTGAAGATGCTATTTCGCCCGCGCCGCCCGCTTTATCTTTTCGGTTGGCGCATTCCGCTCACCCCCGGCATGTTGCCCAAAGAACGCGAGCATTTCATTGAAGCATTATCCACTGTCATTGCCGAACGCCTGCTGGATGTCGAAACCATCGCCGATGAAATCATGAATCTCGGCTTGGAAAAAGAAATCACTGACCTAGCCATCAACCAGTCACAGAGCGAAACCACCGTCCAATTTGTCGTCGAGCATTTGCGCGAGCGGCTATATCACTTGCGCGATTCCGTCGAAGCCCGTTGGGAAATTGCCAAAGCCTTACGCAAGATTGTCGAAACCGAAATGGAACAGCGCCTTGGCCTGTTGCGCCGGATGGTCACGGGCTATTTTCTGGACGACGAAGCGTTGTATCGCATTGTTGGCGATTCAATTGACAAGCTGGCGGAACAGATCGCCGACAGCCTCTTTGCCCGCACCACGATTGTGCAGGCGATGGCTTCGATTCCCGAAACGATCCTGCGTGGCGGCACTGCCCAACCGGGCGTTGTCAGCAACATCGTAACGATTCTGAGCCAGCGCCTGGACTTTCGCGCCATCCTGATGCGTCGCCTGGGCGCACTGTCGGACGAAGCCATTGAGCAGTTGATTATGGACACCGCAGGCAAGGAAATCCGCGCCATCATTTGGTTTGGCGCAGGCATTGGGATGATTGTCGGTATCGTACAAACCCTCATCAATTTTCTATGATCGGTAGAGACTACTGCAACTGCTCAGCGGCTAAAAAGACCAAACAATTTTATTGCTTTGATCAGTAGATCGAACTATACTCCGCCCGCTTATTAGCAACTCCCCAAATGAAAATATCTCCTCCAAAGAACTGAGTCGAAACTGACAGCCTTTCGGCCTTAACGCTCCCCTGCTGCAACAGTGATTTTGTCCTTACCTTGAACCGGGCCGGTGTTCGGGAATTCAATCGGGAGTAGTGCGCTTTCGTTGTTGCAACGCGGGTGCAGTCATCCTGTCGCAAACGTGCCTCATAGTTACAGACGCTGATCTCACAAGAGCGTCCAATGAACACTAAAACCGTGGGTGTCTGGCTCGTCCGCAGGCGGGTTCGGGAGAGCTTTGCCTCGTTTTCCGTTTGCCAGCGGCAACGTCCGTCGAATCAGGATGCCAGAACACACCAACTTTGATTCCAATAGGAGAAATTTTATGAATAACAAACTTACGCCATACCAGGAAATCCCATGCTGTCCTCAACTCGACACTGATCCAGTGTGCGATGTCATAGATTTTCGTCGTCGCCTCGTATTTCCGACCGGAGTGCGCGGCCCGAACGAACAACCCGTCCGTGTCGAAGTCATTTTGCATACCCGCTTCACGCGTTGTTCCGGGCCGTTGGCATTGGGGGAACTGGTTTACACCACCACGTTATTGCCGGGTGAAAAAGTTCGACTGGCAACGACAGATCGCCGCAGTCGTTTCAGCTTTGATAGCGAAACCAACTTGAGCTATCGCAGCGAACAGATGTCCGAAGAGCAATATCGTCTGAATGCGTTACGCGCGTTTATGTCCGATGAAAATTCCGTGGATCGCGGCTCGGATCGCGCTTCGTCCAGAAGTTCCTGGGATTTTCATGGCGATGCCAGTGGCGGTCTGGGATTTTTCTCTGTCAGCGCAGACACGAATGCACGTGGCAGCCACAATGCAGAATCCACGCGGGATTATTTGCGCGAACATCGCTCACATGCAGAAGCCTCAGATCACCAATCGGTCGAAGCTACGCGCAAGGCACATTCAATGTCCATCGGACAGGTCTCAACACGGGCGCATCAGGAGGGACAATCCGAAGATCATTTTGAAGCTTCTGCGCGCGAATTCAGCAACCACAATCAATGTCACGCGGTCACATTTCTGTTTTATCGCATCAACAAGATTGAGACGATCAAATTTGAGTTGGTTGCGATTGAACGCCGCGTGCTTGATCCGGTTGCGCCGACACCAGTTGCCGCGAATCCGATTCGGACGGTCGGACAAATTGCCACCGTGCCGCAGGAAGTTCCCGCAACCAATAAAACGCGTCTGGAAGCAGAAACACGTGGATTGCAAAGCGAAGCGCTTTACGCGCAAGCAAAGCAACGCACATCTGTCGGCATTTCTGGTGTTGCGGCATTGTCGCTGAATACGGCTGCGGTGGATTTGGGCACCTCCACGCCACTTTCAAAGGCGGTTCGCGATGCCGCGCTCAACGATGTGGACAAGCAGTTGATTGCGCAAGGGTTACTGGATGCCAAAACCAAGCTGGTGGCGCGGGCAGTGCTGGATGAAATCAATTACGAGCGGCGGGCTTCGCTGCCAACCGCAGGCGTGATTGTCAAAGGCTGTCTGGATGAATGTGATGTTTGCGAACCAGAACTCAAGGAAAGCATCAAGCTTGATTTGGAACGCAAGAAACTGGAAAACCAAATGCTGGCCAAGCAAATCGAATTGCTCGAAAAATCTCAGCAATATCGTTGCTGTCCTGCCGGAGAGGAAGAAGACGACTAATCGCAGCGCTGAAAGGCAAAATTGTAATCAGCTGGAAGTGGGCGCAAGTTTTGCTTTGCGCCCACTTCCTTAATGTCCAGAAGCATATCCCATCGAAATATGTTTTTTGAGTAAGAGCGTGAGCTTTTCCAGATCAATTGGTTTGGTCAGGTAATCATTGCAGCCAGCGGCTCGCGCTTCGGTGCGAGTGTATTCATCATCCAGGGCTGAGAGGATGATAATCGGAATAGACTGGAACTGGGTGGTTGCGCGTAACGCACGGGTAACCTGAAACCCATCAATGTTGGGTAAGCGCAAATCCAATAACACCACATCACACGGATGTTTGCGTAAAGCTTCCAGGGCGAGCGCGCCGTCCTGCGCTTCAATCACTGCAAAACCTTCCAGCTCAAGTAAACGCCGCAACATAAAGCGGCTATCGTCCATATCCTCTACCAATAAAACTGTCCCGAAATAATTTAAAGTAGAAGTCATACACTTCAGAGTTCCTTTGTCATACAGCGTGTGTGTCTTTCAATTGGCAGGTGAGGGGACAACCGGGCGGGGGAATTTTAACAGGCGGTTTTTGCTACGACAAGGAAACGTGTTAGCATCAAGTTCCCCTTTCGTAATCCGCGCGATCAAATCTGTATGAACAATGCTGAATCGAAATCCTTATCCGAGATTAACTCCGAAGTCGAAGCGATTGTTGCGCGATTGTTGCATGAATTCCGTAATCAGCTCGGTGGGCTGAAACTCTATGCGGCATTTCTGCGCAAGAGTTTGGCGAATAATACGTTGGATGTTGCTGAGGGGATTGAAGTTTGCGATAAAATTCTCCAACAAATAGATGCGTTAACGGTGCAGGCGAAAGAAACTGCCCGTTCGATCAACGCGCCCAGGAAACAATAGCGAGGTTCGTTTGCAAAACGGAATTTCTATCTTGGTTGTTGACGATGAAGTTTCTATCACGGATGGGCTCCGGCTGCTTTTCGGTGCCGAAGGATATGCGGTTGAACCCAGAGGTGATTTAAGCGGGGCATTAGCTGCGCTGGAGCGTAAGTCTTTCGATTTGGTCATCACGGATTTAAGCCTGGGCGGATTGGAATTGCTCAAGAACGCTAAAGCCAAACATCCTGAAACTGAAGTCATCATCATTACTGGTTATGGGTCCATCGCTCAAGCCGTTGAAGCGACCAAAGCAGGCGCGTATTACTTCATCGAAAAGCCTTTTGAACCAGAACAAATTTTATTGATTGCTGAAAAAGCATTGGAACGTCGTCGCCTGGTGGCCGAATCTGCCAAGCTCCGCGAACATTTCACACAGCGCGAGCAATTTTATGACTTGATTGGCTCCTCCAAGGCGATGCAGACGATTTATGAAACGATTGAGCACGTTGCTAAAACCGATGCCAATGTGCTGATTATCGGCGATTCCGGCACCGGCAAAGAACTCATCGCCAATGCGATTCATTTCAACTCGCATCGGGCCTCACGCGATTTCGTCAAGGTCAATTGCTCGGCCTTGCCTAAAGAATTGATCGAATCGGAATTGTTCGGCTATGTGAAAGGGGCGTTCACGGGCGCAGCACAGGATCGCATCGGGTTGTTCGCTCAGGCGGATAAGGGAAGCCTGTTGTTGGACGAATTAGCCGAAATGCCAATTGATTTGCAGCCCAAGCTTTTGCGCGTGCTGGAAGAACGCCGCTATCGTCGGGTCGGAGACTCTGTCAGTCGCGATGTGGATTTTCGGCTCATCTGTTCGACCAATCGTTCGCCGCACGACGCGATCAAAAAAGGACTGTTGCGGGAAGATTTGTATTATCGGATTTCGACCATCACGATCATTGTCCCGCCACTGCGCGAACGCAGTGAGGATTTGCAAATTCTGATAGATGAATTTTATCGGCGGTTTTGTGAACGGTATGAGCGCTCGCTGAAGGGCGTCTCGCAAGCGGCCTATCAACGCCTGTTTGCCCATAACTGGCCCGGCAACGTGCGCGAACTGCAAAACGTCATGGAACGGGCAGTGCTATTATCCAAAGGGCCGTACATCGAAGCGGAAGATTTGCCACTTGGCACCTCGGCGAGCAATGGAAATTCGTCCGCCTTTTATTTTCCTCCGCACATGAAGTGGAGCGATCTTGAACGCGCTGTCATTACAACTGCCCTGGAGCGGGCCAAAGGGAATAAAAGAGCTGCTGCGGCTGCCTTAGGTATGCAACGTTCCCGGCTTTACAATAAACTAAGCAAATACAAAATCAATGTGACACGACAGCGAAAACATTAAGTGTCCTAGTCAACGGTAAGCAAAGGAGATTGGTTAATGAAGCATTATTTCTCACGAGCAATTTTTATTCTCATTTTATTCCTGCTGAATATTCCTGTCCTGTTGGCACAAACAGAACAATCGCAATCCTCTCCGACTGAACAGACGGAAGCGCAAAAGCTGGTGATTACGCGCAAAGAGGTCGCCGCTGTGCAAGCCGAACTACAACGGCGAGGTTATTATCGCAATACACCGAACGGTGTGTTGGACACCGAAACGCGCACTGCCATCAAAGAATATCAACAGGAAAATTCGATGGAAGAATCCGGGGCGATTGATATGGCCCTGCTCAATAGCCTGGAGTTGAAATATCCGGCAACGGGCAAAGAAGTTGAAAGCGCCCGCCGAAAAGGGCTGATCCCACGCATTGGCTACGGTGCAAAAGATTCCGTGACCGGGGCGCGTGATGCCACCGTGAACGCCGGGAAGAGTGTCAAGAAAACAACGGAAAAAGCCTTGGACACAACCAAAGATAAATCGAAAGAATTGGCTTCAGACACGGGCGATGCCACGCTGAAAGGCGCAAAAAAAGTCGGCAATAAAACGACAGATGTCACCACCCGCGCCGGACGCCGTGTGAGTGAAGTTTTCGTGGGACGCAGCGATGCCGACTTACAACGTGATATCCGCGATGCGTTGGAATCCGATGAAAAAACGGCTCGTGTGCGATCCGAAGTCAAAGAGGGCGATGTGAAATTGTTTCCGAAAGAGGGCCTGGATGTAAGCGATGCTGTTTCGCGTATTCGCAAAATCAGCGGTGTGCGTTCCGTGATGGTTGTCGCGAAATAAACGTGCCGAGGCTGGAAAACGACAAATTCCCTTCACGCTTTTTCCAGCCTGAATTGAACTGTCCCACTTAACAAAGAGATCGAATGACAAAACCGAGATTTTTCGGGCTGTTGGCAGCCCTTCTTGCCATCCTCACTTTCGCCAGCTTTGTTTCCTCACAAAATACGGATGTCAAAGCTGCCTACATCAAAACCGAATTCCAGATCCCAATGCGCGATGGCAGGAAGCTATTTACGCAGGTCTATGCACCACGTGATACAGCAGAAAAATATCCAATGCTGATGACCCGCACGCCGTACAGCGTTAGCCCCTATGGCCCGGAAAATTATGCTCGGCAATTGGGGCCATCAGCCTTGTTTGCCAAGGAAAAATACATCTTTGTGTATCAGGATGTACGCGGAAAACATATGTCCGAAGGGCATTACTCGGATGTGCGTCCATTCAACCCCAACAAGAAATCCAAAACAGAAGTTGATGAGGCCAGCGATACTTACGACACGATTGAGTGGTTGCTGAAAAATGTGCCAAACAACAACGGACGCGTTGGCATGTATGGCATTTCCTATCCCGGTTTTTATACGACGATGGGCATTTTGTCAGGGCATCCCGCGCTGAAAGCTGCTTCACCACAGGCTCCCATTGCGGATTGGTTTGTTGGCGACGACGATCATCACAACGGTGCATTATTTTTGATGGATGCTTTTGGTTTCAATCAGATGCTGGGCTGGCCACGAACCGCCCCGACAGCTTCAGAATTCAAGAGCTTCGATTATGGGACATCGGATGGGTACAAGTTTTATTTGGATTTGGGATCGGTCGCGAATGCGCAGTCCAAGTATTTTAAAGGCCAGGTCGAATATTGGAATGACTTGACCAAGCACGGAACGTACGATGAATTCTGGCAATCTCGCAATATTTTGCCGCACCTGAAAAACATCAAAACCGCTGTCCTGACGGTAGGCGGATGGTTCGATGCCGAAGATTTGTACGGGGCAATCAAGACGTATCAAAACATCGAGAAAAACAACCCCGGCATTAAAAACAATTTTGTGATGGGGCCCTGGTGTCACGGTTGTTGGTCAAGGTCGGGCCAGCAATTGGGCGCAATTAATTTTGGAGCGCCGACAGGGAATTGGTATCAGGAAAATGTCGAGCTTCCGTTTTTCAATTATTACCTGAAAGGCAAAGGCGAACTCAAATTGCCCGAAGCTACGATTTTCGAGACAGGCACGAATGAATGGCGCAGATATGAACAGTGGCCGCCCGCGAATGTTGAAGCCGCATCATTGTATTTTCAGGCGGATGGTAAGCTTTCCTTTGATGCTCCGAAATTGACCGCAGGCTATGACGAATACGTTAGTGATCCATCTTCGCCTGTGCCTTACACCCAGCGCGTGACGACTAACCGCAACGCGACGTATATGATCGAAGACCAACGCTTTGTGGCTAAGCGCCCGGACGTTGTCAGCTATCAATCGGATGTCTTAACCGAAGACCTCGCGCTGGCCGGACCGATCACCGCACAATTATTTGTTTCCACCAGTGGCACCGATTCAGATTTTATTGTGAAGCTCATTGATGTGTTACCCGAAACCGCACCCGTAAACGGAACGGCAGCGGGCGGCGGAATGCAAATGTTGCTGCGCTGGGAAGTGATGCGCGGCAAGTTTCGTAACAGTTACGAAAAGCCTGAACCCTTCAAGCCCGGCGAACCAACGAATGTTCCCCTGAACCTCAATGATGTTTCGCATACCTTCCAGAAAGGGCATCGCATCATGGTTCAGGTGCAAAGCTCCATGTTCCCGTTGATTGACCGCAACCCGCAACAGTTTGTGGATATTTATCACGCCCAGGAAGCCGATTTCCAAAAAGCCACCCAGCGAATTTACCGTGCGGGCCAACTTACCTCTCATTTGCGTGTGCTAATGCTCAAAAAATAGGTGATAACAAAAGCGAGGATAAGTGGATGGATGCTGGAATCTGTGATGATTCTGCCTTTTCATTTTCTCCTGTTTTTCCCTGCCTCTGACTTCTGACTCGCAGAAGATATACGAATTCCAGACGTGCATTATTCCAATTCGTATATCCCGTACATGCCGAAAATCCTTCGCTAAAAACTAAGTCCTTGAATTTCAATCGTATAGCATATTTCGCAGGTTTGGCATACAAGCTGCACTATATCTGGGCGTCGGGAAAACAAGGTGATCATAAAAAGATCCTTACCTGGAGGTAACTATGAATAAAGTGAAAAAAGTTTTAGGCTCAGTAACGTTGGCAGCAGTTTTGGTTAGTTCTTTCGGTGTTGCAAGCTTTGCTCAGGGTTGGGGTTGGGGACGTGGGCAAGATCGTTGGGAACAACGTCGCAATGACCGTAACAACGACCGATATGATGACCGATACAATGACCGGTACAACGACAGATATTCCAGACAACAATTTGAAAAGGGATATCGGGATGGTTTAGATCGTGGGCGCAAGGATGCTCAAACAAATCGGAGACGCGATCCAAACAATTCCAGTCACTATCGCGATGGCAATCGGTTTTATCGTCAAGGGTTTGAAAGAGGCTTTTTCCAGGCCTTTGATCAATACAGCCGCAATGACCGCGGACGTGGTCGCTGGGGTTGGTAAGACTTGCTAAAAGAGATTCCTAAAAAAGCAGAGCTGTTATGCTCTGCTTTTTTGTTTTTGGTAGCGATTCAACCACGGGAGATAGTTCCTGTGTCCTCACCCTCCTTCACAGTCAAGCTTCCGCCACTGTCTCCTGTGGTTGAACCATCACCTGGTTTTTATTCAGGCTGCCGCCATAAAACAAAGGCGCTTTCAGCCAAACAGCGAAAGCGCCAAATACACAGGAATAGGCACCTAATTAAAGGTCATGAATTGTTTAGAAGATACTGATGCGCTGTAAATTCCACATCGTTTTTATCTAAAATTTACCTCAAGATTTGAGCTGGTTGCAGGAAGGAATCACTGCGTAATTATTTGCCATAACTTACGCGGTAGATGAATCCTTTGTTGTCATCAGAAATATACAGCGCGCCATCTGCACCCGTGATCAATCCGGCGGGGCGGCCATTGAATTGATTGTCTTTCAGCCAACCCGTCGCAAAATCTTCGACCCCGACGGGCTTGCCATTTTTCATCACGACTCGCACGACTTTGTATCCGATTTTTTGCGGGCGATTGTTGTTGGAGCCGTGCAGCGCCATAAACATTGCGCCACGATAGGATGAGGGGAATTTCTTGCCTGTGTAAAAGCGCAAATCAATCGGGGATGAATGCGCGTCCAGTGAAAAGGCTGGTGGCGTGCATTGTTCGGGCTTCATCGAACCTTTCGCATCCTTCAATCCGGCATTGGCTTCATTGTTGCCGACGAAATACGGAAAGCCATAATGCTTGCCTTCTTCAAGCATATTGATTTCATCCCCGGGTTTTTCTGCACCGAGTCCGTCCTGTCCCATATCTCCGCCCCACAGCTTGCCTGTCTTTGGATCGAAATCAATGCCGATAGAATTGCGTAGCCCTTTGGCAAACGGTTTGCCGCCACTGCCGTCTTCATTGAAGACCATAATGGTTGTGCGGCGGTCGTCCGGCTCTTCGCAAACGTTGCAAGACGAACCAATCGAAACGTACAGGCGATTGTCTTTGCCCCACGCAATGGTGCGCGTGATGTGGCCTTGGCCAGGTGTCGAAATGGGTAAGTCAACAAACTTTTCAGGTGTGCCTTCGACTTTGCCATTGGCATATTTCATTCGTACGACTGCCGGAATTGTGGCGATGTACAAATAGCCTTTGCGAAAGACAAGGCTGTGCGGATGCGATAATCCTTTGGCAATCACAATAATCTCATCTGCTTTGCCGTCCTTGTTTTTGTCGGGGAGTGCAACCACTTCGCCAGCGCGTTGTTTTGCGACGTAGATGGTGCCGTCGGGGGCAACTGTCATCAATCGTGCGCCCGTAACGCCGGAAGCAAACACTGACGCCTGGAAGCCAGCGGGGACAGTCAATTCGACAGGTACAGCAGGCGCTTGAGGTGCTGACTGGTTTTGCGCGAGGAGCGGCGTGGCGAGCAACAAGATCGTCACAATAATCATCAAAGAGTTGGTTTTTAGGTTCATTGAGTTATTCCTTATCCGTAAAAACTCTGAAGTTAAGAAGGAGTTGATGCTATCTTAACTTCGGTTAAAGATGATGCCTCTACACTCCAAAATAGGAGGAGACACTGAATGTCGAGAAGAATTGAAAACGAATGCGCTTATTGCGCCGAAGAATTTGACGAAAAACATGCCGTGATTGGCGATGATTACAAAGTGTATTGCTCAATACAATGTGAAGAGTTAGGCGAAATGCTTTCTGCTTACGAAGCGGCTCAGCCCTACTTAAATCAATATCAATACCCTGTCGCCGCGTAATCAGGATTCCGCCGGAAACCGTTTCCCCACGAACAAATCGTAGACCCACGTCCCTGCAATCCCGCCACAAATCGGTGCCACAATCGGAACCCAGAAATAGTAATTCCCGGCCCGAAATACTTCTGCACCCCACCCCGCAACAAAGGTAAATAATCGTGGCCCCAGATCGCGCGCCGGATTGATAGCATAGCCTGCATTCATCCCCATGCTCGCGCCAATCACGACGACTAATAAGCCAACCGCAATTGGTCCCAGATTGCCAAGCGCTGAATTATTGCGTGCGTCGCCAATGGCCGAAATCACCAGCATCAACATCATTGTGCCAATAAATTGATCTACGAATCCGCCAAAGATGGAAAGATACGGTGCCGGATACGTCGAGAAGATTCCCGCCGTGCCTGTTTCGCCCGCAACCGCACGCGCGCCCTTGTCGAATGCATCAAAGGCTTCGCGATAAAGGAAAAATGCGGTCGCTGCGCCGCAAAAAGCGCCTGCCACTTGTGCAGCACAATAAGGAAAAACCTTGCTCCAGGCAAAGTCGCGATGGACGGCATTCGCAAATGTTACCGCCGGATTCAGGTGGGCCCCGGATACTCCGCCAGCCACAAAAATCCCCATCATGACAGCAATACCCCAGGCAATATTGATGGAAAGATATACGCCATTTTTTTCATGGCTTAACACGACTTGCGCAACGTTCGCTGCGCCGAAAGTGATCAGAACATACGTGCCGATAAACTCGGCCAAAAGCTCACGGGTGAGTGTGTTTCGGTTCATAGTTGATGTACGGAGGAACGAGTTGTGAACCGCAAAAAGCTCAAGAAACGCAAAAATACGATCCTCATTTTGTGTCTCCTATGCTTTTTGCGGTTGAAAAATCTATCTAACGACGCCTTCGATGGGACTGCTGGCGCTGGCGTACAAGCGCTTGGGCATTCGGCCTGACAGATAGGCCAAGCGCCCGGATTTCACTGCCAGATTCATTGCTTCAGCCATGTCACCAGGATTTTTCGCTTCGGCAATGGCGGTATTCATGAGAAGCCCATCAATTCCTAGCTCCATTGCGAAGCACGCATCTGAAGCGGTGCCGACGCCTGCGTCCACAATGATCGGCACGGCAGTAATTTCTTCTCGCATAATGCGCAAATTGTTCGGATTCTGAATGCCCAGACCGGAACCGATTGGTGCGGCAAGCGGCATCACCGCAGAAGCGCCTGCATCAATCAGCTTCTTGGCCATAATCAGATCATCGCCAAAATAAGGCAACACCGTGAAGCCCTCTTTGACCAAAAATTTTGTCGCCTCAAGTGTGGCTTCATTGTCTGGGAAAAGCGTTTTCTGATCGCCAATGACTTCGACCTTGACCCAGTCTGACATGCCAACTTCGCGCGCGAGCATGGCTGTCCGAATTGCTTCGTCCGCGGTGTAACAAGCCGCTGTGTTCGGTAACAAGGAAAACTTTTTGAGGTCAATGAAGTCAAGCAAAGAGGGTTTGGAACGATCTGTGATGTTCACACGACGCACGGCAACTGTGATCATGTCTGCACCACTACGCTCGAACGCCTCCACCATTTCTTCATTGGTGCGATATTTGCCAGTGCCAATGATGAGGCGAGAGCTGAATTCGCGCCCGGCAATAACAAGTTTATCTGATGTTGTGGATGACATACTTCCTACTTTATAAGTGCTTCAATTTTGGGTCGGATATTGTTGTCAATGCCCGAATCCGAAGTGTCTTTTGATATTCCCTTGAGCAACCACCAGTGCTCTGTGTGTTCAATGACTTTGCCCGGCGCGATTCGTTGCAGCGGGCCGAGTGTTTCGATTTCCAGAAAGTCCTGATTCGAGAACGTCTCAAAATTCGATCCACTGTCGGCGTAATGTCGTCCTTCTTCGTATCCGAAGCCTTTGACGAACAAGTTATCCTTCAGCAGATACGCGACCCAGCCCAGCTTATGCGCCATCCCGATTTTGTTCGGGCCTTTGTTGTTGTCCTGCGAAAATGTGATGTATTTTGCGCCCCAACGCCAGCGCGCGTCAGACATATCGGTGTAGGGCCAGGTAATGATTTGCGAAACGGGCAACAGCCCTTGCGGATGCGGAATCTTGGGCGGAATGGGAATGATTTCGGTGCCGCCCTGCGCCATCATCGTTAACGCCCAGGGGGCAAGCTCTACGTCCCACATCCCCAGGTTGCGCAGGCGATGGACAACCGTAACTTTTGAGCCAGATGGCTCCAGCGTGATGTCCATTTCCTTTTGCAGCTTCGTATTTGCCTCGACCGCTTGAATCAATCGGACGCCGTTGCTACCAAGCTTTTCGTGGTTGATGGGCGAATTGTCGAGTTCGTACGTGCGCTTTAAATCTTCCGGCGCGTGCCACAGCCGATGACCGCCGCGCGCCTGCCATTCGCTTTCGCCGGATTTGCCCATTTGCTCGGCAAATTCCTTGAATAGATTTTCGCCCCCGAGAAAACCATAACGCATCACGCGAGGGCCGACATCCAACGTGACGATCAATTCCACTGTGCCGTTGGAAATTTGCAGGTTATTTTTCCAGCCTTTATAGGCAACGGGTTTAATTTCAACTTGTGCCATCGTTAATGATGCCGATACGACCAGCAACAATGTGCCCAGCATCAATCGGGTGATCGTTTTCAACACATCCTCTCCTTCGATGAGTCCTTAGGGGTAGTACAATTGTGCAGGAATTGTGAATCCGTACTATAACTGCAAACCCTCGAATCTAGCAATTATCCAACGCCTTGCTTTAAGATGCGATTGTTATGACGGTTCCAACTGCGGCAATTTTAGTGATTGGCAATGAAGTTCTCAGCGGCAAAGTTGAAGAGCAAAATGCCCGCTTTCTGATTGGCGAATTACGCGAACTTGGTGTTGCGTTGCAGTGCATCCTGACCATTCCTGATGAGCCAGAGCAGATTGCATCTGCAACGAGAGATTTATCTGCGCGCTTTGATTATGTTTTCACTTCAGGGGGCGTTGGGCCAACACACGATGATGTCACGATCAGCAGCATTGCAAATGCGTTTGATAAACCGATTATTCGGCATCCCGCGCTGGAATCCTTACTCCGAGGCTATTTTGGCGAAGACATTGATGCGACGCGCTTGCGAATGGCCGATGTGCCGGATGGAACAGAATTGATCTTTGGCAAAGACCTGAAGTATCCGGTGCTGATGTGTCATAACGTTTATATTTTCCCTGGCGTCCCCGATCTGTTTCACAAGAAATTCACGGCGATTCGCGAACGTTTTCGTGTTGCCCCTTTTTATTTACGGGTGATCCACACGCTTGAAGATGAGTTTGATATCGCTGAACGCCTGCACGCGATTGCGGCCCGGCACCCAAGCGTTGCCATTGGTTCCTACCCGAATTTCTCTTCGCCTGATTATCGTGTGCGCGTCACACTCGAATCCAAACTTGAGGCTGCGGTGGATGCCGCACATGAGGAATTACTCGCCATTTTGGACACCGCGCAAATTATCGAACTCCGCTCACCGCAGGCACCATAGAAGGATCGAAAAGCACCTCTAACTTTTACCATGCACATTCGCTACGAAACCCCGTCCCCCTTCCACGTTGCATTAGTCGAGCCTGAAATTCCACCAAACACTGGAAACATCGCCCGCACCTGTTTGGCAACCTTTACCCCCTTACATTTGGTTGGGCAGCTTGGATTTCGGACGGATCGCCGTGCTGTGATGCGTGCCGGGTTGGACTATTGGTACGATGCAGAGATTCACTATCACCGCAGTCTCGAAGATTTATTTACTGCTTTACCACGCGCGCGTTTTTTGTATATTGAGACAGATGCGCCGCAGGTATACACCGATTTCAAATTTGCTCCCGGCGATGTTCTGGTGCTGGGGCGTGAGACGAAAGGCTTGCCGCTCGATTTAATTGCGGCGAATCGAGATCGTTGCTTGATGGTGCCGATGCCGAATGATCGCGTACGGTCACTCAATCTTGCCACCACGGCAGGGATCGTTTTGTATGAAGCACTTAGACAAGTGCGATAAGGCTTTTGGGACAGAAGAAACTAAAAATCTTCTTTGAGGTAATCTTCCTTCAGTTCGACATATGCCTGCCAAAACTGGTCAAGCTGTTTTACTTCTTCTTCGGTCAGCGTTTTCTTAATTTTACCTGGAACCCCAACGACCATGGACCTTGGCGGCACGATCATTCCTGGCGGTACGACCGCTCCTGCTGCCACGATGGATTCCGCGCCAATCACTGCATAATCCAAAACCTTTGCGCCCATCCCGATCAGGCAGCGGTCTTCGATTGTACAGCCGTGGATCACCGCACTATGTCCAATCGTTACATAATTGCCAATGTTGGTGCAGGCCAATCCGCCTGTGACGTGAACCATAGTGAGGTCCTGGATATTGGTGTGATGTCCAATCGTAATTTTATCTACATCGCCACGAACGACTGTATTGAACCAAACGGATGAATGTTCCCCAATTGTCACATTTCCAATCACCATTGCTGTTTCGGCAATAAAACAATGTGACGCAATACTTGGCTGGATACCACGAAAGCTACGAAGCATGGAAATCTCTCCTCGGAAATTTTCTGGTAAGACTGTGCCGGAGCCAAAGGAAGAAATCAATCTGGTGAGGAGATTGTGGGCAAAGAAGGTGTCAGGTGATTCAAAAGTCTGGGGGAGTGAATAACAAAGGCACCTCATATCGCAGGTGCCTTTGTTAAGTTAAGGAAGAACGTTAGAACTCAATTAGTCACCAATTAAGACGCCGGGAGCCACCACTTCTTCCATTTCTTCAATGTTCAGTTCGATATTTTCCATTGTTTTTCTCCTTTTGATAGTGAGGTTATGAGCCTAGCTTGTAGGGTCAAACAAACAGAGTGCAATCGCTATACCAGAATAGCAACCGCTTTATCCTCACTTTGTGACAAAGCCATCTAATTGAGTTTTAATGGGTTATGTTATTTATTTTAAACGGTTTAACGCGAATTGGCCACAGCGTGGAATGGTTATTAAGTATGCGGAGAGTAGAAAGCGGGCAAAATCGGTGCGATTTTGCGGGTAGCAGGTACTCTATGGCTAGTAAGTATTCTATTGGTGGTTCGTAAATGAATTATCACGATTTTGTAAACACTTGCTTTTATCATTCTGACCTATTGGTTGCGCCCCACCTCGATATTCCGTCGCCAATTCCCTGATGCATGAAGCAAGCGCAGAATAAAAAATATGAAAAATATTATCGCTTCCTCTTATCAGGCGTAGGAGTGGTGGTTATTTTTCTTTCCGCCTGGCAAATGGTCGGGCGACCATTTTGTCCTGAATCCATTACCTTAGCAATTCTTTCGCTCATTTTAAGTCGCGTAACTTTTACTTACATTGCCGGCAGTTCCAGTGCAGCGGTGACGAATTCAGATGCCTTTATTTACCTCTCATTACTTTTGTGTGGCTCTGATGATGCAGTATGGGTGGCTGCGGTATTGACCTGTAGCGAGTCAATGCAATATGCCAAAAGGAATTACCTGTTAGTTTCTTTCAATATTGCTGCCAATTGTATTTCAATCTTCAGCTCTGCCTTTATTGTTCGTCAGATATTTGGTCCGATTCAACCGCTTCAATACGACCGGAAGACATTTTTTCTCTACGTCTTTGCCTTGATCTGCCTGGCAGTCATCCAGGGGATAATTAATATTGCTTTTATTTTGCTGAATCTGGCTCTGCGGCCCGGCAAGATGCTGTGGCTTTCCTGGATCAAAGAATATGCCTGGACGCTTGTTACTTCACTTTCAGGCATGCTGATCGCGGCAATTGTGAGCGGGCTGGTTCATTTCTACGGTTTTTGGGTTATTTTCTCCATCGTTCCTTTGTTAGCCGCAGCACAAGCCATTGCCTACCCATACGTAAAAAACATCAGGGATGCACAGCATCACGCTGAAGAAATCAATGCCATGCATGAGCGCACGCTGGAAGCGTTCATCACTGCCGTAGACTCGAAAAAACAAGGAGCTTCGCGGCGAGTGGGACGGATGCAAGTGTATGCCGAAGGGCTGGCGCGACTTCTCCATTTATCTGAACAGGAAATCAAGGCATTGCAGACAGGGGCCTTGTTGCACGACATTGGCAATGTCGCAGTTCCTGACTATATCTTGAACAAGCCTGGAAAGCTTTCCGTTGCTGAGCATGAAAAAATGCAGCTCCACACAATAGTTGGCGCGCAACTTCTTGAACAAATTCAGCTCCCGTATCCATTGGCTCCCATTGTCAGACATCATCACGAGCATTGGGATGGAACAGGCTATCCCAATGGTCTAGCTGGAGATGCCATTCCGCTTACGGCGCGGATCATTGCTGTGTTGGATGGGTATGAATCCCGTTGTGAAGATCGGCAATATCGGAAAGCGATGACGCGCGAACAGGCGATGGAGGCCTTACGAACGGAACGCGGTAAAGCATATGATCCAAACATTGTGGATTTGTTGTTTGAGCATTCCGCCGAATTTGAAGCACGAGTTGCCAAGTTGGAACAGGATCGGCAAGCCACGCAGTTTGCCGAAGAGGCAGAGAAGAAGCGAGAAGCCAAGCCTGTGACCGAGGTGTTGGAAGAAAAATCTCCACGCCCGACTTTTGTCCAAACCATCCACGAGTCGCGCCAAATCACACAGGGCAACTATGCATTGTTTGAAATTGCGGAGCAGTTGGCAGGCGTGTTGGATGTCAAACAGGCCATGACGATTTTTACCAGCTTGCTGGATAGTGTGATTCCCTTCAACTCGGAAACGGATACTTGCGTGCTGTATTGGCTGGATGAAGATCATCGAACCGCTCCTGTTGAGTTTGCTGCTGGAATGCAGGCCGGAAAATTTGACGGGCTCTTTATCAAGCCCGGAGAAGGGGTGACAGGCTGGACTTTGGCGAATCAGAATCACTTTGCCAATACAGACCCTGCATTGGATATTTTTGCTCTGGAATTGAGCCGCAAAGATGGGGCGGGATTGAGTGGCTATCAAACGGTTGCGGTGTTCCCGATCATGAAAAAAGATGATCTACAGGGGGCACTTACGGTTTACTCCCGCACCCTGAAATCGTTCGATAACGATCAGATTTATCGTCTCAAACGAGCGACCGAATTGATTTCTGATGTTCTTTGCAGTGCCAAAAAACATTTGGCCGCACAACAACAGGCAATGAGTGATGCCTTGACGGGGTTGCCGAATGCACGATATTTACGTGCTCAATTTGAACAGGAAAAAGTTCTTTCTCCTACCTTTCCCCTGGCCCTACTTCTGGCTGATTTGAGCGGCTTTCGGCAGGTGACTGAAAAAGCTGAAAATAAGCGCACGGATGAAGCCATTCGAGAAATTGCTGCCTTGATTAAAGCGCAACTGCGAAAGTCCGATACCCTGATCCACTACTTGGGCGATCAATTCGTTGTCATCCTGCGCAATGTTTCGCCCGAAACCGCCAGCCAGATCAGCGCTCGCATTCAAAGTGCCATCATCGAAGGGCGTTCATTCCTGCTTTCGGTAGACGACGTTGTTTTTGGTATTAGCCTCGGACATGCCCGATTAGTCGAAGATGGCGAGACCATAGATCAATTGCTGGATGCTGCTCAAATTCGACTGCAAGCCGATAAAGCCGCGCGCCATTCATTCACAGAAAACATTGCGGCGTAAGCCCTGCAAACCCGCCAATCCTCATTTTCCTCATCACATTACCCGCAAAATGCAGCGACGAGTAAAAAGCTCTGTGCTAGAATGCGCGATTCATTTTGCTTAGTCCGTTGTCGTTAGTCCTTTGTCCCTGGTTTGATTCAGGCAGCAAATAGCAAGTGACTAATAACAAGTGAGCAATGACAACTTTTATGATTCAAACCGTCAAAGGCACACGAGACATCTTACCTGCCGACATGCCGCTATGGCTGCGCGTCGAGGCCGTCGCGCGCGAAGCTTTTCGCCGCTATGGCTGTTCAGAAATTCGCACCCCGATCTTCGAGAAAACCGAACTCTTTGCACGCGGCGTTGGCGAAGCGACCGACATCGTTCACAAAGAAATGTACACGTTCATTGATAAGGACAGCGATCAGACTTCGTTGACGCTCCGACCCGAAAATACAGCGTCGGTCGTGCGCGCGTACATTCAGCACAAGATGTACAACGACAAAGCGCAGGGTGAAGTCACAAAGTTGTATTACATCGGGCAGATGTTTCGCCGCGAACGCCCGCAGGCCGGACGCTATCGTCAGTTTTACCAGATCGGCGTCGAAGTTTTGGGCCACGACGATCCGGCGATTGAAGCCGAAGTCATCGAAATGCTGGATTGGATGCTGAAGGAATTAAAGATTACCGACACGACGCTGCTCATCAATTCGGTCGGCGATGCTACGTCGCGTCCGGCGTATTTAGAAAAACTACGCGCCGCAGCGGCTCAGCAGTTGGACAAGTTCTGCGACGACTGCAAACACCGTTACGAGACGAATGCGCTCAGAATGTTTGACTGCAAAAATCCGAATTGTCAGGCATTGATTGCTGATTTGCCGACGATCACGGACTCGCTGGATGACGCCTCAGCACAACACTTCGCCGATTTCAAAGCGCACCTCGACGCGCGCGGCATTGCGTACACCGTGAATCCACGGATGGTGCGCGGCTTGGATTATTACACCCGCACGGCCTTTGAAATCATTGGCGGAAGCCTCGGCGCGCAGAACACGATTGTCGGCGGAGGCCGCTACGACGGGCTTTCCGAAACGATTGGCGGGCCGCCCGCAAAAGGCTTTGGCTTTGCGTTTGGACTGGATCGCATGGTTCTTTCGATTCCGCCGGACGAGGCCGAACGCTTGCGCACCGCTTCAGCAGCAGACGTGTTCATTGTGTATTTAGGCGAGGCTGCCAGGGAGAAATCCTTTTTAATCGCCCGCGAATTGCGCAGCGCAGGCCTGAGCGTCGCGCTCGAATTTGAAGAGCGCAAAATGAAAAAGGCGATGGCGCAGGCAAACAAGTTTCACGCCCGCTATGCGCTCATCATCGGCGACAACGAAATTGCTACGGGAATGTACGGCCTGAAAAATATGACCACAGGCGAACAGGAATCGTTAGACTTGGAATCAATCAAATCAAAACTTCTTGGTGGTTAGGGGCCAGTGGTCGGTGGCCAGTTGAAAAACTATCCGCCGACCGCCGACCACCGACCACCGACCACCTCATTTTATGTTAGATCATTTAGGACAAACCAAACGAACTCATCATTGCGGGGCATTGCGCACTGCACACGTCGGACAAACTGTAACCTTGATGGGCTGGGTCAACAGCTACCGCGATCAGGGACAGTTGTTATTCATTCACCTGCGCGACCGCGAAGGCATCACGCAAATCGTCTTTAATGAAAGCGTCAATGCAGAATTATTGGCGAAGGCGAAGCAGGTGCGCCGCGAATTCGTCATTGCGATTACCGGCGAATGCATCGCGCGCGACGAAAAGAATTTCAATCCCGTGATGGCGACGGGCGAAGTCGAAGTTGCGGCAACCGAAATCAAGTTTTTGAATGACGCGCAGACGCCGCCCTTTGAATTGGAAAACACCCTGGCGAGCGAAGAACTACGCTTGAAATATCGCTATCTGGATTTGCGTCGGTTGGAGATGCAAAAGAATTTCCGCCTGCGCCACAAGATCACATTGGCGGTTCGTGATTATCTGGATTCGCGCGGCTTCTTTGAAATTGAAACGCCGATTCTGACGAAATCCACGCCCGAAGGCGCGCGCGATTATCTGGTTCCGGCGCGCACGGCACCGGGCAAGTTTTATGCGCTGCCGCAATCGCCGCAACTCTTCAAGCAATTGCTGATGATCGCGGGCTACGACAAATATTTCCAAATCGCGCGCTGCTTCCGCGACGAAGATTTGCGTGCAGATCGGCAGCCCGAATTCACGCAGATTGATATGGAGATGAGTTTCGTGCAGCCCGACGATGTTTTCGACATCGTCGAAGGAATGGTTTGCGCTGTTTTCCAGGCGGCTGGTCACGAAGTCCCCGCACGCCCGTTCCAGCGCATGCCGTACAACGAAGCGATGAACAAATACGGCTCGGATAAACCCGATTTGCGCTTCGGCTTGGAGATGCAGGATTTGTCGGAGCACTTCGCTAACGGCCCGTTCCCCGTCTTCGCCGATGCCGTAGCCAAAGGCGGCGCGGTCAAAGCCTTGGTCGTCAAAGGCGCAGCCACGTGGTCGCGCAAGCAATACGACGAAATCGGCGAACACGCGAAACGTCACGGTGCAGGCGGCCTCGCGTACATTCAGGTTTTGGAAAATGAGAACAAATCTGCGCTCACGAAATTCCTGGGCGCGGACGGTATCACCGCGATCAATCAAGCTGTTGGCGCAACCGTCGGCGATGCGGTGCTGATGATTGGCGGCGATTGGGAAACGTCGTGCAACGCGCTGGGGCAAGTGCGCCTGGAAATCGCGCGCCGCGAAAACCTGACGAACGAAGCCGAAAACAAATTGCTCTGGGTCGTAGATTTCCCGATGTTCGAATATCACGCCGACGACAAACGCTACTACGCCAAACATCATCCGTTCACGTCGCCGATTGACGATGACATCAACAACCTCGAAGGCGATTTGAGCAAAGTGCGCGCGAAGGCGTATGACCTGGTTTTCAACGGCAGCGAACTCGGCGGCGGCTCAATCCGAATTCACCGCTCCGACGTGCAGGCGAAAATTTTCAAGGCGCTCGGCTTGAGCGAAGCAGAAGCGCGCGAAAAATTCGGCTTCTTTTTGGACGCCTTGAGCTACGGCACGCCTCCGCACGGAGGCATCGCGCTCGGTGTGGATCGCTTTGCGATGTTGCTCGCAGGCGCGAAATCTCTGCGCGACGTGATCGCGTTCCCGAAAGTGGCGAGTGGTTCTGATTTGATGACCGATAGTCCGAGCGAAGTGGACAAGAAGCAACTAGATGAGTTGAAGATCAAGACGGTTGAGTTTTCATGATTGAGATGCTGGATGCTAGATGCTGGATGCTGGGTTTAGGGGGAGGGAGTTTGGTGAAAATGAAGTATAGGGGATAGAGAATGAATGAAAGCGGCCCCATAAAAAGTCATCGGGATTTGATCGTTTGGCAGAAGGCGGTTCAGCTTGTCGTTGTGCTTTATGACCTGACGAAAGGATTTCCGAGGGAGGAAATTTATGGATTGGTCAGTCAAATTCGGCGCGCTGCAACTTCCATCCCAGCCAACATTGCTGAAGGACAAGGACGAAGACTCAAAGGCGAATACCAACATTTTCTCGGCAACGCACGCGGCTCTCTCTGGGAACTAGACACCCACATCGAAGTGTCTTTTCAACTAGCCTTCATCACTGAACCCCAATACCAAGCCACCCGTGCCCAAATGGATGAAATTGGCCGCATGCTAAACGGCCTAATGCGCTCCATCTCTGACTCTTATCTTCCTCCCCCCCTCCCCCTAGCATCCAACATCTAGCATCCAGCATCTACTACCCAATGTCTAAGATTCGTGTACTACCAGATCAACTTGCCAATCAAATCGCTGCCGGAGAAGTCGTGGAGCGACCGGCTTCGATTGTCAAAGAACTCATCGAAAATGCGATTGATGCGGGTGCGACGCGCCTTCGTGTAGACATTGAATCCGGCGGACGACGCTTAATTCGCATTGCGGACGATGGCGAAGGGATGATGCGCGATGATGCGATTTTGGCGTTTGAGCGACACGCAACCAGCAAGATCAAAACGGCGGACGACCTCGGTTCAATTGTAACGCTCGGCTTTCGCGGTGAGGCGTTGGCTTCGATTGCGGCGGTCAGCAAGGTCAAATTGCTCACGCAAACGGCGAATGATCTTGTCGGCACGCAAGTCGAAATTCACGGCGGCAAAATGCTGAACGTGAAAGATGCGGCGTTTGCGCGCGGCTCCGAATTTGAAATCAAGAGCTTGTTTTTCAATGTTCCGGCACGCTTGAAATTCCTGAAATCCGAAGCGACCGAAAGTTTTCACATCGCCAACCTCGTCACGCATTACGCGCTGGCGAACCCGAAACTTGCCTTCACACTCACGAACAACGGACGCGAAAGCCTCAGCGTGACGCCCGTCGAAACGGTGCGCGAACGCGCGTATCAATTGTTTGGTGGCGATTTCGTCGGTGCGTTGATTGAAGTGTATGGCGAAGCGGGCGAGACGCGCGTGACGGGGTTTGTGTCTTCGCCTTCGGTCACGCGCACGACGAAGGACGCCCAGTATTTCTTCGTCAACGGTCGTTACGTGCGCGACAAAGTGTTGAGTCGCGCGTTGACAGAAGCCTATCGCGCGATGATGCCAGCGGGCGTGTATCCGTCGGCGATGTTGTTTGTCGAAGTGCCGCCGGGCGATGTGGATGTCAACGTGCATCCGGCGAAAACCGAAGTGCGATTTGTGCGCACGACGATTGTGCATGACACGGTGCGCGATGCGATTCGCGCTTCGATTGGCGGCGCAAAAGCTGCGGTCACGCCGCTCGCGCCATTGGAGCCGAGCTTGACTTTGCCGCGTGTGACAGAGCCGCCGCGCTATGAACGTCCGATGCCTTCGGGCGAAGCGTATCAGCCGCCGCGATTGTCACGCGAAGAAATGGTTGCTGCGTTGTATGCCCAAAGCCCTGAATCGCCCGAAGAACGCGAAGCGCCTGGGAGCGCAAGCGTCCCGCTTGCTCCGCCTTCACAATCAAGCCCGCAACTCGAACAACCGCGCATCAACTTAACCACGCCCGAACCTGTCACTGACATTCCTGCGATCACGCCGACGCAGAGCAAGTTCACGCCGATTCGTTATGGCATTCGCATCGGTTGTCTTGGCACCAAAGGCGGAGATTTTTCGCACTCGCCGCTCAAACCCGCGAATGATTTGTCGTTGATTCCAGACGATATTAAACCGCTGGGGCAAATGCACAACAGCTTCATCATTGCGGTGGATCGTGTCGGTTTCATGCTGATTGATCAGCACGTTGCGCACGAACGGATTTTGTTCGAGCAGCATTGGCAAAAGCTCAACGAAAAGCAGATCGAATCGCAGCGATTGTTGTTGCCCGAAGCGATTGATTTGACGCCTGCGCAGGCCGCTGCGTTCGATCAACTCGCGCCGGAGTTGGAAACGAATGGTTTTGAAATCGGCCAGCTTTCCGGGCGCACGATTGCGGTCAAAGCGATCCCGGCGGCGATCCCGAAAGACGCGGCCAAAGCGTTGTTGATTTCGTTGCTCGAAGCAATTGAGCAGGAGCGACGCGGCTTGACGATGGATGAGATTCGCGCTGAAATTGCGGCTGGGTTAGCGTGTCGCGCCGCCATCAAAATCAACATGATCCTGACGCCGGAGAAAATGACGTGGCTGATTGATGAGTTGTTGAAATGCAACAATCCAGCGACGTGTCCGCACGGCAGACCGATCATTTTGCGGATGACATCGCGCGAGATTGAGAAGGCGTTCCAGCGGATTTGAGGGAGAAACTATGTCAGCAATTCCCATCACGAAATTGACGGTTGAAGAATACATAGCGTTGGATAAAAACTCCGAAGAACGCTACGAATACTTCGATGGCGAGGTGTTTGCGATGGCGGGCGGCAGCCCGAATCATTCGCGCTTGAGTGTTAATGTATGCAGTATTTTGCGAGAGAAACTGCACGGGAAAACTTGTGAAGTATTCAATGCAGATATGCGCATCAATGTGCCAGCCGCTTTCCCGTATCGCTATCCTGACGCATCGGTTGCTTGTGGCGAATCGGTCTTTGATGAAATCGAAGGACAATATCGCCTCGTCAACCCAATCCTGATAATTGAGGTTTTGTCGCCTTCGACAGAAAACTACGATCAAGGCAAGAAGTTTACAGAGTATCAATCCATTGAAAGCTTTCGAGAGTATTTGCTGATCGCGCAGGATCGTCCGTATGTCATTCAATACATCAAGCAGAGCCGAAGACGCTGGCTGCGCATCGAACACGAAGGATTGGAAAGCGAAGTGCAATTGGAATCTCTGGGCGTTACGCTGACGCTGGCGGAATTGTATGAGCGGGTGCAGTTTTGATGTTATTGAAAAACGAATATCCCGTTTTCCGTCGCGTAGCGACCATTGAATTTAGCCGTGTGGTTTCAACCCACGGAAAGCGGTCAATAAAAAGCACACGTCGCGTCAGCGACGATTGAATGCAGATGAAATGATTTTGTTCAGGTGTCGCTGACGCGACACGGCGGCAATGGCTTCTTCTCCCGTGGGTTGAAACCGCACGGCTAAAATCATGCGTCGCGCTGCGACGAAGAAAATAGACCTCGTACAATAATTTGGGATTTGATAGTTGCCTTTTGGGCAAGAGCTTGTTTATGCACTCAGAAATAGCCGATGAACTCCAATTTCACGCCGACTTGGTGACAGCCGTCGAAGAAGAGTACACGCCAGATTACATTGTTCACGGCATTCACTTTGGCGAAGGCGACCCTGAACAGGGCGGACAACATTGGAATTTTACACGGAGTCGTGATGAGGATGATGACGGGATATGCACCGTTAAGGAAATCCAGGAAGTTGTAGTTTATGGTGGCATTATCGCTTGCACCTTAACTCGCAATAACTTGACTTGTGGATTTGATGACGCAACTGCTCAAGAGACAATGACACATAAGCTGCACATCACGTTCGAGATTGATGACGAAACTTGGCAAGCCGTCACGAAACAAGCCGCGCTTGTATTTGAAGGAGAAGATTATTTTCAGCTCGTTGCCTGAACCTGCACATTACTAAAATATACAAAGAACATGACCATCGAACTAACCAAAGAAGCCAAACAAACCGCCCTCGAATCGCTGCAAAAATATTTCGAGGAAAATCTCGAACAATCGCTCGGCAATCTCGCAGGCGGTGCGTTGCTCAACTTCATCGTCGAAGAGATTGGCCCCAGCCTTTACAACAAAGGCGTCGCCGATGCGCAGGAGCGAATGCAGATGCGGCTCAGCGAATTGGATTACGAAGTTCACGCCGACGAATTCCCGTATTGGCGCAAAGCGAAAGGGCGCAGGTGAGCTATGCACTTATACCTACTCCGACACGGCATTGCAGCGGATTTGAGCCTGGGCATCAAGCGCGATGCTGATCGCCCGCTGACGAAAGAAGGCTGGAAGAAAATGCGTGACGAAGCGCATGGCATGCAAAAACTTGGGATTGAGTTCGACCTGATTTTCTCCAGCCCGTATTTGCGTACTCGCCAAACTGCGCTCGCCGTGGCGGAAGTCTACGAATTTGATGCCGATAACATCATCTCAATTGAAAATCTGGCTGCCGGACGTCCGTTTGCGCATCCGCCCTATCGTAATCCTGAAGTTTTTACGGATATGGGCGCATATGAATTTGAGAAGGCGTTGATCGTGGGGCATATGCCCGATTTGTCAGAAATGGCTTCGCTGTTGTTGACTGGTACGACAACGACACAATTTGAATTTAAGAAAGGCTCATTGTGTTTGATCGAAGTAGATGCCTTGCCTCCGCGCCATCCAGGTGTGTTACGCTGGATGTTGACGCCGAAGCAATTGATTTCACTCGCTTCCAAACATTAACGAAAAAGGAAAAGAAATGAATCCCTGGCACGATGTAGATTTAGGCCAAAACGTTCCCGAATATTTTCATGCTGTCATTGAAATCCCGATTGGCTCAAACGTGAAGTACGAATTGGATAAGGTGACGGGACTGTTGCGCGTAGATCGCGTTTTGTTTAGCTCCGTGCATTACCCGGCAAATTACGGCTTTTTGCCGCGTACATATTGCGACGACAATGATCCGCTTGATGTGTTGGTTCTCGGACAAACGGAAGTCGTCCCGCTGTGCATCATCCGCGCGAAAACCATCGGCGTGATGCAGATGATTGATGAAAACGAAGAGGACGACAAAATCATCGCCGTCCACGCTGATGACCCCGAATATCGGCATTACCGCGACATTTCCGAATTGCCTGAACATCGCCTGAAATCGGTGCAGCGTTTTTTTGAAGATTACAAGGCGCTTGAAAATAAAAAGGTCAAAGTCGAGCGGTTTATGGGGCGCTTTGATGCTTGTAACATCATTGAGAAAAGCATTAAGTTTTATGACGATATGCGCGGCGAGTTGTTAGGAAAATAAGGTACAGCAAACATCTTGTTTGCTGCGCCTCAGAGATTGTCGTAGCAGCAAACAAGATGTTTGCTGTACCTGGTTTTTATTTATTGTGACCGGAAGTCAGTTTTAATTGTTCCTGAACGGCACTTGCCACCGCTTTCCATTCCTTTGCCTGCGGAGAGATTAGTTCAAAATGTCCAGTTTGAGGTAAGGCGATGAGCGTTGCCCTATCACCCGCCTTTTCTGCCATCCGAGCAAATTCTTCGCTCAGCTTTTGCGGTACGATGGGATCTGCTGTGCCGTGAATGAGCGTGACAGGAACTTTCAACGGCAATAATTCTATCGGGGAAGTCTGCTGATACCGCTCGGCAAATTGTTCAGGCGAGCCGCCGAGCAGTTTGTTGACCGAATCATCGCAGTTCGGGCGATATTGTTTCAGATCGGAAATGGCTGCCAGCGCGACGACGCCTGTGATGGGCAAAGGGTTTGGCGAATACAGCTCACTCGTTTTCGGTAGGTTTTTTCGCCCTGCCAGCCACAATGCCAATTGACCGCCTGCTGAATGACCGATCACAACCACGCGTTTTACATCCAGCGGATATTTCTTGGCCAGTTCACGCACGTAATCTGTTCCTTTTGCCACGTCCTGAAACGTGCCGGGCCACGCGCCGCCTTTGTCGCCGATGCGCCGATATTCCAGACTCCACGTCGCAACGCCAAGTTTCGTCAGGGCATCTGAAAACGCTGCCAGATGATTCAGGTCGTATTGCGCAAACCAGCATCCACCGTGGACTACGATGACGACGGGATGCTTGCCTTTAGTTTTCGGCAATCGCAAATCGCCGAACTGCAATGGATCATCGCCATACGAGATGCGGTGATCTGCCTGTGGCTTCGGCAACTTCTCAATGTCGCTGAAGGGCATTGTTTGCGCCCGCAACGAAACCGCGCTGAACAACAATATTGCAAAGAACAACCAGATGTGGGGAACTTTCATTTGTTCTTAATCGGTAAAATCAAATGTGATGGGAATTGTTTGGAGCGAAACACCCGTTGTGTGGCCGCGATGTAATCGGATTCTTTCGCTTTGAAAATGTTCTCGACGTACGATTGCGGGTTGCGGTCATAGAGTGGAAACCACGTGCTTTGCACCTGCACCATCATTCGATGTCCTTTTTTGAAGGTGTGATCCGCCCAGCGCAAATCACATTTGTATTCGTTTATTTCATTTGGTTTGACGGGTTCCGGTTTCTCAAAACTCTTGCGATAACGACCGCGCAGGATTTCATTGGCGACCATCAATTGATAGCCCCCCATCGAACGATCCTGTGGCCATTCATCAGGGTAGACATCAATCAGCTTTACGACCCAATCGCTGTCTGTGCCGCTGGTGGAAGCGAACATATCCGCAATGATCTGGCCCGAAACTGTGATGTCTTCGTTCAGCGCATCGGTTTCCCAACTCAACACATCAGGCCGATTGTGAACAAAGCGTTGATCCTGCGTCAGCCAGATGTTCCAGGTGGAGCCTTGACTGTAGGTGGCTTGCACCGGACGCGGGCGATAGGGAACTGGATGTTTGGGATCAGAAACGTAGCTATCGTGTTCCGCTTCGCCATCTTTCGTGGGCGCGTCGAAAGCCAGACGACCATCGTTGTGGAAATATAAATTGCGCGTCGTGTAATTCTGTTTGGGCGGCCACGCTTCGTAGCTTTTCCATTCGTTGCTGCCCGTTTCAAATGTCGTTGCTTCCGCCAGCTTCAGCGAACCTTTACCTTTCAGGTGATAGGCAAAAAACGGAGCCTGTAGCTTGGCGCGAAAGTATTTCCCCGTGTCGCTATCAAACGTAATGCGTCCCAATTTGTCGCCGCGTCCGCCCCATCCACCGTGATTCCAGGGGCCTGAAACCAGGTAGTTGAGATTTTGTGTATCGTATTGTTCGAGTGCCAGGTAGGTTTTTACGGCTCCGTAAAAATCTTCCTGATCCCACCACCCCGCAACATTTAATGTCGGCACCGTTACTTTCGTTACAATTTTGTCGAGCGCCTTGCTTTGCCAGTACCGATCCCACGTCGGATGTGCAATGAAGTTTTCCCACGTTGGCAGCTTGCCGTGAAAGTATTTGTCATTGGCATTCGACAACGGGCCGAGTTTCAAATACCAATCGTAGGTGTCATAGCGGTCGTGGCGAAAATCGTTGCCGTCTTTGGCGGATTCCATTGAGTACACATATTCAAACCCATAGGTCAGTCGAAATGCGCCGTTGTGAAAGAAATCATCGCCCATCCACGTGTCGCCCATTGCGGCCTGTGGCGAAGCGGCTTTCATCGCCGGATGCGGATCAATGATGCCCATGACCGATGTCCAGCCGGGATACGAAACGCCGAAAATACCTGCACGCCCGTTGTTGTTCGGCATATTTTTCAGCAGCCACTCAATCGTGTCATACGTGTCTGTTGTTTCATCAATCGCTTTGGGATCAGTTCTGTTTTCGCGCAACGGGCGATTCATCACGAACGTGCCTTCGGATTTGTATCGTCCGCGAATGTCCTGAAACACGAAGATGTATCCATCGGAAACTAACTCAGAGTGGATTTGATTGAGCGCGCCAGAATTCATCCAATCAACCCCGTAAGGAGTTCGCGTCATTAAAAAGGGAAGCGGTTCCGTGATTTTCTCCGGCGCAAAAATGACCGTATGCAACTTCATGCCATCGCGCGTTGGAATCATTACTTCCGTTTTCTTGAACTGAACGCCGGGAAAGATTGGCAGCTGCTCTGGTTCTTTGCGCTTGGCATATTGCTCGCGCCCGCCCTGCAACAAAATGACGTGTGTGACTCTGCCATCGTTGTTTTTGACAAAGGTCAATTGAGCGTCAACGACTTTCAGAAAGAACTTCGTTTCTGATTCGGCAAAGACTTCGATTTTGGGCTGGCCCGTCGCCTGCGTATAAAACTTATCGCCTTCGCGGGTGAAGGTCAGAATAAATTCCGGCGTCAGTTCGTACTGCCCAACGTAAGCATCCAGCACTTTGGAATCAACTTTGATTTCCTGTCGGGCGGTGGCTTGCCCGTAAATCGCCAGCGTCGGAAAGACAACGAATACCAAAGTGAAAATCAACGCGTGAAAAGAAACATTTTTTTTCATCATACCCCTCCTGATCAGATGAAAAGCTCAGGCTTCAATTTGATCCAGAATTAATTGGTTGCCACAATTGGCGCACATTTTCCAACCCTGATCCACCGGCTTCGAGCATTGTCCGCAAGCGAGTTGCGCGCCGCGTAAGTTGGCACTGCAATACGAACAGAACGAATCATCTTCGGTCGAAACCTGCTGGCATTTTGGATTTGGGCAAAGTTTGCCGCGTGGTGTCGTGAGTTTTTGGCCAACCAGTTTCAGTTTGGTTTCTTCGCCGAGTTTACGGTATTGCCCGTTCAGAATATTTTTGTAATCTTCGGATTCCGCCCAGCCCGTGATTTCTTTGACCCGCACCGTCGGATACGGATGCGTTTCCTGCACGAACAAATACAGCTTCATCATCTTGTCAATCAGCGAATCCTCGCCGATTTCGTGATATTGCGCCGCCTGAATTTTGACTTCTTCCAAATTGATATTTTCCTGCAAATGCTTTGAATAGCCTGCCAGTTTGCCCAGCGCGCCCGCCACGGCTTCCGGGTTTTGCGTTGCCAGCAGCGCCGCCCGGTCACACGACAATTCTGCTTTGCGCGACCAATCCAGCAACGCCAATTGGATGCCTAAGCTTGCAACCTGCCCCATTCCCATCGGCAGCGCCTGTTCGATGATCGTCGTACCGAAATTTCGCAGCACATTCGCCGCCGAGTTATATAAAACGTGATCGCATTTCACGTGACCCAGTTCGTGCCCGATGATCGCCAGCAATTCGTCCTCGGTCATAATGTCAATCAACGCTGAGCACACAACGATGGAATAGTTTTCCATTCCCATCGCAAACGCATTGATTTGCATTTCGGTGCTGATGTGCAAGCTCGGCAACTTGCGCACGTCCAACACCTGCGCCATGCGCACGTATTGTTTGTACAGCGATGGATATTGATTCGGCCCGACCTTGATGCTGCTGGACGTATGCTTGATGCGCATGTACCGTTCGGCAATCTTTTCTGACAGAAAGCGCGTGAATTGTGGCAACAACGGAACTTTCTTGAGCGATTCGGTGGCCTGCCGATCCGCCTGATGTTGGAACGCGGTATGAGAAAGATTCGGAAATTCTTTTAGATCAGCTGTAAGCGCCATGAAGTGAACCTCGGATGAATTGTTATTTATTGGCGAGCAAATTCGACCGTCGCCATTTTACGCGAGCCAACAGCATATCGCCACGAAAGTTTGCCGGAATCACTTCACCCGCTGCGATCCACGCTTCGTTGCGACTGATATTGCCGATATGAAAATTACCGTAATGCGGCACATGCGTTGGATCATTGATTCCATCACCCACCAGCGGAAACACGATGCGTTCTGTCTTCTGCATCAATCGCATCGTTGCCTGATCCACTTGTGCCAAATAGAGCGGCGCGCGCCAACGCATCACATTGGCATTCGCTTCGGCTTTGCGCGTGTAGGCCAGATACAACGCGTCCGAATGCACCAGCCAATGCTGCTGTGTCGTGGACATTGTCAACGCGTCTCCATTGTCCCACGTCCACGGCTTTGGCTCTGACCAATGCAAACCATCGGTAGATTCGCTGATGTAGCCGCGATCATCTTCAGCGCGAATCGTCAGATAATATTTGTTCTTGTAGGCAATCAATTGCGGCTCTAACAATCCGCGCTTTACATCGTTTTTGAGTTCCGTGCCAACTTCTTTGACTTTGATGGTCTTGCCGTCAAAGGAACAGCGCAGCGTCGAAACTGAATATGCGGCGCGGTCTTTGGAGCGGAACGAAACAGGCAGGATCAAGTCACCATTTGGCAGGATGACAAATTGCGACGAACCCATCGCGTAAATCGCCGAGTTGCGCGGATCGTTCCACTCCAGGCGTTTGCGCTCTGACCAATTGCCTTTGGCATCGCGAATCACATAGACCGGGAATCGCTGTGGTTGTTCAGGGAAGTATCTGCCATTGCGGTAATAAATGATTTCGCCCAATAAAATCAGGCTTTTCGTCTGCGGATGATACTCCGGCGTGAAGTCGCTGGCGGCTTCTTCGATGTCGTCCTGATACGGAAATCGGCCAAGGCCAGGGACAAGTTGTGCTTCGCTCCACGTTCTGCCGTTGTCACGCGACTCCTGCCAGTGCAGCGGGCCATAATAATCCGAGCCGGAAATTTCCTGCTTCGTCAGAAAAATCGTTTTGTTTGGCAAGACACAAAAACGCGGCAGGAACCATGTGACGCCCCCATCGCGCCCTTTGTGGATCGTCGAAACGGTCAGGCTTTGAATTAAGTCAGGTGAGCTTTGTGCCCAAGCAATCGTGCCAATGATGAGAGCCAATAAACATTGAGCGATAGGTGAAAGTTTCATAAGCAACCATTTTGAGAACGCGGAGCACCTGGGAGCGCAAGCGTCCCGCTTGCTAGGCTTTGCGATGTATAACTTTTCTCGGAGCAGATAGGCTCTTCGCACCTGAGCAAGCGCGACGCTTGCGCTCCCAGGTGCTCCGCGTTTCCATGTCATTCGTTACAACACGGGCACCAGCAAGCCGCGACTGGACAATTCCACCAGATTCGCCAGATTGCCGAGAAACGCTTTGCTGACAAGCGACGTTTGACGCAGGTGCCATAACACTTCGGCGTTATTCCAGGCAGTGTCGCGTGCTTTGATAATATTCCAGATAGCGATGACATCGTCTACGCGACCGAGGCTTTGATCTATGGCCCCAACCAGGCCAGTGGCGAGGAATGATTTGACTTCACCTTCGACCTTTTGCAGCAACGGATTCACCCGCTGAAAATCGCGATGTTGCGGGGTTTGCTCATCTGGCTTGATCTTAAACTCAGTGCAGGTTTTTACAACAGCCAATGGCAAATCGTGATTGATATGCGCATTCATTCCAGCCAGCGCAAATTGAATCGGCGCAATCCGTGGGCGTTGTCGCGCCTGCAACAAAGGCCGCCACGCGCGCGATGCCGCAGCCGGGTTCTGTTCCCACGCGACAATTGCATCGAAATACAACTGTGCGAACACCACATCCAACCGTACCAGCCACGCTGGGTCTTCCCAATTCACCTGAACGTTTTGCACGCTTTCGGTGACTTTCAGATAGAGCAGATTGAACCACTTCAACCCATCGTGATCTCCAAGTGCCTGATCCAACTTTTGCATCACGGCGATGACATCGCTGATGGTGGTGATCGGTGCGGTTGTGATGATCGGTGCGAGCGATTGACCAATTATATTGGGACTCATAGGTTTTCAAGGTCGAGGTGCTTTGTTGGGGCTGACGCTGGCTATTTAGCGAACAACTACTTATGCTTTGAGCCTGCAATACTTCTGGAAATACAAACCACAATCAGTTTGCCCGAAATTCTTGCGAGAGGAAAGTACGATGTCTGCGTCCATGAAAAAATCAATTTCTGGAATGGTTCTCGTAGCTGTTATCTGTTCTGCAACGATGACTGTCGGCCATTCACAAACTCCCCAGCCTGCACGTGGCTATTCCATTCCGCTGCTTGATCTTGCCGATGAAAAGCAGCGCCAAGTCATCGTGGATCGTGAACCGGGGCAGTATCTTGGTCATCCAACGACCGTGTTGCTGGAAGATGACAAGACGATCATTACTGTCTATCCGAAAGGTCACGGCAAAGGCGCGATTCAAATGAAACGCAGCACCGATGGCGGCAAAACGTGGTCGGAACGCTTGCCGACGCCGAAGAGTTGGGAAACTTCGCTGGAAACGCCGACGATTCATCGCGTGATTGACAAGAAGGGAAAGAAACGGCTCATCGTCTTTTCCGGCCTCTATCCGATTCGTTCTTCGATTAGTGAAGACGATGGCAAAACGTGGAGCGAGCTGAAACCCATTGGCGACTATGGCGGCATCGTCGCGATGGGGGCGGTCGAGCGATTGAAGAACGGCGATTACGTCGCGCTCTTTCACGACGACGGACGCTTCTTTCGCAAGGAAGGCAAGCGGACGCCTTTTATGACGATGTACCAGACGTTTTCACGCGATGGCGGATTGACGTGGTCGGAACCGCAGGAGATTTTCAAATCCGATCAGATTCACCTGTGCGAACCGGGGCTGATTCGTTCGCCCGATGGCAAACAAATCACGATGCTGCTGCGTGAAAATCGCCGCGTGCGCAATTCACACGTGATGTTCACGAACGACGAATGCCAGACGTGGAGCGCTCCGCGCGAATTGCCCGGCGCTTTAACCGGCGACCGTCATACAGGGAAATATGCGCCTGATGGCCGCCTGTTTATTTCCTTCCGCGACACCACACTGGAAAGCAAAACGAACGGCGATTGGGTCGCTTGGGTTGGCAAGTACGAGGACATCGTCAACAATCGTGAAGGTCAGTACCGTGTGCGCCTGATGCAGAATCACAAAAACGCGAGCGGCTGGAACGCTGACTGCGCCTATCCCGGCGTTGAGGTCTTGCGCGACGGCACGTTTGTGACAACAACCTACGGACATTGGATCGAAGGCGAATTGCCCTATGTCGTGAGCGTACGATTGAAGCTGAAGGAACTGGACGCAAAGGCGCAACGCCATTGAATCTTGTACAGAAACTACCAATAGCGGGCGCTTTTTACGCAAATGCACCGCAGAGACGCCAAGCCATAACGGAGCAACTTTGTCCCTTTGCTCCTTTGCGTCTTGGCGGTGAAAAGAATGTCTTATGCCTGATCCTATTTATTGATGAGCGATTGATAGACCAGCGTCGAGAATTTGCGTTGAATGTCCGTGCTGTTTGGCATCTGCTGAATCATCAGCACCAGCGTTAACCGCGATTCAGGGTCAACGCGATAGTTGGTTCCATACGCACCGCCCCAGCCATACGCGCCAACACCATCCATCCCATTTGCGCCATACCGATCCGTCGTCTGGAAGCCAAATCCAAATCCCAAACCCGTTTGCGAATGTAGTGTTCCTGATTGATTCGTTCGCATCAGCATCACCGTACGCGGCGATAAGACTCTCACGCCATCGAGCGTCCCGCCCTGGCGCGTCATTTCCAGAAACCGCGCGTAATCCTTCGCCGTTGAGAGCAGCCCTGCGCCTCCCGCAAAGCTCTTGCGCGGCCCGTCCACATAGTGCCCTTGCCCTTTGGAACCTTCGGGCGCACGCACTGCCTGACCGTCTTTGCTGCTGTACACGGTCGCCAATCGGCTCTTTTCCGCCGGAGGCAGAAAGAACTGTGTATCCTTCATCCCCAGCGGTTGCGTGATGCGTTCACGAATGAATTGATCCAGCGGCATCCCCGAAGCCTTCTCGACCACCGCGCCAAGAATGTCTGTGTTGTAGCCATAGACATACGCTTCGCCCGGTTGCGCCACTATCGGCAGCGTGCCGAGCCGTTCCATCGTCACGCCGACAGGTTCATCCTTGTCCGCCGTGTACCAACCAAATCCGGCAGCCGGGCCAAGCCCTTTGGCTTCGTACAACGCCGCCACTTCGGACGAAGTGCCGTACGAAATGCCCGCCGTATGTGTCAGTAAATCCCGAATCGTGATCGCGCGTTTGGCGGGAACCATCTCAACGACACCGTCCTTTTTGACGGCAACTTTGGTCTCCCGAAACGTCGGAATAAAGCGCCACACCGGATCATCCACGCTGAGCTTGCCTTCCTCCATCAAAATCAAAATCGCGGTGCTCGTCAGCGCCTTCGTCTGCGAAGCAATACGAAAGATCGTATCAGTCGTCATCTTGCGCCCCGACTCTTTATCCGCCCAACCAAACGCGCGTTCATAAACAGGCTTTCCGTCCTGCAATACCAACGCCACGATCCCCGCCAGTTGGTTTTTATCCACATACTCCTGCAACACCCCATCCAACCGCGCCAACCGCCCCGCATCCACCGCCATTACAGTTTGCGGAGCCGGAGCTGGTTTCGCCTGTGCCAGCACCAGCGTATGAGACAGGGCAAGAATGAGCAAGAATGACAAAAGTCGTTTCGACATGTTGACCTCCGAAAAATTGTGATTGGGAAAAAAGACTATCCAACAACGAGCCGACATCATAGAGGTACAGCCCTTTGCAGGCAAGACGCCGCATGCATAGTGCCCCTCAATTCACCTCCTGCGGAATCGGGTAAAATCGGGTATATTTGCGGCTATGGCAAAAAAACAATCACTTATTCCCGGCTTGCAGTTGTCGCACGAGATGTTGCGGCTGATTGCCGAATTAGACGAATTCAAATGCCGAATTAAGCTGCCCGCAGTCAGCTTAACACTGCGTTCAGCCACTCTTCGATGGCGTGGTGTTACGAGTAATTAGAGCGATTGATGGAAGTAAATCGGAATATGCTGAAAGGACGATTGTGAGAGTTGACATAGGTAAAGTAAGTGGTGAAGAATGAGTAGGCGCAGGTGATAGAGTATTTGTTGGCTTGTATTGATGATCCGTGAGGTTAGCCAAGTTATTCCATCACAAATCCTGTCGCCACTGACCGCGCCCACATTCGGTGAATCCACGTAATCGCATTAATAATGCCCCTACTGTCTCAGTACCTCTCCGAGGATAGGGGCTTTACTCAGTTTATGGATGCCAAGACAGTTTTTATTTCCTATAACCATGGTGATAGTGAGGTAGCTGACAAGTTGAAGGCCGCTCTTGAGAAAAATGGTATTGTTGTACGAATTGATAAAGCAGTGATGGAGCCAGGAGAAGACATTCAAGGATTTATCGAGGATTCAATCCGGGAAACTGATGCAACCATTACTATTGTATCGAACCGCAGCTTACTTTCTGCGTGGGTTGCGTTGGAAAGTGTCACGACCTTCTATAGCGAGAAGTTTCAATGCGAGAAGAAATTCATCGCCTGCTACATTGATGAGGATTTCTTCAAAGCCGACTTTCGAATAAAAGCAACCAAACAGATAGATGCAAAGATAAATGAAATTGATCAGCTAATTCCAGAATACAATGCTGCTAAGATAGATACGAATGATCTCAACAGCCAGAAATCGCGGCTTTACAAGCTGCGCACTGATTTGGGAGAGATTCTGAAAAAGCTACGGGAGTCTTTGGCAATGGATATTCGCGACTCCAGCTTTGACAAAAGCATAGACAAAATCGTCGCATCAATAAATACGGTTAAGGTAGAGCCGCCAATCAGCGAAGGACACAATAAAATAACTAATTCCACCCCTAGTCCGCTGGTTAATTCTGCTCCCAACCGGATGATCACGGCCCTCAAAGTTCGTTTCATACTCAACAATCGAGACGGTCTCCGACAGGTGATTTTCGGACTTGAAAAGATGGTTCAAGGTGATGAGATTCTTTGGAAAATCAATTTTCAATTATTTGAGAGACTGAAAAAGTCGGATGCTTTTAACGATGCCCTAGTTGACTTTTCCCTGGCAGTGAATTCGTCTCTAAATGCCCAAGCAGAGAGAGCCGCATCCCAAGGCTTGACACCTGGACAAAGTGCCCACGCACTTGGTCCCGCGGCAGATGCACAGAAGGCCGCACATATAGGAGAAATATCACAGGCAGAAGCCAATCAGACTACTCAGGATGTGCTTAGGAAGACGTAATACTTTCTGCTGCTGACTTTGCTTTTTCCTGTTTTCGTAGTTTCTGCATCGACCATACTGATAGAGTATATAGTCCGCAACCGATATACTATTCCCCTTACATAGCGAATCGCACTGACCTGTCTAACCTTCACTAGTAGGGCGTTGCCCAGAACGCTTACATTCTTTTTCTGACATCATCTTTACCGCCCGCCCGGAAATCGCGCCACCGCATTTTGCATCGGGATTTCCATCGCGCGCTTCTCGATGACACCGCCTTCTAATCGCCGCCTTTGCCTTGCACCTCGAACGACGCGAACACCTAGGACAAGCCTTCGGAGCCGAGCAGTGAATTGGCGTTGCTGAGCTGAAAGCGCAGGTGCGATTCAGTGGCGTTGCCAACTAAGCCGAGGGCTTGGCTGACTCAGACTTGGTCGCCGATCACCATCGCAGCACTTGCAGTAAATTTGAGTAATCATCGCGCCACACCTTCACCCGCGCATTTTCAGGCACAACTTGCCAGTTCGATTTCGTTCCCAACAATCCCAAATCTTCCCGCGAGCGCGCCATCACGACCCAGGTCGAAGCTTCTTTGCCGATGCTCAGGTTTTCATCGCGGTCGTCAAAGCCGACGCAAATCAGGTTGCGCGTCTTTGCCAGATTTGCCAGTAGGGGATGCAAATCCAGATGCCGATTGGAAATCTGAAAGGCGAGCATTCCGCCTTTGGCCAGCTTGGATAGGTACAGGTCGAGCGCTTCCTGCGTTAGCAAATGCACGGGGATGGCGTCAGAGTTGAAGGCGTCCATCAGGATCAGGCCAAACTGTTCATTTGCGGCTTGTGTGAGGGTGTGCCGCGCGTCGCCTTCGATGATGTCTACGTCGCCGTTGGCGCACAAATGCAGGTAGGTGAAATGCCCAGTGTCGCGCGCAAGTTTGATGACCAGCGGGTTGATTTCGTACATCGTCCAGCGTTGGCCTTTCCTGGCATACGAAGCCATCGCGCCTGTGCCAAGGCCGATGACGGCGACGTTCGGCGTGGCTGGCTTGGCATTGTACGCTTCAAAGATTTGGCCGACGGGGCCGCTCGGATGAAAGTACGACAGCGGTTCGCATTGTTTGCCCAGCGTCAGGTTTTGTGTGCCGTGAATCGTGGTGCCCAGGTACAAGCTGCGGGCGTTGCGGTTGCGATCCAGCGTCACGGTCAGCGCGCCAAAATAGTTGCGCTCGGCAATTAGAGTTTTCGCAATGTCCGGCGTGAAGAAAATACTGCCAATCAACACTGCTCCAAGCGCAAACGTCAATCGAAGCGCGTTTGCTGTCATCACGTGATTGATGAAGATCAGCGGCGCGGCAAAGACTAACGCGACTCGTTCCATCATCCCGATTTGCAAGCCTGATGCGAACCACGACAGCGCCGCAACCGCAATGCCGATGCCGATTGCAAATACCATCGCGCGTCCCTGTTCGCGTGTGTCGCTCCAGAGTTCGCTGTTCATTGGCAGCACCAAACAGGTCAGCACAATCGTCAGCGGATATTCGGTCAACGCATTAAAAATGACAGGCGCAAGCAGGGCATTGAAAAGGCCGCCGAGCAATCCGCCAAATGCAATCCAGACATAAAACTCCGGCAGGTGTTCGACCGATGGGCGATCTTCGGCCAGCAGTTGATGACACAACAACGCCGCCAGCGCAAAGAACACCAAATGCACAAGCACCAATAACCACGCGGGTTCCGTTGCTTTTGCCGCATAGATCAGCGTCAGCAAAATTGCCGCCCCTGGCAGCCACCGTGCTAATCCGAAAGTCGAAACCAGTTGTTTGCGCGCAAACGCCAGCGTGAAGGCGAGCAAGTAGAGTGAAAGCGGAATGATCCAAAACAGCGGCGTCGGTGCAATGTCCGTCGTGATGTACGTCGTGACGCCAAGCATCAGACTGGACGGCACAAACGCAAGGAACAGCCAGCGTAATTTGCGAGGTCGTGGAAGGGAGGAGCGATGAGGGGCGAGGGACGAAGATTCATCCTGTGAGCTTTCATCCTTCACCCCTTCGGCTTCATACTTTACCTTCCTCGTTGCCCAGGCGCAGGCGGCAACCGCGAGGACGAACACAACAAACAGGCCAACCCAAATGCGTTTTTGCTGTGTGAGATTCAAATAGGGTTCGAGCAAAAACGGATAGGCCAGCAAGGCGACAAAGCTTCCGGCATTGCTGGCGGAGTAGAGGTAATACGGATCGTTCGTTGTGGTTGCAAACCAGCGTTGCAGCAGGATGCCGTTGGCTGAAAGCAACAGCACGATCCAACCGACTGTGATGGTCAAATACTTCAACACCCACCACGCATAATTCGCTTGTCCCGGTGCGGGCGGCGCAACATTTGCGAACAGCAACAAACAGGCTGCAACGCCTGTGAGCAGTAAAATCGGGTGCGCCAACGTTTGGTGCGTGTGTTTGAGCCGCATGGTAACGAAATAGCCGTACGCATAGCCGAGCAGCAGCGTGCCCTGGAAAAAGAAGACGCAGGTGTTCCAGACCGCAGGCGTTCCGCCCGCCAACGGCAGAATCGCCTTGGCAATCATGGGCTGCACCAGAAACAGCAAGCCGGAGCCGAGAAAAATTGTGACGGCGAAAAGTTTTGACAACCGATTGGGAGCGGGGGCAGTGGTCGCCATAAAAGATGAAATTTTGGAAAAGATGTACTGCAAACATCTTGTTTGCAGCGCCTGCAAAACAACAAGGAAGTCCATCAATCGAAGTGTCATTCACAGGCGCAAACAAGATGTTTGCGTTACGTTTAGCCTGGAATCAGCCACGGAACGACATAGGCATAAAACATCACAATCAGTCCAACCAGCGAAGCCAGCACTAAACTGTGCCAGAACACCGCTTTGAAAATAGCGGCTTCGTTGCCGTGTTGTTGTGTGGCCGCGCTGGAAACGACGATGGATTGCGCATCAATCATCTTGCCCATGACGCCGCCTGCGGAATTGGCTGCACCCATTAAAATCGGGCTGAGATTCAATTGTTCTGCGGTGACTTTTTGCAGGTTCCCAAACAAAGCATTCGATCCTGCATCTGTGCCAGTCAAGGCCACGCCGAGCCACCCGAGCATTGTGCCGAAGAATGGGTACAGTTTGCCTGTCCCGGTCATACTTAATCCCAGTACCGTATCCATTCCCGAATAGCGCGTCACGTATGCCAGCCCCACCATAAAACTGATCGCCGCCAGTGACGGAATCATTTCAACGAATGTGCGGCCAAAAATGCGAAACGTTTTGCTAAGCGGCATTCCAGCCAGCAACGCGGCGATGAAGCCTCCCAGAAAAACAGCCGTGCCGGGCAAGTTCAGAATGTTCAAGTTGACGGTGGCATCTTCCGGGGTTGGTTTTGGGGCAACTGGCGGCATCTTCAGGACGGCATTATGCAGCGCAGGCATCGGCGTTTTCAGCGCATCGAAGGTTAGATATTTTTGCACCGCTGGCAAGCCCGTGACGAAGATCAAAATCGAAGCGATGATGAACGGTGACCATCCTTTCAGGACTTCGCCGACGGTGTGATGATGGTGTCGTTCGGGCAGGTTTTCGCTGACGGGAATGACTTCGCTTGGTTTCCAGAACTTCAAAAATGCGACCATCACCAGCAACGAAAAGATGGCGGCGACAATGTCTACTAAGCCTGACTCCTGAAAGTTCGACCAGTAAAATTGCATCGCCGCAAAGGACAAACCGCTCATAAACAACGCGGGCCACACCTGCAAGGTTTCTTTCCAGCCGACCATGCTGCGCACCAGCCAGAGCGGCAGGATGAACGACATGATCGGCAGAATCCTTCCGGTCATTGCGCTGAACTGAAATTCCGGCAGACCTGTGACGCCCGCTAACGTGCGAATCGGATTGCCCACGCCGCCCCAGGCAACAGGAGCCGTGTTGGCAACTAAGCAAAGCACTGCCGCTTGAAACGGCTGAAAGCCAAGACCAATCAGGAACGCGCCCGCAATTGCGACCGGCGCGCCACCGCCGCCTGTGCCTTCCAGAAATGCGCCGAAGCAAAAGGCAATGAGTACCAGTTGCAATCGTTTGTCACCCGACAATCCGGCAATGGAATCTTTCATCACCTGAAATTGTCCGGTTTGCACTGCAATGTTGTAGAGGAAAATTGAGGCAATAATCACCCACGCAATGCGCAACATCCCGAAAATAAAGCCGTGTCCGGCAGCTCCGGCTACCAATGGCAAGGGCATTTTGAAGACGAACATTGCCAACAGCACTGCCGCCAGCATTCCGCACAAAGCCGATACCCAGACGCGCGCTTTCAGCACAACCAACACGAAAAACAGCGTCAGTACAGGGATTGAAGCGACAAGTGTGGAGAGAATCCAGTTTCCGAGCGGATCGTAAATTTGGGGCCAGGTCATAGTTGTAGTTAGCAGATTACAGTGAACAGTGAACAGTTCGCCGCAGATTCAGATTCTTGGCTGTGAACTATTCACTGCTCCCTGTTGACTAAGGTAAGCGAGTGGTTTGATGCGCGACCATCCGCCAGTTCTTTCCTTCTTTCACGTACACGTGCAGCATTTTGACGGCGAAGGCTTGCGGTTGCCCATTGCTGATGAGCTTGATGTTGGTCTTGCTGGTGTGCAGCGCGGTGTTGCCATAAACACGAACCTTTACCTCTTCGCGGATTAGAGATTCATATTTGGTTTTGCCTGCTTTCAGATTGGCGATGTAGATAGCTTTCGTATCCGTTGCACCGCTGGAATGCGTATAGGTCAAGCTGTCAGAGTACAGCGTTTCCAGCGCTGCGGCGTCTGCCTTAACCAGCGCGTCAACCCATTGCTGTTCAAGTTTGATGATTTCCGCTTCGACTTTATTGCCCTGTGCAAAGGCTGTGCAGGCGAAGGCGAAAACAAAGAGGGACGTAAGAATTAGGTGCTTCATATGGTTTGTAAGAAAAAGAATTTCCGAATGGAGTCCCGGAGGGACGTTGAGAGATTAGCCCCG
>JAFDVL010000052.1:22576-45617 GCA_018268995.1 Acidobacteriota bacterium | reverse complement strand
CCAATGAGCCAATGAGCCAATGAGAGGATACGAGAAGACGAGAGAAACTGGATTGAATAAGAAAAATGTCTGAGAGATTATATTTCTGAGGGCTACTCGGTTTAAGCCGAAACGATCTGTGCCCGATTAATGAAATCCGGGTCAATCGTCACTCCCAGCCCTGGCCCGGTTGGCACTTTCAGCAATCCATTTTCACTTTTCAGCGATGACGTATCCGAACTGACGGGCAACGTATCCTCTTCGCCTTTGTATTCCTGATGCGCACCACAATTCGGCACACACGACGCATAATGCGCGATGTACAAATACCCTAATCCGCCGCCCGACATATGCGGCGTGCAATCTTTGCCCGCGACAGCAGCCATCCGTGCAACTCTGATCGAGCGCGTCAAGCCGCCAAAATACAGCAAGTCGGGCTGCACCACTTGGGCGACATCGTCTTCGATGATACGGCGAAAGCTGCGCATACTGCTTTCCTGTTCGCCTAAGGCAATCGGGATTTTCAGCGTATCCGCAATCTGCTTTGTCTCGTCGTAATAATCAAACGGCACAGGTTCTTCAAAAAATGCGAGTTTGTAATCCTCCATCATCCGCCCAATTTTGATCGCCATTGGCACATCGTATGAACCATTCGCATCGGCATAAATTGCCATCTTGTCGCCAAAGGTTTTGCGTGTCAGCGGAATCATTTTGTGATCGCGTTTGGTCGAGGCTTCGTCGTAGCGCATCCGCGCGCCAAGCCGAAACTTGATTGCTTTTGCCCCTGTTTCCGCGACGATTTTTTGCAGGTAAGCAAGCTCTTGCTCCGGCGTATTGCCGCGATTGCCGCTGGCGCGATACACAGGAATTTCACGCCGCACGATGCTGCCAAACAGTTCTCCGAGCGGTTTGCGTGCAACTTTGCCGAGCAAGTCCAACACCGCAACTTCCAAACTCGACACACAAACCCAAAACGGCAGGCCCTGCCATTTGTAATTGGAATCGCGCAGGTAGACTTCATGAATCAGCGTTTCCAATTCGCGCGCGTCTTTGCCGATAAAAAAGGGCGCGACACGTTTGAGAAAGATCGGATACGTCGTCGCCATCACGGAATCGTGCGCGCTGCCGATGCCTTCTGCACCGTCTGTCGAACGAACGCGGACGATGAAATTCTTGCCGTTTTTCAGCAAATCAATTGCCGTGATTTTGACAGGTTGCTTGAATAGCTCAACCTTCAACACAGGCGTATTCATGGCTTTTTCCAGCCTGACGGCAAGGTCGCTGGCCTTCGCTTTTGCGCCCTTCGATAAACCTACCAGAGGTAGGGCGGCCAAACTGGTTTTGATAAATCCGCGTCGTCGCATTCTCATAAATTCATCGCTTTCTTGTGATTCACTTCCGGCGAAAATGACGGTCTGCAAAATTCAAAAACTGCTCCCAGTCGTATTGTGTAAGGTCGTGCCCGCCTGCGCGAATGTGATAGCCAATCGTACTCATCACAGGTTGATGGATACCCGGCATTTCGACTGCCTTCAGGCCATCGGTGCCGAGCATTTGATAGACGGGTGAAGCCGCCTGCGCAGCTAAAAACTCACCATGTGGATCGGCCCATTGATCTTCGACCGCGCTGGCCACATACAGCGGACGCGGCGCAATCAGGGCGAGCAATTCGTGCTGGTCTATCGGCAATTCGGACACGCGATCATTGTAGGTTTTGTACTTTGCATTGAACCAATGAGGAAACGAGGTATTGATGCGCGCAACGGTTTCGCCAAAATTACGCCGCGCCAATGCTGCTCCGCTTTCGCCGCTGTCGTTGGAAACCACCATCGCAAAACGTTCATCCTGCGCACCTGCCCACAATGCAGCTTTGCCGTGGCGCGAATGGCCAACGATGGCGACGCGTTTAGCATCAATGTTTTTATCGCGCTCCAGATAATCCAACACGCGACTAAAGCCCCAGGCCCACGCGCCAATCGCATTCCAATCTTCTGCTTTGGTGAAATGCGGAATAATCGAATCCGGCAAACCGTCTTTGTGATCGGGGAACAGATCGCCGTAGTAAAACGTCGCTACGGCGTATCCGCGCTGCACAATCATTTCAATCGGCCAGCGTCGCGCTTCGACGCCGCGCGATTTCTCAGTCGCCCGATTGTTGACGATTCCGTTGTCTTTATTTTCGCGCATCCATGCGGTGCTCATTGTGATCGTCGGATCAGAATGCACCGCGTGATTGCCGTTGTAGTTCATTGCGATGAAGGCTGGCACGCGCCCCGTTTTCTTGTTTGGCACATACAACATCAAGTGCATCTTTGGCCCATCGGACTTGGGGGTAAAATGCACGGTGATTTCGCGGCGTGTGGCTAAGCCACCAAACGATTTGGCATCGCGCAGTTTCTCTTCAAATCGCACCACAGGCTTTGTGGCAGGAGTGTGCCCGTAAACGTGTGTGGCAAACAACTGCAACAGCTCGGCGCGCCGTTTGCGCCATTGCGGTGCGGTCGTAACTTTGGTGCCATCCTGCATCGTCAATGGATCAGGCAACGTGTATGTGCCGATTTTGGCTTCGTCATAATTTGGCACAAAGGCCGACGATTGGGCCAAAGCATTCACGGTCAGAAGCGATAGCAACGTGAGTAAAAGCCAAAGAGATTTCATTTGAGTGCCTCAGCGCCAGCTTTGGCAATGATGCCGTCTTGTTGGCTGGTGACACCAGACACGCCAATCGCGCCGACAACTTTGCCGTTCACAAGAATCGGCAGGCCGCCTTCAATCGGCATGGCTTGATCATTGCCAAGAATTCGCATGCCGATGCCGCCAGCGACGATGCCATCTTCAAAGACTTTGGTGGAACGACGAAACGCGGCGGCAGTGTAGGCTTTCTTTTGCGCAACATTCAGGCTGCCGAGTTGCGTATCATCCATCCGCTGCATCAATACCAGATTAGTGCTGGAATCTACGATCACGATGTAGACATTCCATTTGTTTTTGCGGGCTTCAGCTTCAGCCGCAGCCGCGACTTTCTTCGCCTGTTCCAGCGTGATCGCTGGGCCATACGAGGGCGGTGCATCCTGCGCGGTGATGGACAGCTGAGCAACTAACAACATGGTAAATAGGGCAAACGATAATCGTTTCATTGATTCTCCTGTGGTCGAAAAGGTTTTGTTGTAGAGTGACGCGCCGTAGCTTAACGCGTGAACCACGATGCGTGCAATAATACCGTATGAATTCACACACACCCGGACAACAACTCCCGCCCTATTCGGTCAGGGGATACAACTATGCTGAATTACACGACAATAAAATTCACAGCGATGAAGTTGCGGCGCAATATGGATTCAAGGGCGGATTGGTGCCCGGAGTCGGCGTGTATGCCTATTTGACCCATCCCATCGTCGAAGCGTTTGGCCAGGAATGGTTGCGGCGCGGTGCTATGAAAGCGCGCTTCCTGAAACCGATTTATCACGGCGAGGAAGCTGTGGTTCAAGCAACCGTTCAGCAAACTACGGTGCCAACACTTGGCCTTGAGCTTTTCAATCCTGATGGCACCTTGTGTGCAGTGGGCGAAGCTTCAATCCCTTCCACACTGCCCACAATCAATCCGGCAGAATATCCACACTGCACGTTGCCCGCGCCTGAACAACGTCCGTTGGCAACGATTGCCAACCTGCCGGTAGGAATGATTCTCGGCTCGCTGGATTGGCAACTGGATTTATCGGCACTGGAGGCTAAATTCCTGTCTGATGTGCGTGCCACCTTGCCGCTCTATTTTGGCTCCGCAGCTGTTTGCCATCCAGCGTTCTATCTCGCCCAGGCCAACGAAATCCTGATGGCAAATGTCAAACTTGGCCCCTGGATTCATACGGGCAGCGAAGTACAGCATTTCAATTTGCCGCACCAAAAAGAACGCCTTTCGCTGCGCGGCTATGTGGCGGAGGCAGTTGAGAAGCGCGGTCACGAAATCGTTTCCCTGGAGTTGGGATTATTTGCCGAAGAGTCGAACCCTATTGCCCGCATTCGCCACACCGCCATCGTGAAATTGCGCGACGCCTGAAAGAGTTTGTCCGAAGTATTGCGAACCCACCACTGTGCTGTGTCCTGTCACGGCGAATAGGCTACTGTTTCCAATTGTTACACCAACTATCAGAAACTCATCATCATTCGTACATAAACGCCGTGTTTAATCATCCCGCCAATAATTAACGTAGGGTTTATGGAACAGGAATGAATATGAACCGGATCAAGAAAGTCACATCACTCACTTTGGCAATTCTCCTCGGATTACCGTTCACCAGCTTTGGTTCCCCCACTCTCCCCAACAAACAGTTGCGCAACCAAAGCCAATCTCAAAAACCAAAACTTTCCCCTGACCTCGTAGAAATTCTCGCCGAGGACGATCAGGACGAAGCCTTGCGGCTGCAAGGTAAGACGCTGGCTGAAATTCGTCGCGCACGGCTGCAACGTACTGCCACAACCTCAAAATCAACGGCTGAAAATACCACTCGCCGCATTCGCGTGAATGGCGTCACACTTCCTTCTGAAGAAATTGCAGCAGAAGAAAAACAAAGTTTTGTCATCCAACTCAACGGGTCAGTGCCTGAGGTTGTGTGGCAGGAAAAACTGGCACGGCTGAACGGTCGCGTCAGCCAGAAGATCAATTCGCTTGGACTGGTGACGATTGAATTGCCACGCAATGCAATTCGTCAATTGGCAGCTGAAGGCAGCATCGCGTACGTCAGCCCGGATCGCCCAGTTCGCTCCAGTGGTCATCTTGAATCCACGACGGGGGCAGAACAGATTCGCAATCTTGATTCGGCAAAACCATACAACGGGCAAGGCGTTGGTCTTGCGGTGATTGACAGTGGAATTGATACGAATCACATGCTGTTCACGCGGGACAATGGAACCTCAAAGGTAGTGAAGGTCGTGAGCTTTGTTCCGAATCTGGCGGCGGATGCCGATGAATATGGACACGGCTCGCACGTTGCATCCTTAGCAGGAGGCGGCAGTCGGCTTCAAACTGGATATTATGAAGGCATCGCGCCCGAAGCGAATTTGATCAGCCTGCGCGTTTTGGATAATGATGGCATCGGCAGCGTCAGCACTGTTATTGCGGCGCTGAATTGGTGCATCACGAATCAGGCAGCCTACAATATCCGTGTCATCAATCTCAGTTTGGGGGCACAGGCCAAAGATAGTTACCAAAATGATCCGCTGTGTCTGGCAACGCGGCGGGCGGTTAACAATGGAATGGTGGTTGTCGCTGCGGCGGGCAATGATGGCAAAGACAAGAACGGAAATAAAATTTATGGTGGCATTCATTCGCCCGGCATTGACCCATCCGTCATTACGGTAGGCGCAGCCAATACTTATGGCACCAATCAGCGGTCGGATGATGCCATTACGTCATACAGTTCACGCGGCCCGACACGCAGCTATACGGTCGTGGATGGAGTGAAAAAATATGACAACCTGATTAAGCCTGATCTGGTCGCGCCCGGAAATAAGCTGATTGGAGCTTCGTCCGGTGGGCCCAAAGGCAGTTCCAAGGGCTATAATAAGCTGATTCAGACTTACCCTTCGCTGCTGGTGGATGGTAGCAATCTTTCCTATCAACGCATCATGTACTTAAGCGGCACTTCGATGTCGGCTCCAACGGTAGCAGGGGCAGCCGCAGTGCTGTTACAAGTCAAACCGAACCTCACGCCCAGTCTGGTCAAAGCGATTTTGATGTATACGGCACAACCGCTGGCCGGAGCCAATATGTTTGAGCAGGGCGCAGGATTGCTTAATGTGGATGGAGCAATTCGCGTGGCGCAAGTCGTGCGCGATACATTGCCAACCACCGTCGGTGCCAGTCTAACGATCAAACAATTACCTGAAGAAAGCAGGATTGCAGAGGAAGCGTTTGGCTGGGCACGTGGTATCGTCACCAATTGGGGATTCTTAACTGGTAGCGAAGTAATCAATAACTGGCAAGGCGTCTATAGCAAAGGCATTGCGTTGGCGGATGCAACGGTTTTCAGCAATGGCGCAGTGTATCCGGTAGCAGGGGTGACGTCTGCCGGGGTCGGATTTTTCTCAGGTGCAGTGAACATCCAGACCAGCGGGATTGCCCTCGCTGATGGAATTGCTCTTGCAGACGGGATTGCGCTGGCCGATGGCATTGCGCTGGCCGATGGCATTGCCCTCGCGGACGGGATTCTGATGGCCGATGGCATTGCGCTGGCGGACGGGATTGCGTTGGCCGATGGTGCAGTCAAGGCGGGATCGTCATTTTTAGGCGACGACACATTGTGTATGCAACCCGCCAGCTCGACAACTACGACGTCGTCAACCACAACATCAGCAAAAACATCCAGTAAATAGAGCTATATTTTGTTCTTCTGAAAGCCGGGTCATCAAACCCGGCTTTTTTTGTTTCATGCATAATTCTTTCTGATTTCCAATTGTCACGGCGATTATCAGAATCTCTTCATCAAACCTGCATATTCATCAGCTTTAATATCTCAGCCAAGACAGATTACGTGTTGTTTACTTAGAGCGAGTTTGCTTATGAAAAATCATATCACCCTGACATTAATCATCCTTCTTAGCTTCCCTCTCTCAAGTGTTAGCGCAGCTTCACAGCAGCCCCAACGCAATGAATCCCATCACCTGAAAAAGGACAAAAAGCCCAAGCTGGCCCCCGATTTGGAGGAAATGCTGACTCTGGATGATGAGGCTGAGGCCAGTGCTCGCCGGAATACAATTGGCGACCTGCGGCGGATACGCCAGGAGCGCAAAGCGCAACGGGCCAAAGAACAGGCTGAAAATACAGCCCTGCGCGTTCGCGTGCATGGCATCACATTGCCCGCAGCGGAAATCGCGCCGGAAGAAAAACAAAGCTTTATTGTCCAACTTGATCCAAACACCCCAGAGATTGTTTTACAGGAAAAATTTGCTGCGCTGAACGCGCGCATCACACACAAAATTAACGGGCCGGGAGTAGCAATGGTTGAAGCGCCACGCACGGCCATCCGCCAGCTTGCAGCACAAGGCGAAGTGACCTATGTCAGCCCTGACCGACCGGTCAGAGCGACAGGGCATATGACCCAGACCACGGGCACAGTGCAAATTCGTAATCTTCTCAACTCTTCCCCTACGGTAGACGGACGCGGCGTCGGCATTGCCATCATTGACAGCGGTGTGGTTGACAATCATTACTCAATTTATGATGGCAGAACGGCTGTCCGCTATGATTTCGTGAATAATGACAGCCGCCCGATGGATGAATTCGGTCACGGGACGCACGTCGCATCGCTGGCGCTTGGATCAATTAATTGGTCAAACGGCGCATACACGGGCGTTGCCTATAAAGCCAATCTCATTAGCCTTCAGGTTCTGGACGATTATGGACAAGGCGCAGCCAGCACCGTGATTCGGGCGTTGGATTGGTGCGTTGCCAACAAAGCCACCAATAATCTGCGAGTGATTAACCTCAGCCTGGGAGCACCGGCCAAGGACAGCTATCAAAATGATCCGATTTGTCTGGCCGCACGACGAGCCTTTGATGCAGGGCTGGTGGTTGTGACCTCCGCTGGAAACAACGGCAAGGATGAAGCTGGCAATAAGCTTTACGGCGGCATCAATTCGCCAGGCATTGAGCCGAGTGTGATTACAGTAGGCGCAAGCAATACCTACGGCACGGCAGTGCGGTCAGACGACACAGTTGCCACATACAGCTCGCGCGGGCCGACACGCGGCTATATCACGGATGCCGAGGGCGTGAAGCATTATGACAATCTGATCAAACCTGATCTGGTAGCTCCGGGCAACAAAATCATCGGAGCAAAATCCGCCAGCAAAGTTTTTACTGGTGCTGAAAACGAATATGTGTGGTGGCGCAATTACCTGCTCAATCAAAACCTGAAGCTGGAAGCTGGCACCTCATCCATGAAAAAAGATTACACGCGCGGTGCCATGTATCTGAGCGGCACTTCAATGGCTGCGCCGGTTGTCAGTGGTGCGGCAGCCCTGATGTTACAGGTCAATCCGAAACTGACGCCTAGTTTGATCAAAGCGATTTTGATGTACTCAGCGCAACCCATCAAAGGCTTCAATATGCTGGAGCAAGGCGCAGGATTGCTCAATGTTGACGGGGCCGTACGCATTGCCAAGCTGGTCAAATCCACCTTGCCCACAACGACAGGTGCATCCTTGCTCAGCAGTTCCCTTCCCCAACCTAACAGCACAATCAATGGGGAAACATTTACCTGGGGACAAGGCGTCATCACGAATTGGGGCTTTGTTTATGGCAGCAATCTGATGACCCAATGGCAATCGGTTTATGGCAATGGCATCGCTCTGGCCGACGCGACCGGGCTTAGCGATGGAAGATTGGTCATCCAGTCCGGCAAGTTATCCAGCGGCATCGGGTTTTATCCTGGCGTTGCTAACATTCATAACAGCGGCATCGCCCTGGCGGACGGCATTGCTTTAGCAGATGGCATCGCCTTGGCCGACGGCATTGCCTTAGCCGACGGCATTGCACTCGCCGATGGCATTATGGTGGCCGAAGGAATTATGGTGGCCGATGCAAACGCCAATAATGTTTTCAGCGTGAAGGCGGTCTTCTCATTCCTCGGTGATGATACAGAGTGCATGTTACCTGCTCCCTAACCTTTCCCGAACAACTCGCTTCACCTAGCCAGGCGGCCACGCCTGGCTTTTTTCTGGCAGGCATAAAGATCACCGATTTCCAATTATTACGATGATTGTCAGAAACTCGTCATCATTCGCACAAAGTCAGAGCGTTTACTAAGCACGTTACAGCTCCACCTAACGAGATGAAGAATATGCGTATAAAAAAATCATTGGTCTTGGCCCTATCCATTAGCCTAAGCCTTCCTCTCACAATCTTCGGCAACTCGACACAAACACAAACTGTCAGGGAGTTACGCGCCCAGCAAAAGGGGAGCAAACCGAAACTCGCACCTGACCTGGAAGAGATATTGGCCCAGGATGACGAAGATCAACGACAGGCAATGCAGGGCTTAACCCTGGCACAGGTACGACAAAACCGTCTTTCCTCGCGACAGTCCGATCACAAGCAAATTCAACGGCAGAAGTTAAGTGGCGTAGCATTGCCCTCGCCAGACGTTCTGGCGGAAGAAACGCAAAGCTTCATCCTGCAAATGGACAATGTTGCGTCTGAGGTTGTCATCCAGGAAAAACTAGCCCTGCTCGGTGGCCGCATCAGTCAAAAGATGGATCGCCTGGGGTTGGCAGTAATCGAAGCCCCCCGCACAGCGATTCGACAAATTGCGGCTGACCACAGTATTGCCTACATCAGTCCTGATCGCCCGATCACGGCAATGGGGCACATTGAAACCACCACGGGTGCAGCACAAATTCGGGCTAATGGTTTATTCTCCACTCTTGATGGCAGTGGCATTGGCATTGCGGTCATTGACAGCGGGATTGATCAAAATCATAAACTGTACGACACCGGACTTCTTTCCACATCCGTAAAAGTTGCCAAGGATTTTTCTACGGGCGAGTACAACGGCACCTATGACCCATATGGACACGGCACACACGTCGCAGGCTTATTGTCTGGCGATGTTGGGTTGCTCATCCCGTTTTATCATGGCATTGCGCCTGCCTCAGACCTGATTAACCTTCGCGTCCTGGATAAGTCAGGGAAAGGCTCCACCGCACAAGTCATTGCGGCGCTGGCCTGGTGCGTTCTGAACAAAACCAAATACAACATTCGCGTCATCAATCTCAGCCTCGGCACAATCGCGAAAGACAGTTACAAAACTGATCCGCTTTGTCTGGCAGCCCGCATGGCAGTGAGTGCGGGAATTGTCGTGGTCGCGGCGGCGGGAAATGAAGGCAAAGACATCAACGGCAAGAAAATCTATGGCGGCATCCATTCGCCCGGTATTGACCCTTCCGTGATTACGGTCGGCGCAAGCAACACTTACGGCACAGATGCACGTGGGGATGATGTCATCGCCACCTACAGTTCGCGCGGGCCGACACGCGGCTATACAGTCGTGAACAACGTCAGAAAATATGACAATTTGATCAAGCCTGATCTGGTAGCACCAGGCAATAAATTAATCTCCGCCGCAGCACAAACCGCAGGAAATACGCTTTTAAGCAGCGTTCCTGCCCTCGGTACACTCCCGCTTCCCCTGTTGGGCGAAAATGGAATGATGTATATGAGTGGGACTTCTATGGCAACCCCGCTGGTTAGTGGCGCAGCGGCTTTAATGCTGGAAGCAAATCCAAATCTGACCCCGAATTTAGTCAAAGCGATTTTGATGTACACGTCCCAACCGCTCAAAGGCTTCAATATGCTGGAACAGGGCGCAGGGCAGTTGAATATTGATGGAGCCGTGCGATTGGCTAAGCTGGTCAAAGCAACGTTGCCAACAACCAATGGCGCGGCAATGCTCACTGCCGCCTTACCGGCACAGCAAAGTACGATTGCGGGAACAACCTTTAAATGGGGACAAGGCATCATCACCAATTATGGTTTTCTCACGGGCAGTAATTTGATGGCAAACTGGCAATCGGTTTATGGCTCAGGCCAGATACTGGGCGATGCCACCACCTATGCCAATAAAACGCTGAACCTGGTCTCAGGGAAAACCTCATCAGGAATCAGCCTGAAATCTGGCGCACTGACCATCAACGGAAATGGTGTCGTACTCAGTGATTCGCTGAATACCACCTTTGCCAGCGGTCAGGTGTTGGGCGATGGCATTATTCTGGGAGACGGCATTATTTTGGGCGATGGCATTATTCTGGGGGACGGTGTGGTATTAAGCGATGGGTCAACGCGCGCTGATTTAACCTTACGTTCCACATCAACATTGTTGGGGGATAACACGGCGTGTATGCCGCCAGCAAAATAGAACGCTTCAACAACTCATTTTTTTCAAGCCAGACTCAGCAAGTCTGGCTTTTGTTTTTCATGGCCAATCTGCCTGACTTTCCAATTGTCACGACAATTATTAGAGACTCATCATCACCCCCACAATTATGTGCCGTTTAATCTTTTCGTCAGCCCTGCAGGATGCAGTTGCCCACGCAATAAACACTCTCAGGGATTGTCTGAATCTGTAGTTTTAATGGAGACGTGATTCCAATGATCACAACAGATGATAGAAACTCTTCACACTTTGCACAAAAAATAGTGCTTTAATTCTTGTTGCCCTTAAAGCCAAACAGAATTGATTTAAACGATTACCGAGAAAGCTTATGAAAGCTACCACCAGAAAATTTGCCACCCTCGCACTAGGATTACTACTCAGTACTCCCTGGCAAACTTTTGCTCCGGTGCAAGCACAATCGCTCAAGGAACTTCGTGCTCAACGACTCGCGGCAAAACCATCCAAGCTCGCACCAGACCTTGAGATGTTACTAGCCGATGATGACGAAGAACAACGGCAGGCGCTTCAAGGCAAAACGCTCGCCCAGGCGCGACAGACGCGTCGCAACCAGGCGATCCAAAGGGCGAGAGCAGAAGGCGACGAAAAGCCGCAACGCACGCGGATCAGTGGATCATTACTGCCATCCTCAGAAGTGATGCCCGAGGAAAATCAAAGTTTTATTGTGCAGCTTGACAGCACTATGCCCAAAGCCGTGTGGGAGGAAAAGCTCACACGGCTTGGTGGTCGAATACGCCAATCACATACTGAAATGGGATTGCTCACCATTGAAGCGCCCCGTACCGCTATCCGGCAAATCGCCGCCGAAGGTAGCGTCGCGTATGTCAGCCCGGATCGCCCCGTCATTGCGCAAGGACACGTCGAAATCACGACGGGTGCCATGCAAATTCGCTCGCTCATTACTGGAAAGACCTTGAATGGTACAGGCATCGGCGTGGCTGTGATTGACAGTGGCACAGACGATTGGCACAACCGGACTTATTACAACGCTCCGGGCGTAGCCCATCAACAGGATTTTACGGGCGCGGGAGATTATCACGATAACTTTGGTCATGGCACACACGTAGCTAGCTTGTTAGGAGGGAATGACGCGCGCTGGGCTGCCAATTATGAAGGCATCGCACAAGGAGCCAAAATCATCAGCCTGCGGGTGTTGGATGGTAATGGCAGAGGTACAGCCAGCAACGTCATCGCAGCCATTGACTGGTGTGTCACAAACAAGACGACTCGCAATATTCGCGTCATCAATTTAAGTTTGGGAACTCACGCCAAAGACAGTTACAAAACCGATCCCATGTGTTTGGCTGCACGCCGCGCCGCGAATGCAGGCATTGTGGTGGTCGCAGCAGCAGGCAATGACGGCAAGGATACGAGTGGCCAAAAGATTTATGGCGGCATTCATTCGCCAGGCATTGATCCATCAGTGATTACGGTCGGCGCAAGCAATACCTACGGCACGGATGCACGCGGCGACGATACCATTGCCACCTACAGCTCGCGCGGCCCGACACGCGGCTACACGGTCGTGAACAACGTCAGAAAATATGACAATTTGATCAAACCGGATTTGGTTGCCCCTGGGAATAGATTAATCGGTGCGGCAGCAGGATATTATGGCGGCAACACGCTATTATCCGTCTACCCTTCATTGCTGGCGCAGGATGATGGTTCGGTAGATGAACGAATGATGTATTTGAGCGGCACCTCAATGGCAGCTCCCTTGGTTGCTGGGGCTGTAGCGTTAATGCTGCAAGTCAACCCAAACCTAACGCCGAATCTGGTCAAAGCCCTGCTGATGTATAGCTCACAACCACTCAAGGGCTTCAATATGCTCGAACAAGGTGCCGGACAATTGAATGTGGACGGCGCAGTGCGATTGGCTAAGTTGGTCAAAACAACCATGCCAACCACGGTCGGAGGTGCCCTGCTATCCGCCAGCTTGCCCGCGCAATCCAGCACGATTGCGGGCACAACATTTCTGTGGGGACAGGGCGTCATCACAAATTTTGGATTCCTCTCTGGCAGCGGACTGATGCAATATTGGCAAGGGGTTTACGCCACGGGCACAATCCTCGGCAATGCCACCACCTATGCCAGCAACGCATTCAGTCTCGTGTCCGGGAAAACTTCGACGGGGATTAGCTTGAAATCCGGGGCCTTCAAGATAAATGGCACGGGGGTGATTCTCGGTGATGCAGTCAACACCACCTTTGCCAGCGGAACGGTGCTGGGCGATGGGACGATATTGGGCGACGGCCTGGTGTTGGGCGATGGGGTAGTGCTGGCCGATGGCGTTGTATTGGGCGATGGGACAACGCGTGCTGACATGACGCTTCAGCCTTCCAGAACTGTTCTGGGAGATAACACAGCCTGCATGAAACCTGTGCCATAACGCACCGACCGACACTGTTCGCACGTCAGTGCCCTGCTGTACTCTCACCAAAGATTCCGTATCACGGTGGCGGAAATTCCAAGTGCAATTCAATCACGCGAAAGCCAGGCAACACAGCCTGGCTTTTGTTTTGTAGGCCTAATAGCAACCAGATTCCACTTGTCACAGCATTCATCAGAAACTCATCACACATCCCCCACATTCTCGCGCTTTAATCCCATTGTTCGTTTCGATGAATGTTTTGCAATTTATAAGGAATCTAACCTATGAAAAAGCTCCTGACTTTTGCCTTGTGCGCGCTACTAAATCTGCCGACTTTCACAGTAAATGCCAAGGCTCAAATTCAGACATTGAAAGAATTACGCTCCTCACAAAAACCTGTCAAAGCCAAACTCGCACCAGATTTGGAAGAGATTCTGGCACAGGATGACGAAGATCAACGCCAGGCAATGACAGGCAAAACGCTTGCGCAAGTTCGACAGGAACGGCAAGCACGCGCGCTCGCCCGCCCAGCCGATGAGGCAGGCAAAGAAGAGACGCGCACTCGTATCAATGGCCTGTTGCTGCCCTCTGCCGCCGTGGGTGCAGAAGAAAAACAAAGCTTTATCGTTCAATTGGACAATGCTACTCCGAACGTTGTCTGGCAGGAAAAAGTGGTGCGCCTGGGCGGACAGATCAAACAAAAGACCGGCCAGCTAGGGTTGGTCACCATCGAAGCGCCCCGCACAGCAATTCGGCAACTCGCCGCCGAAAGCAGCATTGCCTATATTTCGCCTGACCGGGAAATCGCCGCGTTCGGTCACATCGTCGAAACCACGGGTTATTGGAATCCGAGTATTAGCGACAAAGGCGATGTTGACCCTAATACCTGGTTAAGCGGCTCTGGCGTGAGTATCGCGATTATTGACAGCGGCGTGGATTCAACCCATCGGCTGATGCAATGGGCCGGCTGGGGCACAAAAGTCAAAAGCGTTGACTTCACCGGGCAAAATATCAATGGCGACCCATACGGACATGGATCGCACGTGGCCTCGCTTGCCGCAGGCGAATATGACATGAAAGATGGTGCCTATACTGGCGCTGTTGGGGGAGCGAGCGTCTTTAGTTTGCGTGTACTCGACGGAACCGGAAAAGGCGCTGCCAGCAGTGTGATTTCTGCCATTGACTGGTGCATCAACAACAAGCAATGGTTTGCTAACGGCAATAACATTCGCGTGATCAATCTGAGCCTTGGCACGATAGCCAAAGACAGCTATAAAACCGATCCGCTGTGCCTGGCCGCACGTCGCGCCGTCAATGCCGGACTGGTGGTCGTTGCCTCGGCAGGGAACAACGGCAAAGATTCCAGTGGGAAGAAAATTTATGGGGCCATCAACTCACCGGGCAATGATCCATCTGTGATCACGGTGGGAGCTGCCAATACATTCGGGACTAATTATCGCTCCGACGACGTAGTGGCATCCTACAGTTCGCGCGGCCCGACCCGCAGTTATGCAGTTGTCAACGGTGTCCGCAAATATGACAACCTCATCAAGCCTGACCTGATTGCCCCAGGCAACAAGTTGATTGGCGCACGCGCTTATTACAACGGAATCGAAAATACGCTGGCTCAAAGTAATCCCAGCCTGCGCACTGGACCCGAAACGCTTACGACTGAAAAGCTGATGTACCTGAGCGGCACCTCAATGGCCGCGCCCGTCGTCGCTTCGGCAGCAGCGCTTTTGCTGCAAACGAATCCGAACCTGACGCCGAATTTGGTCAAAGCGATCCTGACGTACACGGCGCAACCGCTCAAAGGCTTCAATATGCTGGAACAAGGCGCAGGCGAACTCAATATTGACGGAGCTGTGCGGTTGGCCCGATTGGTCAAAACGACAATGCCAACCTCAAATGGCACTGCCTTGCTCGCCGCCGCCTTACCAACGGCTCAATCCAGCTCGATTTGGGGGGAAACAGTAAATTGGAGCCAGGGCGTCATTACGAATTATGGCTTCCTGTCGGGCAGCAACTTAATGAAGTATTGGCAGGGCGTGTATGCAACCGGACAAGTGTTGGGCGATGCCACGACCTATGCGAATAGCACCTTGAGCCTTGTATCAGGTAAAACGTACAGCGCGACGCTCAAAGCCGGGGCGTATACCATCAAGACCAGCGGCTTGATTCTGGGCGATAGCACCAACGTGCTTTTTGCCAGTGGGCAGGTATTAGGGGATGGTCTGGTTCTGGGCGATGGAGTTGTGCTGGGGGATGGAACGATTCTGGGCGATGGAACAATTCTCGGTGATGGGGCGACCCGGGCGGATTCCACACTAAAAACATCAAGTGGGACAGCCATGCTAGGTGACAATACGACCTGTATGAAGCCTATTCCCTAAGCCGACAACAAAATCAAAATGAAGAAGGCAGATGAAGCAACCTCATCTGTCTTTTTTGTTAACTGTTCCCCTTTGCTGGCCAAGATCGTTGCTAAGAAGTTCTGTGCTTCGTCGTAATCCAACCGACTTTATACAATGACACAGCTGATAAACGTCCCAGCTAATCACCGTGTCGTCCGACGATGCGCCACGTGTCTACGACCTTTTCGCCGCTCACGCAATACATTCGATCATACAAATTCACGTTGGGATCACAATGCGGAACGATGAATTCCAGGCGGTCGCCGACTTTCAAATCACGGCTTGGGTTATCCAGTAAAATCGTACCGTGTTCGTCGCTGGTGATCATGACGCGCGCGCCGGTCAAATCCTTAAAGTTCGGGCCAAATTTGCGATCTGTTGCAAACGATTTGATCCCGGCATCCGTCGTCGCACGATCAGCATGGTTGCGGCTGATGACTGTCGCCATCACGGTCAACGACGAAGCGAAATCGTCATAGAATTTTTCATTCGATTGCCCGCCAATCATCTGATACTCGACATCCATAAACACATATGACCCACATTGCAATTCGGTCATACCATTGAAGCCGGGATCAATGTTGTAGGTGCCGGTACTGCCACCGGATAAAATTTCCAGTGGCAATCCATTTTTCTTGAGTTGGTTGAATGTCTCAATCGCAGGCAACATCGCATTTGCCGAATGCTGGCGTCGTGCGTCAAAGCCTGTGATGTGCGCACTGCTGCCGGAATAGCAATGAAAACCTCGCAGCTTCAGGCTCGGCATTTTCATCAGCTTTTCGGCGAAAGCAATCGTCGGCGCACCACTGGCAACGCCCGTACGCCTGGAGCCGGGGTCAACATCAATCAGCACATTCAATTTCAGCCTGGCCGCTGCGGCTGCATCGTTGAGTTCCTGTGCATGACTCAGATTATCCACGACCACCATTGTGTCCGGCGCTTTTGGCAACATCTTCAGCAACCGGACAATCTTTGGTCGTCCGACTAATTCTGAAGTGATCAGCATTCCCTTGATTCCCGCTGCGGCCATTGCTTCAGCCTCGCGGATGGTCGCAACGCTTAATCCAATGGCTCCGGCTTTGATTTGTCGCGCGGCGATTTCTGGGCATTTATGCGATTTTCCGTGCGGGCGCAAATTGATTTTCGAGGTCTTGCAATGCGCGGCCATTTTGCTGAGATTCGCTTCAAATGCGTCCAGATCAAGCACCAGACAGGGAGTTACCAGATCGCTCCTGGTCAAGCCGTTCCCATCCTTCAGGTGCGCTTCAATTTCAGAGTGCGAGTAGCCCATACGAGTCTTCGGGAAAATCAAAGTCGGAGTAGCAGCAGCCGCCGCCAGATTTAATCCGCTTTTCAAAATCGTGCGACGCGATGTTTTCATACGACCTCTTTTTCTGGGGTTACTTTTTCACCGGGCGGCGAATGGCGCTGCCGGGCTTTATGCCTTCGACCAGTTTGCCATCCTGCACAACGGCAACGCCATTGACCAGCACGTACGGAATGCCTTCGGAATATTGGGCGGGATTCTCAAAAGTGGCCTTATCCACCACGCGGGCAGGATCAAGCACAACGATGTCAGCATCGGCACCAACTTTGATGCGGCCTTTGTTACGCATCATTGGCACCGAGGCTTCCAGCCGCTGAGCAGGCAGCAATGACATTTTGCGCAGCGCTTCCATCAGCCCGATTGTTTTTTGCTCGCGCACGTAATATCCCAGCACTCGCGCAAACGTGCCAGCCCCGCGCGGATGGCCTTTGCCCTGATAGATCATGCCATCGCTGGCAACAATGACCTGCTGATTGCTGACAGCGAGTTTGGAGATTTCTTCAGGAATGGAATGGCCAATGACTGAGCCTCCCTGCTTGCGATATTTGGCAAATGTTTCTGGCGTCAATCGCTCGCCCGTTGCGACCCACTGCAAATCTTTGTAGGTCATCCCCAAACGCTCCTGCCAGCCTTCATCGTAGATTGCGGAATCCAAATTCGTTTGCGTAGCGGTGTACGGATACGCTTCGGTCGAGACATCCAGCCCGCGCCCGCGTGCGCCTTCGATCATTTGCAAACACGTCGGCGTATTGCGCAAACACGTGCTAGTCAAGTGGACAACGTGTAAGGACGCACCAGAAGCAACCGTATCGGCAAGCACTTCCTGCAAGGCTTCAATCGCGCTGCCGGGTTCGACGCCACCGGCATAACGCATATGCACAAAGTTCACGACCTTGCGTTCCGTTGCCAAACGAAAGAGGTCGAAGATTTCTTTCCGCGTCGTTGTCGGCACATAGTTAATCCCGAAGCCAATGCCCAGCGCTCCTTCGTCCAAGCCGCGTTTGATCAGTTCTGCGACTTGCTGAATTTGTTCCGTCGTAGCGCGGCGCGTGACAGCATTGTCGCGTGGGAGAAAATCGCCTGTGTCGCCCAGCACTTTCATCTTGACAGGAACGTGCCCCACTGTTGCGCCAAAATTGATTACCGATTTCCCTTCTCTTTCGGCATACCATTGCGCAACAGGCGAAGCCCCAACTTCCAATTCCAGCGCCGTTGTCACGCCGTCCATTGCCTTGTAACGATAGTTTTCATCGGTCTGCCCGTGCGAATGCAAATCAATAAAGCCTGCCGTCACAACCATTCCCTTGGCATCAATCGTGCGTTTGCCTTTTAGCGGAGAGGCTGAAATCGCCACAATACTTTTGCCACGAATGCCAAGATGGCGAATCGCGGCGAGCTTGGATTCCGGGTCCATCACGCGACCATTCGCAATCACAATGTCGTAATCCCCGCGTTGCGCAAGCGCAGGAAAGCTCAAGGCGCTGATGACAATCAGCACAAATGCGACCAACAATACTTGTCGTTTCATCATAATCATTTGGGATGCGACTCTCAGGAGGAAAAGAAATCAGCCACGAATTCTCACGAATTTTCACGAATCAAGACAGGTTTGATACGCCACAGATTCACGCAGATTCACGCAGATTTTTCTAGCAACAAAAATAATCTGTGTAGCTCTGTGTAAATCTGTGGCCAAAAACATTCGTGCCAATTCGTGTGAATTCGTGGCTTACTCTCTCTTGTTTTTACTCTGCTGTTATTTTTTGGGAGCCGTAATCATCGGCCAATCATCGGTGCGGAAAGGTACGGCGGGTAAGCCTTCCTTGTTATACAGATTGCAAGTTGGGAACTTTGCCCAGGCATAGCGCACGGCTATCGGCTTGGCGACCGCAGTGCTTAAGACGATCACCTGCTTGCCTTGAATTTCGGCTTTGGCTTCGTGCCAGACTTTATCTTCGCCCGCGACCAAAAAGCCCTTGAGATCGCCGCCTTTTGCCTCTAATCCACCGCCCGCATGTTGGAAGTTGAGAACAACGCGACTGCCCTCGACTTTCATGGACGAATACATCGGGCCTGAGTAAACAAGCTTTTCTTTGTACGCCACATTGCGTGCTGCCAGTGCCAGACGCGCGCCGACAGGCTGTTTGTTGCGCGGGTGAATGTCATCATACGTGCCAACATCAATCGCTAATGCCATTCCGGTTTTCGGCGTATTGGAAAGCGTCAGTGTTTGGGCTTCCCGCAATTCGGCCCAGTCGCTTTCGCCAGGCTTCGTGCCGTTCGGGCCAAACGCAGCCAGTTGCACAAACAAAAACGGAAAATCGCCCTGCCCCCAATCGGCGCGCCAATTCTTAATCATCGTGGGGAACAACCGACGATATTGATACGCACGGCCCGCATTTGATTCGCCCTGATACCAGATTGCGCCTTTAATCGCATACGGCATCAGCGGTGCCAGCATTCCGTTGTACAGGCCAGACGGCATCCACGGTTTGCCAGGAGCATTGGGCGGTTTGGTGCCGTCGGCTTTGGCTTTTTCAACGGCGGCTTTGTGCTTCTCTGAGGCCTGGTTGTAACGCTCCATTTGTTGCGGATACGCTTCGTGAAACTGCTTGTATTCGCCGTCGCCTTTGAGGATCATTTCGTTCATCCAAGACTCAGCCGGGGAACCACCAACAGCGTTGTTAATTAAGCCAATCGGCACATTCAGTGTCTTGTGCAAATCGCGCCCAAAGAAATATCCGACAGCCGAAAAGCCCGGCACCGATTCCGGCGAGCATTCTTTCCAGGTTGCATTGATGTCTTTGACGGGCTGAGCCACTTCCAGACGCGGAACGGTAAACAGACGAATCATCGGGTATTTGGCATTGGCGATTTCCGTGGCGGCGTTGTCGGTCTGCCGTAAAGACCATTGCATATTGGATTGACCGCTGCAAACCCAGACCTCGCCCACCAGCACGTTTTTGATTTCGAGATTGTTAATCTTCAGCGTATAGGGGCCGCCCGCTTTGAGGGGCTTCAGGCGCACCAGCCATTTGCCATCTGCGGCAGTCGTCGAAACGCTCTGCCCGTTGAATTCAACCGTGACTTTTTCCCCGGTATCGGCGCTCCCCCAAACCGGAACGGCGATGCCCCGTTGCAAAACCATGCCATCCGAAAAAAGTGCATGCGGTTTGACCGTCGCCAAAACGCCCGACACCTGCAACATCAGCCAAAGGAATAACGCCAGCCCGTAATTTTTTTTCGAGATCATAGAGGAGTTCCTATCGTGATTAAGAGTTGATCCATCCGAATGCCGCTTTCGTACTACATCGGCAACCAGCGCGTGTTGATTGAGTTTTCGATTGACTACCTAGAAGTAAGCGAGTGCAAGCTTAGCAGCGTTGCGGGAGGAAACTCAATAGCGAGACCATCGCAAAGCCGAAAGCAAAATACCAGCACGATTTTTCGCTTATTTGGAATGAATTTTCCCCCTGCCCTTCAAAGTCTAACTTATGCAGAAGCCCGCACGCAGTAAGGGCGTCACAACCTGCCCTTATTCAAAGTCTGACTAATGCAGAAGCCCGCACGCAGTAAGGGCGTCACAACCTGCCCTAGTGCTGCCCTTACTTCGTGCGGGCTTCCGCATCTACCTGTCCGTCTATTTTGAAGCCTTGAGCCACTACCGCTTGTCGGGCTGCCTGAATTGACAACGTTTCACCTGACGCCGTACCGTAGGCATTACTCATTTCCCGCTACGAGATAAGTGAACTATGCAGAATCAAGCACAAATCGGTGGCAACACGTTGCCCGAACTCGCTCAAACATTTCAGCAGATTTTCCACACCAATCCGCGCATTTGTCAGGCTCCGGGGCGCGTCAATCTGATTGGTGAACATACAGATTACAACGACGGCTTTGTCATGCCAGCGGCAATTGGATTTTACACGCGTGTGGCGATTGCGCCGCGCAATGATCGCAAGCTCGTTCTGCATTCCGTTAATTTCGCTGAACAGGTTGAATTCGACCTTGACGCGCTCCCAACTCACGGCAGACAACACTGGAGCGATTATGTGATTGGTACGGCTAACACTCTTCTTCAGGCAGGAATTGCTTTGACCGGTGCGAATCTGTTGATCGCAGGAAACGTGCCGCTGAATTCGGGTTTGAGTTCGTCGGCAGCCTTAGAAGTGGCAACAGGATTCTCACTGTGGGAGTTAACGGGACAAGAAGTAGATCGAACCAAACTTGCGCAATTGTGTCAGCAAGCAGAAAACGAATTTGTCGGTGCGCGCGTCGGCATCATGGATCAGTTTATTTCCTGTCATGGCCAAGAAAACCATGCGTTGCGATTGGATTGTCGTTCGTTGGAATTTGAATTGCTGCCGTTGCCACCAAACGTTCACCTGGTCATTTGCAACACGATGGTCAAGCATAGTATTGCGGATGGAAAATACAACGAACGCCGGGCCGAATGCGAAGAAGGCGTCCGACTACTCTCACAATATTTGCCAGAAATTCAAGCGTTGCGTGACGTGAGCGAAGCACAGTTTGAGCAACATTTCTCAAAAGATTGGTCAGAACGAATTCGTCGTCGCTGTCGTCACGTCATCACTGAGAACGCGCGAGTGTTGCAGGCCAGCGCAGCCTTGGAACAAGGAAACCTCGCGACCTTCGGCCAATTGATGATTGAATCCCATCGCAGTCTGATGAAGGATTATAAAGTGAGTTCCAGTGAACTGGATGTCATGGTTGATGAGGCGCTGAAAGTTGAAGGCGTTTACGGGGCACGGATGACGGGGGGCGGATTTGGTGGTTGTACAATCAATCTGGTAAAAGCGGAGAACGTCGAAAATTTTGCGCAGACGATAGCGACTCGGTACGAGCGCGTTACTAAAATTCAGCCAGAAATCTATGTCTGCACGGCTGCCGACGGTGCAAGCCGCATCGTCTGAAAGGGACAGATGTCATGAGTTCGCTTGAATTATCAAAACATCCCCATCGCCGCTTCAATCCACTCTCACGCGAATGGGTCTTGGTTTCGCCACATCGCACACAACGCCCATGGCAAGGACAGGTAGAAGATAAGCCTGCCGAAACGCCGTTGCCCTACGATCCCAAATGTTACCTTTGCCCCGGCAACGAACGGGCCGGAGGCATAACGAATCCGGCCTATACCGAAACTTTTGTCTTTGATAATGATTACGCCGCGCTTAAGCCGGACACACCTGCGGCAAATCTGAACGAAAGTGATTTGCTGATTGCGCAAAGCGAAGCCGGACGTTGTCGCGTCGTGTGTTTCTCGCCCCGTCACGATTTGACGATTGCACAAATGAGCGTGCCCGAACTGCGCCGCGTCGTGGACACCTGGGTGGATGAATACGTGACGCTCGGCAATCACCCCAGCATCAACGCCGTCCAGATTTTTGAAAATCGTGGCGCGATGATGGGCGCGAGCAATCCGCATCCACACGGACAAATTTGGGCGACTGAAACTATCCCCAACGAATTACAAAAAGAACTCACCGCATTGGCGGAGTACGAGCAACAGCACAGGTCCAACCTGCTCAGCGATTATCTGGCGCTGGAATTAGAAAAACAGGAACGCGTCGTTTGCACGAATGAGCATTTCGTTGTTGTGGTTCCTTTTTGGGCCGTCTGGCCGTTTGAAACGCTGCTGCTGAGCCGCAGGCAGGTGACGGCAATAGACGAATTAAGCGATGATGAGCGCACCGGGCTGGCTGATATTTTGCGGCAAATCACAAGTCGCTACGATCAATTGTTTCAAGTTTCTTTTCCCTACACGATGGGGTTTCATCAACGCCCGACAGACAGAGCCGCGCATCCTTCATTTCAACTGCATGCCCATTTCTATCCGCCGTTGCTGCGTTCGGCAACCGTGAAAAAATTCATGGTGGGATACGAAATGCTGGCGATGCCGCAACGTGATATTACGGCTGAAATGGCGGCTGAATGGTTACGCCTTCTTTCGCCTTAGCAGGTAGGATAGGCGTCTCGCCTG
>JAFDVL010000052.1:0-22556 GCA_018268995.1 Acidobacteriota bacterium | reverse complement strand
CAGGCGAGACGCCTATCCTACCTGTTTTGCAATGCTTTCAAATTCAGCGTTGCCAGATAAATCGCGGTTTTCCCTTCGTGGCTGGAATAGTATGCCACTAATAACTTATCACCACGCGTGATCATCCCCGCATAACTGGTATCGCCACCGCTTGGCAAAGTGACAATCGGTTCCAGTCCGCCGTCTTTGGTGAGCCACGCAACATAAGTGCTGGTCTTTCGCTCAGGCAAATGCCCGCGCGTTGTGCCAATCAATTTTCCGTTGGGCAAAACCACAAAATTCGGGCCTCCTAACCGAGCCGATTGCTCTTTCCAACTCCAGTCTTTGTATGGGGCACGGCTGGTGCCGATGAAACCATTTTGGGTACCGCGTTCGCGCCGTACCCAGGCCACCATTTCGCCATCGGGCAACACACGCAACGTAGTTTCGTTTGGCCTGCCCGCAATATCAAAGGTCGTAAGATGCTGATAATTAATGCCATCGCGCGTTGACACCAATTGCGCCTTGAATTCCTCGCCCTCGGATTGATAAATCACGCCGTAGCCAGTTCCGCGATGCCATGTCACGCGCCATAACCAATCGGCATCCGTTCTGATTTTTGCATCCACGACAATTGGTTTCGGAAAGCTGAATTGCGTCCCGGTTTTATCCGAGAACGAAACTCGTGTATGCCGCACGCCGAGCTTTTCGCCCTCATAATACGAACCACCAATTAACACCATCAGGCGTCCATCCGGTGTCACAGATAATTTTGGATCTCGCAAATCCACGTGCTCTTCTGCGAGCAATGCAACCGAACGCCAGTTTTGCCCATCGTCTGAAGCAATGATGCGGATAGTCCCGTTCGTGCCCTCTTTGCCGGGAACGTGGCCGGAGCCTTCGCGGAAGGTGCAGTATAACTTCCCATTGAATTCAACCAGATCGGTGAACGCGCTGTGCGGCGCACGATCCCAAATGCGTTCGACTGAAAGCAAATATTTTTGGGCGGGCGTTTCCTGCGCCAAAACAGGGATCGCAGTCGCCAGAAAAGCGGTCAGCAAACAAACAAAACGAAATAAAATTTTACGCATGGAAGTTTTTTACCTGTGCTTGTGCGGCTTCAGTTTCATCGTAACGAATCGGTTGCACGCCGTTTTCCTTGACGAATTTTACGATACGCGGATCAACATATGCCAGTCGTTCCCAGTTCAGATTGTGGGCCACCGAATCGCCCAGATAGCCGGGATGCCCAAGGTTGCGAATCTCAGGATCGTCATAGGCCAAATGCCCGACGATCAGATATTCACCATCTGAAGCGGATTTGAGCGCATTCATCACGTCAAGAACATAATCCCCCGGATGCTTGCGCGAAAGCGGGCTGCTGCGTGGCAGATTCAGGCGTCCGCCAATTTGACGCGTATCAATCAAACGATTCTTGCGACACCATTCGCCGAATCTTTCGGGCAACCCCGGCACCAATTGCACCGTCAACATATGCAAATCAGCATAGCGAATATCGAAGCCCAACTTGCGCGCCTTATCGAGCTGAGCCTGCAATTCGATCAGCGCTTCATCAGCTTTGGCATTCGTTCTGACCCCATCGTTGGTTTGATACAGATGGCCTTTGGCATCCACCAGCGACGGAACCTGTTCACGCGGTGCCACCGGCCCCCATTTCACGTTGTCCCATTCCGAAGTCAGATCGCAGTGCAACCCAAAGCAAATGCCTTTCGTGCCTGCCAGCATTTTCGCGGCTTCTTCGACATAGGGCGAGGCAGACAAGACAGAAACATTTTTGAGAATGCCATTTTGATAGCACTCCTTGACCGCCCGATTCAGGCTGCGTGCGCATCCGAGATCATCGCCGCGTGTAATCAGGCGAATGCGCGATGACTGCGGAAGTGAAGCTCCAGCCAGAGCCAGCATACTGTTGCAGAGAAAAATTCTTCGATTCATAGATTATTTTTTAATATGCGTAGTTTCATGATCAGCCTCCTTGCTCTCAGGCAAACTGCCCAATCCTACTGCCGCTGAAATTCAGGCGAGCCAAGCACCAAAGCAACGATTCTTGGCAGAAGTGGATTGTTAGCCAGATTCGTAACGTTCATCAGGTGCGGTTCTGAAATGGCTGTCGCCAGCGTTGCCCTCGTTTGAGAAGACATTTCGCCATTCAGCAGGGTTTTGATCATCTGGTCAGCGATGAGTTCAGGCGTGTCTGATTTGCTATCAGCCAACAGCGCGACCACATTCACTTTCGTGCCGCGAATCCGATTGTTGCTCAGCGACAGCGCAAAATTCATGCGAAGCAACAAGGCTCCTGTGTTTACCCAATGTTCAGCCGTTTCGGGATACCCTGTGGGTGGCTGCGCAAGATACAAACCTTCTCCCATTTGCTCCAGCGTTTGCAGCATTGGCCTGCCGCCATCGGTTTCAGCTCCGGTTGCGCGCACCGTGCTAACGATCATCTCAAAAGGTGTTTTGATTTTGGCGCGATAGTTTTCAACTGCCCAGAATTCAGGCGAAGCAAACAACGCCCTGTACACTTCGCGCAAGTCACCATCCGTTTTCAGATAGACTTTAGCGACGCGATCAATCAAAGCTGAGGACGGATTGTCAGAAACGAATTTGCGTGCGAGTTTCGTTGCAATGAATTTTGCGGTCGAAGGTTGGTGGGCAAGAATTTTGATGACAGCCTCTCCATCGTTGATGCCACCGCCTGCGGGAATTTTCTGACCTAAGACGGTCTTCTCAGTGTTGTCATGCATCAACGGCTCAAAATGAAAGCCCCCGCCGAGCTGTGGGTTCTTCAGCGTCCAACCTGTAAAGCAACGCGCAACTTCCTGCACGTCTTGTTGCGTGTAACCACCATCCACGCCCAGCGTATGCAATTCCATAATCTCACGCGCATAGTTTTCATTGATGCCTGCGCCGGGGCGGCGTGGAGGCGGATTCTGCGGCGGACGATTCGGGCGCGGCGGATTGTTGGGCATCGGCGGGCGCAGAGTCGGATCAACAAACAAATCCGCGCTATTCAAATTCGGCGGCCTTCTGCCCGTGGGAGACATACTCTGAAAATTATCCAGGTAATACAGCATCGCCGCGCTCTGCGCTGTTGCGCGCAACAAATCTTCAAACTTGCCAAAGACATTGGGGCGAATCGTATCGCGTTCATAGGGGATCAGCGTGGTGTTGCTCGGCCCGCCTTTGCGGGCAAAGACGTTGAAGTGATTGAACCAGAAATCTGTCAACACTTCCTGCAACTGCCGTTCGCTGTACACTGCACGCAAGACTTTGGCCTGTTGCGCCATCGTGAACACTTCGTTTGTCGGTCGCACATTTAATTCTTTGATCACAGCCAGAATTTCATTACGCCGTTTCTCGACTTCTTCCGGGGTTGCCTTGCCATAAGACGAAATCGCCAGGTTCTGATTCGCCGCCGTCGCTTTCGCATCAAAGGGGCGGTCGCTGCGAACCTGGCTGTACATCTCACCAAACATGCGCTGATCAATGCCACGCTGTTGCAAATAGCGGTTCATCAGGTTCAACGGCGGAAAGGCGCGTACCAGTTGTTCGTTCGTAAGTTGTAATTCAGGAAATGCGTTGAGCTTTTCTTCAAGAATGGCATCAGCAATCGTTTCAGGATGCAATTGCTGGTCGAGGTATTTCTGCCAGCCCAATTTCGTCACCCGTTCCACGTCGCCGGGACGCGCCCCAAATGCAATGCGATTGAGCAAATGATTTACCTTTTGCCGCTCAGTCAGGCGTTTGGCCGTGGTTGGCATGGTAACGCGTCGTTGCCGTTGGGAGCGCTGGGCAACCAAACCATTACAAGCAATCGCAACAACCAAAAGCGAGACATAAAATTGCTTGTGGGTGAGAGAGTTTCTTTGCATGGTGGATTCCTTTCCCGAATGCGAAACGCCTATCATCATCGCGCGCTTTCCACGCCGACGCAAGCATCTTCGTCTTGTCAATTTATCGCCGAGCAAGGCAGAATTCAGGCAAGCCATTGGCAGTTTTCAGCGCCAATCAAGATTCCGCAACAAAGGCAAAATTATGAGCGAAAATATCGTGCTGGAAAAATCGTATAAGTTCGCACTGCGTATTGTGCGGTTGTATAAATTTCTCTGTGACGAAAAACGGGAATATGTCATGAGCCGTGAAGTGTTGCGTGCCGGAACCAAGCTCGGAGAGCACGTCAAACGTTCGCAGGAAGCGGCGTCCCGACCCACTTTCGGTCATGAAATCAACACCGCGCTTGAGTATGCTTCAGCAACTGAGTTCTGGCTTCAGTTACTCCACGATGCTGAATATTTGGGCCATGATCAGTTTGAATCAATTAATAACGATTGTGCTGAAATGAACCGCTTACTGAAATCTATCAGCCGTTCAGTTGATCCGCGCACGCGCAATTAACATCTTGCCCATTCACCATTGCGCATTGCACATTAGCTGGCAATATACAAATCAATGGTCAATGGATAATGGTAAATGGTTAATTTGGCGGGTATGGATTTGGTGTATCCATTGCTCATTCATCATTGCGCATTGCACATTGTTTTGTAATGGGCTGTTCTCTTACAAATCAATAGTCAATGGGTAATGGTGAATGGTAAATTGTGGCGGGTATGGATTTGACAGAACCACTGAAAACCCTGGTCGCAAACGTTCCCGGCGCTGTCGGTGCAATCCTGATTGATAACGAAGGCGAGGCCGTGACGTATTTTACTGCCAAGCACGAAATCGAGCGTATTCGTCTGATCGGGGCATATCATCGCATCTGGCTGAACGATTGTAAGGCGCTGAGCGAGCGATTGCGACTCGGCCAATTAGATCATCTGATTCAAATCTATGAACACGGAATGGTGCTGGTAAAGGCGTTACAAGATGAACATGCTATCGCGCTGATTGGGGAAATGGATATGTTTATCGGGCAAGGATTGTTGCACCTGAACAGAACTGGTCAGATCATCGCGGAAGACCTATGACCACGAAACAATCGCCTTGATAAACCCGGCTTTTGCATCCAGCCACGACGGGAACTGTGCAATTAATTCCTCTTCTCTGACGCGATGCGTAATCCACGGCGTAATGTCAATTTTGCCCGCTTCCAGCAAAGCAATTGTGCGTTGAAAGTCTGCCGCTGTGGCATTGCGACTGGACATCACAGTCAATTCCCGGCGATGAAAATCCTGATCGCGGAAGGTCACAAAATCCAGATGCAAGCCCACTAAAATCAGGCGTCCGCCGTTGGCTGGATAATTGAAGGCTTCATTCATTGAGGCCGCGTTCCCCGTTGCATCAAACACCACAACAGGCATCTCGCCATTTGTCAGATCAGAGAGTTGTTCAGTGACATTCTCGCCTGCCTTGATGGTTGCCGCGACATTGAATTGCTCGCGGGCAAACCGCAACCGATCCTCACTGACATCCATCACAATCGTTTTCACGCCGACCGCTTTGGCGTGAGCCATAATGGATAAGCCGATTGGCCCGGCTCCAATAATCAGAATCGTTTCTTCGGGCTTGAGTTGTGCGCGTGCGACGGCGTGCCCGCCAATGCTCAACGGTTCGACCAGTGCTAATTGATCGGGCGTCAAGGCAGTCGAATGGTGCATCGTATGAAAAGGAACGGAAAAGTATTCCCGCAAACCGCCATCCACATGCACGCCCAGCAATTTCAGTTTGACGCAGCAATTTGTCCTGCCATTCCGACAGGCCAGGCATTCGCCGCAATACAAATACGGTGCGACGGAACAAACCATTCCCGTTTGTAGCCCCTGTGCGTTCGTGCCAATCTCAACGATTTCGGCACAAAGTTCGTGCCCTAAAATGCGCGGGTAAGTGAAAAACGGCTGGCGTCCGCGATAGGCATGCAAATCTGTCCCGCACATGCCAACACGAGAGATGCGAACGATGGCTTCGCCTGCTTGTGGTTCAGGTTCGGGCAACTCTGCGGTAGAAAAATGCCCCGGTTGATCAAGAACAATTGCTTTCATTAAAAACCTACTTGACCGATTTTCTTCTCAGCTAGTTGCGGCGCGTATTTCTTCACTTGATCGCGGATTTCATCAGCTTTGCCAATCAGCGTGAAGACAAGATTGTCGAGCGGATAATACTGCTGAATGATGCGCTTCACATCCGCGACGGTCAGCGCATCAATCTTCGCGAAGTAATCGTTGATTTCACCGTCATTCAAGCCGTAAACGTCCAGATCAATCAGAACACGCGCCAGTTGATCGTTGGTTTCGATGTTCGGCGGGAATGTGCCTTTGATATAAGCCTTCGCTGATTTCAATTGCTCTTCGCTCAAGCCTTTATCGTGAAGTTGCTTGAGCAAATCAAGCGCCATATCAATCGCCTGCACCGTCGTTTTATTTTGCGTGTAAGTCGAAATCACAAACGGCCCGGCGACCTGTCGTTGCGTGAACGAAGAACGCGCGCCATACGTCAGGCCCGAATTCACGCGCAAAGCATCATTCAGGATCGAAGTGAATCGCCCGCCAAACACCGTGTTGACGACCTGAATGCCCACGCGATCTGCATTCGTGCGAGCAATGCCGACGTTGCCGATCAGGAAATAGGTTTGCGTCGAATCGGGCTTATCCACGAGCAGCAGTTTTTTGCCTTGAGATGCTACGGGCGCGGCGAGTTTGACGGCGGTCGAACTTCCCTTTTGCTTCCAGCCACCGAATTTACTTTTCAGCGCGTTCAGCATCGAAGCCGGATCAAAATCCCCTACCACTGCAATCGTGGTGGATTCAGGGCCATAATTTTTTTCGTAGAAACTGACAACATCCGGGCGTTTAATTGCCGCCAGAGATTTTTCGTCGCCCTCTTCCGCTCGTGCATACAAATGCGAGCCGTATAAGTACGCGTTGAAGTAATTCTGGATCACCGCCGCCGCCTGATCTTTGGCTTGCTTGACGCCGTCAATTCGTTGCGCCAACAGCTTGTTCAGTTCGGCTGGCAGAAAGGTCGGGGTCAGCAAAACTTCCGACAGCAAATCCAAACCAAGTGATACATCTTTCTTCAGGAACTCTGCCTGCCCACGCATCAGATCGGCTTCGGTGTCAAAGTTCAATCTGCCGCCGACAAAATCCAGTTCAGCAGAAAGCTGATCGGCAGTGTGGGATTTCGTGCCTTTCCGCAATAGCTCGGCGGTCACAGAAGCCAGCCCTTCTTTTCCCATCGGATCATTAATAGCACCAGCCCGAATGCCAATCTGGAAACTCACCAACGGGACTTCTGTTTGCCGCATCAGGATCAGCGTGAGGCCGTTCGGCAGCTTTGTTTTTTGATAGTCAGGAAGCTTCAACGATTGTTGGGCTTGTGCGATTCCTGAAAAAGCCATGAGAAGGCAAACAAGACGAAATAGTTGATTCAATATTCGATCCATAAATTTCTGAAGGGAGGGCATTATTTACTTTTTCCTCGCGCTGGCTTTCTTGCCGACAGATTTTGCAGGCGTGGCAGTTGATGAATCTGCCTTCGCCTCTTCTTTCTCAGGAATCAGCGTAGCAACTGTGCGATTCTTTTCGGTGAAATATTTCGCCGCCACACGCTTCACATCAGCCACCGTAACTTTGGCGTATTCATCTGCGGCGCTGAACAATTTGCGATAGTCTCCGAAGAAGACCTCATAGCTGCCCAACGTGTTGGCTTTGCCGCTGATGGTTTTCATTTGGCGATAAAAGGCTGCGGTCAGAGCGTTCTTTGCTTTCTGCAACTCCTTGTCAGTCACGCTACTGCTTTTCACCTTGTCGAGTTCTTCATAAATCGCCCTTTCCACTTTGTCCGGCGCAATGCCTTCTTTCGGCTGCGAGATGATTTCAAACAACGTCGGATCAAGCGCCTGTGGCAGATTGCCATTCACGAACAACGCGAGCTGATCCTTGTCCACCAGTCGTTGATACATTCGCGAACTTTCCCCGGCAAACAGAATATTGTTCAGCACCTGCAACGGGTAATAGTCAGCATCCGCGGCCTTCGGCACGTGATAGCCCATCATCACAATCGGCAATTGCGCAAACTTTTTGACGATCACACGACGCTCGCCTAGTTGTTCCGGCTCCTGCGTTGTGACAGGCGGTGGCGGATCGTGCGACGGAATCGGTTCAATGTACTTTTGCGCCAGCCTGACAATCTCTTCAAACTTCACCGCACCAGTCACCACCATCGTGGCATTCGAGGGCGAATAGCCCATCTCAAAATGTTTCTTCAAGTCTTCCATCTTCCAGTTTTCGATGTCCACCATCCATCCAACCACGGGCCATTGATACGGATGCGAAGTGTACGCCGCCGCCCAAAGCTGCTCATTTAGCAACCCAAAATTATTGGCATCTACGCTGGAACGACGTTCCGAAGCGACCACGCCGCGCTCTGATTCAATAATCTTTGGATCGAAGGCGAGGTATTGAATGCGGTCGGCTTCCATATCAAAGATCAGTTCCAGTGCGCTCGGCGTAAACCAATCCTGATACACGGTCACGTCATAATCTGTGTAAGCGTTGTTATGTCCGCCCGCAGCTTCCATTTGAATGTCGAATTGCTTCGGCCCGAACTTCTTCGCGCCATTGAACATCATATGCTCAAAATAATGCGACAAACCGGTGATGCCAGGGCGTTCATTGCGCGAACCGATACGATAAAAAATATAGAGCGCGACGCTTGGGATGGAGTGATCTTCATGCACCAGCACCTTCATGCCATTTTTAAGTTGGTGCGTTTTGACATCAATGGTTTGCGCAAACAGCGGGATTGAGACCAAAACAAAGGAGAAGAACAAAATTGCTTTTTTCATAGAGAATCGTGAACTGTCTGAAACATTCTTTCAGATTTACCTGACCCGATCAATCGCCCAATCCAATAAATCCTGCGCCCGCTGTTCGTCCTCCGCTTCGGCAATGACGCGAATCATGGATTCGGTATTCGACGCGCGAATATGCAACCAGCCATCCGGCCACGAAAGCTTAATGCCATCGCTGAGGTCAATGGTTGTCGCGTCGGCGCTTTCGACTTTACTGCGAACATCATTCAGCTTGGAAAATAAAAGCTGCGGCTCAATCGGCACGTAACGTTTGAGCATGACAGAGGCCGGAATGCTCGCAGCAACTTCGGAAATGCGTTTCTCGGTTTTGGCGAGATGCTCCAAAATCAAGCCAATCGTCGCCGCGCTGTCGTTCGTGTAATGCACTTCGGGAATCACGACCGCGCCATTGCCTTCGCCGCCGATGACGGCCTGATGTTCGAGCATCGCTTCGGAAATGTAGGATTGCCCGACAGGCGTGCGAATGACTTCTGCGCCATAACGAGCCGCGATTTTTTCAATCACCGAACTCGTCGAAATATGCGTAACGACTGCGCCAGATCGTTGTTGCAGTCGAATGTCTGTCGCAATCGCCAACGTAATCTCTTCGGAAAGCGGTTCGCCAGTTTCAGTCACGATGCCGAGCCGTTCGCCATTCGCGTCGTGTGCAAAACCGATGTCAGCCTTCCCTGCTTTCACAACAGCTCGAAGCTGCGCCATCGTTTCGCGCTTCGGTTCCGGGCTGTGCGGAAATGGCGCGGCTATGTCGTCATTGACGGCGAGCACAGTGCAGCCAAGTTCTTCCAACCAACGCGGACTGAACAACGCACAAGCGCCGTTGCAACAATCCACCGCGACCGTCAGTTTGCGCGCACGAATCGCTGCAACATCAAAGACTGCTTTGAGTTTTCCGATGTGATGCGCAATCGCGTCGTCAGTTTCGATGCGCGTTTGCATGTGCTCCCACGTCGCTTTTTCAAATTCGCCCTGATGATAAATGTCGAGCAGTTCTTCAGCCTGCGTCGCGTTCAGATACAAGCCATCGCCGCGCACAAATTTCAGCGCATTCCAGTTGGCAGGATTATGCCCGGCAGTAATCGAAATGCCACCGCTGGCCTGATGCTTCTCAACCGCCAGTTGCAGACTGGGCGTGGGACAGATACCTAGATCAATTACTTCGCAGCCTGCTGCTAACAAGCCCGCCAGCACCGCCGAGCGAACCATCATTCCCGAAGGCCGCGTATCCCGACAAACTAAGATTTTGCCGCCGCCCAGATACGTGCCGAACGCCTGCGCGAATTCAACAATAAGTTCCGGCGTGAACGTTTCGCCCACGATGCCACGCACGCCTGTGATGCCGATTTTTAAGGGTTTCATAGTTTGATTGCCAGACTCCAGCTAAGCCTATTCTGTTTTTTGAGCATCAGGACTTATGGGGCGTAGTATGCGGATTATGTAATACATCAAAATCACATTAACAATCCCTCCGATAAACAAGCTTATTATCACTGCGCTAGATTCTCCGGCGTGAAGCGAGGCAAGTGACAGGAATAACGAAATCAGACTTGTAGGAAAAACGAGAATGCCAACAACTCCCCAATACCAAAAGGTACTTTCATTGCTATATTCAACGCAACATTCCAGCCCAATAACGATCAGACTCGTCACTAAAACAAAGTAAATTCCAGGTACGATTATTCTGAGTTTTAAGTATTCGGATAACATTGCACAGCGGGTCTTCAATGCGCTCATTATGAACGACGTGAGGATTTCTTAACGCCGATTTCTCTGGCTTGAATCAATAACCGCAATGCCTGATTGACTGATGCCGAGTCGGGAAATACTTTGGCAACGTCGGGATCAAGTACGACACTATAAATACGAACCATCTTGCCTTTCGCAGCGTATCCTGGCCCGCGTTTCACGATTGGCAGTTTGTCCAAATCATAATGCGGGAGCGTGTCGTCCTCCATTTCAGTTTTTTTCTTCTTCATTCTTCTTCCGGCCATTCATCTTGTGAGATGTGTTTTTCGTTTTCCATCTCAAAGAAGTCTTTGGGGGCGGTTGCTTTTATGTTCGAGCATATCTCGTATTGCTTGCTATCCACTTCAGCTTGTCCTGTATGCTGCAAGAAATCTGTTACGGCATTCACATCAAGCTGAATTTTTCCTGATCCCGCCCAATGGCGATTCGTGCCTCTTTTCTTTACTCCCGAAACCCAATACTCATCGCCAGACTCCAGATCGTAATAATTCCCAGAGATTCCGCCGCGCTCGTTTCGCTTGAGTGCTTTGCCGTTGAAGTAAACCGTTCTTCCGCTTTTGGAGAACGTCACGTGGCTGATCCAAGCCGGGCCGCTATCGCCGTAGCCTGACTTCAGTTCGATGTACATTAACCTTCGATTGCTCATATTTGCCGATACTGCATTTATGAATTGCCACTTGCTTTAGCTAGTGGAACCTGAAGAGATGAGGACAGAGGCTTTAGCCAAACTGCTGAAAAAGTCCTCTTCCGATGCGCTTCAGCTAAAGCTGTTCGGAAAATATTATTTTCAAATTTGGCTGAAGCCTTTGCATTCAAGCCCTACCTCCCACTAGCTGAAGCTAGTGGCAATTGATTTCATAAAACCATTAGCGATCACTTCACCCGCCGCGTCTTGCGCGTCATAAAATCCATCATCACATATTCGCCTAATCTGAGGCTTGTCGTGAAATAAGCTTTCCCTTGCGCAACTTCGGTCAATTGCTTCACGAATTCCACCAGATAATGATCGTCGGTCAGCATAAAGGTGTTGATGATGATGCCGGAGCGACGACACGCGGCAGCTTCGGCCAGCGTCGCGTTGATAATCATCGGATCAAGGCCCATTGAGTTTTTATACAAGCGGCGATGCTCATTTTTCTTATAGCCAAAAGCCGTGTCGTCAATAAACAGGGCCGAAGGCTTGCCGTCCGTAATCATAATGATCTGCTTCATGTCCTTGCGTTGCGCCATCAATAAGCGCCGGGCCAACTTTAAGCCTTCGCAGGTGTTCGTATGATATGGCCCAACTTTGACGCTGCCGAGTTTTGCAAGTGGTACTTCTTCCGCCGAATCGTGAAAGAGCAACAGCTTCAAACTATCGCCGGGATATTGCGTGCGGATCAGATGCGAGAGCGCCAGGGCAACGCGCTTGGCAGGCGTGAAACGATCTTCGCCATACAAAATCATTGAATGCGAACAATCCAGCATCACGACCGTCGCACACGACGATTGATATTCCGACTGTCGCACCATCAGGTCTTTGTATTCCAGATTGAGCGGCACGCCCAAGCCTTCGCGCCCAATCGCATTCATCAAGGTTGCCGTCACATCCAGATTGATTGTGTCGCCAAACTCGTAGGGCTTTGATGATTCGTGCGCCTCGACGCCTGTCGCCAGATAGTTTGTGTCGTGGCGGCCAAAGGATGATTTGCCAACGCTGCCGAGCAAATTCTTGAGTGCTTTATAGCCAAGAAAATCCACGCCTTTGGCGGTGACCTCAAATTTGATGCGGACGTTTTTGTAATCTTCGGTTTGGCCTTGTTGTTGCTGATTGCGAAAGCGCGAGCGGTCGGACTCGCCGTCTTCGCCGTCGTCCCAATCCATCCCGTCTTCCTGCTGCACCTGCAAATAACCTTCGTCAATCAAGCGCTGAATCAGCCGATCAATCAGCTTTTCCAATTGGTCATTGCGCGCCTGACCATCTTCATCAAACAACTGATCGTATTGTTCGGCGTCCAACAAGCCGGAGTTTTTCAATGCCTCCCGAATCGCATCGCGCAGAGCTTGCAGCGCATCTTCCGGGTTCTTGAAATCATTGAAATCATCTTCTTCCCAATCGTCCCAGCCGCGTTGCCAGCGCCGCATGTTGCGATTCATTTGTTCGTTGAATCCGCTTTCCAGCAAAAAGTCTGAAAGCGAATTCATCAACTCTTCCAAGCTAAGATCGTCCCAGTTTTCGGCTGACCATTTTGAGTATTTTGTAAACCGCATAATTACCCCTCGTGACCAGTTATATAAATAAGAATGCCTAAGATTTTTTCCAGTTCAGCAATGTAATAATCGCTGCGATCAATCAGCAGTTGCCTGCCTTCGAGCTTCAAAAATCGCCAGGCAACTCCGGTCGTGGAAACGCCATAAATCGCCGCGCGTGGCGTCCCTTCACGTTCGTTGAAAATCTGCGCAGCCACCATTTCCGCAACGCATTGCCCAAAACCATTTTGGGGGTTGTCGTTTTTGGCTTCCGCAATCGCTACCACAGGCGCACTGACGAACTGTTGAATGGGCGATTGTGCAATAATGAAATCACAAAACCCATTCAACCCACGTTCCTTATCCACATCAAATTCAACCCCGGAAAAGAAACTAATTTGATTATTCAATTGGCGGCGCACATCCAGCAAAATTGGAGCAATCAACAATTCCGACTTCGCTTTTTCCGTGTTGATGGCTGTGGCTAATGCTTCATAATCGGGAAGAAGTTCCTGCAAATACTTAGTGGGCTGTGCTTCCGGCGCATCTGCAAAAAGTCCCTGCACTTCTTTAAAGGTAAGATTAAATTCTTTGAGGACTTGTTTGAATGTAAATTTATTGTACGCCATATCACTTTTTCTCTTTTGGTGCGCCACCAATCAATGCCGTCAATCCACCATCCACATCAAATGCAATGCCATTCACAAACGATGCCTGCTCGCTCAGCAAATAGGCGATGGATTCGGCAATCTCTTCTGATTGTCCCACACGCCCGATGGGATGCAAACTGACACAGGCATCAATCATCGCCTGTGGATTTGGATCACGTGAAACTGACCAGCGCCACATTGGCGTGTCTACTGTACCAGGGCAGACACAGTTGGTGCGAATCCCCTCGGCGGCGTAATCCACCGCCAACGCGCGCGTCAGCCCCAGCAGCGCGTGTTTGCTGGTGACATATGCGACCGCGCCTTGCTGCGAGCCATGCGATTGTGCCGAGCCAACGTTGACGATTGCGGCGCTGGCGCTTTGGCGAAAATGGGGAATGCAATGCTTCGCCATCAAAAACGCAGCATTCAAATTTACGGCCATCACTTCATTCCATAACTCCAGCGATGTTTCATCCGCTTTGCCGTAGCGTTGAATGCCTGCGCTGTTGACGAGCGCATTTAGACCTCTGAGCGCGGTTGCAGATTTCGCCACTACGGCTGCGCATTCATCGGGCTGTGCGAGGTTCGCAGGCAGAAAAATTGCCCGTTCATCATTGGGCGCGTCATCGGCAGATTTGACATCCACCATCACGACGCTTGCGCCGCGTGCGTGTAACAAGCGTGCGGTGGCTAAGCCGATGCCACTTGTGCCGCCAGTAACGATGGCTTTCATTGATTCAAAAGTAGGCATACTCAAATTCCTTTCAAGAGATTTAGCCACGAATTTTCACGAATTTTCACGAATTCAAAGCAAGAAGATGAGCCACAGATTACACAGATTGCCACAGATTTTTTTCTCAACCGGAATTTAATCTGCGTGAATCTGTGAAAATCTGCGGCTAATAATCATTCGTGAAAATTCGTGTCAATTCGTGGCTAACAATCGCTTCACTTTCGCATAAACTGCACCAACAATTTCTTTTGCCGCCGGTTCTGTTTCTGCTTCGGCCACGATACGAATAATCGGTTCGGTGTTCGATCCGCGCACGTGCAGCCAGCTTTGATTCGCAAACAATACTTTCACGCCGTCACGCAAATCCATTTCGCAATCGGCATAATCGCGCCGAATCATTTTCAGCGCCTCGGCGATCTTGTCCGAAGGGCATTCCAGTTTTTCTTTGATGATGTGATAGCGCGGGAATTCGCCGAGCAATTGCGACAACGGCTTGCCCGTGTCGGCCAACAAATGCAGGATCAACGCCATCCCGACCTGTGAGTCGCGGCAATAGTTAATGTGCGGATAAATCACGCCGCCATTGCCTTCGCCTCCGATGATCGCGTTTGTCGCTTGCATCATTTCGGTCACGTTCGCTTCGCCGATTTTGGCGCGATGCAATCTGCCGCCGAAATGCGTGACAACCGGATCAAGCGCGTGCGTCGTCGAAAGATTTGCGACCACCGCGCCCGGCGTTCTGCTCAGGATGTAGCGTGTCGCCAGCACCAGCGTGTAATCCTCGCCAATCGGAGTTCCTGTTTCGTCAACAACCGCCAAGCGATCCGCGTCCATATCTTGTGCAAAGCCGACATCCGCGCCGCTGCTTTTCACGAGTTCGCACAGTTCACCAATGTTTTCGGCAATGGGTTCCGCACCGCGTGGAAACAAACCGTTCGGTGTCGTGTTAATGCTGACAACTTCTGCGCCGAGCGATTCGAGCAGTTTTGGAGCAAGCTGCGAAGCCGCACCATTGACCGAATCCAACGCGACTTTGAGATTGCGCGAAGTTTTCGGCAATGCACCAACGGCATGCAGGATCGCCTGGATGTGAACATCGCCCGCGCCTGTAATCGGTTCGACGCTGCGCATATTCGCGCCGGAAACTTTCGTGTAATCGCCCTGATGATAAATGTCCAAAAGTTCGCGTGCCTGCCCCGGACTCAAAAACAAGCCTTCGGCATTGATGAATTTCAGCGCGTTCCATTCCGCCGGATTGTGGCTCGCGGTAATGCAAATGCCACCGTGCGCTTTGCGTTCTCGGACGAGCAATTGCACGGTCGGCACGGGGCAAATATCAAGATCAATCACGCGACAACCGCTGGACAACAAACCGGCGATCACGGCCTGTCGCACCATTTCGCCCGACGTGCGCGTGTCACGTCCGAGGACAATTGTGCGCGGCCCGACGTATGTGCCAAAGGCTTGGGCAAAGCGCGTGAGTAATGTTGGTGTCAGCGAAGCGCCGATGACGCCGCGCACGCCGGAAATGCTGATTTTCAGAGTTGGAATTGCACGCATAGATTAGGTGAACTTTCATCATTGGGACGAAGCGTGGCGGCAGGTGTTAGGAGTTCAAGCTTCAGCTTGGTAGGTGTTAAGAGTTCAAGCTTCAGCTTGGTTTTACGCTCCAATACCATAAAACCAAGCTGAAGCTTGAACTCCTAACACCTGCCTCAATCCGCCTTTAGGTTTCTCAAGAGTGTTCATTGTGGCAGTCGTTTCTGTTCGTGGCAACTGCGAATGAAGGTTTGCAGCTTGCGCCAATCTCTGCGATATTCTGGGGCGCATTCCAAACCCAACGAGGATTTTATGAAAACACACAAACTGTTATTGCTCGCTTTTGCGTTGTATTCATCGCTCGCATTCGCACAATCAACTGCGCCTGCAACGGAAACATATGCCGTCCAAGTGCAAGCCGGTGTCCGCGTCAAAATGCGCGATGGCATTTCGCTTGTCTGCGACATTTATCGTCCCAAAGCTGAAGGCAAATTCCCCGTGCTGCTGATTCGCACGCCGTACAATCGCAAAGACCCGGCAACGGGGATGTATCTGGCTTCGCACGGGTATATTTCGATTCACATGGACACGCGCGGACGCTTTGATTCAGACGGTGAATTCTATCCGTTTCGCTACGAAGCGAATGACGGCTACGACACGGTGGAATGGGCGGCGGCGTTGCCTTACGCTGACGGACGCGTCGGAATGCACGGGGGGTCGTACGTGGGCGCAACGCAAATGCTCGCAGCGTCAGCAGCACCGCCGCATCTGGTCGGCATCTTTCCCTACGTTACCGCGATGGAATATTACGAAGGCTGGACGTACGAAGGTGGCGCGTTGATGCAGTGGTTTGCAGAGTCGTGGACTTCGGGGTTGGTACTCGACACAATTATGCGCAAAACGGGAAGACTCAATCGGGCAGCTCAATGGGCAGAGCAATTGCCGGTCGAAGACTATCGCCTCTTCAACGTGCCGACCGCGCAGGATGTCGCGCCGTACTTTCGTGATTGGGTCGAACACGAATCGAACGATGACTATTGGAAGCAAGTCAAAGTCTCCGATCACTACGGCAAAATGAATATCAAGGCACTGCATTCGGGCGGCTGGCACGACATCTTTTCGGGCGGCTCGATTCGTAATTTCATCGAAATGCAAAAGCAGGCTCCGACCGAAGAAGCGCGCAAAGGACAACGCCTGTTGATGGGGCCGTGGGCGCACGCGGCGACTTCGCCCGAAGGCAAAATCGGCGATGTCACGTTCGGCAAACAAGCCGTGCTGGATATGAATGCGACGGTTGTGAAGTGGTACGACTATGTGATGAAAGGCAAGAAAAATGAGTTCGCGTCTGATTCACCGATCAAGATTTTTGTGCTGGGCGACAATGTCTGGCGCGATGAAAAAGAGTTTCCGTTAGCACGCACAAACTACACGAAATATTTCTTACATTCGGCGAAGGGAGCGAATGCAGTGAATGGCGACGGCGCGATTTCAACGGCAGCGCCGAAAGCCGAAAAGCCTGATGTCTTTGATTACGATCCGGCGAGTCCCGTGCGTACGATTGGCGGTCGTTTGTGCTGCGGAGGCTTGCCGCCCGGCCCGGCGGATCAGAGCTTGAATGAATCGCGCAACGATGTGCTGGTGTATTCGACGCCTGTGTTGACACAAGATGTCGAAGTCACAGGATTCATCACAGCAGAGATTTATGCTTCGACTTCGGCGGCGGACACCGATTTCACAGCGATGATTGTGGATGTGGATGAGAAGGGCTACGCGCGATATTTGGGCGACGGCATTATTCGCGCGAGGTATCGCAATTCGACTGCGAAACCGGAGCCGATCAAGCCGAACGAGGTTTACAAATATACGATTGATTTATGGGCGACGAGCAATGTTTTCAAGGCCGGGCATCGCATTCGCGTCTATATTTCCAGCAGCAATTTCCCGCGTTTCAATCGCAATCTGAATACAGGCGAAAAGACGTTCGGCAGCACGCGGATGGTCAAAGCCAGGCAAACGATTTATCACGACGCGGAACATCCGTCAGCCATCGTGTTGCCGATCATTCCCAGAAAATAGCGATTTTTGAGAATTGGTTAGTGTCCGGTTGGGGCCGAAATCACACGATGAGTTTCGTATTTGAAGCTGAGCAAAAGGTTATCATCCGGGTCAGCTTTGACAACGACCTGATACGCAGGCGGGAAGCGTTCGTAGCCTTCTTTCTTCAGGTGCGTTTGCAGCTCAAGCAAATTTTCAGGTGAAGAAAAAAACTCGGCGGCAGCCTGCGCGCCAGCGGAATTCACACCGGAAAAGATCACCGTGCGATGTTGATCGCCCGTTGAGCTTTCGCTGGGCAAAACAGTAATCAGGCCATACACCTCAGTCGCGTGAAACTGCTGATCGCGTTTAATGGCATAACGAAGCTGGTTGGATGCGTCTTCCTGACTAATAATCCCACGCAAATAACTAACCGATAACGGGCATTTTTCCAAAAAATGCGTAATGGCCGGACTATATTCAGGCGCACCAAATAAGATCACATTGCGCCGTCGCAAGGTGGAAACAGTGGTGACTTTCTCCGGTAAAATATGAGAGGTCAATCCGGCATAAGAAAGTATTTTCAACGTCGCCATTGCCCCCAGCGAATCCCCCCAATAGGTGCTATTCGTCGTGATAGATAAAAACAAATCATTCCCCTTGGTCGTGCGGAATCGTGGTTTGATCCAATTTTCCAAATCCGGCGCGGCCTGATGGACAGTGGGGTCATTATTGAATATCTCCGACTCATCATGCACCGCCAGACTTGGCGGATTTGCAACACACATCAACACATCCGCATTCGGGGCCAGAATCGGCCCCCAGGCTTCTGTCAAAATGGGTGCAATTACGGCGGGAGAACTTCCAGCCATCAGTTTAGGTCGCACAAGAACATAAATGACTCCGGCACAGAGCGCAGTCAGAAGCACGCCGCTCAAAAACGCGGTATAAACCTGGGTTCGAGTAAAAATAACCGGCGTAGGCAGTGCCGCCACTTCAGGCAAAACGTCAGGAGCGACCGAATTAACCAACAATTCTTCTTTCGCAGAAACAGCCGACACTTGTTGCGGCAACGAGGAATCGGAGGAATGGTGCTCAATAAAGTGGGGGCAGTACGACCCCTTCGTGAGTTCAATCCGCAAGGGGAAATCCGGCTGCTCGTGTTCGTAGTATTCCTGCAACTTCTTGCGCAAGGCAAACGCGCGGTTGCGCACTGCCGAATCATCACCCGGCGAATAATTTGGTGAACGCCCTAAGGCTTCAACCCCAATCAGATATTCGGTCAATTCATGCCCTCGCCCAGCCAATTCCATCTCACAAACATATTTCAGGAAACTTTTTAACTGATCAGCTCTGGCAAAGGTCTGACTATGTAAAACGGCATCCAGGGCAGCTTGTTTATGCTGCACAGTAATCGCCGACTCTGAGGCTACTGCCAAATCGCTCATAAGTGCTTTAAATACTATATTGTTTGGTTAATTAAAAACCCGCGCACGTTATGTTAGCAAACGTTTTGTGACGTTCCAAGACTTGTCAGGAATTCCTGTGAGTTGTATATGTGGGATCGTATACCTACCGTAGTATCGAAATTACAAAAGACGTACTGTATAGATTAGCTTTGCTGTTTCCGTTCGTTTCCTTTATCCGTCTGCGCGTTCTTGCCGGACGTGGGCTATATATCCTCTCATTCACAGGAGTAGAATCGTATGAAATCGTCTGTCCGACGGCTACTTGATCCTTGTTGCGATAGAAGATCATTTTTCCGAACGTTGGGTACCGCAGCGGCAGGTCTTGGCGCTTCGACCTGGCTCACGGAGGAAGAGATCGAAGCGGCCCCACGCAATGTGCAACGCAATTCTGTTCCTTCACAATTAAAAATCACAGACCTGCGGGTCGCCGTCATCACGGGCGCACCGATGAATGTTCCGCTGATTCGCATTGACACCAATCAGGGACTGGTCGGCTACGGCGAAGTGCGTGACGGGGGAAGCAAAAACTACGCGCTGATGCTCAAATCGCGCCTGCTTGGTGAAAACCCCTGCAATGTGGATCAGGTCTTTCGCAAGGTCAAACAGTTCGGAGGACACGCGCGGCAGGCAGGTGGTGTCTGTGGCGTCGAAATGGCCTTGTGGGATTTAGCGGGCAAGGCTTATGGCGTGCCCGCTTATCAAATGCTCGGCGGCAAGTTCCGGGATCGCGTGCGGCTGTATGCCGACACCACCGAAGGCCCGGCAGGCTCCGAACGTAAGCCCGGCGACTTGCCTGATGGCATTGACGCAGGCAACCGATTAAAGGAACGGATGAATCGCGGCATCACATTTTTGAAGCAGGATTTCGGGATTGGCCTGCTGCGCGGCATTCCCGGCACGCTTTCGATGCCTGCTGGCGCAAACGCCGCGCAAAATGCCCGCGTGATGCATCCGTTCACGGGGATCGAAATTACGGACAAGGGGATTGAAATCCTCTCCAATTTTGTCGGTCAGATTCGCTCGGTCATCGGAATGGAAATCCCGCTTTCGTCGGATCATTACGGGCATATCGGCGTCAACAGTTGCATCAAGCTGGCCCGCGCGATGGAAAAACACAACCTTGCCTGGATGGAAGACATGGTGCCGTGGCAACTGGGGCATTTGATGAAACAGATCAAGGACGCGACAACCACGCCAATCCTGACAGGCGAAGACATTTATTTAAAAGAAGATTTCATCAAGCTGATCGAGATGGAAGCCGTGGATATGATTCATCCTGATCTGGCTTCCTCCGGCGGCTTACTGGAAACCAAAAAGATTGGTGATTTTGCAATGGAACACGGCGTAGCGATGGCGATGCATTTTGCCGGTTCGCCGATTTCGTTCCGTGCCAATGTGCATTGTGCAGCGGCCACTGAAAACTTCGTTGCACTTGAACACCATTCGATGGATGTGGACTGGTGGGAAAAGATGGTGAAAACCAAAACCCCGCTGGTGGACAAAGGTTTTGCCCCTGTGCCGGAAGAACCGGGACTGGGCATTGATGAACTGGTGCCGGAGGTTATCAAACAACATCTGCATCCCGATCATCCGGGGTACTTTGAACCTACGCCAGCGTGGGATAAAGATCGCGTCAATGATCGGTTATGGAGCTAAAAAACAGAGACAGATGAGAACTCAGGCTGGAATGAAAATAGCACACTACTAACTATTCCCTTGTATTTAATTCAGCAAAGTAAAGGAGTTGAGATGATACCCAAGATTCGATCTTTCATCGTTACGCTATGCGCCGTAATGATGCTGTCGGTCCTCGCAATTGGTCAGGATCGCGGTACGATTACCGGGTCTGTCACAGACAGCGCAGGAGCAGCCGTTCCAGGCGCAACAGTCACCGTCACCAACATTGCGACCAATACCCCCTCGTCAGCCACTTCTAACGCTGAGGGGATTTACGTGATTCCCCAACTGCCCCCTGGCACATACAAAGTGCGCGTGGAAAAAACCGGCTTCAAGGTTTCAGAAATCACGCAGCTGATCTTAGTCGCCGGAAGTACAGCTAACGCCAATATTGCATTGACGGTCGGCGCGGTCAGCGAAACGGTTGAAGTGGTCAGCAGCGGCGCGGCACAAGTGCAGACCGAAAATGCCAAGATCAGTTCACAGGTCGCAGCCAAACAGATTGATCAATTGCCGCTTGTCGTTTCAGGTACGATGCGCAGCCCGTTTGATTTGTCGCTGCTCACCCCCGAAGCAAAGCCGCTCGGACTCGGCGGGCAGGCAGGCGTCGGTGGCCCCGGCTACGACTCGACGTATTCGCTGGGCGGCGGTCAGGGCGGTTCGTGGGGCGTGACGCTGGACGGCGCGTCGTCCAACACGGCGCGGTTCGGTTCGACGGAATGGGCGAGTTTGAATACGCCTTCGATTGACGCGATCACGGAGTTTTCCGTAGACACGAACGGCTTCAAAGCCGAATCCGGGCGCGGGCAAGGCGGCAGCCTGAACTTCGCCTCCAAGTCCGGCACGAATCAATATCACGGCACAGTCTTTGAATATCTGCGCAACAACTATTTCGACGCGCGCAATTATTTTGAAGACAAACGCAGCGTGCTGAAACAACACGATTACGGTGTTTCGCTTGGCGGCCCGGTCAGAATCCCGTGGATTTACAATGGAACGAATAAAACCTTTTTCTTTGGTTCCGCCGAATGGTTCCGCAATCGTGCCGGAGCCAACGATCAGGTTTTTACGGTTCCGACGCCGGAAATGTACACGGGCGACTTCCGTCGCTGGGTGGATGTGAATGGCAACCCGCAAAAGATTTATGACCCTGCCACTACGCGGGCGAATCCGGCCTACAATTCGGCCTTGCCTGTCACAGAAACGAATCCACGATTCATTCGTGATCAGATTAGCTGTAACGGCGTGCTGAACGTCATTTGCTCCAATCGCATCAGCCCCCTGGCGGCGAAGTATTTGGCACATGTCGGACAATCGGTATATCCGAATGCGGCAGGCGCACCTGGCACGTATGGATATGTCAATCGCAATTACCGTGTTGCCACGGGCAGTACGCTCACGCCGTGGACGAAATGGAGCGTGAAGCTCGATCATAACTTCTCAGAAAAACACAAAATCAGCGGACTATACAACTATGGTCTCAGCGAAGTATTACCCGGCGTGGATGGCCCGCCGACCTTACCGCTGACAGTCAGCAATTTCCGCTACACCACACAAGATAGTCACAGCTATCGTGTCAATTACACCTGGACCATCAGCCCGACCATCGTCAACTATGCATATGGCGGCATCAACTGGTGGAAGCAATTCAACTACACGCCGAACATCGGCGG
>JAFDVL010000051.1 GCA_018268995.1 Acidobacteriota bacterium | reverse complement strand
CGCTGATGATGACTTTTTTGACGCCATCGCGCAGGTGTAAGGCCGCTTTTTCCTTAGCGGTAAAAATGCCAGTAGATTCAATCACGATTTCCGCGCCGACTTCGCCCCAGGGAATTTTCGCGGGATCGCGTTCGGAGAAAACACGAAACTCGTCGTTGTTCACTTTAATCGTGTTTTCAGTGGCCGAAATCTCGTGATCAAGGTTGCCCAGCACAGAATCATATTTGAGCAAATGTGCCAGGGTTTTAGTGTCGGTCAAATCATTGACCGCAACAAAATCAATATCACTATCGCCGAGCGCCGTACGCAGCACGTTGCGCCCGATACGACCGAATCCGTTAATGCCTACTTTAATGCCCATGTTCTTTCTTTTTCTCCTCAGAGGTTGGAGCGCAAACAATTCCGTTTGCGCCAGAATTCTTTCGATAAAGCGGGTGGTCAGGACGCCGCCACGCCTGGAACCACAGTCACAACAAGCCGACTTGTGTGAAGCCAAGCAACCTATCGCAGCACACGCAGGGTGTCAAGCTGGTTGCACCGCACGCAACACGGGGGTATTATTCTGCTTGCTTTACTGGTCGTTTGAGTTACGATTCAAAGCCTGACTCTGGGTGCATAACTTTCCGTAATTATTGTCGAGGCAAGAAATGGAAAACCTCAATCAGCCGCAGCCTGTTGCCAAAGCCGCTCGGACTGCGCCTGAAAAAAAATCGTTTAGCATTGGCGCTTTGATTGACCGCTTTCTGGCGGTTATCAGCTCCGTTCCTTTCGGCATTATTTTGCTGGTAATTCTTTTGACACTGGCCATGATCGGCATGTTGATCCAGCAACAAGAGCTAGACACTTTTGCTACGTACTTCGCCAGTTTGACACCTGCCGAAAGAGCAATTTACGGTCGGCTTGGCTTTTTTGATGTGTATCATGCCGGGTATTTCAATTTCCTGCTGCTGCTATTAAGCCTAAATATCATTCTGGCTTCCATTGATTACTTCCCAAAAGCCTGGAAAAACATGCGCCGCAAAAAACTTACGGCTTCGCCGGGGTTTACCCAAACCCTGCGCATTAAGCATGATCCCATCGAGTTGCCCCAGTTCAGCCGCGAAGCTCTGGCAGAACGCGCCAAAGAAGCAGCCAAAGCCTTACAATACAAAGTCAAAGTCACCGACAAAGACAATCGCACAACAATCTTTGCCGAAAGAGGTGCCTGGAATCGGATGGGAGCCTATGCCGTTCACGTTTCATTGCTGACCGTCTTTGCGGGCGGAATGTTGACTTCACTGAAGTCGCATCAGGGCGGCATGTGGGTGCAAACAGGAAAAACGGACGACAAGATGATGCGCAACGTGTTCAATCTGGATCAGGTTGGACAGCAGGCGCTGGAACTACCCTTTACTGTCGAAGGTCTGGATATTCGGCAAACGTTGGTAGACAAAACCAAGTTTATTGATTCTGGCAACACGCTGGATTGGTTTACTAAAGTCAAAATCACGGATAAGCAAACCAACAAAACAGAAGAAGCCCTGATTCACATGAACAAGCCGTACGATTATCGCGGCTATCGGATGTTTCAGGCTTCAACGCAGGAAATGGGCGGCGCACGCAACGTCAAGCTTCGGGTCACGCCAGAGGGCGGAGGGGCAGCACAGGAAATAGAAATCCCATTGAATGGAGATGCGCAACTCGCTGATGGCACCAAGGTTCATTATATTGAATTCGTGCCCGATTTCGTCTTAACGCCGCAAGGACAGGTAGATTCGTCCAGCGGGCAATACAATAACCCCTCTGCCCATCTGGAACTGACCAAACCCACCGGAGAAAAAAGTCGTGTCTGGACGTTTGGTGAGCAGTTCCAGAAGCAAGTAGACAATGATCCTGCCTTGAAATCCAGACTGATGCCACCTAACGGGCCAAAGTTTGTCCTATTGGATTTTGAGAAGGCTTCACAGGCGCACATGCTTTCGATTCAGTATGACCCCGGCGCAAATTGGTTTTATCTGGGTTCAGCGATGTTATGCGCGTCTTTGTTTGGCGTGTTTTTCTTTTCACATCAACGGCTCTGGATTGTTTGTGAAGATGGCAAAGTTTATATGGGCGGTGATGCCAACCGCAATCGTCTTGGATTTGAAGACCGCATAAAAAGGATTGCGGCGCGAATTCAAGGAGTTACCCCGACAGAAAATGAGGCCTGATTGCAAAACGCAAGTTTTCTGTAGTTTACGGCATAAGGAAATATTATGAGCCAAGCAGTTAAATCTATTAATGCAACAACCCCGCAATTGGATTTGCGGCGGCCCGCTATTTTGAACTATCTGCCCGCATTATTACCAATCCTAGGAGCCATTTTAATGGTGCTCGCGCGGCGGCAAATGGGCGCGGGAAACTTCATTGATGACGGGTCACTTATCGTCATCGCGCTGCTCTGTTTTATTACCGCCGCAGCAATGCACCTGACCGACCTATATGCACCAATGCAAGGCTTGCAAAAAGCCGGACTTTGGATTGCCTCACTTGGCTTTTTCTTTAACCTGTCCAGCTGGCTGGTGCGCTGGGTCAATATGGGAGACCGTGAAGGCTGGCGTCGAATGACTGACCACGACGGGGTGTACCACACGTGGTGGTTCTTTAGCTATGTGCCCTTCGCCAATTTGTACGACCTGTCGCTGGCATTTGCATTTGGTGCCGCATTGACCATGTTGCTGATCGAACATCGCCCGAATACACGTTTTGTCGGGGCACTGTCTTTGCCGCTGATTTGCTTAGTGCTGATTCTGGCTATTTTTATCGGCAGCGAAATTAACCACTTGCAACCCGTGCTTGATAGCTACTGGCGTCCGATTCACGTCGGTGTGGCATCGCTGAGTTATGGGATTGCGCTGGTGAGTTTTGCGATTGCGGTGATGTTCCTGATCAAAGATGGCGTGAAAGCAGAAGCGATGGGTATTTTCACCTCGCTGTTTACGCTTATCAATCTGGTTGTGTTCAGTAAAGCATTTTCATTTAGCACGCTTTCTTTCAGCCTAAATCCAGGCGTTCCCGGAGCGGGCGAAGGTGGCGCGACCGTGTTTGTCAGACACCTGCGTGCTCCGCTACCCGGCGTGGGGCCATTTGTCGCGATTTCTGCGCTGCTGTTGTTAATTGTCGTTGCTTGTTTCACGGTCTATGTTTTGAAACAAAATGACGCAATGCGTCGCTGGGGACATTGGGCGTTGCGCGGCTCCATCGTGGCACAAATTGTGGGGCTTGGCGTCTTGTTCTACCAAATCAAAAGCATTCGTGGCTTGAGCGTACCGTTTGCTTCCGTCGCGCCGCAACAGTTGCTGGAACTGGGCAAACAAGCGGTTGGCAGAATGCAGGCCGGAACGATGTCTGTCGAACAATTGGTCGGCGTAGCGAATCAGGTATTACAGGACAACAACGGCAAAATGGTTTTTGATGTGAAATCGAATCCGGTGGAATTGGCAGCATTGATTACGTCGCTAGTGTTGAGTCTGGTGATTGTGCTGTTCAGCCTGCAACCGGAACGCCTGCGCGCTGGCCTGCCCTCACTCGAAAAGCTCGATAGCCTGATATACAAAACTGTGGGCGCGGCATTTGCCGGCATTGCGATTTTGCTGGTGACAGGCGCGATTTGGGCGAATGAATCATGGGGCAAATATTGGGGCTGGGACCCGAAAGAAACCGGCGCTTTGGTTGCGTGGTTAGCCTATGCCGCCTATTTGCACACGCGCATTGCACATGGTTGGTCAGGTCGTCGTAGCGCGTACTTTGCCTTGCTTGGCTTCCTGCTCGTCATCTTCACCTATTTGGGCGTGAGTTATCTGTTGCCGGGCATGCATTCATACGCTGAATAAACATTCCGGCATCGCATTCGCCGTAGCCGCGAATTAACGAGATTAAGTTCGCGTTAATTCGTGGCTTCACTTTTATTGGTTTGTTATACTGCGCGACTTAAATTCAATGCTCCTATGAAACGACTTGGTCCCTTCTTCCTAGTGCTTTTCGTGATTGCAAGTTTTTCAGCACTGATCGCAGCAGTGAAGCCAATCCGCTTGTTTGACGGCAAGAGTTTCAAAGGATGGAACGGCAATCTGCAAGCGTTTCGACTTGAGAGCGGCGCGATTGTCGGCGGCACAATGAACGCAGCGATTCCGCGCAATGAGTTTCTCTGCACCGACAAGGAATATTCAGATTTTATTCTGCGGGCGAAATTCAAATTGCTTGGCGATCCGGCCAAAGCCAACGCGGGTATTCAGTTTCGCACCCGGCGCATCCCGAATAATCACGAAGTTATTGGCTATCAGGCCGATATGGGACAAGATTACTGGGGGGCGCTGTACGATGAGTCGCGGCGCAAGATCGTTTTGGCCAGACCGAAATTGGACGAGCTGAACAAGGTGTTGAAGCGCAATGAGTGGAACGAATATACCATTCAGGCCGAAGGCAACCACATTCGCCTGAGCATTAACGGCTTTCAGACTGTGGATTACACAGAAGCCGAGGCGGGCATTGAACAATCCGGTTGTATTTGCGTGCAGATTCATGCGGGCCCGGCCAGCGAGGCCTGGTACAAAGACATTACAATTGAATCAATTGCCAAAAAGAAATAAGCCCTCAAAGAAATTATTTACGAATGTCAGAAAACAACCTTCAGTTAGGCCATACAATTTTTTGTGAAGACGTGCGCGTTGAAGCAAGCCAGCATTTGAGCTTGATGGGCGTGTTTCATCAGGTGGTCGTCCCACAGTTGCCGATCACGATGATTAAGTTTGGAATCGTCACGCACTGGATCGGCGAGGGACAATACTTAAGTGAAGTTCGGATTCTTACCCCTGACAAAATGCAGACGGTCGCCGTTTCACAGCCTTCCAGCTTTACGGTTCCACCCGGCGGCTATTCTGACAACGTTACGGTTTTTGTGAACACGACATTTCCCCAACCGGGCGATTACGTCGTGCAGGTATTAATCAACTCTTCGCTTTTTGCCGAAAAAGTGCTGCCGGTAATCTTGCCGGAACAAAATCCTTTCGCAGAAATCGAACACATCAACTGAGTAAAGTTTTATGTCATCGCTTCTTCATTCCTGCTTGCGCAAAGCCCTCGCAGACCCAGACATTGCCTTAGATTTGGGAACTGCAAATACGCGTCTCTATGCACGCGGACAAGGCATTATCGCGGAAGAACCCTCCATCGTGCGGATGAGCACCGATACGGGCAGAATTGAAGAGGTGGGCGTATCCGCCGCTTTTTCAATCAAAGACAAGCAGCACGCCTTAGTCTCGCCGTTGCGTGCCGGGGTGGTGGCGGATGTCAAAGCGACAACTGCTTTGTTAACTCCTCTGTTGCGACGGAGCCGACGAATGGGAATTTTGAAACCACGAGTTCTGGTTTGCGCGCCTACAGATGCTTGCGAAGAAGAGCGAGCCGCCCTGATTGAAGCAACCCGGAGCGCTGGAGCTTCAGCGGTTGCCATTGCGCCAGAACCATTGGCGGCAGCGATTGGCGGCGGGATGGATGTGGCATCCCCGCATGCACAAATGATTGTAGACATCGGTGATGGTGTCACAGACATTGCGGTGATCCGACTTGGATCACTTGTTGCCACAGATGCAGTGCGCCTTGCTTGCAGTGACTTGACGCATGCCGTCTGTGATCTTGCCGCCACACGTTATGACGTAAAGCTGTATCAGAACGAAGCCGAACGATTAGTCCGCAAGATCGGGGCAACTAGACAACAGAATTTATCCGCTTCTTACATTGCGGCAGGTGATGATTCGCGCACGGGCACCTTGCGCCGTGTAAATATTTACGGGCACGAAATTGCAGCCGCATTAAATCCGGTGCTAAAAGATATAATCGCGGCGGTAGGAGCGGCGTTGCGCAATCTGCCGCCAGAAATCGCCTGCGAGGTAATTGAAAGTGGCATTCGGCTGACGGGTGGAGGAGCTTGTCTGCCAGGGATGACGGCCTTAATTGCTGACGAAACCAACATTACAGTGAAACCGGTGAGAGAACCCATGCGCGCAGTCATCAATGGCGCGCGTCAGATGCTTGCTGTCGGAGAGGTGACCAATCTTTGGTTACACGTATAACGCATTAACCCATAAAAACCACGAGGAGATCAATGTCCACAACGCTTGACCAACTTTCGATCAATACGATTCGTACGCTTTCAATGGATGGCGTGCAAAAAGCCAACTCCGGTCACCCCGGAATGCCAATGGGCATGGCTCCCGCCGCTTATGTGCTCTGGACGAAAGTCATGCGTCACAATCCGAAAAACCCCAAATGGACGAATCGAGATCGCTTTGTTTTGTCTGCGGGACATGGCTCAATGCTGCTTTACAGCTTGTTGTATCTGACCGGCTATGACGATTTCACTCTGGATCAGCTCAAAAACTTTCGACAATGGGGCAGTCTGACGCCGGGCCATCCTGAGTCAGAACTCTCGCCAGCCATCGAAACGACCACCGGGCCACTTGGACAAGGCTTTGCGAACGGCGTTGGAATGGCCATTGCGCAGGAATATTTGGCAGCGAATTTCAATCAACCGGGACACGATCTATTTGATTATTACATTTATGCGATTGTGTCCGATGGTGATTTGATGGAAGGCGTGGCAGCTGAGGCCGCGTCAATGGCTGGGCATCTGAAACTCGGTCGCTTGATTTATCTCTACGATGACAATGACATTTCACTCGATGGGCCAACCTCGATGTCGTTCAGCGAAGATCGCGTAAAGCGTTTTGAAGCGTACGGATGGCATGTCCAAACCGTGGATGGCCTTGATGTCGAAGGCATCGAAAAAGCACTGCTTGCCGCGCAAAAAGACTCGCGTCCTTCGATCATTTGCACCAAGACGATCATCGGTTACGGCTCACCCAACAAACAAGGCTCGGCAAAATCGCACGGCGAACCGCTCGGCGTCGAAGAGGTCAAGCTGGCCAAACAAACGCTCGGCTGGGATTACGAAGAAGCTTTTGCGGTGCCGCCCGAAGCCCTGGTCAATTTCCGTCATTGCATCGAAAAAGGCCGTGATCTGGAAAACGAGTGGAAAGATAAATTCGCGGCGTATAAACGTGAGCATCCCGATCTGGCCGCCCAATGGGAAACCTGGAACAGCGGTCACCAGGAGGCATGGAAACAATTGCTGCCCACGTTTGAGGCAGGCAAAGACGTAGCCACGCGTGACGCATCGGGTAAAGTAATGAACGCCATTGCCCCAGCGTTGCCGCAGTTGATCGGCGGGTCGGCGGATTTGCGCGGATCAAACAAAACGTTCCTCAATGGCTACCCTGAATTCAGCGCTGAAATTCGTAACGCGCGCAATTTCAACTTTGGAGTGCGTGAACATGCGATGGGATCAGCAATGAACGGCATTGCACTGACGAAACCGCTGATTCCCTTCGGCGGCACGTTCATGGTGTTTTCCCAATATATGCTCCCGCCTGTGCGATTGGCGGCGATGATGGGCATTCAAACAATTTATGTCTGGACGCACGACAGCATTGGCGTGGGCGAAGACGGGCCGACGCATCAACCCGTCGAGCAATTGGCGCAGATTCGCGCGATTCACAACCTGACGGTGATTCGTCCCGGCGACGCCAACGAAACCGCGATGGCCTGGCGCGCGGCGCTCGAAAACACACACGGCCCGACCGCTTTGATTCTGACGCGGCAAGGTTTGCCCACGATTGACCGCACGAAATTCGGCGCAGTCGAAGGCACGCTGAAAGGCGCGTACGTGCTCGCTGATGCGGAGAACATTGACGTGATCCTGATTACCTCTGGCTCCGAGGTCGGTATCACGATGGCGGCGCGCGAAACCTTAGCTGCCGAAGGCATCAGCGCACGCGTCGTCAGCATGCCGAGTTGGGAATTGTTCGAGAAACAATCGCAGGAATACCGCGACACCGTACTGCCACCGTTGATTACAGCGCGCGTGGCAATTGAAGCCGCGATTATGCAGGGATGGGAACGCTATGTCGGCTTGCAAGGCATCACGATTGGAATGACCAGTTACGGCGCATCGGCTCCGCTGAAAGTCGTGATGGAGAAATTCGGCTTCACGGCGGTGAATATTGCGGATAAAGTGCGCGCGCTGTTAGCGGGGCTATAAATTCACCTTGCTTAGACTTATAATTTTTCTGTCAATAGCTCGTGCTAATTGATTGGTTATTGCTGGCTATTTTCATAGCCAGTTATTACTTCTTAGCCTTTTCGACAGGAGGCACTATGTCTCAATTAAAACTCAAAATTGTGCTGAATAAAGGGCGGGAAGGAATTCAGCTAGGGAAGCTAGCTAAGCTAGCAGACGAAATCCAGAAGTTTCTTGAGCTGTTTAGTAATGATCTCAGACTTGTGGAAGGCGAGTGGATAGCCGATGACTTCCACAATGGCTCAGTTGCTTTTGCCCCCACATATATAGGCAAGGCCGATGAGTCTTTAATACTAACTGGACAAAAAGCTTTAGATCACATTACGAACCCCAAAACTGTTGCTGATAGTCTGCGCTTCGGCCTTACTCAAAATACCTTTTTGCAATATGCCAAGATCGCCCTGCCCTTAACGGAAGATGACTTTGTAACTATTGGTGTATACAACGGAAAGCCACGCCCCAAAATTCGCAGATTATCGAAACAGCGGGCGTTGGAAATTGAAAGGCAGATCGTTCAAACGGTCAGACAATATGGGGGCTTCCAAGGGAAAATCACCGCCCTATTCAAATCTTCAAACTTAATTTGGGTGGTTGACTCATTAACTGGTCAAAAGATTTCCTGCCATTTTACACCTGACAGGTACGGGCACATTGTCCAATTACTGCAAGCGCGAGATGCCATTGTTAATGTCGAAGGATGGCTCAAGATCATAAATGGGCAGGTGGAATACTTGGACATCCAAACTATTCGAGAGTCTCCTGAACTTCGTCCTGATGATTTAGATAAATTTTTCGGCTGCGATCCTAGTTTCACAGGTAATTTATCAACGGAAGAGTACCTTGATTTCTTACCTGAAGAACCATCTCTCAGTCCTTTTATTTCTTAGCGGTTATGCCTAAGCCAAGAATCTACCTTGATGCCAACCCGTTGATTGATGCCATCAAATATGACCTAAATGGCACAATAGAACCTGAGCGTGAAGATAACGTTTGGCATACGAAGGCTATTATGCGAGCGGCCTTAGATGGTCAACTTGAACTCGTCACCTCAACGCTTACTATCGTCGAATGTAAAAGGTCTGAAGCGGGTGCGCCTGCCAACGAAGACACGAAGACATTGATCAATCGGGTGCTTACTTCAGGGAGAATCTTTCTCTTGGCGCAGGTAACGCAAGAAATCACAGAGAAAGCCAGGGATTTGGAGTGGGTGCATGGCATCTATTTGAGCCGAGCGGCAGATGCTATCCATGTGGCAACGGCAATCCAAACGGGTTGTCAGGAGATTTTTACTGGTGATGGGCAGATCAATAAAAATGCAGAGAAGCTAAAAGCACTTGGATTAAGAGTCGTTCGCCCATCAGAAACCACATTGCTGCCTGCCGAATACAAACAGGGTAGCCTTATTTCTGGGGTGAAAAGAAAACCCGCAGCAGCTAAAAAGGCGCGACCTAAAAAACGTACGGATCAGTGAAAGGCGTAAATCTGAGGCTTGCAAGAAGGGGCGAAAACTTATCATAAGTCGTCCCCTTTTCTTTTTGAGGTACTTCGTATGTCCGCTGTCATTTCGCAATCGAAACCGTCCTACAAAGGCTCGACGCTGCGCAACCTACTGGCGATTCGCGGCGACCGCGTGAGCTTTTTGTCGAAGCTCAAGCAGGATCACGGCGATGTCGTGCGGTTTCACATCGCTACGCAAGCCGTGTGGTTGCTGAGCCATCCTGAACATATCCGCGATGTATTGGTCACGAATCAAAAGAAGTTCATGAAAGGGCGCGGCATTCAGATGATGAAGCAGTTGCTCGGCGAAGGCTTGCTGACAAGCGAAGGCGAATTTCACTTGCGGCAACGACGCCTCGTGCAACCCGCGTTTCATCGGCAGCGCGTGGCTTCGTATGCGACTTCGATGGTCGAGGACGCGCGACGAATGCGGGAACGTTGGGCAACGTTACCCGCTGGAGCAGAGCTTGAGATGTCGCAGGAAATGATGCGACTCACGCTCGTGATTGCGGGACGTACGCTGTTCGATGCGGATGTCGAAGAAGATGCGAGCGAAGTAGGGCAAGCGTTGACTGATCTGATGGCGATTGCGGAACGCATTCCAAATCCATTGGCAGGAATTCTGGCGTTGCTGCCGCTGCCAAGCAATCGCCGGTTTGAAAAAGCGCGACAACGGCTTGACGACATTATTTACGGTATCATCCGCGAACGGCGGGCGAGCAATGTGGATCGCGGCGATTTCCTTTCGATGTTGCTGATGGCACAGGACGAAGAAGGCGGCACAGGCGGGATGACAGACAGCCAGGTGCGCGACGAAGCATTGACGATCTTCCTCGCCGGACATGAAACCACCGCGACGGCGCTGACGTGGACGTGGTATTTGCTCTCGCAACACCCGGAGGCCGAGACCAAATTACACGCAGAGATTGATTCAATCTTGCAAGGCCGCTTGCCAACATTCGAGGATTTACCTAAATTGCGCTACGCCGAAATGGTCTTTGCCGAAGCGATGCGCTTGTATCCACCCGCGTGGATCATCGGGCGGCGCGCGCTGGTGGATCACGAAATTGATGATCACCAAATCAAAGCAGGTGATTTGATTTTGATGAGCCAATACCTGACGCATCACGACGCGCGCTGGTTCCCGGAACCGGAGAAATTCATCCCCGAACGCTGGACACCCGAATTGAAAGACGCGCGTCCGAAGTTTTCGTACTTCCCGTTCGGCGGCGGCACACGCACCTGTATTGGCGAAGCCTTCGCGTGGATGGAAGCGTCATTAGTAATTGCGACTCTTGCGCAGCAATGGAAGCCGCGTCTTGTGCAAGGGCATCCGGTTGAAACACGCGCATTGATTACACTACGCCCGAAACACGGGATGAAAATGTATTTGGAGAAACGATAGAATCTATGGCACTCATTGGAGCAAACGAACTCAAACGCAAACTCGCCATCGAAGTCGAAGGCCAACCCTATACTGTCGTCGAAGTGATGTTTGCATCACCATCTGCACGCGGCGCATCTACGATGGTACGCACGAAGCTTAGGCATTTACTGAACGGCTCGGTGCAGGAAAAGTCGTTCAAGACAAGCGAGAAATTCAGCGAATGTGATGTTGAATTGACGCCCGCTTCGTTTTTGTATGCGGATGGCGAAGGCTTTCACTTTATGGACGAAAGCACCTACGACCAATTCACCTTCGATGCCGAACAGATTGGCGATGACCGCTATTACCTGAAAGACGGCTTGTCATTGCAGGCGCTGAAATACAATGGCGAAGCGGTGTCGTTGCAGCTTCCGCAATTCGTCGAATTAACCATTACAGAAACCGGCGGCAACGCTTCGGGCAACAGCGCATCCGGCGGCGCAACCAAACAGGCAACGCTGGAAACCGGGTTGGAAATTCGTGTGCCGCTGTTCATCAAAGACGGTGAAGTCGTGCGCGTCAGCACCGTCACGGGCGAATTTGATGGGCGAGCCTGATGAAGCAAGAACCATTGCTGCAATTGCTCGGCAAACATCAGCCAGTTGATTCCCACGAACAACAAATGCTGGAACGCATCGTGGCGTTTGTACGCGAGTACGAAAATTTCTATTCGCGCGATTTGCTCGTCGGTCACTTGACCGGTTCCGCGTGGATCGTAGACGAAACCTTTTCGCATGCGCTGCTGCTACATCACGGCAAACTGAACAAATGGCTGCAACCGGGCGGTCACATCGAAGACGATGCCGATATGCTCAGCGCCGCGTTGCGCGAAGCCCGCGAAGAAACAGGCGTGAATGTACATCCGCATTCCAAGGTCATCTTTGACGTAGACATTCACGAAATCCCGGCGCGCCCGAACGAGCCTGCGCATTTTCATTACGATGTTCGGTTTTTGTTGATCGCAGATCGAATCGCGCCGTTGATCGTGACGAGCGAATCAAAAGATTTGGCGTGGGTGGCGTTGGAGGAAATCGAAACGTTGACGCAGGAAGAATCGGTGTTGCGAATGGTGCGGAAAACAAAATGTCTATGATGTATTGGAATTCCGCTAATTTTCAGGGACTGCGAGAAGTTGGAGAAACGTATCTTCGCAAACCTAACTACGAAGCATTTGCCAATTATTGTTTTCTGAAAGAAAAAGGGATCAAAAAAGCGGCACTGGGGGCGATGAATGAATTTATCTCCGCTGCCCAAGAAAAACCGCTGAAATCGCAAAGAGAGATCGCGGTAGAGCTGGCTTCTTTGGGGTTTGAGAATCCTCACATTCACCAACTTATCCCGCATCCGCTGCAACAGTATTTGATCACCATTCTCAAAGCTTGGTCTACTGAGGAGAACGCCAGTGCAATCCCCGCTCGGTGGCTGGGATGTATGAGCGGCGACTTGGCTGAGTTTGAGCGGGCATTGGAGATTGATCCTACAGATGCAATCTCGCTGACGATGCTGGTGAAGGCAAAGCTGAATACAGTTGACTACCAAACGCATCATCTTGCTGAAGCACAGTTTATTGGTGAGGTGGAAGAGGGCAAAGTTTGTTTAGAGGAAGCTGCACTTCTGATTGCCAGGCTTCCATCAGAAGCGGGGAAAACAAATTTGCTGGAAGAACTTCATACATACCGAAAGCTTATCGCTGCTTGGGAAGAATATACGTTGGCATGCCCTGACAAATCTTTCCCGGACTGGTGTAAAGAAAAAGGGGAAAACTTTGCTTTTTGGTCAATTATCTACTATGACAAATAAAACCTGAGCTTTTATTCATTTGTCGCCCGCGTATTTAGGCGCGATTGCGTTTGGACTGGCGTTGGTTTTAGTGTATCGCCTGAGGTGTTTGGCAGATGAACAAGCAGCAAATTTCCTGATCTGTAAACAGGTAGAGGGCCAGCTAATAAATATGCTATGGTACGAACTATGGACGATGCAGTTTTACAAAGAATTACACTGAACCCGAACGTTTGCTTCGGCAAACCAACAATTCGCAACATGCGTTACCCGGTCGAGTTGATTTTGGATTTGCTCGGCGCGGGAATGACGTTCGAGGAAGTGCTGGCCGATTATCCCGATTTAGAAAGAGAAGACTTGCAAGCTTGTCTTTTGTTTGCTCGCAAGTTGGTTAAAGTCAACTCCATTCATCAAGTCCTCGCCGCTTGAAATTTCTGTCATGAAATTTCTGATTGACGCGCAACTTCCATATCGCTTGAAGACCTGGCTTTTGTCCGCAGGCTTCGATGCAATTCACACGAGCGATTTGCCACTACAAAATTTGACTGAAGACAATGAAATTACACGTATCGCAGACAGCGGACAACGAACTGTCATCACGAAAGACAGCGATTTTCTCAAATTAAAAATCCTGCAAAACAAACCCGAAAAACTTTTGCTGATTACGACGGGTAACATCAACAATAGCCAACTGCTTGCTTTGTTTGAGCGCAATCTGGATACTGCGCTTCAACTCTTCGCAACCTACGAGGTTGTCGAAATCAATAATTCCTTTGTTATAGGACATAGCTTTGAATGACATTTGAAACCTGGTTCCAAACGATTCACACCGACATTCCTGTGCCTTCTGCATTGGCGGTGATCAAACTTACTGAAGAAGGCTCGACGTTGCCGTTTATTGCGCGCTATCGCAAAGAGCAGACGGGCAACCTTGACGAAGTAGCGATTCAAAAAGCGATTGATGCCAAAGAACGCTGGGACGAAACGCTGAAACGGCAAGCCTTCATCGTTGAAGAGATTGAACGACAAGGCAAACTGACGGACGAACTCAAAGGCAAAATCCTGACGACGTTCAATCTGGATTCGCTCGAAGACATTTATTTGCCCTACAAACAAAAACGCAAAACCAAAGCAGCGATGGCGAAAGAGGCGGGACTGGAACCGTTCGCCGATTGGATTTGGAATTGCGGCCACGGCACGGAAACGCCGCAGGCAGGGCAAACGCTAGAACTGTATGCGCTCGCATTTTACAACGCGGAGAAAAATATTAACGATGCAACGGCGGCAATTGCAGGCGCGCAGGATATTTTGACGGAGCGTTTGGCGGAAACACCGGAACTACGCGAATTTACACGCAAGACTGTGTTCGAGCGCGGCGCACTCAAAACAGGCAAAGCGGAAAAAGCCAAACCGCACAGCAAATTCGAGCGGTATTTTGATTACTACGAAACCGCTGAATCATTGCTCAAGCCCGAAAATTCGCATCGGTATTTGGCAATGCGGCGCGGGTGGATGGAAGAGGAATTGAGCCTGAATATTGGCGGTTTCACGAATGAAGGCGAAACGGGAATTGCGGTGGATGAATCGTACGAAGCTTCGCTTCTGGGGCGTTTTGAAAACGAAGCTTGCAGCGTGCCGAATGCGCCGGGTGCGGATGTCTTGCTGAAATCGGCGCGGATGGCGTTGAAGGCGTACGTGCTGCCAAGCATTGAAAACGAAGTGCATCGTTCGCTGAAAGAAGTCGCGGACGAAGCAGCGATCAAAGTCTTCGCGGAAAACGTGCGCAAGTTGCTGTTGTCTGCGCCGTTCGGATCAAAAGCCGTGCTTGGCGTTGATCCCGGCATTCGCACCGGCTGCAAACTGGCGGTCGTAGACGATGCGGGCAAATACATCGCTTCGACCGTCATGCACTTGCAAGGCGAGCGCGAAAAAGAAAACGCGAAAAAGCTGCTTGGCGAAACGCTCAAAAACGCAAGCATCCGTGCGATTGCGGTCGGCAACGGAACCGCCGGACGCGAAACAGAAACGTTTATTCGTGAGGCGTTGAAAGAGCAAAACATCAACGTGCCCGTCGTGATGGTGAATGAATCAGGAGCCAGTATTTATAGTGCTTCGGACGTCGCGCGCGAAGAATTCCCAGATTTGGATGTCACGGTGCGCGGTGCGATTTCGATTGCGCGACGGCTGCAAGACCCGCTTGCTGAACTCGTCAAAATTGATCCGAAATCCATCGGCGTTGGGCAATATCAACACGACGTTTCGCAGCCTGCGTTGAAGAAAGGCTTGGATTTGGTCGTGGATGTTTGCGTGAACTCAGTGGGCGTGAATCTGAACACCGCTTCGTATCACTTGCTCGCGCGTGTGTCCGGCATTGGGCCGTCGTTGGCGAAAAAGATCGTTGAGCATCGCGGCGAAAAAGGATTGTTTTTATCGCGGCAGGAACTGCTCGACATCCCGCGTTTCAGCGCGAAAGTGTTTGAGCAGGCCGCCGGATTCCTGCGCATTCAAAACGGCAAGCATCCGCTGGATAACACAGGCGTACATCCTGAACGCTACGCCTCGCTGGAATCATTAGCCAACAAGCTTGGCAAGAATGTCGCGGAATTAACTGGGGCGGGCGTTGATCTGGTCAAGCAATCTGCTGAACTAAAATCGGAACTCGGCGAATTCACATTTGCCGACGTGATTGCCGAACTAAGTAAACCGGGCCGCGATCCGCGCGAAGAATTTTCAGCGTTCGCATACCGCGAAGACATTCACACGGTTGCCGATTTGAAGCCAGGGATGACTTGCCCCGGCATCGTCACCAACGTCACGAACTTTGGCGCGTTCGTAGACATCGGCGTGCATCAGGATGGCCTCGTGCATTTGTCGCAACTCGCAGACCGCTTCGTCAAAGACCCACGCGACGTGGTCAATCCCGGTGATCGCGTGAGCGTTCGTGTGCTGGAAGTGAACTTAGAGAAGAATCAAATCGCGCTGACGATGAAGAGTGAAGCGCGCCCGCGTGAAGCACGAGCAGAACAACGGACAGAACAACGCCGCGAGCAACGAAACGAGCAACGTCCGAAACCTAATTTTGTGCCCAATTCCGGGAAAGATCGCAGGCCGGAACCAAAGCGTGATGCGAAGCCTGCGAAAGGCGGATTCAATAATCCGTTTGCGGATTTGGCGAATTGGAAGAAGTAATAACAAAAGCCTGTGCGAGCATCGCCACTCGCAATGCCGCACAGGCCCTACAAAAACTCATTTTTCGCATCTCTACGTTGAGCGTTGCCCCGTAATCATGCGGTAAATCGCCAGTACGATAATTGCTCCAATAATGGCCAACACAAAGCCGCCAAATTCTCCAACTCGCCAAGGAACAAAGTTGCTCAAAAGTCCGCCGACAATACTCCCCGCGATGCCCAGGAGCACAGTCAAAATAAATCCGCCCCCATCACGACCTGGCATGATGACTTTGGCGAGAATACCTACAATTAACCCAATAATGATTGTCCAGATGATACTGCCTAAGGTAATGAGCAGAAGCATATACACTCTCCTTTTGGTAACGAGCTATAAACGGTAGTGTTGCAGATAGTTTTTGTTAACCGCTTGCCGTGACTAACGTATTTGATTGTACAGAAGTTGCATGAAACTGCTATTGGATGCGCCACGATTCTATGCCGTGATTTTCAGCGGGTCAACGCACGAACAGCTCTTGCTATTCTGACGGGGCAACCTAATAATTCCTGTGTTCATTCGCAATTATCAAAACGATCACAACCAATTTCATCACGGAGAATAAGCATGTCCACAACAGCTCTTTCACGCAGAAACTTTCTTGGCGGCTTCGGACTGGCAATGACCGCTTCTGCCATCGGCCCGCAGTTTTCGTTCGCGGGTAACACACAAAATGGCGGCCCGATCATTTTAGGAACAGGCAATCACAAATATGAATGGGTCAAAAATTGGGTCAAGCTGCCGCCCGGCATGAAAATCGGCAGCACACACGGCGGTGTCGTCGTAGACGCTAAAGGTCACATCTATTTCAGCACTGATGGCGAGCAATCCATTATGGTGTTCGACCAAAATGGCAAATACCTGCGCGCCATCGGAATGGAATGGAAGCCCTATGAAGACGGCAGCGGCACACACGACATGCAAATCAACAAGGAAGGCAATCAGGAATTCATCTATTTGGTCAGCCTCTTCCGCAACAAGTTTGCCAAGATCACGACAACGGGTGAAGTCGTGTGGGTCAAAGGCCATCCTGACAAATCCGGCGTCTACAAAAACAAAACCGAATTCAAACCGACGGGCATTACCGTTGCGCCGAATGGCGAGTTTTATGTGACTGATGGTTACGGCGCAAATTATGTGCATCGCTACAATGCGAACGGCGATTACGTGAGTTCGTGGGGCGGCAAAAGCACGGCGGCAAAAGAAGAAGGCAAGTTCAGCACGCCGCACAAAATCCTGATTGACAAGCGCGGCCCGGAACCGCTCGTGCTCGTCACCGACCGTGCGAATCATCGTTTGCAGTGGTTCACGCTGGAAGGGAAGTTTGTCAAAGTCGTGGATGGCACAGAAGGCGATTTCCTGCGCTTGCCGTCGGTCTTGAATATTCTCGGCAGCGATTTGGCAATCGGCGATTTGGCGGGGCGCGTGACGATTCTCGACAAAGATAACAAGCTGGTCACACATCTGGGCGATGGCCCTGATCCAAAGAAACGCGCAACGAATCGTCTTGGACCTGAACATTGGGTGGACGGTCAATTTATTTCTGCGCACGGTTTGAGCTGGCATCCGAGCGGCGATCTGTATGTCGGCGAATGGAATTTACAAGGACGGTTGGTTAAGCTGAAACGAGTGAAGTAAGCTGCGTTCACTTGCGCGTCAATTGATAAATCGGAGCAGGAAGTTTCTCGCTGGTCATCACGATGGATTTGCCATCAGCTGCATAAGCAATGGCTTCGGCTTGTCCCATCAATGGGATTTTAAGTGCAGTGGGTTCGTTATCGAAAATCGTGGCCAGAACTTTGCCTTTGGAGCGTTGTAATTCAAAGGCACCAAAATAGGTGCGAATTACCAGTCGCGAACCATCGGGCGAGATTCCTGCTCCGGTAACCATTCGCAATTGCGTGATGCTTTTGATTTTTTGCCCACCAACTTTTTCCACCACCACCTTCTGATTCGCCCGCAGCGGCAAGGGATAGCGATAGACAGCACAATCCTCACGCAGCGTTTTCGTGATCAAATAAATTTGCTCATTTGACGGATCAACGAAAATCGCTTCGCAATCGTGCTTTCCATCGGGATAGCTGAAGGGAAACGCTTCAGCCGGATCGGTGACAGACTTTTTGTCACCACTGATTTGCGGCTCACGGACACGATAAATGGTTGATGTCTCATGCATCCGATCATTGTCACCGATGTCAGCAATGTAGAGCGCAGGCTTTCCATCTGGCCCTGGCCCTGTAGCGATGTCTTCCCAATCTTTGTTTTCTGCATTCGGCACATCGAATTTCGCCAGTAATTTGCCTTTTAGGTCTATCGCATAAATCCGCGCCTTATCGCCGCTGTCGTTATGAACCCAGAAAACATCCGGCGAAATTCGACTGGCAGTAATGCCAGAAATTTCTCCAAGCGATTTATCTGTGATCTTACCCACTTGTTCTATCGTGTCATACGTGGCGGCGGAGCTTTCTGTCCCAGCCACTTCTGACCAGGGTTTGAAGCGAGAGTCTTTCTTTTGTGCCTGTGATAAGGAACACCCCGTACCCAGAAAAGTTGTAAGGCAAATGATACAAGCCAACTTCCACATGGCTTGATGATGGCATCACCGCGAAGAGGATTCAAGCAAGGATTTGTGAAAGCTTCGCGCCCGCGTACAATCACAGCATGGAACATCAAGTAATCATCCTTGGCGGCGGCCCGGCGGGTATTAGCGCGTTGCTCTGGTGTCATTCGCTCGGTTTGCAGGCAATCTTACTGGAACAGGGCAAAGAACTCGGCGGACAGATGCTACAGATGTTTCATCCCGTGTTGGAATATCCCGGTTTTCCAGACAAAACGGGAGTTGAATTGCGTGATGAATTCGAGCGGCATTTGCGCACCTACAATTTGCGCTATCGGGTGAACTGCCACCTTGAAGAAATCAACCTGCGTGATCGTCGTCTGCTCGTTAACGGCGAGATGCTTTCGGCGCAAGCATTCATCATTGCTACAGGCGCGCAGAATCGGCGGTTGGGCTTGGCCAATGAAGAAACACTGCCAGGAATTAGTTATTCGGCGACACATGACCAGCAAAAATTCGCCGGACAGGAAGTGGTCGTGGTCGGCGGGGGCGATTCGGCATTTGAAGACAGCCTGATTCTGGCTGAAGTTTGCCCACGCGTGATGTTGCTCCATCGCTCAGACAAGTTTCGCGCCCGCCCAAGCTGGCAGCAAGCAGTCTTTACTCACCCACGCATTCAAGTAATGACAAACTGTGAGATTAAAGAGGCGAGTTCTTTAGCGGATAACCAGCTTCAGCTATTAGTTGTTAACCGTACAACAGCAAGACAACAAACAATGCAGGCACACGGTTTGTTTGTGCGTTTAGGAATCGCTCCCAACACCGCTTTTTTGCAGCAGCAGATTACGGTTGACGTGGCCGGTTTTGTAGTCGTGGATCGCGCCCAAAAAACATCCCTACCAAATGTTTATGCAGTTGGCGATGTCTGCCGCCCTGTTTGTTTTAGTGTCGCAACGGCCATCGGTCACGGCGCAATTGCAGCTAAAGACATTGCAGAAATGCTACGTCCGTAAAGGCGTCCCTCCACTTGGATTAAACCACGAATAAAAAATCCTTTTCTCCATAGGAGAAAATCGGGCATAATTTGCGCTGCGAGACCCACAGCCGGATTAAGCAATTGATCCTGATTTGAACAAGAACCCATGCCCTATCTGAAACTAACCCTATGAAAGCCTCTCCCTTCTCTTATCTTGCGTTTTTGAGTTTGCTGATGGCGCTCTCAATAAATACGGTGGCGCAGTCTGGGCAATACACGGTGCAAGTGGATTCAATGACTGCACAGGAAGCTGCCGAAGGTAAAGTGCAAACCCTGAGATCACAGGGACAACAAGCCTATTGGCTGAAAAGCAATGTGCCTGGCCAGGGATTACGTTATCGCGTTCGCGTTGGACGATTTCCAAGCCGTGTGGCCGCACAAAACTTTGGCTCGCGCCTAAAACAGCAAGGTCTGACGGCTGACTATTTCGTGGCTTTATACGAAGGCACGTCATCCTCTCTTAGCGATCCGGTCAAGAAACCTGCGCCACCGCCTGTGCTCGGAGTAACGCCTAAAACCGCACCCGTAGAAACCAAAACGGCTGAAGATAAGCCAGCACAAAGACAACGTGAGATCAAATCGGTGCCAACACCGATACAGTCGCCACCGCCTGCCAACACAACCGTAGAAAAACCTGCGAATACCCCGCCCACCAATGGAAATGTGACGAAGCCGATTGTTGCTCCGCAACCGGTCATGACGCCGACAATACCCAGCAACACGCCAGCCCCGAAGTCAGTGACTCCGCCGCCGACCGAATCTAAACCGTTGCAATCCAAGCCGCTGAATCCCACGCCACTGGATGAAGTAAAACCACCGCGTGACAAAAAGGCTGAAAATGTGGTGCCTAATAATTCTGCTGCGCCGACAACAAATTCGCCAGCGACAACTACAGCTGCTATTGCGGCCAAACCAGAAGTGGTACTCGACAAAGCGGCAACGACATCCGGGCCAAATATCAAAGTCGTGGGAGGCGAGGTGACAACGCCTCCCGCAGACACATTTCTACGGTTTGAAGAACGCACCTACGGATATTCCTTTGAGCATCCGAATTACTGGAATGGCGGGCGACTGAGTCCAGAAGAATTACAAACACAACGCATTGATGCGGGTGCAGTCTTTCGTTCACAAGAAGACGTCGCATTTATGAATGCGATTTGGAACAGCTTGAAAAATGCCAATAGCCCGGCTTATGACAACAACCTGATTGTAGACCTTGTTATTAAAAGCCTAAGTTCTGGGACCGGACTACAAGGCTTGAGCGAAGTCTCCCGCCGGATGGTACAGGAAGGCGACCAAATTAAGACCTTCGTAGACCTTCGTACACTCTTTCGGCAACCGCGTGCTAGTTCTCCGTTGGAATTTCAAGGCAAGGCCGTGATTATTCGTGCTAATACTGGTATCTTATTGGTCGTCTCTTTTTATTCGAAGGACAGTGCGCCTGCGATGATCGCCGCAGCGGAACGAATCATCAGCAGTGCGCGCGTGCCGTAGTTGGATTTGAAATCTGAAATTTGAAATTTCAGATTTTGTAAGGAGCCAGCAGCATCTGCGAGAACTGAAATTTACATTGCCGGAACGCGCTCTCGAAACTCTTTTCGGGCCACAAGATCAGAACATCAAATTTCTTGAATCCCTGCTCAGCGTACGCGTCGGTGGCCGAGGCCACGATTTATTCATCGAAGGTGACGAAGCCGATGTCGCTACAGTCGAACATATTCTCAAAGATTACAGCCAGCTTTTCACAGAGGGAAAAACTCCGACAGCGATGGAACTGCGCGATGCCTTCAAGCAGATTGCAGAAGATCGCAGCGCTACACTCCGTGACCTGCTGACAAACAAGAAAATCATCAATCCTGCCGGACGTAAGCAAATCACGGCACGTTCGCCCAATCAACGCCGCTATCTGGAGGCCATCGAAAGCAAAGATATGGTTTTCGGCATTGGCCCGGCAGGTACAGGGAAATCGTATTTAGCGGTAGCAATGGCTGTGCAGTTTCTGATGAGTAAGCGCGTCAATCGCATTATTCTTGCCCGTCCGGCAGTGGAAGCTGGCGAAAAACTTGGTTTTCTCCCAGGCGATTTACAAGACAAAGTGGACCCGTATTTACGCCCGCTTTACGATGCGCTATTTGATGTGATGGATCACGAGCGCGTGACGAGCTTTCTGGAAAAACGCGTCATCGAAGTTGCACCGCTGGCATTCATGCGCGGAAGGACGCTCTCAGATGCATTCATCATTCTTGACGAAGCGCAAAACACAACTTCTGAGCAGATGAAAATGTTCCTGACCCGCATTGGATTTGGTTCCAAAGCAGTCATTACAGGCGATGTTACGCAAATTGATTTGCCTTCAGGACGAAAGTCAGGATTGATTGAGGCGCAACAAGTTGTCCGTGGAATTGAAGGAATCGAGTTTATTGAATTCACAGACCGAGACGTTGTCCGCCACAATTTAGTGCAGTTGATCGTCAAAGCCTACGATGCCCATACCCGCAAAGTCAGTATCTAATAAAAAGCCCAGGAATATTACTGAAACAGCTGAGGTTGAGATTATCAACAAGCAGCGCAGGTATAAGCTTGCACGAAAGCAGATCGTAAATCTTTCCCACGCCGTGTTGAATCGTACCCATCAAGCGCCGTACTCGGCGACCATCACTTTTATCCGTGACCGGGAAATGCAAGCGCTAAATCGAACTTATCGCAATCTTGATAAGCCCACCGATGTTTTGGCCTTCGCTTATCGCGAGGGAATGAGTGATAATGAACCGGATCATAATCCCAATTTTTTAGGCGATGTGATCATTTCGGTCGAGACCGCTGATCGGTACGCCAACGAACAAGGCATTGAATTTGCAACGGAAATCAACTGGCTTGTGATTCATGGATTACTGCATCTTGCAGGCTATGATCACGAAACAGACAATGGTGAAATGCGACGTCTAGAGCGTCGTTTGAGAAAAGAGTTACTGAGTAGTCAGTAGTCGGTAGTCAGTAGTCGGTATAATCTTTGACACCTGACACACAATACCTGACACCTGTTTATGGAATACGAATTACCTTTGACCGGCATCGCACTTGTGGTGCTGGTCGTAGTTGCAACTGCTAAAAGTGCATTGGATCAGTTAAGTGATTTCTCGCTGCGCTTAATGGCCAGCGAAAGTGCCAATACGCCACGCGCTGGATTTTTACGTTCTATTGTAGATCATTATCCCTCCTTCAGTTTCACCCTGACATTTGGGATTCATCTTGCCATTGCATCAATTGCGATTCTGATTACCTCGCTGGCCTTTAAGCTCAATGCCACTCGTTTTCTGTTGATCGCGTTTGCGGCAATGGTCGCAACGCTGGTTGTCTTTCGACTCGTCATCCCTTTATTACTCACACAAAATGACCCGGCGCGGATGCTGATGCGACTGAGACTGCCACTCAAAGTGATTTACCCGGCCCTGGCGGTCATCGCGTTACCTATCTATCGTTCACTGCGCGGGCTACAGCGTGAGGAGGAACCTAAAACAGAAACCGTCCTCGAAGAAGAAAACAACGAAAGCGAGTTACAGGCGTTAATTGACGTTGGTGAAGAAGAAGGAATTATCGAACAAGATGAAGGCGAGATGATTCAATCTATCATCCGCTTTAGTGATCGGACTGTGGGCGAAGTAATGACACCTCGCACAAAAATGAGTGCTGTTGCCGCTGAGAGTTCATTAGAGGCTGTGCGCGATGTCATGATTGAATCGAAATACTCGCGGCTTCCGGTGTACCAGGATCAGATTGACCACATCGAAGGCGTTATTTATGTACGTGATCTTCTCTGTTATTGGGCTTCTGGGGAAACTGATAAAACAGCCATTCAAATCGCGCGTCCGACGTATTTCGTGCCTGAAAGCAAACCGACCGATGAGCTTTTGCGTGAAATGCAAAAAGCCAAGGTGCAAATGGCAATGGTCATTGACGAATATGGTGGCATCGCAGGTCTGATCACACTCGAAGATTTAGTGGAAGAAATTGTTGGCGAAATCGAAGACGAAGATGAGCCTGAAACACCTGCCGCTGAGGCTGAAATTACCCCTCAATCAGAGGGAGGTTATGTTGTTTTGGGAGCGGTTGAAATCGGCAAGATCGAACGACTTTTTGAAGTGGAGTTAGCCGCAGATGACTTCACCACTGTTGCCGGATTGGTGATCAATCAACTGGGGCATTTGCCTGATATTGGTGAAAAAGTTGATTTTCACGGCTTGCGATTCGAAGTGATGGAAGCAGATGAACGGCGTGTTTCACGAGTAAAGATCACGCAAGCAATGCCGCAAATTGCCGACGATGAATCAGCCGCCATTGCTGCTGTTATCAAAGAAGAATTCAAATGACTCAATCTCATAAAACAGGCTATGCCGCATTGATCGGACGTCCGAATGCAGGCAAATCTACGCTCCTCAATAAACTAATCGGCGAACACGTCGCGGCAGTTTCGTCCAAACCACAAACTACTCGGACTCGGATTCAAGGCATTATTACGCGCCCGGATGCACAAATCATTTTTGTAGATACCCCCGGCATTCATAAACCGGGGTATGCACTGAACCGTCGGATGATGGGTTTAGTAGCCGAGGCCTTGGAACAAGTGGATGTAATCCTGCTGATGCGGGATGCAACCACAAATAGCGGCGCAGGTGAGCGATTTGCACTCGAATTAATTAAGAACTCTTCTAAACCCGTTTTTTTGCTGCTGAATAAAGTAGATTTACTCAAAGACAAATCGGCGCTTTTGCCTTTGATCGAACAGTACAGTCAGGAATTTCAATTTGCTGAGATCATTCCAATTTCAGCGCGTAATGGAAGTGGCATTCAAAGGCTGATTGAGACCGTCATCAATTACTTGCCGGAGGGAGACCCGCTTTTTGCCCCTGATACTTTTACGGATCAATTTGAGCGGAATATCGCAGCCGAAATGGTGCGCGAAAAAATCCTGCATTTGACGGGCGAAGAACTTCCCTACACCACTGCCGTGCGCACTGAATTGTGGCAGGAAAATACAGAAGCAACGGAAATCCATTGCGTTATTTATGTTGAGCGCGAATCCCAAAAGCCGATTATTATTGGCCGACGTGGCCAAATGCTCAAAGAAATCGGAACCCGCGCCCGGCACGACATTGAGAAAATGTTGGGTCGCCATGTTCGACTGAATTTATTTGTTCGGGTGCAAAAAGAGTGGCGCGATGACCCGCACACACTCGACGAACTTGGAATTGAAGCACGATGAAAGTCTGGCACGCCATCGAAATCACGATCTCACGCATAGCGGAATCAGCTGTGACCGCACAGCTCTGGAACGCAAACACCACAGGGCTGGAAATTTCCGAAGACACAGCGGAATCAATCACACTACGCGCATATTTTGACTCGTCGCCCGACGTAGAGAAGTTGCAGGCAAACATTCTGCGGGCACTCCGACTCAGTGATTTGCCAGAAACGTCCCTGCGGTCAATTCAGGCCCTGACCATTGCAGATCAGGACTGGCTAGCAGAATGGAAAAAAGGATATGAGCCTGTTCTGATTGGCCAGAAGTTATTAGTCACACCGTCCTGGAAACGTGAACAAACCAATGCAGGAGAACGTGTCGTCGTACAAATTGATCCTGGCATGGCCTTTGGGACAGGCACGCACGAAACAACACGTGGGTGTTTAGAATTGCTCGAAAAATATTGGCACGGCGGTTCATTGTTGGATGTGGGAACAGGCACAGGAATCCTGGCAATTGCAGCAGTCAAGTTATATCCCGGCTCACACGTTGTTGGCTTTGACATTGACCCCGAAGCAATTGACGTGGCGAACGAGAACGCTGAAATAAATACCGCATTAGATGAGTTGCACTTTGAAGTAAATAAGCTGTCATCTTTTCATGGACAATCCTTTGATCTGGTATTGGCCAATTTAACCGCAGATGTTATCGTCCCGCTGGCAGCCGACTTCCCACAGGTGATGAAAGCGGGGGGAGTGCTGATTGTTTCCGGCATTCTACGCGAACAAGGCGATGAGGTTTGTGCGGCACTTGGCGCACAGGGCTTTCAGGTCATTGAATCGAAACCAGATGGCGAATGGGTTTCGTTTGCCTTGCAGATTCAAAGATAATTTTTATGCAACGCCATCGCTTCTTTGCTTCACCCGCAAGAATACTTGATTCCAATATCTACCTTGATCCAGACGAGTCTCACCATCTAACACGTGTCCTCAGGCTGATGCCAGGGGCCAGTGTCTATGTCTTTGATGGAAGAGGTGCTGAGTACGAGTGTGAGGTTACGCGCACCAATAAAGATCGAACTGAACTTCGTATCCTGGCACGTTTAAGCAATGAAGTTGAATCTCCATTGCGACTCATCCTTGGTCAGGCGCTAGTCAAAGGTGATAAATTTGATTGGATTGTGCAGAAAGCCACTGAGCTTGGAGTTAGTCAAATCATTCCATTGTTGACTGAACATAGTGAATTCAAAAAAGCTGAGGGACGAGAGCAACGGTTGCAACGCTGGCGTAGAATCGCACTAGAAGCTACGAAGCAATGCGGAAGACGTAATCTGCTGGAAATAGGTGACGTACAAGACTATGAACAATTTTGTGCCACGACTAATACAGAGGTAAACCTAATCTTTTCTGAACGTGTCGGACAACAACTAATCAGTAAATCCCTCATCAGTTCCATCACAATCACGATTGGCCCGGAAGGCGGGTGGAGCGAGAGGGAAATTCAGCAGGCTGAAGCATCTGGGTTTACTCCCATCCATCTTGGAAACAGGATTTTACGTACAGAAACAGCGGCTATTTCGGCCATCACGCTCACACAATTCTTGTATGGAGATTTGCGCTGAATAGCCCCTATAAATGCTTCACCACTTCTCGGGCATAATACGTCAAAATCATATCCGCCCCTGCGCGTTTAATTGACGTTAGGGATTCCATCATCACTCGCTCCTCATCAATCCATCCATTCATTGCGGCAGCTTTGATCTGCGCGTACTCTCCTGAAACCTGATAAGCAGCAATTGGTAGATTATATCTTTCTCGCGCAGCCTTAATTATGTCCAGATAAGGTAACGCGGGCTTAACCATCAGCATATCTGCTCCCTGCGCTACATCAAGATCGGCCTCGCGCAAAGCTTCGCGTGCATTTGCAGGGTCCATCTGATAGCTCCGTCTGTCGCCAAACTGAGGAGCGCTATCTGCGGCATCACGAAAAGGCCCATAATATGCCGAAGCATATTTAATAGCGTAAGAAAGAATCGAGATGTGCGTAAACCCTGCTGCGTCAAGTGCCGCGCGAATTGCGCCCACCATCCCATCCATCATGCCGGAAGGGGCAATAATATCAGCGCCTGCTTGTGCCTGGCTCACCGCAGTGCGAGCTATCAAATCCAGGCTTGGATCATTTGCAACATCACCGTCTGCAATCGTCCCACAATGACCATGCGAGGTGTATTCGCACAAACAGGTATCAGCAATTACGAGTATATCTTTAACTTCCTCTTTGAGTGCTTTCGTCGCACGCTGAACAATTCCATCCTCGTCATACGCGCCGCTTCCCTCTTCATCCTTATGTTCTGGAAGACCGAAAAGGATTATAGAGGAAATGCCTTCTCGTTGAGCGGCGGCGGCTTCCTTCACGAGCTCATCAATCGAAACATTAAATACCCCCGGCATTGAGCGAACTTCGCGCCGAACCCCTTCTCCCGCACAAACAAAGAGAGGGTAAATCAGATTATTTGGAGTAATTTGTGTTTCACGAACAAGATTGCGAATTATCCCGTGATGTCGCAACCTACGGGGCCGATGTACCAAGTTTGTCATAGTAAAAACATTTAGCGCCATTCCCTGCCTATGGGCGAAAAGAATGGCGCTAAATAATATTGAGGTAAATGTTTAGAATTAAGGTCTGAAGTTGCTAAGCGGTCCACTAGTATTCGAGCTTGTGCTATCGCCTTGTGTCGCAGCAATAACACCAGCAATTGCCCCACCGAGTCCAACTAAAATTAAAGCAGCCAAGGCCCCGCCCGTAAGTGCTGTTGTGGAGTTCTCTCTGGCACGAGCTAGACGAGGACAACGCTTAGGATCGCCTGTGTCTTGCGAGCCAACTGCCACTTCTTGTCCAGCCGCAACCAACTCAATACGGTTGCCAGCCGTAACACGGGCTTCACTACGTGACGAATTCACTCGTGTATTGCCACAAGCTACATCAACGGTAATCACGCTCGCTTCTTTTCCTTCGCCCACGGCAATACCGTCGGCAGTAAGGATATTGACTCCAACTCCAGCCGGAGTACTAACGGTGGCTTGTCCTGAACGAAGATTTCCACCTAACGTTGTAGCATCCAATTTCAATACCAATTCAGTATCAGCACCAAGCTCAATTTGCCCTTGACGTCCGAAATTGATGATCACGCCGCTGCTACTGCCAGTCTTAATCCGGCCACCATCAAACACTGTTGCGCCATTAGCTGTATTTACTCCATTCAGAGTCACAGAGCCCTTTATTGACAGGTCGCCTGCCAATTTCGGCGCTACCTGAGCCATCGCCGTACTCATAATAAGACTCTGAAAAACTCCTACGGTAAGTACTAGCATTATCGCAGTCACTTTTTTCATACCTGTCATTTTGTTACTCATGCTTTTCCTCCTCATAGAGCTTCAACTTTCACGCCGATTCCCCTTAACCCTTCTTTAACGCATCATATACGAAAAGAGAATTAAGGGGAACCAGTTTGAATAAGTAAGAGGTTTATTCAATTACTTATAAAACTACCTGAAATTACTCAAAGTACCTGTGCTGCCACCTGACGTACTATCACCTTGTGTCGCAGCAATAATTCCGCCGATTGCACCGCCAACGCCTAGAACAATCAGAGCAAACAATGCGGTCGGGCTAAGTCCCCCTGCGGTGCCACCAACAATACCGCCAGCACCTTTATCCTTGCATTCGCAGACACCCTTGTCATTGAACTTTCCGTCTCCGGTTTTCTTGCCTCTTGCATCAAAACACTCGCAAGCTGCACCTTTTTGGTTTGTTTGCGTACCAACCGAAACCTCTTGTCCGGCAGCTATTAATTCTACCTTGTCGCCAGTTGTCACTTTTGCGTCACTACGTGCTGAACTAACTTTCGTGTTTCCGTTAGTAACATCTACAGTTAAAACAGAAGCTTGTTTGCCATCAGCTACGGCAACCCCGTCAGCGGTCGTAACATTCACAATGATTCCAACTGGTGCGCTAATCGTGGCACGACCTGATTGCAAGTGCCCACCAATAACCCCGTTTTCTAATCTCAGGGTCAAATCGCTATCCGAACTTAGGTCAATTTGTCCCAATTTGCCTAAGCTAATACTAGCGGAACTATTGGTTCCAGTTTTGATTTCACTGCCGCCAAAAACAGTCGCACCAGAGGCAGCAGTGTTTCCATTAAGGGAAACCGTACCTCTGGCTGAGAGAAAGCCCACCTGCTTCGTAATAACTTGGGCGAAAGCGGTACTTGTTACCAAACTATAAGAACTGCCCAGAGTCACCATTAAAGCAATTGAAAGAGCTTTTCGGATTACTGCTATCGTTTTGCTCATCTCATTTCCTCCAAAGATTCCCGGGGCGGGGTTAATAAATTGAAATAGTGCCAACTATGGCCTAAAACCACTAACATTAACTTGAGAAGGAGTAATGTCATCTCCTTGAGTAGTCGCGATCACTCCAATAATCGCGCCACTAATACCGGCAATCAATAAAGCAGCCAACGCGCCAGCACCTATTCCGGCAGAAGGAGCGGCCACGGCCATACGCTTACAATTTGGAGCTTGTTGGGCACCAACTTCTACTTCTTGCCCAGCAGCCACAATCTCAACACGACTTCCGGCAACCAAACGCGCATCACTTTTTGCTGCGGCAACTCGGGTATTTCCGCAAACGGCATCCACAGTCAATACTGTAGCATCACGACCTTCTGTGGTTGCAATACCGTCAGCAGTTAACACATTCACTCCCGTCCCCATCGGAGCACTAACAACTGCATGTCCCGTCCGCAAATTGCCACCGATGAGACCATTTTCCAATTTCAAAACTAATTCACTATCTGCCCCCAACTCAATCTGGCCCAAATGACCGAGATTGACAGTGGCAGCGCCATTGCTCCCTGTCTTGATGAGACTACCATCGAAAACGGTTGCGCCACTAGCGGTGTTCATTCCATTTAAGGTGACTGTACCTCTGACCGAAATATCGCCGGCCAATTTTGAAGAAACTTGCGCTAGCGCGCTATTTAAGACCAAACTATTAAGGCTACCCACAGTTACCATTACTGTAACTGTCAACGCCTTTCTCAGACCCGCCATTTTGCTGTTCATGATATTTCCTCCGGGAGCTAAAGACCTGAATTTCAGGATTTTTAGGATTGCAAATATAAGACGATTGATGTCAGCTTATTTGACAGCTTTCAGGCTGTTCGGGGCAACAGGCAACTCCGGGCATTTTATCGGCGATTTCAGCCGTTTCCTCAAGTGCCACAAGAGAAGTTATGAGGCTAAGGTTATTTACACCATAGCACTGTACCTGTCAATCAAAATGTCCGTCATATCAGGCTTTTTCAGTCGTTGTGACCGGAATCGGGTCATTTTTTCTTACCCAAACTACGATACCAGTCAATGGTGCGGCTCAGGCCTTCTTCGACTGCAACTTTTGGTTCCCAACTCAGAATCGCTTTAGCGCGAGTAATGTCTGGTTGCCGAGTTTTTGGATCATCTTCGGGCAAGGGGTTGTATATGATCGGACTCTGGCTTTCAGTTAATTGCAAAATCAATTTAGCAAACTCCAGGATAGTCATTTCTCTGGGATTGCCGATGTTCACAGGACGATTGTAGCTGGCATCCATCAACTTTCGTACGCCAGCCACTAAATCTGCCACATATTGAAAGCTTCTTGTCTGATTCCCTTCGCCGAAAACGGTGATAGGCTCATTGCGCAAAGCCTGGTTAATGAAAGTCGGAACGACTCTGCCATCATTAACTCGATTACGAGGGCCGTAGGTATTGAAAATACGGACAACGCGAACATCTACGTTATGCACACGGTGATAGGCCATGGCAATGGCTTCTGCATAACGTTTGGCTTCGTCATAGACCCCTCGCGGGCCGATGAGGTTTACATTCCCCCAATAATCTTCCGGCTGCGGGTGAACCAAAGGATCGCCATAAACTTCAGAGGTAGAAGCCAACAAAAACTTCGCCCCTTTAGCTTTGGCCAAACCCAAAGCGTTATGCGTGCCAAGCGCGCCGACCTTCAATGTCTGAATCGGAAGTTGAAGATAGTCTATCGGGCTGGCAGGACTGGCAAAATGTAGCACCCAGTCCAGATTGCCAGACACATGGATATGATTGCTTACGTCGTGATGAATATACTCAAATTGAGGATTGGAACGATGATGAGCAACGTTGTTGAGGTCGCCGGTCACCAAATTATCCATAGCCACAACCTGATGACCTTCTTCGATCAGGCAATCAGTCAAATGACTGCCAATAAATCCAGCTCCGCCAGTGATTAAGATGCGCATTCTTACCTGCCAATCCCTCGATATTTGAAGTCCGCTTCACGTGCTTCTTGACGATCCAAAACATTGCGTCCGTCAATGATGATTTTGCCGTTCATGGCTTCCCGCACACGTTTTAAATCAAGATGCTGGAATTCTTCCCACTCAGTGACGATCACCACTGCATCGCAATCGGTCGCCAGACTAAGAACGTTGTCAGCATATTCAATCTTCAACGCAGGATACTGTTGACGGCAATCTTCATTCGCGATTGGGTCATAAGCCTTCACCCGTGCCCCCATTTCCAGCAATTTTTCTGCGATTGTCAGCGCCGGAGCATCTCGTAAATCATCGGTGTTTGGTTTGAAGGCAAGCCCTAGTAAACCAATCGTTTTCCCTTTGATAATTTTTAGCGTTTCCTGCAACTTCTGCACAGCAATCAACCGTTGTTCGCGATTGACATCTACAGTCGCGCGAAGGATTTGGGGTTCGTAACTATATTCGCGGGCAATATCCACCAAAGCCGAAACATCCTTGCCAAAACAAGAACCGCCCCAGCCTAAACCAGCATTCAAAAAGCGCGGCCCGATACGATTATCTAGTCCTACGCCCCGCACAACTTCCTGAATATCTGCGCCAACACGCTCACAAATATTTGCCACTTCATTAGCAAAGCTGATTTTGGTTGCCAGGAAGGCATTTGCCGCATACTTAATCATTTCCGCCGAAGCTAAATCTGTAGTCACAACTGGCACAGCGGTAAATCCGGCAGGTCGAGCGGCGGAAGGTGGTGGAGTAAATGTCTGCTCAACTAAAGGCTTATATAGTTCCCGCAACTGCTCAATAGCAAAGGAATCGCTTGCACCCAACACAATCCGATCAGGATAGAATGTGTCTGCAATCGCAGAGCCTTCGCGCAAGAACTCTGGGTTAGAAGCGACAGCGAAAAGGTCATCCGGCTTCAATCCAGCACATTCTTCATTCGAGCGAAGACCTTCTTTGACCAGCGCTTCGACCCAATTTCCAGAACCAACAGGTACGGTTGACTTGTTTACAACGACTCGTCGCCGCGTGGGATCAAGCGATCTACCGATAGATGTAGCAACAGCCTCAACATATGAAAGATTGGCGCGCCCAGAAGGCAATGGCGGCGTCCCAACCGCAATAAAAATGATCTCGGATTGCTTGACCGTGGCGGGCAAGTCTGTTGAAAAATTTAATAACTCGCGTTGCTGACAAATGGCCAATAGTCCATCCAGTCCAGGCTCATAAATCGGCGATTTGCCGTCTTTCAGCATCGCGATTTTACGTTCATCAATATCTACACAAGTTACTGAATGGCCTAAATAGGCCAGACAAATGCCTGTGACCAGGCCAACGTATCCAGTTCCAACTACACAAACTTGCAAGGGGGTTCTCCTTTTTTTCAGGGGCGACGTCTCACGGGGTGGGAGTTGAGGCGGGCACTATAACAAAAGGTTCAATCACTGAAAAGATCAAAACCGCAGTAGCCCAATTTCTGGTTCAGCCAAACGCTTACTTTTTCTCATACAAATAGGCGCAATCAATCAGACGGGCCTCTTTGCCATCGTGCAACGCAAAGCTGTTGCGCTTACCATCGTCGCGTAATCCCCATAATGTAGCTCCGCCATATTCACCTTTTTTGTTCAGCGCGTAAAAATTAATATCAAACTTACGCAATTCGTCCAGATTGTTTTCGTAACGAGCAGCAATCCGCTTGATCGCATCAAGTGCCGCTTCTGTTGGCCCCATTCCGCGCCGCATATTCTCGACAATCGTGTGGCCACCATTGATGTAGATACATTCTTCGCCACGTCCAGTGGAACCTGCGGCACCAACTTCATTGTCAACATACAAACCACAACCGATTAAAGGCGAATCGCCCACGCGTCCAGGAATTTTCCAAGCAAGTCCTGAAGTCGTTGTCACACCTGAAAGATCGCCATTTGCATTGACTGCTAAACAATTGATCGTGCCCGTTGGACGATTGCGCAACCGTTCCTCAGCGTAGGAATTAAAAGCAAGCTCATCTTTGCTCAGATTCGCCTGTGAGATTTGTTTTCCCTTTGTTGTGCGATGCCAGCTTGGCCCCCAATTATCCTGAGGATTCAATTCTTCGCGCCATTTCAACCAGAGCTTGCGCGAGCTTTCGGTCAACAGGTCTTCTCGCTTAAATCCGTGTTTGAGCGCAAATCGCAACGCGCCTTCGCCCACGATCATAATGTGATCCGTGCGTTCCAAAACAAGGCGGGCAACTTTGGAAGGGTTCTTGATATTTTTCAAGCTGGCCACTGATCCAGCCCGGCGTGTCGGCCCATGCATCACGCAGGAGTCCAATTCGACTTCGCAATCTTCATTCGGCAATCCGCCATAGCCAACGGAATCGTCCAGCGGGTCGTCTTCGACCAGATTCACACCGGCAATCACAGCATCTAAGGTGTCACCACCGGCCTTGAGGATTTCCATCGCCCTGGTAACGCAATTGATTCCGCCATTCAAAAACTTGCCATCTGCACCAATATGATTATTCGCACTGGAAATCACGAGCGGACGCGTCGCACGATTTTGTGCAGTCAGAGCGGGCGAAAACAATGGCGCACTCACGCCTGTGGCAACACTTGCTTTGATAAACTCGCGGCGATTGAGATCGGGGTTCATTTCTCCTCCTCAGAGAGTCCATGCCAGATTTACTGCTTTTTTTCTTCTGGCGTATCGGGTTTTGTTTTGCTGGCCTGATCCGTGGTTTCAGCCAGTTTTTTCAAAGTTTCTTCGATTCCTTGCAGCCGCTTTTCGGTTTCAGCTCCGACATCACGGAAAGCTTTTACCACATCAGCTAATTCTTTCTCGCGGCGTTGAGCAATTTCGCGTTCTGCGGTGACGACGCGCAAGCGGGCTTCGTGAGATTCTTTGACCTGTCGAATCGCGTCGCCTTTATTGGCATACGGCATGCGGCTGACCTGCACCTCCAACGCTTCCGGCGTCAGCAACAATTGCAGGTTTTGATAATCGGCTTCCAACAATGCCAAGCGATCACGAACCGTTTTGAGTTCACCTTCGTAACGATCAATGCGCAGATCTGTACGCGTCAGGCGCAGAATGTCAGTTTGGATTTGCTGGCGCGCATTGCTGGCGCGGACTTCACCGACCAGATTTTTCACTTCCACCGTCAAACTCTCCACCGCTTTCACCAAAGCCTCAGAAGCAAGAGAATCAGTTTTAGGTGGAACAACTGGCGAGGCCTCAGTCTTCTCTCCCGCAGGTTGATTTTCTGTTGGTTTCGCTTCTGTATCAATGATCTTATCGTATTGCGTCGGGTACTTAGTCGGACGTTGTTGCTTCGGTGGCTGGGACTGGCGCGTTGCTTGAGAACCTTGTGCCATTGTCACAACCGATGTAATCGTGATGGCAAAGGCAAGGAAGAGAGATTTGGTTTTAAGGTACTGCATAAAATTCACTGCTGTCTGGAAATCGGTTTGGGGAAAGAGGGAACGCTCGCATTGCCGTCCTTATCAATCGCCTGCACCGCAAAAAAGTAATCGTCCTTCGTCAACCCCTTCATCACAAACTCTGTCACGTTGCCGACCTCAACGCTGCCCGTCCAAAATGGCTGATAGGTTTGACGCCACACGATGCGATAACCTGATACATCCGGCTCAGAATTCGCTTTCCACGTCAGCAACGTGTCATATTCCTGCCTTGCAGATTTGAAGCTGACGCCCGCAGGTGCCGCCGGAGCGAGCGCCATACTTGCCAGTGCCGCAGCGTTGACGCGAGCAACCTGCGCAATGTAGGGGAAATCCACCATTTCGGGCACATCGCCATATTTGATACCGTTTTCTTCGCGTACTTTCTGGTGCTGGCGGGTGAAGTCTTCATTGGGTTCGGTAAATCGTACTGCGGCAAAGCCACGCTGCAAAAACGCATTGTGATCGCCGCCGCGCCCGTAGCGATCTCGCCGAAAGATCAAGGTCACTTCAAAATTTGGCAAATACCGTTCGCCGACCTCTTTGATGTAGCGGGCAAGCTGCCGCGAGGAGCCGTCGTTTTCGCCTCCAACGGATTGACGAGTACGCGCTTCGGCTTCGGTTTCTGTGGTCGGCACCCCCTCCGAAAACAGGCGCACGCGGCGGTTATCTCTCACGCCGTTGCCCCCGCTTGTGTTCCCGATAATGTCGTTCGTGAACATTGCGGCAATGTTCAGGGCTTTCTTTTTTGCCTCTTCAGCCCAATGTGCAGCGCCGAGCAACCCTTGTTCTTCGCCCGGCACCGTCATAAACACAATCGTCGCATCGAATTCATATTTTGACATCACGCGCGCCATTTCCATGACTGCCGCAGTGCCTGAAGCATCATCGCTCGCACCGGGCGCATCGCTGGTGCCATCCGTCATACTTTGCGTACAGACACAGGAATCGTAGTGACCACTGACCACGTACATCCGATCTTTGGATTCAGCCTGCTTGCCGGGAAGCGTCCCGACAATGCTGACAAGCCGCGTGGGTTGCGGGACGCGTCCGCCAGCGGGTTGAATAAAGTCATCTTCACTGATAATCAGACGCCCGCCAGATTCTTTGCTGTAGCGTTCAAATTCCGATTTGATCCACGCCCGTGCTGCCCCGATGCCACGATTCGGATCGTCCTGACTGGAAAGCGTGTGCCGTGTGCCGAAGCTGACGAGTTTGCGAACGTTGGCTTCGATGTTTTTCGCGGAAATTTCTGCGAGGATTTTTTCGATCTGCGGATTTGGTTTGGCGGAAATCTGTACTTGCTGTGCCTGTCCTGAAATCAGTCCAGCAACTGCAAACAAAAGGGCAAATGTTAGTATTTTTCGATGGAGATTCATACAGGAGATTGATCGTAATAACCAGCTTTGCGATAGGATTCGTCGAGCACTTCGACCACGTGAACGACTTTGCAATCAGCGCCTTTGGTACGGCATCCCGCGCCAAGCTGCATATGACAACCGGGATTCGCGGTCATCAATAACTGAGCACCTGTCGCTTTCACTTTGCTGACCTTGTCCGTCAGGATTTTATCGGACATTTCGGGTTCGCTTAAATTGTAGATGCCAGCACCGCCGCAACAATCCTGCATTCCCTCCAGAGGCTTGAAATCAAGGTTTGGAATTGCGGCTTTCAGCACTTCCTGAGGTGCTGAAGTAATGCGTTGCGCGTGATACAAATGGCACGGCGCATCGTATGTCACCGACTCTTCGATGGGGGCACCTTCCCGCACGCCAACCTTATGCAGATATTCCGAGACATCGCGAACGCGGCGGCTGAATTCGTGCGCAAGGGCGGCGTATTTCTCATCATCCTTGAGCAATTCGCCGTATTCTTTCAGCATTGCGCCACAGCCTGCCGAGTTAATAATGACCAGTGATTTGTAGTTATTCTCAAAGGCTTCAATGTTTTTGCGCGCGAGGTCTTTTGCGATTTCGATTTCGCCTGCGTGAGCGTGTAAAGCTCCGCAGCAAACCTGTGTTTTCACTGGAACGAGAAAAGCCCCATTGGCTACCAGCACCCGCGAAGTGGCATCGTTCGCATGCTTGAAAAGCCCTTCCATTACGCAGCCTGTAAAGACGGACACTTCGCGTTTTTCGTTGAGCGGCTTATCCTCCACGGCGACGGATTCAAGGAGCTTGCGCTGTTTGCGACGACTGAGTTTTGCCCCCAGGACAGGCTTGGTTGAAAGCAACAACGAGAGCGCAAATTCAGCCTGCGGCGAGATTTTATTCATCAAATCCCGCAGCGGTTTAAACCAGAGTGTGAATTGCAACAGGCCACTATCCCGAAAGAACCGATTGAGCGTCATCACACGGGCAAATTTCTTCGGAAAAGGAAATAGTTCTTTCAAAGCACGCGACAGCATTTTCTGCGGCAACGTATCAGGCTTCTTGACGCCCGTGCGAACCATTGCGGCGCGTGTCATTTCCAGCAAATGCCCATACTCAACACCTGCCGGACAAGCGGTTTCGCAAGCGCGGCACCCAAGACACAGATCTATGTGTTCACCAAATCGCGTGTTGTCGAGATCAAGCTTGCCTTCAACGACAGAACGCATCAACAAAATGCGTCCGCGCGGGCTGTCGTTTTCGTTGCC
>JAFDVL010000050.1 GCA_018268995.1 Acidobacteriota bacterium | reverse complement strand
GTTTGGTGCGAACGTGGACGCCGCACAAGCCTTCAATTCGGTGGGGAATCACATTGTCTTTTGCCCATTGCTGATAATTCGGATCGCTCGTAATCGAATCAAGCACATTCAATTGCGGCACGGCAGCTTTTAATTCCGGCTCAGCAACTTCTTCCAGATAATCGGAAAGCGGCGGCAATTCGCCAATGATTTCGCGCTCGGCATCCACGGCAGCTTTGAATTTTTCCCAGCCCATTGATTGCACCAGAAACTTCATGCGGGCTTTCATTCGCTGCTTGCGTTCGCCGTAGCGGTCAAAGATGCGAATAACGGCAATCGTCAAATTGAACATTTCTTCGACGGGCAGAAATTCGCTGTAGATTTTGGCGATGTACGGCGCGCTGCCAAGACCACCGCCAACGTGAACGCGAAAGCCGCGTTTGATTTCGCCATTCTCTTCGCGTGTGACGGCTTGAAATCCGAGGTCGTGGAAGGCAAGCGCCGAATGATCTTCAGTGCAGCCCTCAAACGCGAATTTCATTTTGCGGCCCATATTTTGGTTGTGCTTGTTACGCAGCAGAAAGCGAAATAGCGCTCGTGTGTAGGGATAGACATTGAAAACTTCAGTGTGCGAAACGCCTGCGCGATAGCAGGCTGTGATGTTGCGCACCGTATTGCCGCAGGCTTCGCGTGTGGTGATGCCAACTTCCTGTAATGAGCGCAGCAGATTCGGCGTGTCTTCGAGTTGCAGATAATATAACTGCGCATCTTCGCGCGTCGTGAAGTGAATGAACGCACTCGCGTATTTCTCTGCCGCATCGGCGAGTCTGGTCAACTGATCTGCCGTCAGATAACCGCCCGGAATTTTGATGCGTTGCATTTGCACGCCGTCCTGACGTTGTGCGTAGGTGCCAAATTGCAGGCGAAATTTCTGCATCTTGGTATCGCCAATCAATCCGGCGCGGAATTTCTTGATCTGCTGTTCGTACTGCGCCATTTCTTCTTCAAAGTAGGCGGGCAGGGAAGGCGCTGACATTTCTCTGAGTTCGCTTGATTCTGCTTTCATGATTCTCCAGATGTGGCCAACGTGACCAATACAAAAGCGCCTCGGCTCTTGTTTTTAGAACCGAGGCGCTGGGTGTCGTTTATAAATGCTTTCTTCTCAACTTGAGAGGATGAATTGCACAGGCGACCGGTTCCACTGGGCATGGGGTGGACAACAACAACAACAGTACATCGTGTGTTTGATTCCCGTTGCCAGTGGATTGTGATGATTATGAATCACGGTTCGTTCCTGAAAAAAAGTGAAGAAATAGATTGCCAACGATACTGGCACCGCTTCAGGTTGTCAACGGAATTGACGTGCAGCGTAAATTCATTGTCTTGCTTCATCGCTGTCCAAATAACCAAAACGACAGGCTTTGGCACGCAACTGCGCCGTGCGTGGCAAGGTGATTTCGCCTGTGTAAAGTTTCCAGTGCGCATCTTTTCCCGTTTCTGTGGTGTACGCAATCGAAGCGCCTTCGGTCGCACAAGCCAGCGTGATTTTGACTATCTCGCCCACCATTTTGGCCTGAATAGTCGGCGTCGCCATCTTTTGCCAGACCCCGCCAGGACGCATCCGTTCGCGCAATTCCAATTCTGGCATTAATCCCAAATCTTTTGTGTCCTTCTGCCATTTGTCCAGAGCCGCGCGCATTTGTTTGAGCGTAGCCTGATGCTGCGGCAAGTTGGCCAGATTGTTAATTTCGTGCGGATCGGTAGTCACATCGTACAACTCTTCAGGCGGTTTTTGCGGTGCCATGAAAAGCAATTGTGCGTTAGTCAAAGCCTTGCCGTACTTTGGATTAAGGGCGTTCATGTGATCTTTGTACAATCGTCGCCATTCCTTCATCGTCGGCATTTCTTCCATGTAATCAATGTACTGTGCGTATGGGCGATCAGGATGAAAATTGCGAATGTAATGAAATTGTTTGCCCATCACCGAACGCATCATGTCGTAGGATTCATCCATCCGATCCCGATGCGCAAAGGCAAAGTCGCGTGGCGCTTTTTTCTGTGGGCCAAGAATGGCTTGTGCTTGCATGTGCGCGGGGATCGGCACGCCTGCCAGTGAAAGTGCAGTTGGGCCAAGATCGAACAAGGACACCAGATCATCGTTTGTCGTCCCCGGTTTGATGTTTCCCGGCCAGCGGACGATCAACGGCACACGCAAGCCCGAATCGTAAAGCCACCGCTTGCCGCGTGGCAGCCCGCGTCCGTGGTCGCCCCAGAAAAAGACAATCGTATTGTCGGCCAAGCCATCTTCTTCCAACTGCTTGAGAACGTCTGCCACCATGTAATCCATCGCCGTGATGTTGTCGTAATACCGTGCCCAATCTTTGCGCACAAGCGGCGTGTCAGGATAGTACGGCGGCAGTTTGGCTTTGGCCGGATCGTGAAATTCCTCTGGCTTCAGGCGCGCGGTATTTTTCTGATAGATATTATCTGTCACGCGCACCTGACTTTCGTGGGTGACCGTGAAATTGAAAACGGCGAAGAACGGTTGTGTTTTGTCAGGCCGATTACGCCAATGCGCTTTGGTGCTGGTTTCATCCCACACGGTTTCTGGCGGACGATTCGACGGCGGCGCTTCAAAGTTGTAATCGGTCTTGGAGTTGTTCGTGCAGTAATATCCGGCAGCGCGCAAAGATTCAGTGAAGGCTTTGATGCCAGCGGGTGGCACAGCCTTGGAGCGCATGTGCAGGGAGCCAATCGTCGTTGGATACATTCCTGTGATAATTGCCGAACGCGACGGCGCGCAGACCGGAGCTGTCGAAAACGCGTTCCGATAACGCACGCCTTGCGCTGCAAGCCGATCAATGTTCGGCGTGATCGCATATTCATCGCCATAGCAGCGTAAATCCGGGCTGATGTCTTCAGTCGAAAGCCAGAGAATGTTTGGACGTGTTTGGGGTTGGGCGCGAAGGGCAAATTGCGGCAGGCAGACGATAAAAAATGCGAGAACGCCGATTACCCATCCGGTGATATTTTTACTTTCCATGTTTGATTATTGGATTTGGAGATACTGCTTATGCCAGCAGCGGTTTGATTACTTTGCCATGTACGTCGGTCAGCCGACGCTGAATGCCGTTGTGATAAAAGCTTAGGCGTTCGTGATCTATGCCCAGCAAATGCAACATTGTCGCGTGGATGTCATAGACTTGCGTTGGATTACTTCTGTCCTGTGGTTTATAGCCGAATTCGTCGCTTTCGCCATACGTGATGCCGCCCTTGATGCCGCCGCCGCACAGCCAATTTGTGAAGCAATAAGGATTATGGTCACGACCTGTGCCTGCCTGACTGGACGGCATTCGGCCAAATTCCGTCGTCCATAAAATGATTGTGTCTTCCAGCAAGCCGCGTTGTTTCAAATCCTGAATAAACGCGGCGCAACCGCGCGCCATTCCGGTTGCCAGCGGCCCGTGATCGCGGCGCACGTCTTCGTGTGAATCCCAATTGCGACGCGGGAAGCCATTGTCATTGCCGCTCCAAATTTGGATGAATCGGACACCGCGTTCCAGCAAGCGACGGGCGGCCAGGCATTTTTGCGCGAAGTAAAATGTTTCTTCTTCGTCATTAATTTCTTTTGGCCATTCACGTGGGCCACGATCCAATCCATAGAGCTTCAACGCATGCGCTGGCTCGGCTTTCAGATTCAACGCGTCAGGGGCGGCAAGTTGCATGCGAGCGGCAAGTTCGTAACTGCGAATGCGCCCTTCCAATCGTTGATCGCCTTCGTGTGATGCGGCGTGTGCGCGATTGATTTCGGCCATCAATTGCTGTGTTGCCGCCTCGCTTTCGCGTGTGATGTACGTGCCGGATTTATGTGGAAACAAATCTGCAACGGGTGCATCTGTACCGGGATAAATCATCGTTCCACTGTGTTGTGCGGGCAGAAACGCAGCGTCCCAGTTCTTCACGCCGTTCGATGCCATGCCGCGATGATCAGGCATCACGACAAAGGTCGGCAGATTGTCGTTCATTGAACCAAGCCCATAACTGACCCAACAACCTGCACCGGGAAAGCCGGGCAGCAAAAATCCGGTTGCCTGTAAAAGCGTTGCCGTGCTGTGAACACCGGATTTGCTGACCATGTTGTGTACAAATGCAATGTCATCTGCCACCGAGCCGAGCGCGGAAACGGGTTCGCCGAGCAGCTTGCCACTTTTGCCATACGGCTTGAACTCCCACAGCGGCTTCAGCCACGGCCCAAGTCCATCCTGAAAGGTTTCGACTTTTTCGCCGAAATCGCTCGGCTGTCCGTGGCGCTTGGCCAGTTCCGGTTTGTAGTCGAATAGATCAATGTGGCTGGCCGCACCTGCCATGAAAAAATGGACAACGCGTTTTGCTTTTGCCGGATGATGCAACTTTCCTTGTGCCAGTGCCTCATCGCGCCCCAGCATTGACGCCAGCGCCAGCGCACCCAGGCCACCGCCAGATTGCCAAAGAAACTCGCGGCGTGTCGGTAAACTCCGCCGTTGGTTGCGCTGGAAGGATCGGTTTTCGTTCATAGGATCAATCCGCAAAGGTGAATTCGTTTAGGTTCAAAATCACTCGACACAGGTTTGGCAGACCGTAGCTTTGTGCAAAGGCCATAAATTTTGTGCGCTCTGATGCGAGTGGCGCGCGCCCAAAGGCCAGCCAGTAGGCGCGTTCGATTTGCCCCGCAAGATCATTCGGTCTTTCTTGCTGCAACCGTTCTGCGAAATGGCGTGCCTGCGAAATCATAAAGCCATTATTGAGCAGCGCGAGCGCTTGCAGTGGCGAAAGGCTTTCGTTGCGTTTATCTACGCGCATCGAAGGATCAGCACAATCCAGGGCGGTCATCCACGGCTGTGTTTGCGAACGCACGATGAACCGATAAATCGAACGTCGCCACGTTTGTTTGTCTTCGGGATCAGCCAGCCCGTATTCGTAGTGCGGTGAATGTTCGGGATGCTCAACCACAAAATCCTGCCAGCCAGGGCCGCCCATTGTCAGATCAAGTTTGCCTGTTACAGCCAACACGGCATCGCGCACCGCTTCAGCTTCAAGCTTGCGGCGATTTTGTCGCCAGAGCAGCGTGTTGCTGGTATCTGATTTTTCCGCTTGCGAATTGCCCGCTGACGTTTGCCGATAAGTTGCACTCATCACGATCAGCTTGTGCAATTTTTTCAGTGAGCCGCCGCTGTCCCGAAATTCTGCCGCCAGCCAGTCAAGCAATTCAGGGTGCGAAGGCTTGGCCCCGTTGTTTCCAAAATCATTGGGTGTTGTGACCAGACCTGCGCCGAAGTGATATTGCCACACACGATTTACGATGCTGCGCCAGGTCAGCGGATTGTTTTGATCCGTAATCCAATGCGCAAGTGCTGCACGGCGTTCGCCTTCGCCTGCATCTTTCGGAAGCGCAAAACGGGCGGACTGAAACGAAAGCATCGAAAGGGCACCGGGGCTGACTTCGCGTCCGGGTGTCGTGACCTGTCCGCGTGCCAGTAAATAAATTGGACGCGGTTTTCCCCCACTGGCACCTGTACCTGTGAATGTGCCTGTGCCGTAAAGCACCGTGCCTGCGTAAACTACTTCAGGTTTGGGGAACGTGGACAACTCTTTGCTCAGTTGTGCCAGTTCGGCGTTATAGGCATCGCGTTCAGCGCGTATTTCGGGCTTCATTGCGGCGTCAATCATTTCAGCGCGTTTGGCTTTTAGGGCATTGACTTCCGTTTCGTTGCCTGTTTTTTTGGCTGCTTCCGCAATTTGTGCATCAAGCTTGGTCACCGCTTCGCCCGCAGCTTTGGCGGCATCGCGTTCGATCACGCGTTTACGCTCTGCCAAATCACGTTGGCGGCCATCCAGTTGATTGAATCGGGCGGTCATCGCCGGATCGTTCGCAAAGTATTTTTTGTCAGCTCGATCCAATGCCGCAAAGACCGATTGCAGCGAGTAATAATCTTCCTGTGGGATAGGGTCGAATTTGTGATTGTGGCATTGGGCGCAATGAACCGTGACGCTGGTGAACGTGCCGATGGTGTTGGCGACCATATCATCGCGGTCAAGATGGCGCGCGATCTTGCCGTCAATCTTGCTTTCGGGCAGTTCCGCATGGCCGATGAAATCCCACGGCCCGGCGGCGATAAAGCCCAACGCCTGAATGCCATCGCGGGTGCCGGAATAAAGCACGTCGCCTGCGATTTGCTCTTCGACAAAGCGCTTATAGGGCTTGTCTTCATTCAACGCGCGAATCACGTAATCACGATAGGGCCACGCATTCGGACGCGGCTTATCTTTGTCATAACCATGCGTGTCGCCGTAATGCACCACATCAAGCCAATGCCGCGCCCATCGCTCGCCGTAGCGGGGCGAGGCCAGCAATTCATCTACCAATTTTTCGTACGCATTTGGCGCACGATCATTCACAAATTGCTGCACGCGTTCGGGTGTTGGCGGCAATCCGATCACATCAAAATACAACCGCCGAATTAGCGTGCGGCGATCTGCTTCTGGCGACATCGTCAGGCCGGATTGGGCGAGCCGGGTGCTGATGAATGCGTCAATAGAGTTTCGGGTTTTGAGCTTTGGGTTTTGAGTTTCGGGGACGGCAGATTTCTTGATTGGCTGCCAGGCCCAATGTTTTGGCGGGGTAGCAGTCGTTTCGCTGGCGCTTTTACTCTCCGCATCGGGCCAATTCGCGCCCGCTTCAATCCACGATTTTATCAAGGCGATTTGCTCGGCAGTTAATCGCTCTCCGGCGGGCGGCATTTGCTCGCCATCGGGCGCGATAATGCGTTGATACAGGCGGCTTTCCAGCGCCTTGCCCGCGACGATGACTCCGCCACGTATCGCGAATGCCTTCGTATCTAGTCGCAATCCACCGCTTTGCTTTTGTTCACCGTGACACTTGAAGCAGTGCTGGGCAAAGATTGGGCGGATGTCTCGGTCAAAGGTCACTTGAACAGCCTGAGCCGCAAAAACAACGTTTCGTACCCGATTGATTGTCAGCAGCAGCACGATTGCCGCAAGCAGAATCAAGCTTGATTTCAGGGTTCTGTTTTTCATGATTGTGCCCGGAAAAGTTATACGCCGCGATGCCCTGAAAGAGCAACCGTTACCGGTATCAATTTGAAAATCGAAACAACCGCAAGCTGGCGTAAAAATCAGCAAGCCGTCGAAAGACGGGGCAATCTATTCTGCCTACAATTGGCCCCATCAAACAAGTGCATGGCGTACAAGCTTCGGTTGGCTTTTTGCTGATGCCAGAAAACTCCGGCTCGAACTTGCACGCTCTGCGCCTTTTTCGAGGAGGCACAATGTTGAGATTTCAAATCCTTATTTTTGCCGCGCTGTTCAGTCTGACTGCTGTTGGCGCGACTCGCCCGGAAACACATCAGCCGGAGCCATATCAGCCAAAGACACAGCAGGATGATAGCCGGGATGCAATGGAGCGAGGAACCGAACTCTTTTCGCGGGGACAATTTGAACTGGCAATCACGCAATATCGTCTGGCGTTAAGCTGGCCGGGTGAGCATTTGGCCCGTGCCCATTACAACATTGGCGTTTGCCATTACCAATTGGGTCGCACGCGAGAAGCTGTCGCCGAGTATCGAGCAGCCCTTAAAACCACAGATGGAAAATATCAAAAAGCCTCGTTTGCCTTGGGCGTGGCGCTGAGGGAACTGGGCGAATTCGCAGAGGCCAAGCGGGCGTTTGCTGATGTGGTGAGGCTTTCTCAGGAGCACGATGCCGAAGCCTTATTTCAGCTTGCATTACTAATTAGCAATGAAGGGAATTATGAGCTGGCTGAAAAATATTTGCGCAAGGCGATGAACAACTCTCCACGCAATTTTTCTGGTGGGCATAACAATCTGGGGGTGCTGTTGGCGATGCGGGGTCGCTACGATGACGCTGTGCGCGAATTCAAGGTGGCGCTTCAGCAATCGAACGGGCAATTGACGGAAGCAAGCGATAATCTGAAACTCTGCCAGACGTTGGTTCATTCATCTTCGGCCAATTTGCTGGCAAGTCTGAAAACAACGAATCAAGCACAATAAGAAAGGAATTAGCGGATGGACGCAAAACAACAAGACGTGATTGCGATTCTGAAATTGTATGAACTACGCCGCGACGAGAAAATGCGGGCGGCGCGCGCCTGGTACTTCACTGAATTTCAGCCCGAAAGCGCAGCAGACATCGTCAAGCTGATGCTGAGTGGTCAATCCGAAAGTGCATACTTTCGGATGGTCACTTCCTATTGGGATATGGCGGCATCGCTGGTGAACAACGGCGGCATTGACGAACGACTGTTTCTCGATGCGAATACGGAATACATCGGGCTTTTTGCCAAACTGGAACCTTTCATTGCCGAGGTGCGCGAAACTTTTGGCGAGGCAGATTATCTGGCGCATCTGGAAGCCTTAGCCCTGAAGAAACCAAATGCCCGACAAATTATGGCCAGCCGTCGCGCCTTATTTGCCCGTTGGGCGAAAAAGAACTGAACATCGCAGAAGCCTGACTGCAAGGGAAGGCGTACATATCTCAGCTTCACGCCCTTCCTTACGGTCAGGCTTTTGCCATTTAGAAGCAGTCGGGCAAAAATTTAGCGGGAATTTTATTTTCCATATTCCATTTTCGATTTGTCATTTGTCATTGTTCAGCGCTTGCGGTCAGAGCAATGAAAAATGAAAGATGGAAAATCAAAAATGGAACATGAAAAGAGCGATCATACCGAGAAACTTTTGCTTGCCTGCTTACATCCCCCACGGTGTCACCTTTTGTGTTTTGCCGCCTTAGCCTATAATGCCCGCCGTAGTTTCATCCCTGTAATTCACATCTCATCAAGTACTGGAGCGAATTTCGATGGCTGAGAAAGAAGAGCTAAAGCCCCAAGACTGGGAAGACATTGCCGCTACCGAAGAGTTCAAAACCCTTGTTGCGACCAAACGCAAATTCATTTTGCCCGCCGTAATATTTTTCATCGTGTATTACTTCGCCCTGCCTGTGCTGGTTGGATACGCGCCCAAGCTGATGGAAACGAAAGTTTTTGGCGTCGTCAATCTGGCGTATCTCTTCGCGCTATCGCAATTTTTTATGGCGTGGATTCTGGCCGCGATTTATGTGAAGAAAGCTGGTAGCTTTGATGCGCTGGCGCAGAAGATTATTAGCAAGTTGAAGAAGTAATGTACGACAGGCGGCCCGCCTGTCATTTCCTCTTCAGCAAACGTCCCACGCGAGAAAATAAAAGACACGACAGGCAAGCTGCCTATCGTACATTTTCAGGAGACTTCATGTCCGCAGCACTTTTAATGTTCCTCTTTTTTATTGCCATCACCCTTGGCATTACTTACTGGGCGGCGAAACGTTCGACGGGGTCAAGCGCGTATTTTGCTGCGGGACGTTCGATTACCGGCTGGCAAAACGGATTAGCCGTCGCGGGCGATTATATGAGTGCGGCTTCGTTTCTGGGGATTGCAGGGCTGATCGCGTTTTCCGGCTACGATGGGTTTATGTATTCGGTGGGTTGGCTGGTGGCTTATTTGACAGTGTTGTTAGTTGTAGCTGAGCCGCTACGAAACGCAGGTAAATACACGATGGCAGATGTGTTAGCGTATCGCCTGTCTCCGCGTCCGGTGCGTGCGATGGGCGCATTGAGCACGCTGACGGTCAGCACATTTTATATGATTGCGCAGATGGTGGGGGCAGGTGCGTTGGTGTCATTGTTGCTGAAAGACTCTGGCATCAGCTTTCACACAGCAGTGATCGGCGTCGGCGTTTTGATGATTGTGTATGTCGTGTTTGGCGGGATGCTGGCAACCACCTGGGTGCAGATTATCAAAGCCGTGCTGTTGATGAGCGGGACGATTTTGCTAAGTATTCTGGTGCTGAAACATTTCGATTTCAGCTTTGGCAATTTCTTCAATGCCGTAGCGAACGTGCAGTATCACGATGCAAAAGGACAACTGGTCACACAGAATTTTCTGACGCCGGGGTTGCGTTACAATCCACCATTTGGTGCGCTGGACTTGATTTCATTGGGGATGGCGCTGATCTTTGGGACAGCTGGATTGCCACACATCCTGATTCGCTTTTACACAGTGCCGGACGCCAAGACCGCACGCATCAGTGTTGTTTGGGCGATGGCGATCATCGGCACGTTTTACATTTTGACCACGTTCTTAGGTTTTGGCGCAGCGACGATAGTCGGACGCGATTTTATTGCCCAAAACGGGGGCACAAATATGAGCGCCCCGTTGCTGGCAAAAATCATTGCTGGCGACGTGTTCTTTGCATTTATTTCGGCCATTGCCTTCGCTACGATTTTGGCGGTTGTGGCGGGGTTGACGATTTCTGCCTCAAGTTCGTTTGCACATGATTTTTGGACGAATGTTTTGAAGCATGGCAAGGAAACAACGCCGCGCGAAGAGGTCCGCGTCGCGCAAATCACAGCCTTTGTTGTTGGCGGAATTTCGATGGCGATAGCGATTGCGCTGGGGCCGACGGCAAACGTAGCGTTTCTGGTGGCGCTTGCTTTCGCGGTGGCCGCTTCTGCGAATTTGCCCGTCATTGTGTTATCGCTTTTCTGGAAGCGGTTCAATACCAAAGGCGCAGTGACGGGGCTGACAACTGGCTTATTGGCTTCCCTGATCTTGATTTCTATTAGCCCAAGCGTTATGAAAACGAATCCGATTTTCCCACTGGAAAATCCCGGTATTATTAGTATCCCGCTCGGTTTTCTCGGCGCGATCATTGGTACGCTGCTGAGTCGTGAACCAGAGGCCGAAGCAAAGTATGACGAATTGAACGTGCGTGCCAACACAGGCATCGGCGCGGAAAAGGCAACATCGCATTAGCCATGAAATCAAAAGGCAAAAGGCAAAAATGAATTCGGAAGCAAAGCCTTTTTATCTGAAAAAATGAAGTACCGACCTTTTGCTTTTTGATATTTGCCTTTTGATTTCAACCTGAAAGGTCTTCTTACAATGTCTGAATCAAATACGATTGAATCCGTCCTCAACGAATCACGTTTATTTCCACCTTCAGAAGAATTTGTCTCTCAAGCTCATATCAAGGGCATGGAAGAGTATGAACGCCTTTATGAGGAAGCGGAAGCGGACCCGGAAGCGTACTGGGCACGGCAAGCGGAAAGCCTCCATTGGTTTCAGAAATGGGACACGGTGTTGGAGTGGAATTTGCCTTTTGCGAAATGGTTTGTTGGCGGCAAAACGAATGTTGCCTACAACTGTCTGGATCGGCATCTGACTTCGTGGCGGCGTAATAAGGCTGCGATCATTTGGGAAGGCGAACCCGGCGACACGCGCACCCTAACTTACCAACAATTGCACACTGAAGTTTGCAAGTTTGCGAACGTGCTGAAAAAGCTCGGTGCGCGCAAAGGCGACCGCATTGCGCTTTACATGCCGCTGGTGCCTGAACTGGCAATTGCGATGCTGGCTTGCGCGCGCATCGGTGCAACGCATTCGATTATTTTTGGTGGCTTTTCGGCAGATGCACTGAAAGACCGCATCAACGACGCGGGCTGCAAATTGGTCGTGACGGCAGATGGCGGATGGCGACGCGGCACAGAGGTGAAGCTCAAACCTGCCGTAGACGAAGCCTTACGGCATACGCCTTCTGTACAATCGTGCGTAGTATTCAAGCGCACCGGCACTCAAATCACGATGCAGCCCGGACGCGATCACTGGTGGCACGAAATGATGGAAATCGTGAACGACGATTGCCCGGCGGAACAACTGGACAGCGAGCATCCGCTTTTCATTTTGTATACGTCAGGCACGACCGGAAAACCGAAAGGAATCCTGCACACAACGGGCGGTTATTTGACGCAGGCGGCGCTGACAACCAAATGGGTTTTTGATCTCAAGGATGAGGATGTTTATTGGTGTACGGCAGACATCGGCTGGGTGACAGGGCATAGCTATGTCGTGTATGGCCCGCTGGCGAATGGCGCGACGAGTTTGATGTACGAAGGCGCACCGAATTGGCCGAACCCGGATCGCTTCTGGGAAATTATTGATAAGTACAAGGTCAACATTTTCTACACAGCTCCAACTGCGATTCGCGCCTTTATCAAATGGGGCGAACAATGGGTGCTAAAACACGATCTGACTTCGTTGCGGTTGCTTGGCACGGTGGGCGAACCTATCAATCCTGAAGCGTGGATGTGGTATCACCAAACCATCGGTAAAGGCCGTTGCCCGATTGTGGATACGTGGTGGCAAACCGAAACGGGCGGGATCATGATTTCGCCCTTGCCCGGCGCTACGCCGACCGTGCCGGGAACCGCGACGCGCCCGATTCCTGGGATTGCCATTGATGTCATCACAAAAGACGGTACAAGCTGCGGCCCGAATCAGGGCGGGTATCTGGTTATTAAAAAACCGTGGCCGGGAATGTTGCGCACCATCTGGGGCGATGACGAGCGGTATCAGCAACAATACTGGTCAGAAATTCCCGGATATTATTTTGCCGGGGATGGTGCGCGCCGCGATCAACACGGCTACTTCTGGATTATGGGACGCGTGGATGATGTTTTGAATGTGGCGGGGCATCGCCTCGGCACTGCCGAAGTGGAAAGTGCGCTGGTGTCGCATCCGATGGTTGCGGAGTCGGCTGTCGTTGGACGACCTGACGATTTGAAAGGCTCAGCGATTGTTGCTTTCGTGACGCTTGAAGGCGGGCGGCAGGGAAGCGATGAGTTGAAAAACGAATTGCGCAATCACGTTGCCAAAGAAATCGGCGCGATTGCAAAACCCGATGACATTCGCTTCACCGATATGTTGCCCAAAACCCGATCAGGAAAAATCATGCGGAGATTGTTGCGTGAACTTGCCGCGAGTGGAAAAGTTGCCGGTGACACGACGACGCTGGAAGACTTTTCTGTGCTGGAAAAACTGCGGGATGATGACGAATAGGGGAGTGCATGCTTGAAAAGCCAAAAGGCCAGAGATGTGTTCTCTGGCCTTTTATGCTGGGGGAGCAAGCGGCATATCAGGGCAGATTGAAATGGAATAGTTTGGCTACCAGCGTCGCAGCCATTGGCTTCCAATTAACTGCCCTGAGCCCTTAACAGACTGGCGCAAAGACCGGGATCTGAATGATCGCCTTTCGCGTTGCTGTTTTGTGTAGGGAACGGATGCCCGTCCACGTGTTGCTGGAATCGCGCGGCGTCATAAGTAACCCGACACCTGCCGTTACTCTAAATTTCAGCGATCCCATCTGGCCGGAGCGAATCAGATTTCCCATTGTAAAGGGGACGCGAGGGTGGGTATCTGAAATGATCCCTGTCCGCAAACAGGTTCCAACCAATAAATTCGAGTAGCTGGCTCCTTTTTCCTGCTCATTAAAAACCTGCCCCGTTCCGTAATGTGCTGCCGCTGTAAAGAGCAAATTCTCATCTGTGGTGTAGGTTAAATCTCCTGCCACAGGTGCAACCACCAGCTTTTGATTGGCCTTGTCCATGGGGCTCTGGACCTCTACGGAGAGATCTGTTGGCGCACCATCATAGGCTGAGCCGAGCGCGAGAATGGCGGTTTGTCCGATAGGGTCAAAAGCTCCTCCTTGTGTTGTTCCATACGACCAGAATGATTCAGCGTTGTAATTCCCCACATAAATCCCGTCCTGGACGAATGCATTCCCAATCAGAACGTTGTTTCGCACGGGAATTCCTGTGTTGGAATTTACGGCTACCGCATAGATGAAGCCTGTGTTTTCAGGATCATACTCAGAAGCCTTGAAGGAGAAGCTGGCATTCGGCGTCAGGCAGGTGAAGAAGTCTGCTTGATTACAAGTCCTGCCATCAATGAGAAACACATGTATCAATGCGCGTGCAAGTGAACCAATGTTTGAGAGCGTAATACGCGTATCGCGACCAGTGACTGCTTCTGACGTATAGTAAGGAAAGACAAGGAAGGAACCAGCCTTTTGATCGTTGGGTAAACTGGTGATGGCTTGGACGGCCTGACACGAGATTGCAAACTCACCAATCGCAAAACCGCCCGCGCCGCCTGCCGATTCAATGGTGATCGAACTGAGCGCTGCCGGGCCAGTGGTGTAAAAGCCATAATATTGCGCGCCTGCATTGCCCTGCACCGGAATCGGCCCCAGCGTCGTCCCATCATTGGCCGTGGCCTGAATGGTAAAAGCGCCAAAGTTGTTGGGTTCAGCATAGAGATAAAAAGCCGCGGTGCCGGGCGGAAGAAAGATCGTGGCGTTGTTGCCATTCGCTTGATAAACATCGCCCGTATAGCCATGCGACCAAGATTTCCAATCATTGAACCCCGGGCCAATGCGGCGGTGGGTCAGGGCTGGGCCAAAGCCAATGTTGTTTGCTCCGCAAACTCCTGGCGTTGCCACGCTGGTTTCATTATTACCCAGCGGCCTTCCATCTGCCGCAAAGGGCGTCATGGTGTATGGCCCAAGGATTGAAGGCGGCGCGGCGGTTCCGGGCGAACCATCAAAAACGATTTGAGCAAACGAGGGAACAAGGCAGAGGCTGAGCAGGAACAACAGTCCTCCGGCAAAACGGCTTAAGAGCTGGTGTGAGTGGTTCATATAAGTTTCGCATCGTTACTTGAGGTCTTTCAAGACCTTCTTTTTTCTTATGAAGAGCAATGGAAACTGGTTTTAGACAAGCTTCGACATTTTTTTACTCTTCAGTGAGGTTAGAGGTTATGAATTCCAGTGAGATACGGTTTAGCGTGAGCAAAGTGTGGGGATGGATACGGAGGGCACTTCGCGCAAAGGACGTGAGTTATTTTTTGAACAAATCCTCTTCATAAATTGTTGCTGCCGGAGTGAGGAAGATTTGCAGAGGCAATTTACAATGATTGAGCGGTTTTGCCAAGCAATTTATTTTACCCCTACTACAATTAAATTCTTCACGTTAGTAATGCCTGTTGCTTCTCTGACTAACCGCTCTGCTAACGCTCGTTCTGCCCGAATCGGGACGGAGCCAGAAAGCATGACTTCGCCATTCCGACAAACTACTTTTACTGCATTAACATCAGAAAACTCGGCGCGATTTGCTTGTAGTGAGGCACGTATCACTTGCAATAGCTCATTATCTTTACTTGATGTCACAGGCGTTGCCTGGTCTGTGGGAACTGTTGGTATCGGTGTTTTTGCGTTGGCGGGCGAAGGCTTTGCCGCGTCCCTGATCCGCAACAGATTAGTAACAGTAGTAACTTTAGGATAATTATGCAGTACCTGTTCAGCGCGAATTTTTTGTTGCTCTGAGGCGACATTGCCTGTCAGCGTTACTTGCCGATTCTGGACTTTGATTTCGATGCTTTGTGCTTTCAATTCAGGCACCGAAATGATTCGTTCGCGTAAGTTGGCCTGTAGCTCTAAATCATCTACATTAACGGAAAGGTCGAGGTTTTTATTTTCACCAGGCAGCGGAGTGGCTTCCGGGACAATGCGCAATTGATTGTTGACCTCTTTCACTCCCACGATCTCTTTGGCTAAATTCGCGGCCAGCTCTTTGTCTATGTCGGTTGGGACTTCGCCATTCAGCGAAACCATTCCGTCCTTACATTCCACACCGATGCTGTATCCGTGCAGGCGTTTGGTTTGGGAAATGGCAGACTTGATTTTGCTCATCAGCGCAGCATCCGCTTTTTGTCTTTCAGAATCTTCAGCTTTGAGCGCGTTTTGTTGTGATGGCAGGTTTGGTGCAATGCTACGGTTGATCACCAGAAAGTAATATGTCATCAGCATCAATAACACCAAGAGCAGGCTAATCACCAAAAGCCTCAGCCCCGCGTTAATCCCCATTTCATCGGCCTTTCGGAGTAGTAATAATAAGTTCATTGTCAACAACCATATTTGTCAGGAACTCTCTGTTAGGGTGGGAAAACATTTCTACCAACGAAATCTATCAGCGAAAAAATCCAATGTCCCTTGCCTCAGGAGTCACTTAGGTTGCCGGCTAGTGTTAACTCATGTTAAGCGTAAAAACTGATTGCTCAATAGTTTACATAATGTCACCAGGGAATGCCAAGCTATGGGCAGGGATTTAAGCCGCGATAACATTGATCGTTGCTTTGACAGCTTTCAGGCGAGAAGTGTAGTATGCCGGACGAGACGAAATGCACGCTTAGTAACTCAATTCATGCTGCGGAATTGGCTTGTCAATAAGGCCAATGCTGTTGGTTTTTGGTTGCTTACAGAACGTTAGACGGGGTGAAAAATCGCTGATTTTTACGATCTGGTTATTTGCAAATCTGAATTGGCGTGAGCAAGACACTACCAAGCCATGAAGATCAATTACCCAATTCCAATTCGCGCGAAACTCGTGATCATCGTGTTGCTCTTCGCGATTGTCCCGATGCTTGTTTTGACGCTCGTTTGGTACAACACTTCGGTGGAACGAGTAGCTGCGGTTGTTCGTTTTGGACTGGAAGCCAGAGCTAAAGAAATTGTCAAACAACTAGACCTGCTGCGTGCGCAAAATCCCGAAACAAGTCAGACCCTGTCCCTGGAAAAGGCGGTAGGCCCGCGTACAGCCGCTCTGACCGGTCGTTTTTTGCCACCCGATGCGAGCACGGTTCGCTCGTTGCGTGAAGTGATTATTCTGGATGGGCAGGGGATGGTTCGCTATGCCGCGAATCCTACCTGGGAAGGCAAAGATTATCGTGCTGTGTTGCCTGAAACACTTCCGGCCCTGTTTACTCGATTGCTGGAAGGCAAAGATGCACAGTCTCAGTTGTTGTCAGGCCTTTTCGGCAGGGAAGTGCGAAATCGTTATTTGATAGATAATCAGTATTGGATGATTCACCTGCACCAAAGTGGCAATGATACCGCCTATTCCATTTTTGTGATTGAGCAGGATGTCAGCCGTGGCACCTTGGACATCGCAGGGCTGAGCATCCTCGGCATTACGTTGTTGCTGGCGATAGTTGCTACCTTGCTGGTGTACTTGATTATTAGCGGAACAACCGACTCCATTCGGCGTGTGACGCGGGGCGCAAAAGCGATTGCCGCCGGAAAGCTTGACTCGAATATTACGGTCAAAAGTAACGATGAGACGAAGGTCTTGGCAGAAGCCTTCAATCGAATGGCCGGGCGTTTGCGCGAGATGATTGCCCGCGAAAGTGAGCAGAAGCAATTTGAGTCGTTTGCCCGACTTTCCGCTGTGCTGACGCATGATCTGAAGAATGCGATTCTTTCGCTTTCGTTTCTGGTCACGAATATGGAGCGTAAATTTGACCGCGAAGGCTTTCGGGAAGACGCGATGCGAACGCTGGCTGATTCGGTTGGCAATTTGAAAAACCTGGTTTCCAAGCTCTCTGATCCGCTGACACAACCAATGGAAGAGCGGTTTGAAGGTGATGTCAGTCAATTAGTGGAGCGAGTGTTGATGCGTACGGCAGAACAGGCAGGAGATCGGTATCAAATCACTACTGAACTTTCCCCCAGTCTTGTATCTGTGATGAATCCGTCGGCCATAGAGCGTGTCGTAGAAAACCTGATCATCAACGCGCTCGAAGCCATGCCGCAGGGCGGGAACCTGCGTATTACGACTCAGTCTGTCGCCCCAAATAATTTGATTGTGGTGATGGATACGGGCAAAGGAATGTCGCCCGAATTTATTCGGGACAAGCTCTTTCATGCCTTTGCTACGACCAAGAAAAAAGGAATTGGACTCGGATTATATTCCTGCCGTGAGATTATCGAACAACACGGCGGAAAGATTGAAGTTGACAGTCAGGAAGGAATCGGCACGAAATTCAGAATTATTCTGCCGCAGGTAATGCCAGTCAGTGATGCGGCCAGCAATGATGCCAGGGACAATCGGTCACAGGCGCTTCCTGTTGAAGGTGATTACGTACGATAGCAGACTGGTAAGAAGTAATTATGGCTGATCTCGACAGGCAAACAATTCTGGTGGTGGATGACCACGACGCAGTTCGTAAACAACTCTATTGGGCACTCGAAGAAAATTATCGTGTGCTGGAAGCGGCTTCCCGCAGTGAGGCGCTTGCCCATCTGGAGCGCGAAAATATTGATGTCGTTTTGTGCGATTTGCATCTACCTCCGCTGGTGAATGAGGTGACTGAAGGCATTGCTGTTCTTGAAGCTGCCCGACAATTCAATCCGCCTTTGCCGGTCATCGTCCTGACTGGAAGCCGCGAGCGCGCAGTGGCAGTGCAGGTAACAGCGCGCGGCGCATATGGGTTTTTCCAGAAAGATAGTTTTTCTCTAGATGAAGTCGAAATTATTGTTCGGCAGGCAGCAGAGAAAATTAAACTGGAACGAGAGAAAGTTACGCTGGAGCAGGAAAATGCTTCGCTCCGCAAACAGGTGGGCGAAGGCTGGCAGGAAGTCATTGGTTCCAATGCCAAATTGCAGGCGATCTTTGCACAGGCTCGTGAAGTTGCTTCCACCAGCGCGACGGTGTTGATTACTGGCGAATCCGGCACGGGAAAAGAAGTGCTGGCTCGTGCCATTCATCGCTCCAGCCCACGAGCCAACAAACCTTTTGTCGCCTGTTCCATTGCCGCTTTGCCGGAAACCTTGATTGAGTCAGAACTCTTCGGCCACGAAAAAGGCGCATTCACTGGTGCCGTCGCGCGTAAGGCGGGGCGCTTTGAGCAGGCAGATGGCGGGACTTTATTTTTAGACGAAATAGGTGAGCTTTCGCACACAATGCAGGTCAAGTTGCTACGGGTCTTACAGGAACGTCAATTTGAACGTCTGGGCGGAAAAGAGCAGCTCAATGTAGATATTCGTGTAGTTGCGGCTACCAATCGCAATCTGGAGGAAATGATCGGCAGGGGCGAATTTCGGGCTGACCTCTATTACCGCCTCAATGTCGTCAGTTTAGAATTGCCGCCTTTGCGCGAGCGCCCGGACGACATTCCCCTGTTAGCTACGCACTTTGCCCGGAAAGCTGCCTCCAAGCATGAACGTCCAGTCCCCAGCTTTACTGCGGATATGATTGAGGCGCTCTGCTCTTTTGCCTGGCCCGGCAATATTCGGGAACTGGAAAATGTGATTGAGCGCTGTGTTGTCATCAGCACAGCCACAGTGTTAGATGTCAACATTTTGCCGGAGCGGATTCGTGGTAAAATCCTCGCTGCCCGCGCTGCCGCGACACCTGTGGCTGAAACATCGCTTCCTGTGGCGAGCGTGAATCCAGTTCCACCGACTTCGGCTCAGACGGAGTTGACCGAATTGTTTCATCAACCGGAATTTTCCTACGAAAATGCCATCACCGATTTCAAGCGACAGCTTGTTCGCACCGCTTTACGTGAATGCAACGGTTCGCGTTCTGAGGCTGCTTCTCGCCTCAAGATTGCTCGTCAATATCTGTACCGTCTTATTAACGAATTACAGATCAGCGAGGAAAAGAGTTAAGAAGAAAACATCATCTCTAAAAGCACAGGAACAAATAAGTAATTGAATGTTCAAGTCTGCTATGTTAGCTTATGCGCCAAGTTGCGCTGCCCTCAGCAACTAAACTGGTTTCGCGCCAGACGATTACTGATCCGATAGCAAAGCAAACAACGATTGAGCTTTTCTGATAAATACAGCATTCGCGCAAACGTTGTTAGTGTCCGCCCCTCATTCCCAAGCTTGTAATTATGTCCGGTAATAAGCGAACGATTTTTTCGCTTGATTGGTATGTGATTTCCGCACGCAGTGTGCGGCAATTGCTATTTGTGTTGCTAGCGCTAAGTATCTTAGTGGGTGGCGGTTATGGAATGTACTTGTATCTGAAGCGTAGCACCTCTTCGACAATTGCACCTGGTACACAGAGTGCCCGGTTCATTGAAATCTCAGGTCAGGTGCGCGTCAAGAAGGCGAACGCGACTGATTTTATGACGGCAGATGAAAAGATGCCGCTGGATGCTGGCGACACAATTCAGACCTTATCGAATTCCGTCGCGCGTGTGCAATTTGTGGATGGCAGTAGCTACACAATCAAGCCTGATACGACGCTGATTATTAAAGATAACGAATTGATGGATGACAAAAGCACGAAAGTGCAAGTCAAGGTACGCGTCGGAACCATCAACCTGGCCACGAATGAACAGGGGCCGGGATCAAGCAACGTGGTGCAAACCGATGTCGCCGAAGCGAAGATTGGGCAGAACACCGAAGCGAGCGTGGGGGCGGGTGAAAGTGGTCGGCAAGCGGATATTCGCGTGACACGCGGCGACGCAGAGGTTCGTACACAAGCAGGTGAAACCTATCAGGCCCAGTCAAATGAGCGATTGGAAATTGAGCAAACCGGAAGGTTAGCGCGGCGCAGTTCGTTGCTTGCGATGCCGATTTTGAAATCGCCTGACAATCAGCAAACAGTGCGTTCTGCCACGCCAGGCACACTGCGATTTGAATGGGCACCTGTGGCACAAGCCAATAGCTACGCCGTTGAGATTGCGACTTCCTCGACGTTTGACCGTGAGACTATTGTTAAAGCGCGAGATGGACTCGCAACGCCGACAGCCCTGTTCGACAAATTACCGACGGGTTCTTATTACTGGCGCGTGCGAGCTGATAAAAAACAGGAACAAGGTGTTTACAGTGATCCGTTCAAATTTACTCTGGCTGGGCGTAGCGCGAAGGCGAATACGCTGAATATCAAGGATGTGCGAAAAACGCCGATGGGCGGGGCGACGTATTTAGTGGAAGGTCACTGCGACGCAGGCGCACGGGTAAAGGTGGGCGGGAAAATGGCGCGTGTCGAAGCCGATGGCGGCTTTCGTGCCATTGTTACATTGTCCCCAGGGACGCGGAGCGTCTTGATTGAGGCTGAGGATCAAGATGGGAATATCGGGCGGCAAAGCCTGCAATTTTGATGAGTACGACCATGAAATTCATCGAATTTAATTCTGAACCGCAAAATTCATCTACGCGCGTCGGCATCATTGCCAGTCACGAAGTGACGCAACAGATTCGCGCGGCTTTGCCGGATGCAGTCCGTGCAGAGGTCAATCATTTGCCTTGGCCCGTGGTTGATTCTCTGAAACCATCTTCTATTACTTATGATTCCCCGGACCTTGTAGTTTGTGAAATTAACGACCCAACGCAAGCTGTCGCTTATCGGCAGGAAATCGGCTTTTTGTGGCCGGAAGCAACGCTGATTTCCTGTGAAACTGATATCGGTGTAGGTACGATACGTGATTCCAATGCTCTGGAAGAGGCTTCTCGACAGGCCGGGTATCAAGGACATTTAATAATTCACGATGTCGCCCTTCAATTGCCGGTATTTTTGCGTTATGCTGAGCAACGCCGAGTTGCCGACCAACAGGCACATCAGTTGCTCCAATTGAAAAAGCTGCTCGAAGCCTCCCACCGGATGCACTCCTCCATTGATCAACAGCACGTTGCCGGAGAAATCCTGAACGAGTTTCGTCAATGGGTTATCGCTGATAGTTGGCAGTTATATGTCGTTTCGGATGACGGGCGATTCATGGAGTTGATCGGGTCAGAAGGGATTAGAACAAAACCCCCTTCTTTGACCTTGAGAGCGAATGGCGAAGGCGTCGTCGAGCGTGTTTTGCAGCAAGGAGAAATGGTCGTGCTCAGTCAAGCGGAACTCGCGTCAGGAAGCGCTGGGGAAAGAGAAATGCGGGAACATGACGGTCAGGCCAAAGCGGTCAGTTCCGTCTTATGTTTTCCGCTCAAAGTCGGATCGTCGGTGATTGGTGTGACACAGGCGATGCGAATTGATAATTCGCAAGCGTTCAGCGTTGGCGAACAGGAATCCATTAAGCAGGTTGCTTCGATGGCGGCGCTGGCGCTTAACAACGCCACCAAGTTTGCGCGCGCTGAAAAGCTGTATATGCAGGATGATTTAACGCAACTGCATAACAGCCGATACTTGCGGCAATACTTGGAAACCGAATTACGACGGACGCGGCGCTATGGCGGGCAGGTAGCGGTCATCTTCATTGATCTGGATGGATTCAAGGCGGTGAATGACCAGTATGGTCATCGCGTCGGCAGCGAGACGCTGAAAGAGATGGCGTCGTTGCTGATGGAATCGGTCCGTGATACGGATGTCGTAACGCGCTACGGTGGTGACGAGTTTACAATTGTTTTGCCAGAAACGGATGCCCACAAGGCTTTTATTACTGCTGATCGGGTGCGACAAAAGGTCGCGGCGCACAATTTTCATGGCGGCAGTCAGCATACTTTTCATCTGACCGCTAGTTTTGGTATTGCGTCTTACCCCGAATGTTCGGCAGAATCAGCGGCTGATTTATTAGAGCAAGCCGATTTGGCCATGTACGCAGCAAAAGCTGCCAATAAAAATAATGTTCAACTGGCGAAGTCGGAAGTAAGTTTGAAATGAGTTATGGCTGTTTGAATTGTTGATGTGGAGTCTGCTGCGTAATCTCCATCCCGACTCGCAATTCACTACACGTAACTTTTAACCCTTAACCTTTTATGGAGTAGGAGTCTGAAGGGGAGTTGGTAACAGGCATCAAGCTGCACCGCCCTGGACAGTTCTTGAAGTACCTTAGATGAACCTGCGTTCAATATTTAGTTTATTTTCGAGCGATCTAGCGATTGATTTGGGAACCGCTAATACCTTAGTTTTCGCCCGTGGCCGAGGCATCGTTGTCTCTGAACCTTCCATCGTGGCCATCAACAAAGTCACCCACAAAGTCGAAGCCGTCGGCAAAGAAGCCAAAGAAATGTTGGGCCGTACTCCGGGCAACATTGTGGCCATTCGTCCGATGAAAGATGGGGTTATTGCAGATTTTGAAGTCACAGAAAAAATGCTGCAATACTTTATCAAAAAAGCCCACAATGGTCGCCAATGGGTCAGCCCGCGCATTGTGATTGGCATCCCTTCCGAAATTACACAGGTCGAACGGCGCGCCGTTGAAGATAGTGCCTACCGTGCCAAGGCTGCCGAAGTGTATCTGGTTGAAGAAGCAATGGCGGCAGCAATTGGCGCAGGCTTGCCGATCACAGAACCGCACGGCAATATGATCGTAGATATTGGTGGAGGCACGACTGACATTGCGGTGATTTCCTTGTCTGGTATCGTTTATTCGCGCTCAGTTCGCGTAGCTGGCAATGAAATGGACGAAGCCATCATTCAATACATTAAGCGCAAATATAATTTGCTGATCGGTGAGCGAACGGCAGAAGCCATTAAGATTGAGGTTGGCTCGGCTGCGCCATTGGATGATGAACTGACGATGGAAATCAAAGGCCGTAACCTGATTGAAGGAATTCCGAAAACCATCGTGATCACGGATGAAGAAATCCGCGAAGCCTTAGCCGATTCCGTCGCCACTATTGTCAACGCCGTCCGCGTAGCATTGGAGCGTACACCTCCCGAACTTTCTGCCGACATTGTAGATCGTGGTATTGTGCTGACCGGCGGCGGTGCCATGTTGAAGAAATTAGACACTCGCTTGATGCAGGAAACAGGCTTGCCTGTAGCAGTTTCCGAAGACCCCTTATCATCTGTGGTGTTAGGCGCTGGAACGATGTTGTCAGATTTTAATTTGTTGCGTCGCGTGCGCTGGGATAGCACCACTTTGCCCGCCTAGCGATTGGGATGGACACGGATGATTGTTTTCGTGTTGCGTCTGCTTTATTGGCCGCAAGCTAGCGAACTGTAACCTTGACTCTTTGCCCGTTCTTTGTTTGTGGATATAAGAACCAGCCTGAAAAATAATCCGCCTTTTTTACTTGTGGTGTTGTTAGCCGCACATCTTGTAGTCGTGTTGTTCAATCCCGCACCTGGACAAGTTGGGCGTCGTTTTGGTGAAGTGATCCTGATGACGCTCTTTCAACCTTTCCAGACCATGATCGGCCTAACCAGCTCAGGGATTGGCGGAATCAAGGATAAATATCTGGTGCTGCGTGATGCGCGCGCCGAGAATGTGAAACTGCAAGAGCAAGTTGCACAGCTCGAAACTGATAAGGTGAAGTTGCAGGAAGAACTACGCCTGGCAGAGCAAGCAGGCAAGATTGCGAATACCACTTTGCCCGTGAGCGCGCCCAAAGTTGTGGCCCGCGTTGTTGGACGGGATGCGACTATCTGGTATCGCACCATCATTGTTGACAAAGGCCTGGCTTCGGGAATCGAAAAAGATCAACCCGTTATCACTGACCAGGGGCTGGTTGGGCGTGTAACTTCAGTTGCGCTCAATTCTGCCCGTGTTCTGTTGCTGACGGATGAACGCCATGCTTCTGGTGCGGCCATTGCACAAGCTTCTGAGTCGCGGGTGATGGGGATTGTGCAAGGCACAAGCAATTCTTATGGGAAAAGCAGTTTGCGCTGCGAACTCAAGCTGGTTGGTGCCACCGGAGAAAAACCGGCTGTTGGCGAAATTATCTTTACCTCTGGACAGGATGGCTTTTACCCACGCGGATTGATTATCGGAAAAGTCGCTACCCCACTAAATGCGGCTGAAAACTCACCTGACACTGTCCCCATTGAGCCTACCGCTCCCCTGGATAAGCTCGAATCTGTTGGTGTTCTGCTGGTCTCGAAAGAGAAAATCCAAGCCCAAAAAGACGAACTGGATAAGGTGGAAAGGGAAAAAGAGCAGCAAGAAAAAGATCGTCAAAAGAAAGCCGCTGAGCAAAAGAAAAAGCAGGCCGAGTAAACTATTGAAGGTTTTTGCTAAGCCGCTTAGCAAAAGTCGGTACTAATTAATCTTAGCGCCTCAATTGGAAGCCATCGTTTCAGCCAGCAACATTCTGGCAACGACTTCGCAAGGGGAAGCGCCTTAAAGCAAAGAACTGATTTGGAGAACGAAAGCACTGGGCGAGCGCGAATTTATAAGATCGGAGCCTGCTTACTGGTCGCCGTCTTTGCGCAAACGACCCTGAAACAAACTATTAGCCCAAAGCTTGGCTATATTGACTGGCTGTTACTGATTGCTGTGTACGTGAGCATGATGCGCGAACCCGTACTGGCATTGTTGACAGGAACTGTGGCGGGCATTCTTTATGATATGTCTTCCGGTCGAGATGTCCCGATGGGCGTCAGTGGCATTGCCTATATCGTCGCAGCCTATATAGGATATTGGGTTTCGACCTCATTTCTGGTGGAGGGCTTGTTAATACGGGTTGCAACCGTCGCGGGTGCCAGCGTGGTAGCTGCTATTTTACGGCTTTCCCTGTATACTTTTACCGTTGATGTCAAAATGCCTGTGCAGGCAGCTTTAGAGCTGATACTAGGACCAACGGTGAATTTGATTGTTTCGATTCCGTTGTTTCTCGCGCTGGATCAGCTTTTTGATTTTGGCAGACGGGCGAAAATGCGGCGCGCGGAAGCCATGCGAAATGCGCCCAGAAGGCGGAAATGGTTGGTTAAGAAAGACCCGCGCTGGAAAATGGGACGCAAAAAGCCAAAGTTTCGGTTCCGCTAAATAGGCAAGGCATTACAAACACAAGTAGTTTTTTAGTGGTATGAAATCAATGACGAACAATCCAGGTGATCCATTTGAAGTCAAGCGACAGATGGATTTACGTTTGGAAATAATTCGTTTCCTGGCCGTTGCCATCTTTGTGGCGTTGGGTGCGCGGCTTTATTGGCTACAAGTAAAAAATTACGAGAGCTATCGCGAGCAGGCAGATAGTAATCGCTACAAGACCATTCCTATTCCTGCCCGTCGCGGCAGAATTTTGGATCGCAACGGAAAACTGCTGGTTGATAGCCGCTATGCCTACAACATTGTGTTGGAGCGTAAATTAGGCAAACGGGAAGTGACGCCTAAACAGTTTCCCGAGGTTCAAAAGCTACTTACTGATAATCTGGATATTGAACCTGCCTGGCTGGCAAAGCGATTTGAAGCTGCAATCTATGCCCCGAAACACATTCCGATTGTAGTAAAAGAAGATGCTTCCTCAAGAGAAGTGCAATGGGTTGCTGCGCATCAGAATGAGTATCCTGAAATTCGCGTGGAGCGGGCACCGCAACGCCATTACCTGTATGGTGGTCTCGCTGCTCACGCTATCGGCTATGTGGGCGAAGTCAGTCTGGCACAGTTGAATAATCCAAATGGGCAGTACAGTCAGGAGAAAGGCTTTAAGTTTGGTGACATCGTCGGTCAGGCAGGACTGGAACGATATTACAATGGTGTTCTGACCGGACGTGATGGTTGGCGTAAGGTTATCGTCAACAGCTTGGGCAAAATTGAAGATGAAGTAGATAAATCAGAGCCGATTCCGGGACGCGATGTTTATACGACACTCGATTTTGATCTCCAGCAAGAGGCTGAAAAGCAGGGCGACTCCATGCCTGCCGGACGTGGCGCTATCGGGATGATGGACCCGAATAATGGCGAAATCTTTGTTTTTGTCAGCCGCCCTTCATTCGATCCAAATACTTTTTCACAGCGCGCCAAAACGCAGGAAGGGCGTGAAGAGATTGTCGAGTATTATCAGGACGAGAATCGTCCGCTTTACAATCGGATGATTCAGGGTGGCTTCGTTCCTGGTTCAACCTGGAAATTGATGACTTCCGTGGCGGCCTTAAATGAAGGCGTGATTACCCCCAAAGACTCGCGCATTCAGGATGGTGGCATCCAGCTTGGCAGTTACTTTATGAACTCCATGTCCCATTCCGGGATGCCGGATGTCGTGACGGCAATTACGATTTCTGCCGACGGATATTACTATCGCCTCGGTCTGAAAATGGGCGAAGCGCGCTTTGCCAAATGGGTCGAGAAATTCGGGTTTGGCCATCGCACAGGAATTGATTTGCCACACGAAGACCCCGGCTTACCCCCGACTGCGGCTACCAAGCAGAAAACCTATGAAGCGATCAGCAAGCGTAAGCTAAAAGAGGCAGAAAGCGCGCCAACCCCTGAAGCGAAAAAGCGCTTGGTTTATCAGGCTGAGCAAATTCTGCGAGATGCCAAGTGGACGGATTATGATATGGCGGCCTCGGCCTTCGGGCAGGGACAGAATAAATCCACGCCTGTGCAGTTGATGCGTTACGTGGCTGGCTTGGCCAATGGCGGTAAAATGCATACCCCGCATTTGCTTCTCAAAGCGGTCGCGGGAACGGATCGTAATGACGTTCCCCAGCCGGAACTTCGCTACGAAGAAAAGGGCTTTTTTACTGTTCCGATGTCGCCGGAAATCCACGACATTGTGAAGCGCGGAATGTTTGGAGCGGTTAACGTTGGTGGCGGTACGGGCGCGGGATCGCGCATCGAAGGATTTGATGTGTGCGGAAAAACGGGTACGGCGCAGGTGGCATCCAACGAACGCGCTGGCTCAAAGAATAAAGACCACGCCTGGTTTATTAGTTTTGCCCCCAGAGATAAGCCAGAAATTTGTGGCGTAGTGTTGACTGAAAATGCTGGTTTTGGGGGCAAACAATCAGCTCCCCGCGCCAAAGCGATTTACGACATTTACTATCGAAGGAAGACCGGCCTGCCCGTTGACGCACAGGCGCAATTGATTAAGACCCCATAGAAACTGCTAGGCAGATTGACTAGCCGCTAATAGTTTCACCAAAGCTATGCTTGCACCGAATCCGAGATTTATTCGAGACTTTGATTGGCTTTCATTCCTATTAATCATAGGGTTGATGGCCTTCGGGATTGTGCAAATCCATAGCGCGAAACCCAACGATTCCTCTCTTTGGCGCAAGCAAATCGTGGCAATGGTGCTGGGGCTGATCGTCATGTTCATTGTGACGAAGATGGATTACAATCGCATCTTCGGTCTTGCGCCGTATTTGTATGGGCTCGGCATCTTTCTTCTGATTCTGGTGTTGTTGTTTGGCGAGACCATCAATGGCAATAAAAATTGGCTCAAACTCGGTCCACTGGGTGGGATGCAACCTTCCGAATTGGCCAAGATTTTTACCTTGATGATGCTCGTGCGGTTTTTTTCAGATGTCCGCGAACGTCCTTTACGCCTCAAGACGATTTTTACAGCGGGCTTAATCTGGATCGTGCCAACAGTGTTGGTTTATCTGGAAGGGGATACCGGAAGCACGCTCAGTTATATTTCGTTCTTTGTCGTGTTGCTTTTTGTTTGCGGCTTACGCTGGAGTTGGATTTTAGCTGGATTCGCCGTTGTTATTTTAGCGGGTTATTTGGCGATCCCGTCTATTAAAAATAGCACCAGCTATAAGGCAGAACGCATTAAAGCGGTCTATTGGCCGGAACTGGCGGCCAAGCGGTATCGCTATCAGAATGAGCAATCTTACATTGCCATCGGCTCCGGGGGGCCTTATGGCAAAGGGATTGGCAGCGGCACACAAGGGCCACTCGGGTTCGTGCCGGAAGTGCATTCCGATTTTATTTTCACAATTGCGGGTGAGGAAACCGGGTTTCTCGGTTGCAGCCTCGCCCTTGGCGCTTACTTAGTCATCATTTGGCGGTTGGTACAAACCGCGCAGCAGTCGCGCGACCGCGAGGGAACCTTGCTGGCCGCAGGATATACAGGCCTGTTGCTGTATCACGTTGCCATCAGTGTTGGGATGGTGCTTGGGCTTTTGCCGATTATGGGCATCCCCTTGCCGCTGATGAGTCACGGCGGGACTTCTATTTTGGCGACGCTCTTTGCTCTAGGGCTGTGCCTGAGCGTGCGCTTGCGCCGGTTTGTTAATTAACTGGCTGAATGATGAAGAAGAAATTAACCGAAACGTTCAAGCGAGCGTTTCTTTGTGAGCAATGTTGTGAGTCCTCTCATCCATTGCTTGCCGCTGAACTGTAGCCTGAATAGTTGTGGAGGATGGCTGGTTGTCTTGCTCTTCTCACTTGGTTCTAGCTTCAGTTCACGAGAACAGGTTCCTCAATGAAAACCTCATGGGCGTGGCCTCGCGCTGATTTGTTATCTGGCGTGAGGGCGAACGCTACTTTCGTTCAACCAATGAGCGAGAGAGAGGGGCATTATCACTTTGGCTTGGATTTGAGCAGGCGTTACCGCTTAACCCGCCAAGTGAGAACTGACCGAATCTTCTCTTATTGGTCTCGCAAAAAAAATAGTAATTCTATTGGCTTACTGCCTAGTGAGCAGGTTGTTGTGTTGTCCGCGCGCCTCAGGCGCTCCCCGAAAACAACCGTTGCTGTGCGGTAGGCTTTTTTATTGGATTTTGCCTCCGCTTACGAGCGGAGCTTTGAATTTGACAGATAGTTTAGTTGAAGTGGTTGATGATCAGGTCACAAAGTCACACTTTGTCTTGGACACCCGCTCGCTGACTATCGCTCTCGAGGAGAACTAGATGAGCAAAGAATTGATTGTTAGCCTGAATGGGCGAGAAAAGAAAATTGCCATTATCGAAGACGATGTCGTTACCGAATTTTATGTTGAACGCGGGGACGAGAATCAGGGCATCGTTGGCAATATTTACAAGGGCAAAGTGATGAAGGTTTTGCCCGGCATGCAATCTGCTTTCGTGGACATCGGGCTGGAACGTGATGCCTTTCTATATGTTTCCGATTTTATAGATGACGAAGAATTTGAAGGCGCATTTCAGGAAGATCGCCGAGAGGATCGCCGCCCTGCTCGTCCCGAACGTTCTGAGCGCCCCGAACGCCCGGAGCGTCCTGAACGGATAGATAAAACCCGTACGCAACGTGCCCCCTTGACCGTTGTTCCGGTGGTTGCCGAGCCTTCTGAAACTGACGATCAGGACGACGAAGCCACGCTGGAGGCTTTAAGCCACATCGAGGAAATTAGCGAGGAACCCGTCATCGAACGCGAGCCAGAGTACGAACCTGAAGCGGTCGCTGAATTGGAAGCCGTGTCAGACGCGGAACCCGAACCCGTGAGCGCCCGTGATCGGCGGCGGAGTCGCTTACATTATGTAGCGCCGGAAGAAGTAAAAGAAGAGGAAGTTCCGACTGCGGAAGCTGTGGAAGAAGTTGTGGCTGCCGCCGTAGAAGAACCCGAAGCCGTTGACATTCAGGACGAACCCACAGGCCGCCGCCGCCGCCGCCCACGAACCAAGCGAAGCCGCGGCGACGCACCTGTTGTTGAGGCGGAAGAGTCGGTGACAGCAGTCGCAGCTGAAGAACCTGTCGCTGATGCTGAAACCGCCGCCGCCGCGACTGTGGCAGTGGTTCCCCAGACGTTTGAGCCAACACCATTATCCGAGCCAGGAGAGCCGATGGAACGGGTCAGCGATGACGATCTGGCACCTGCACGCGCGGATAGAATTCTTGTTCAGCCGGAAGAGTTGGTGATGGTGAAACTGACCGTTGATCCCACGCCGGAAGTTCACGTTGGATCGCTGGCGCTACAAAGTGATGATAGCTTTGAGCGCATTAGCGATGATGAAGGCGTGATTGACCAAGGCGAAGAACGAATTGAAGTCATTGTCGAGCCGCCTATTCCCTCCGCTGAGGAACCTGTCTTAGCGAGTGAGTCTTCAGAAGAATCACAAGCTTTGGTTGCGCCTGAAGGGGAAGAGGCCGTGGCCTTACTCCCAGAAGGCAGCGCTGAAATTCGCGAGAAGAAATCGCGGGCTGAATTTGCCACGCGACGCGGCGGGCGTGGTCGCCGCCGCCGCCCTGGCCCAAATGACAGTACTGCTCCAGAGGGGGGCGGCGAGGAAAAAGGTGCAGAAACAGAAGAAGAAGCCTCACCGGAACCCCTGACGCCTTCGCTCTCAGCACCGGGTGGAAGTGCAATGTCTATGCGTCCGGGGCGTCCGGTGATTTCTGATTTGCTGCGCGAAGGCCAGGAAGTATTAGTTCAGATTGCCAAAGAACCAATCGGCCAAAAAGGCGCGCGCATCACTTCGCACATCGTTTTGCCGGGACGTTATGTGGTTTATATGCCAACCGTAGATCACATTGGTGTGTCGCGTAAAATCGGCACGGACGAAGAACGGCAGCGCCTCAAACGCACGCTCAATCAATTGCGCGCGGAAAACAACATTCCTGGCGGCTTCATCGTGCGCACTGCCGCCGCGCAACGTACGACGGAAGAATTGCGCGATGACGTGCAATATCTGGGACGTACCTGGACAGAGATGCGCCGCCGTTCGGATCGCTCTAAGGCCCCTTCGGTTGTGCATCGTGATTTGGATTTGGTGCAACGCATCCTGCGCGACCAGCTTTCATCCGATTTCACGGCGATTCGCGTGGACAATGAATTTGAATACGAGCGCATCGTTGATTTCGTCAACCGCTTTGCGCCGAAGCTGATCCATCGCGTCAAACTGTACACCAAAGAGAATCCGATTCTTGATGAGTATGGCGTGCAATCCGAAGTGGACAAGGCCGTCAAACCCCGCGTGTGGTTGAAATCCGGCGGATACATCGTCATCAATCAAACGGAAGCGTTGGTTGCCATTGACGTGAACACTGGCAAATTCGTCGGACGTTCAAATCGTCTGGAAGACACCATCGTCAAAACCAATCTGGAAGCTGCGAAAGAAATCGCGCGCCAGATTCGGCTGCGTGATCTGGGCGGCATCATCATTCTCGACTTCATTGACATGGAAGAGCGTCGCAACCGCCAGCGCGTGATGCAAGCCCTGGAAATCGAATTGCGGCATGACAAATCGCCCTCAAAGATTCTCCAGTTCAATGATTTCGGCTTAGTGGCAATCACCCGCAAACGCGTCAAGCAATCGCTGGAACGCACACTTTGCACGCCATGCAGCTATTGCGGCGGTGGCGGGATGGTGAAGAGTGCGCAGACCGTATGCTATGAATTGCTGGCCGAAGCACGTCGCGTGGCCAAACATCAGGATCATCAAAGCGAAGTGATTTTGCGTGTGAATCCTGAAGTTGCCAAAGCCTTACGCACCACCGAACGCGACATCTTTGTGGACATCGAATCCCATTTCAACGGCGTCGTCACGATCAAGAGCGATCCGGCAATTCATCAAGAGCAATTTGATATTGCGCTGGTGTAAGACGTCTTTGCTGCGAACGGAGTGCGGTGGCCTTTGATGTGCTCCCCTGCCCGTTCGCAGCAGGTTGCTGGATCAGTTAGTTGGGCTATCTGAAGTTGCTGATAAGGACGATGTCTTTGCTCACGAGACCGCGAACTAGCGCAAGTCGGTTGCCATCGCGTGACCACGCAAAGCTGAAAATGGTCTCGGACTGAAAGCTGGTCAATGGCCGAAGCGGGCCGCCTGCGAGTGGCTGGCTCCAGAGATTTGAAACACCTTCACGAGTGTCAATGTAAGTCACTGCACGCCCGTCAGGAGTCCAGCGTACGGGTGTGAGGATGTGCTCGAAATACTGAATTGGTTCTCCGCCCTCAGCTGGGATAATCGCCAAAACCGCTGGCCCGTCTCCAAGGTCTTTTTTGTAAAGACAGGCAAACATTTTTCCATCGGGCGAAACGGCTGGGCGAACCGAATGTTTGGTTGTTAGTTGGATCGGCGTGCCACCTTCCATCGCTATTTTCCATACGGTAGAAATCCCCGACTGATTGGTTGTATAAAAAACCCATTGTCCATCGGACGAACAATCCGGCCAGTTCCCTCCAATCAGTTGTTTCAGATTTCCTCCGTCAGAATCCATTCTCCAAATAGCAGAAGCGCCAGAGCGATGATCCTGCGATCTAAAAACAATATAACGCCCATCCGGTGAAGCCGCGGGATTGTCGTCGGAATGAGGTGCCATTGTAATCTGTTTCAGGTTACTTCCATCAGATTCTGTCAGCCAAATATCTTCATTGCCGTTCGCCGATGACGTATAGACAATCTTGCCATCTGACGTCCAACCAATGTTGTGTGGCTCATGGTCAGGCCCAATCTTCGCCACGATTTGCTGAGCGCGTGCCGGGTCTTCTGGCGTGGTTGTCCAAAGGTTAATCAATCTATTTTCCTGCACGGTAATGAGCGTCTGCGCATCAGCAGTCAGACTGAGGCTACGATACCCCTGAAGATCGTTCGTAATTCTGCGTGCTTCGCCGCTGGGATAAGCGAGATGCCAGACCTGATACGGCGAGCCAGCCGCGGAGTCTCGATCCCGTGCAGTCAGTATCAGTCCGCTGGCGTCAGCGAGCCAGGCCAGGCTGGGAATATGCCGCCAGCGCTGCGACGTCAGCTCGGTTTCTGTTCCATCTGCTATCCGCACAGAAAACAAACTGACCTGTCCGCCACTGGCATCAGCATTCGTGGCGCTAAACGTAATGCTCCCTCCATCGGGAGTCCAGGCGGCACTTCCGAAAATCAAGGAAGGTCGCTGACGCTGGGCGAGTTTTTGTTCTCCGCTGCCATCGGTATTCACTTTGATAATTGCTGTCTCGCCCTGGTTTTGATCGTCGCGGACAAATGCTAATTGCTGACCATTGGGGGAAAAGGTCACCGCTCCGGCGACCTTGGCAATCAGCTTTTTTGTTGTGCCTCCGAGCACGGGCATCTGATAGAGTGCAGCGTCTTTGACGTAGTAGAGATAGTTGCCATCCGGCGTGAAGGTCAACCCGCTGTAGCTCGCTTGAACTGGTGGCGCAATTTGCACGTGACTAGCGATTGCCGTCTGTCGCAACCACAAGCTCTGTTGTCCGCTGTCCAGTCGTGCATACGCCACATATTTGCCATCGGGTGAAATCGCAGCGGTTGTGATGTTGCCGGAGTTAGTAAGAGGATGCAGCTTTACCGTTTGCGGCGGCGTCTGTGTTGACAAATTATTCGATTGATTTTGGCGTTGGCGACTCCCGAAAATAATTCCAATGATAACGAGAATCACCACTGTACCACCAAGAACGAAGGCTCGCTTAGGGTGGAGCAACCCATTCGCGTTCTCCCCAGACTTTTCAGTCGGAATACTTCGATGGTACTGCCCATTGTTTGCCTGAACAGTTCCTGCGGCGGGCAACAGCCGTACGGAACGAAGCGCCAGATTTTCCTCTTCACCACCATTTTGCAGGAAAGTCTGCTCCTCCCTGATTAGTGTGGCGCTTTCATTTTCAACCGCCTTCACTTCTGCCGCAAAGCGATAGCCGCGCTTCGGAATAGTCTCAATATATTCCCGTATTCCATTGCCTTCGGCGAGCACCTTACGCAGCGTGGAGATATTTTTCGCCAGCGTCATCTCTTCAATAAACGTGTCGGGCCAAACTCGATTGAGCAAATATTCCTTGTCCATGATACGACCGCTGTTTTCGACGAGCGCGAATAAGGTTTCGTAGGCTTTGGGTGTAAGTGAGATGTGCTGACCGTCACGCAACAAGATGCGCTGCGCCGTGTCTAATCGAAAAGGGCCAAATTCATAGCAGAGCGTTGGTTGCTGGCTCATAAGCATCTGCCAAGTTTTTTTCAAAAAGATTTCCAGTCTTTTTCAAGACATTGCGGCCCACTTGGAGTTACTTCTGCAATCGCCGCAAAGTGAAAATAACTCCAGTTGGAAGCAGCAAGATGATGCAGAGCATAGTAAGAGGGCAGCGTCCTTTCAGCAATACCTTGGCCGCACCGATGCGCATACCGGAAGAAATATTTACGGGGCGTTGCTTATCAGCAACGGCGCAAAGCAGAAAGCTTATTTGCCGTAGAAATCTGGCGAAGGATTATTTTCACAGGGCTTCAACTATTTGCAGTCTTGACTCCGGCAGCCAGACTGTTTTTACTCGAAAGGAAACTTTATGCACAACTCTCACCCGCTCTGGTTCATTTGCCTTGGACTCATAGTGTTTGGATTTGGGCTGACCACCACGGTCAAAGCTGACTCCATCACGTTCAGCGTTACGCACGCAGGCTTGTCAATCGTTGATCCGAATGCACCGCCGCCAATTATTGCTTTCAACGCGAATGGCAGTGGCTCCAGCATTTTCGGCAATTTCTCGTTTGAAGGTCTTGGCCTCGTAGACCCTACCAAACCGAATGCCAACGGCACGCTGCCGGGAACCGGAACCTTCACCTTTATGCTTGCCAACGGAGACAAATTCTTCGGGACCTTTACCAATGCGTTTGCGCCACCGGATGCACAAGGCAATGCAACGGCCAGCATCAGCTACCTTATCACGGGCGGCACAGGAATTTTCGCAGGTGCGACCGGCACTGGCACAGATTTTACCCACGTGAATCTTTTTACGAATGTGTACACGTCCACAGATACGCTCACCATCTCCGCGCCAGGGCTAACTGCGCCAGTGCCTGAACCCGCTACACTATTGTTATTAGGAACAGGCCTGACAGGTGTGGCGCTGCGCATCAGACAGCGTAGAGCCAAAACAAGAAGAACTTAAATTTAGACAAAACGCCTCTGAACAGGGTTACACGTGCGTCGTGTCTATCAAGATTGTTTCCAACCTGATAGGCACGACCTTGTAAAGTTAAGGACACAGGCTCTCTGTTCCACATCCGCCCCTACCCCAGCAACAGACATCCTTTTTCTCAAACCCTATATTTAGCCTCTCATCTTTTGATAATCGTCCGGCGTATTCACATTCAGCAGCAAACAATCCGCGTTGCGGAGGTGTGCATACTCAGCAAAGTCCACACACCTGGTAGAAACCCGCTCCTGTAGCAATCGCGCTTTCAATTCATCTGCTGCGAGCATTGCCTGAACTGGCTGAAGGCAACTTGCCGCATAAATCGCGGCGAGCATTTGCGGGCGGCCTGCTTCATCCAAGGGAACCGTGAGTTCGCATGTTTCAGTCTGATGAATTTGCCTTAACAACTGCAAGAATTCCGCCGAAAGAAACGGTAAATCACAGGCCAAAATCAACGCGGCTTCATTTTCGTTGCACTGTCGTAACGCGGTCTCGATTCCGCCCAATGGCCCGCGATAATCATGTTCATCGAAAAGCACTTCGGCGTTCCAACGCACGGCCAAATCTTGATACAGCTCAAGATGTAGGTTTATTGGATGGATGATAACAGCCAATCGTTCGGCTACGGTTCGCGCCGCTGCTAAGACGTGTTCGATCATCGGGCGACCGTCCAGCAGGAGCCAGGATTTATCCTGGCCCATGCGAGAACTCCGCCCACCAGCTTGAATTATTGCGTTCATTCTCTGAACTCCGTGACAGGATATGGTATATTGCCTGTGGTTCTGATCTTTTCATCTGAATCATAGCAACTTTCGGCCAAGAGGTAATAACGTGAATATGAAACGCCTGATTTCTTTGCTCCTGCTAACGGGACTGAGCCTGACCGGTTTGGCCCAAGCCCCCAAAAAGACATCCCAAAATGCTGCTGCACAAACGGCATCAGCGACCGAATTCTTCCCGCTTTCGGAGGTTCGCAAGGGAATGCGCGCGACTGCTTACACGGTCTTTGAGGGCAACGAGCCAAAGCCTTTTGAACTGGAAGTGTTGGGCGTCCTGGAAGGATTTAATAGTCCCAAGCAAAACGCCATCATCGTCAAACTGATGGGGCCGGATACAGATCGCACAGGTGTTTTTGCGGGAATGAGCGGCAGTCCGGTTTATATCAACGGCAAGCTTGTCGGGGCGATTGCCTTTGCTTATCAATTCTCCAAGGAAGCAATTGGCGGCGTGACGCCGATTCAGGATATGGTGAGCATCTTTGATCAAAAGGCAGGCGAAGCCAAATCCACTGATCAGCCGCGTTCGATTTCCTTTTCCGAAATTTCCTTCAATGAAAAATCGCGCGAGTTTGGTGATTTCGTCAATCCGCCAAAGTCCGCCACAACCAATGTTTCAGGCGTGAGCGGGCCAGTGCTGAAACCGATAGCTACGCCGCTGGCAATCACGGGCGTCGCGCCTGACATCATTGAGCGATTCGCCCCCCAGTTTCAAACGTTTGGATTGTTGCCCGTCGCCGGAGCGGCTGGTGCTGTGCCGATTACTGAGCTGAGCAAGGCTAATGACAAGACGCTCAAACCTGGCTCAACGATTGTTGTGCCGCTGGTGCGCGGGGACTTTTCGCTGGCGGCGGCAGGCACGGTCACGCATCGGGATGGCAATAAGGTTTACGCGTTTGGGCATCCGTTCTTGTCAGTTGGGGTTACCGAATGGCCGATGAATGAAGGTGAAGTTGTGACGGTGATTCCGAGTGTTGCGAACTCCTTCAAATTAGCTAAGCCGACTGCGATGGTGGGAACCATGCGCGGCGACCGTTCAACCGGCATCTTTGGCGAACTCGGCGTTGCGCCCAATATGATTCCGGTGGAAATTAATCTGAAAACCAGTCGCGGCGAAACCAAGAATTATCAATTTGAAATCGTCAATGATCGTTTCCTTACTCCGCTGCTGATGCAAATCACCACGCTTTCGACCATCACGGGCAGCGAACGACAGCTTGGCGATGCGACCTTGCAATTGCAATCGCGCATCAAGATTAAAGATCAGCCGGAAATCAAATTGGAAAATCGAGTTTCATCGGCCAACGCTGCAATGGCGCTGACGTTTGCTGCGACGCAGCCGATTAACGCCATCGTCAACAGCGGCTTTAAAGATTTGCGCATCGAAAAGATCACGCTGGACATCGCTTCGCGCGACGTGCGCAGTGCTGGCAAGCTGGAAAAACTGTGGGTGGATCGCACTGAAGTCAAACGCGGCGACAAGCTGATGTTGCACGCCTTTGCTCGTACAGAAGGTGGCGGCGAATACGTCGAGCGCCTCGAAGTCCAGATTCCGGCGGATGCGCCGTTAGGTCAGTTGCAATTGATGGTCGGCGATGGTTCTGCTATCCAGGCTTCCGAAGGCCGTGCGGGCTTTACGCCTAAGACGATTGGGCAACTCGTGCGCGAAATGAATCGCATTCGCAAGGCAGACCGTTTGTATGTTCGCTTGTCTCGCTCTGACAACGGCGCGGTGATCAATAACGAAGAAATGCCGAATCTGCCACCGTCAATTTTGGCGACGCTCGGTTCTGATCGTACGTCTGGTGGATATGCGTTGACGCGCTCGGTAACCGTATTTGAAAAAGAATTAGCGCCCGCTGAGTTTGTTTTATCTGGCTCGAAATCGCTGACGGTAAATGTGGTAGAAAAATAGAATGTCACGTAACAGAGGAGCGTCCAGGGCCTGAATTTCGCGCTCAAAGATGCAGCGCGCAGTTTAGATTCAGGTCATAGATGCTCCTGTCATTTTGTTCTTCGCGTATTTTTTGTCTTATGTCCACGAAAGAATAATCAACACGATAATGCACAAAACAATCAAATCCCTCTTTGCCTTCTTTCTACTTTCCCTCTTCATAATTACATCCTTCGCTGGCGGCCCGGTTTTCTGGCGCGTCAGCACGCGTGCGGACATTGAAAAAGGCGATGCGAACAGTGTTTCAATTGCTGACAACGGCGCGTTGACACTTGCGCCTGCGTTCACGGAAGTCTACGACACCAAGCAAGCATATGTATGGGCGGCAGTGGCCGACAATGCGGGGAATGTTTATTTGGGCACAGGGCACGAAGGACGCGTCTTCAAGGTGGATGCAGCGGGCAGGGGATCACTGCTTTACAAAACCAGTGAACTGGATGTGATGGCATTGGCCGTAGATGCGAGCGGCAATGTTTATGCGGGCACCGCGCCGGATGGCAAAGTGTACAAGATCACTCCGCGCGGCGAAGCGACCGTCTTTTTTGAGCCGAAGACCAAATACATTTGGGCATTGACCTTTGATGGACAAGGCCGATTGTTGGTCGGCACGGGCGATAAAGGCACGATTTACCGTGTCACGCCGGATGGCAAAGGGGCTGCACTGATCACAACAACGCAGAGCAATATCACGGCGCTGAAAGTGGACGCGAGCGGCAACATTATTGCGGGCACTGATCCCGGCGGGCTGGTGCTGCGCGTCACGCCGGATGGCAAAGCCTTCACGCTGTTTGATTCGTCGCAAAAAGAAGTGCGCGAAATTGTGGTTGGACGGGATGGCGCGATTTACGCCTTGGCGCTTTCTGAATCTGCCGGGAGCGGGGCCAGCAATGCTTCTACCACAAGCTCTTTGCCCAGCACCCCGACCGTAATCAGTGCGGACGAAGGCGTGACGGTCACGATCAGCGATGTGCAAATTATCGAACCTTCTTCTTCGTCCAGCTCAACTACGTCAAGCTCTGGCTCACAAGCCAAGAGTGCGCTTTATCGGATTGACGCGAATGGCGTGACGGATGTGGTATGGAGTTCAACGGACATCACGGCGTTTACCGTAGCGGTCGAGGACAACGGTCGCGCCTTGATTGGTACGGGGCAAAAAGGCCGGATTTACAGCGCAATGCTGGGCGGCAAACCTTCCTTGCAGGTTCAATCGAACGAAGCCCAAACAGTTCGCTTTATCAAACTGGCTTCGGGGCAGTTGTATGCTGCTTCGTCAAATCTTGGGAAGCTCTTCAAGCTTGGCAATAACACGGTTGCGACCGGGTCGTATACATCGTCCGTCCGCGATGCCAGCACCGTGGCGACCTGGGGGCGCGCTTCTTTTATTGGCGAAGGCGACATTGAGTTGCAAACACGCAGCGGCAATACAGCGAACCCGGATTCCACCTGGAGCGATTGGTCGGCAGGAATTAAAAGCGCAGACGGTGGCGCAATTGCCAGCCCGCGTGCGCGTTATTTGCAATGGCGAGCGACGTTGAAGGGCGCAAATACCAAGTTGCGCGAAGTCACGGTTTCGTATTTGCCGCGTAACCTTGCTCCGAACATTAGCTCGCTTGCGCTGCAACCCGCAGGCGTAGCAATGCAACCGTTGCCGCAACAACCTCCTGATCCGGGAATTGAGCAGGCGGCACTCGATCCTTCCTTGTTTGGCTTGAGCACGAATTTGCCGCCGCGCAAGTTTTATCAAAAAGGCGCGATTTCCTTGCAATGGACGGGCGAAGACCGCAACGGCGATAAGCTGGAATATGCGGTGTACTATCGCTCCGCCAACAGCACTGATTACTTCCCCCTCAAAACCGGAATCACCGAAAATTATTACACTGTGGATGCGAACGGTTTGCCCGATGGACGCTATGTTTTCAAGGTCGTCGCAAGCGATGCGCCTTCCAATCCGGGCGCAATGGCGTTGACCGACGATCAGGAAACAGAGCCGATTGAGATTGATAATACGGCTCCGGCGGTGACGGCGGGCGCGCCAAGGCTTTCCGGCAACAACGTCGAAGTTTTATTCCAGTCCGAAGACAAAACTTCGTTCATCCGTCGTGCTGAATATCAAGTGGATGGTGGCGAGTGGAAACCTGTTTTTCCCTCAGATGGCATTGCTGATTCACGCCGCGAAGATTTCAACGTGGCTGTGACGTTGCCAGATCGTAAGCCGCATGTGATCGCGCTCCGTGTGTTTGATGCCAATGCGAATGTTGGCAGCGCACAAGTGGGCGTGAAGTAATCAGATAAAATACGCCGATAGATTACTGCGCTAAATTCCGTAACCTGCATCAGCTTCGTTCCTGAATCGCGTTATCTCTATCGGCGTATTTCCCCCTACCAGCGAACTCCAATTTTTTCCGCTTCTCGAATCCGCTTTCCTTCTCCATAAAACACGGCTCCGACACCTGGGATATTCGGTGTCCCCTCTGGCGGGAGTTGGAGGAAGAAAAATTCTGTTCCTCCATTCACGAACACGATTTTCTGGATGGCACCATTCGCGGTTTGTTTGGCCGTTGACGTGCAATCGGGTTTGAGGTCGGTTCCGGTTGCAGTATCAACCACAGGCACAATTGTTCCGTTGAAGTTGAACGTGCCTTTCACCGCAGACTGTCCAGCTTCGTTGAGGATGATTTTGCTAAGTCCTAGCGCTGGCCCCGCAGGCAACGGAAGCGCATTCAACACGGTGCCCGCCGCTTTGACTGCGTATTCGCCCGCAACGTTTTGCGGGTTGCAAGTAAAGTTTGCGGCGCGGAAGTGTTCGCGCCAAGTGTTATCGCGCGGTTCGGGCGCAATTTTCTTCCCGATTGCTTCGATGATCCAGCCAGCGCCAGGAGGAAAAGCAACACCCGCAGGATACGTGCCAATCGAACGCACCTCTCGCCCGTTATTTGTAATCACGATGTCCGCTGTTGTCGGACCGGATTGCACGGTGCCAGTACAATCGCTGTTGACCGTGTACGTTCCTGTCATTTCCTGCGTCAGGACGAAGCCGTTGAAGCTGGACGTATTCGTGCTGGTAAGATTTCCCGTGCCATCATACGTGATGATCCCAATCGTTGCGGTTGGCCCTGAAGGCAGTCCGGGCAGGTTCAGGATCGCTCCCTTGATCAGGAACCCGTACGCCCCTTTCAATGTTCGGACGGAACATGTCTTGGGCGGTTGCGATCTGGCGTTGTTTTCCTGTTTGCTCTCTTCCGCTGTGGCTGTTTCCTGTCCGTAACTCACTACCGGAAGCGCCACAATGGCTAACACGCTAAATAGTAACGAAATGATTTTTGTCTTCATATTTCCTCCTTCTGCTTAGGAAGGCGAGAAACGGGAATGAATCGGCTAACGTCCGGGCAAATTTTTCTGATGGCTTGCTAGATGGTTCAAATCAGGTGTGCTACATTCGCAATGCAGCATTACGAATCAGCAATATTAGGAGTGAAAATGGAGTCCCCGGAAACTCACAAAGTCACTGGTTTGCTGAAAGCCTGGAGCCAGGGCGATCAGGCTGCTCTTGATCAACTCATTCCGCTGGTGTACGCCGAACTTCATCGGCTGGCCTCACATTACATGCACGAAGAGCGCGCCGGGCATATTCTGCAAACCACAGCGCTCGTCAATGAAGCTTATTTACGATTAGTGGATTGTCAGCACCTGCATTGGCAAAACCGCGCGCATTTCTTTGGCGTCGCCGCGCAATTGATGCGTCATATCCTGGTGGATTTTGCCCGCTCGCGTGCTTACCAGAAACGTGGCGGCGATGCGGTGCAGGTTTCTTTGTCTGACGCAGAACCATTGCCGCAAGAGCAATCTGTGGATGTTGTGGCAATAGATGAAGCCTTGAATAAATTGATGGCGCTGGATGAACGACAGGGAAAAGTGGTTGAGCTGCGTTTCTTCGGCGGAATGAGTCTGGAAGAGATTGCCGAAGTGCTGAAAGTTTCCCTGGGAACGATCAAACGAGATTGGAGCTTAGCCAAACTCTGGCTGCTGCGAGAGCTGAGCGCATAATTGTGTGATTACCCCTGAACGCCACAAACACATCAACGAAATCTGTCATGCGATGTTGCAGTTGCCACCGTCGCAACGTGCTGCATTTCTTGATCAGGCCTGCGTTGGGGATGACGAATTACGGAAAGAAATTGAATCGTTACTTGCCTACAAAGAGCAGGCCGAAACCTTTATTGAAAAGCCTGCGCTCGACGTTTTAGCCAGAGAACTGACAAAAGAATTACCGCTAACCGGACGACAAATCAGCCATTTTCAAGTGCTTTCGTTGTTGGGCAAAGGGGGGATGGGCGAAGTCTATCTGGCGCTTGATCAACGGCTGGGGCGCAAAATCGCGCTCAAATTGCTGCTGCCAGAATTCACTGCGAACAAAATGCTGGTCGAACGATTTGATCAGGAAGCGCGCGCGGCTTCCGCCTTGAATCATCCGAATATCATCACGGTTTACGAAATTGATGAAGTCGAAGGGTTGCATTTCATCGCTACAGAATTGGTCGAAGGGCAAACGTTACGCCAGTTCATGAACAATCAGGCAATGGCTCCGCAAACTGTGCTGGAAATTACAACGCAGATCGCCAGCGCGCTGAAGGCTGCCCATCAGGCAGGCATTATTCACCGGGACATCAAGCCTGAAAACATCATGATTCGGCCTGATGGGATTGTGAAAGTCTTGGACTTTGGGCTGGCGAAGCTGACAGAGCGAAAGAGCGAGGGAGAGAAGGGGAGAACGAGAGAAGGGGAGAACGAGGAATCAGGCGAAGACGATCCCACGCTGATGCTCTCGCCCTCTGCCTCAGTCGCTTCTCTCCCTCCCTCTGTCTCTCCTTCTCTCACTACGCCCGGCACTGTTATGGGCACAGCGACTTATATGTCGCCCGAACAGGCACGGGGCGAAAAAGTAGATGCGCGCTCTGATATTTTCAGCCTGGGTGTCGTGATCTATGAAATGCTGGCCGGACATCGGCCTTTTGAAGGAAATACCTTGCCAGAAGTGATAAGCGCGATTTTGCAACAGGAGCCTGCGCCGCTGGCGGAGATGTTACAGGGCTGGCAAGAAATCCTTAAAAAATCGCTCCGCAAGAATTGTGAAGAACGCTACCAATCCGCGCAGGCGCTCTTGGCGGACTTAGCCAAAATCAAAGGAACTTCCGTGGCAGAGGCGGCTACACCGCCTGACGAACTCAAATCGTTGGCGCGACCTGTTTCGCGGCGCACTTTCACCCTGGGATTGCTGAGCGCCCTTGTTGCGGTTTCGATTTTCGCGTTTTGGCTTACGCGCCGCCAGAACGCTTCGACGGAAATTCAATCACTGGCGGTATTGCCGCTGAAATCGCTGAGCCGCGATGCGAACGATGAATATCTTGGTCTGGGGATTGCCAACGAAGTCATCACCAAAGTAAGCCAAATCAACGGGCTGAAAGTGCGTCCGACCAGCGCTGTCCGAAAATATGCGCTTCAGGAAATAGATGCGTTGCAAGTCGGGCGGGAACAAAAAGTAGATGTAGTGCTGGATGGAGTAATGCAGCACGAAGGCGATCAATTGCGTGTCAGTGTAAACCTCTTGCGTGTTCGCGATGGTGTGTCCTTGTGGGCAGATAAGTTTGACTTACAGTTTACCGAAATCTTTCGCCTACAGGATGAGGTTGCGCGCCAGGTTGCTGCCCATTTGCGGGTGGAACTTAGTCCGGCAGAGCAGGGAAAACTCACCAGACGTTATACGTCGAACCCTGCTGCGCTTAATTATTATATGAAAGGCAGCTATTACTTTGGGGATCGCAGCAATGCCTTTGCCGTACGTCAACAAACGGATAGTGCTATCGAGTTTTTTCAAAAAGCGATTGCCCTTGATCCAAACTTTGCCTTAGCGCATGCCCAGCTAGGCTACGCCTACGCCCACAGCGCGATTTTCCTTGAAGACAATCCCGGTTTGATTGATCGTGCCAAAGAGGAACTGGAATTGGCCGAAAAGCTGGACCCGCAACTCGCTGAAATTTATGTTGCGCGCCACTTCATTCTCTGGAGCCAGTATGAAGGATTTCAGACTGAAGCTGCCATTCGTGGGTTGCTGCGCGCACAGCAGCTTGATCCGAACGTTGGTCATCTTGAGCTTGGGATGCTTTATGCCCACCTTGGCATTGATCGCTGGATAAAAGAGCTACAATTGGCGCTGGAACAGGAGCCGGCAAGCGAAGTCGTGCAGGTCAATTTCTTCCGTCAGTATTTAATCAATAATTTACCAGATGAGGCTCTGACCACAAATCTGAGCCTGGCAAATCGCGACATTGATGCGGTTTTCTGGCATCTGGAAAAAAGAGATGTGGCTGCTGTTCCATTGGTTGAAAAACTGTATCAGCAAAGCCCGCAAGCCGCTTTTCCCCGTTCAGCCAAAGCTATTATGTTGGCGCTGCAAGGAAAACAAGCCGAGGCCGAAGCCTCCATCCCAGGCATTCTTGAACGTGCCAGAATTGATCCTACCTATCATCACATTACTCATGCAATTGCCCGCATCTACGCGCTCGGCGGCAAAAGTGAAGAATCCTTGCAATGGCTCCGTGTGACTGTACAAAAAGGGTTTCCCAATTATCCGATGTTATTGCGCGACCCGTATCTGGATGGCATCAGAAAATCACCTGCCTTTATCGAGTTTATGACAGAGATGAAGGCTCGGTACGAAGTTTACCAGCGCGAATTCAATTAAATCAGCCCTCCCGATCAGCTTTATTTGCTAATTCCTGGAAGCCTAGCCCCAATATTTCCAAGACTTTACACGAGGTAATATTTTTAATAAAAATACTTGACAATAAGTCACTCAAGTTTTATTATGCCTTTGCGCTTAGGAAGGCGAAGAGAATAAATACTTTGATTGATATTTGTTTGGAGGTAATTACTATGACACTTTCAGTTAGACGTGATCCATTTTCTGAGTTTGGTGGACTTGCTAAAACGATCAATGATTTGAATCGTGCTTTTGGCACCGGGTTCCCACGACTTTTCAATGATGAGGGGTTGGTGAATGGAAGCTGGAATCCGAGCGTAGATGTTTACGAAGATCAGCACGGCATTGTTTTGGAGGCAGATTTGCCTGGACTGAAGCCGGGAGAATTTGAGCTTTCGATTGAAAACAATGTGTTGACGCTCAAAGGCGAGCGCAAGTTTGAGAAGAAGACGGATGAAGGCAACTATCATCGTGTGGAACGCAGCTACGGCAGTTTTACTCGTTCCTTTACCTTGCCGACTACGGTGGATGTGAACAATGTTGGAGCTGATTTCAAAGAAGGCGTGCTGCGCGTGACGTTGCCGCGTCGTGAAGAAACCAAGCCGCGCCAGATTCAGGTACAAATCAATGCGGACGCGAATGCAAACAAAGCACAAACTGCGGAAGCAAAGTAACGAGAGTTGTGAGGGGCGAAGGTGATTGACACATAGGCTCTGGGTCGGTAGGCTCAGAGCCTAAAGTTTCATTGCGAGGTATAACCTGTATGCGATTAGATAAGTACACATTAAAAGGACAGGAAGCGATTGAAACCGCTGTTGCGATGGCTGAAAAGCTGGGACAGCAGCAAGTCGAACCAGAGCACGTTTTAGCCGCACTGCTGGATCAGCCCGAAGGCCTGACGCGTCCGATGTTCGGAAAGATCGGTGCGGACGGAAATGCGATTCGCAATGAAGTCGAGGCGGCAATCAAGAAATACCCTACGGTTTCTGGTGCGCCGCAACGCTACATCAGCTCTCGCCTGAATCAAATCTTTACGCAGTCGCAAAAAGAAGCCGATAGCTTTAAAGATGAATATATTTCGACTGAGCATTTGCTGCTTGCCATTGCGGAAGAAAAATCCGGCGAAGCGGGTCGCATTCTGCGCTCGTATGGTGTGAGCAAAGATGCCTTGCAAAAGGTCGTCAAGCAAATGCGCGGTGATGCCCGCATTACGAATCAAAACGCCGAAGAGAGTTATCAGGCTTTGGCGAAATACTCACGCGATCTGACGGAATTAGCCCGGCAAGGTAAGCTTGATCCGGTGATTGGCCGCGATGACGAAGTGCGTCGCGTAGTGCAAGTGCTGTCCCGTCGCACAAAGAACAATCCCGTGCTGATCGGCGAACCTGGTGTCGGCAAAACTGCTATTGTCGAAGGCCTGGCACAGCGCATTGTGTCGGGCGATGTGCCGGAAACGTTGCGCAATAAAAAGCTGGTTTCATTGGACATCGGACAAATGCTGGCAGGCGCGAAATATCGCGGCGAATTTGAAGAACGCCTGAAAGCCGTTCTCAAAGAAGTCGAAAAATCCGAAGGTCACATCATTTGTTTCATTGACGAATTGCACACGCTCGTGGGCGCAGGAGGCAGCGAAGGCGCAGTAGACGCATCGAATATGCTCAAGCCCGCCTTGGCGCGTGGTGAATTGCGCTGCGTGGGTGCGACGACGCTCAATGAATATCAAAAGTATATTGAGAAAGACAAAGCGCTCGAACGTCGCTTCCAGCAGGTTTATGTCGGCGAACCGAACGTCGAAGACACAATTGCTATCTTGCGTGGCTTGAAAGATAAGTACGAAACGCATCACGGCGTGCGCATCAAAGACGCCGCGATTGTGGCGGCAGCGACGCTCTCGAATCGCTACATCACGGATCGGTTTTTGCCCGACAAAGCGATTGATTTGATTGACGAAGCGGCCTCGAAGTTGCGCATTGAAATTGATTCGTTGCCCACCGAAATTGATGAAGTCGAGCGCGAAATTATCCAGCGCGAAATCGAGAAGCAAGCATTGATGCGCGAAGAAGATGCGATCTCGAAAGAACGGCTGGCAAAAGTGGAAAAAGAAATTGCTGATCTGCGCGAAAAATCCGGCGGGATGAAAGCCAAATGGCAATCCGAAAAGGAAATCATCGAACATACGCGCGCAGGCAAGGCCGAGTTGGAAGACCTGAAAGTTCAGGCTGAGCAATTCGAGCGGGCTGGCGATTACGGCAAAGTGGCGGAAATCCGCTACGGCAAAATGGTCGAGTTGCAAAAGAAACTGGACGAAGATCAATCCAAACTCGCCGACTTACAAAAGACCAGCCGCATGTTGAAGGAAGAAGTCACGGAAGAAGACGTCGCGGAAGTGGTGGCAAAATGGACAGGCGTGCCAGTGTCGAAGATGCTCGAAGGCGAGATGATGAAGCTCGTCAAGATGGAAGATCGGCTTGGTGTGCGCGTAGTTGGGCAAAATGATGCTTTGATCGCCGTAGCAAATGCAGTGCGACGTGCGCGTGCGGGCTTGCAAGACCCGAAACGGCCTGTTGGCTCGTTCATCTTCTTAGGCCCGACAGGTGTTGGTAAGACTGAAACGGCGCGGGCGCTGGCCGAGTTCCTCTTCGATGACGAACGGGCGATGGTGCGCTTGGATATGTCCGAGTTTATGGAGAAGCATTCGGTCGCACGTTTGATCGGCGCGCCTCCAGGCTATGTTGGCTATGACGAAGGTGGTTATTTGACAGAAGCGGTGCGGCGTCGGCCTTATTCGGTCGTGCTTTTCGACGAAATCGAAAAAGCGCATCAGGATGTTTTCAACGTGCTGTTGCAAATTCTGGATGATGGGCGACTGACAGATGGCAAAGGCCGCACGGTGGATTTCAAGAATACGGTCATCATTATGACCTCAAATCTTGGCTCGCGTGAGATTCAGGAACTGGAAGATGATGAGAAGCAAATGCGCACTGCGGTGATGGAGCAATTACGCTATGCCTTCAAGCCTGAATTCTTGAATCGCGTGGACGACATCATCATCTTCAAGCGATTGGGCCTTGAGGAGATCAAGCAGATCATTAAGATTCAGCTTGAGGCATTGCGGAAGATGTTGGAGGATCGGCAGATTACCTTGAAATTGGAACCTTCTGCGGAAGAGTTGCTGACACGCGAAGGCTACGATCCGGTGTATGGAGCGCGGCCTTTGAAACGGGCAATTCAGAGCTTGCTGCAAAATCCGCTGGCGATGAAACTGCTCAGTGGTGAAATCAAGGCGGGGGATACGTTAGCGGTTAAGGGCGATTTGGAACGCGGCGACATGCAGTTTTCAACGACCAAACCGGAGGGCCAGAGTGAGCAGGGGGCAAGCGTTGGTGGGTAAGAAATAAAAGGAGATTTGTGGTTGAGACAGGGAGGGGAAGTCCGTGGTATCTATCCCCTTTTTGGCTCCCTTGGGGCTTTGTTTTTCTCTTGGTTTGTGGAAAATACATTCTTGCTTTCACTAGCAGGCAATGTTAGATTGGCCTGCCCGGTCTGGCAGGTCCAGCAACAACTCCAAGCGATCTTACTTTGGGGCGCCTGACAACAAACTGAAGAAAAAACGTGACCCCACGAATCCACAAATTAGTAAAGCGATTTTATCGAACTATGAGTTCCAAGAATCAGAGTGAATCCACGGCTACTGCCCAGGAAGAAATGGGCAATTCTTTATCTGAAAATTTGGTTGACGCTGTGTCGGATGAACCAGAATCATCCTCGGCAAGCGGTGAAGCAGAAACCGAATCTTTTGAAACTTCGACAGATGGCGAAACGACTGTGCCGGAAATCAAGGTCACAGACAAACGCCGCTTTGTCAGCGAAGAGAACGATGCTTCAGAAGAGTCAGTATCTGAATCAGGGGATGACGACGAGGCTGAGTCCTCCGAGGCATTTGAGATTGATTTAGATCAAATGAAGCTCGACTCTGAAGCGGTTGATCGCGAAATGCAAGAATTGCGAACAAAACTAAAAGAAAGTGAAGCCCGTCGCGACGAAGCGGTCAAAGCAAGTGAGGATTATGCAGATCGTTTTCGGCGCGCTCAGATGCAATTGCGCCTTGAGACTGAAGAATTACGCGCACGATTGCAGCGAACTTTTGAGCAAAAGCTGGAACTGGCGCGGGGTGATGTGGTTGCCAGTTTGCTGGACACGCTTGATAACCTGCAACGCGCAATTGCTGCTGCGGATACGGCGACCGACCAGACTGACGGGGCCGCCTTTTTGGCTTTGCGCGACGGCGTGCGCGCTACCGCTGAGATGTTCGAGGCTCAATTGAAGAAAATGGGACTGCAAGCGGTTGTCAGCGAAGGCGAGACCTTTAACCCAGAGGTACACGATGCCGTTGAATTGGCTATCGTCCCACCTGATCAGGACAACAAGGTGCTGACCGAGTTACAACGCGGTTATAAATTCGGAGATCGCTTATTGCGACCGGCCCGCGTCAAAGTTGGCCGCGCCGAATAATTCATCACAAATTTAATTAACTGAAGGAGAGAGTAAAAGTGGCAAAAGAAATCAAGTTTAGGGAAGAAGCCCGGAAATCTATGCTTGAGGGCGTCAATGTATTAGCAAATGCCGTGCGGGTGACTTTAGGCCCGCGTGGGCGCAACGTTATCATAGATAAAAAATTCGGCTCTCCCTTGATCACCAAAGATGGTGTGACGGTTGCCAAAGAAATTGATCTAAAAGATGTCTACCAAAACATGGGGGCGCAAATGGTGCGTGAAGTCGCTTCCAAAACCAATGACATTGCGGGTGACGGCACGACAACGGCAACTGTTTTGGCTCAAGCCATCTTTCGTGATGGTCTGAAGAACGTGACTTCTGGCGCGAATCCGATGGCGCTCAAACGCGGCATTGAAAAAGGCGTTGAAGTTGCCGTCGCAGAAATTGCTAAACTCGCCAAAAAGGTCAAAGACCAGTCAGAACTTGCCAATGTTGCCACCGTCGCCGCGAATGGAGATCGTTCGATTGGCGACCTGATTGCTGCCGCGATGGAACAAGTCGGCAAAGATGGGGTCGTCACTGTCGAAGAAGCGAAATCCGTCGAAACCTCGCTTGAGATCGTTGAAGGGATGCAGTTTGATCGTGGCTTTATCTCGCCATATTTCGTGACCAACACAGATCGCATGGAAGCCGTGTTGGAAGACCCGCTGATTTTGATCAATGAAAAGAAGATTTCCTCAATGCACGAGTTGATGCCGATTTTGCAACAAGTCGCACAACAAGGACGCACTTTGTTCATTATCGCAGAAGATATTGAGGGCGAAGCATTGCCGACGCTGGTTGTTAACAAATTGCGTGGCACCATCAAAGTAGCGGCAGTCAAAGCTCCTGCATTTGGTGATCGTCGTAAAGCAATGTTGGAAGACATTGCCATTCTGACCGGCGGGCAGGTGATTGCAGAAGAACTCGGCATTTCACTCGACAGCATTCAACTACAGGATTTAGGCAGCGCCAAACGCATCATCATTGACAAAGACAATACGACAATTGTCGAAGGCGCAGGACGCCCCAAAGAACTGCAAGGCCGCGTTGCCACGATCCGCAAGCAGATTGAAGAAACGACTTCGGATTATGACCGTGAGAAATTGCAGGAACGTCTGGCCAAGCTCACGGGCGGTGTCGCAGTTGTGAAAGTCGGCGCTGCGACCGAAGCCGAAATGAAAGAAAAGAAAATGCGGGTAGAAGATGCGCTGAATGCGACCAGGGCGGCTGCTCAGGAAGGCATCGTTCCCGGTGGTGGCGTCGCGCTGCTCCGTGCGGCAAAAGCTCTTGACTCAATTGAAGTTGAAGGCGATGAACAAACGGGGGTGAATCTGCTCAAACGCGCGATGGAAGAACCGTTACGACGCATTGCTGAAAATGCCGGACGCGACGGCTCGCTGATCGTCGGGAAAATTCGGGCAGAAAAGAAATCCGTAGGCTATAATGCTGCCAGCGGTGCTGTCGAAGATTTGATCGCATCCGGCATCATAGATGCTGCCAAAGTGGTTAGGACCGCATTGCAGAATGCCGCTTCAGTAGCAGCATTAATGCTTACGACAGACGCCGTTATTGGTGAACTGGCTGAATCCTCTGCCCCCGGCGGAGGGGAGTAAGAGCAACCCATAAGTTGTAATAGGGAGACACATGCTGGATTTAGGACCATTAACAGATAAATTTTCGGAGTCGGGACAGAAAATTATCTACCGAGCTATCGAGGAATCACGGCGACGAGAACATAATTTCTTATCGCCGGAACATATTTTCACCGTCTTTGGTGAAGTGGAAAACGCTCTGTTTATTGAATCCATGCAATCTATTGGCGCTGACCCGCAGGCCGTCAAGCAGTTGCTGGAACATGAGCTTTCCAAAAGCCGCCAATATGTTGGCAAGAAAATGTATATTCCTGATCCGACGCGTGAACTCTTTAATCGTTCGCTCAAACGTGCGCGCCAACACGGGCGACAAACGATTGACGCGATAGATCTTTTTGTAACGCTTTTTGCTGACCCAACTGGAGCCCCGGCAGAAATCCTACGCCGCTTAGGCATTGATCCACAGTTTGCGGTGGACAAGATCGTGCAGCGTGTGCGGCATCGCGAAGAGCAAGATGAAACCTTGCGCAAGAAATACGAATTGCCGCCGTACTTAAAGCACTTTGGCACTTCGCTCAACAAGCTGGCACGACAGGATAAATTGCCACCGACCATCGGACGCGAAAAAGAAATTCGTCAAATGATTGAAATTCTATGCCACCGCGAGCGCGCAAATTCGCCGATGCTGGTTGGCGAACCAGGGGTCGGCAAAACTGCGGTCGTTGAAGGCTTGGCACGTCTGATCGAACTGGAACCGGAAAAAGTCCCGGCCCGATTACGCAATGCGCATGTCGTACAATTGCAGATGGCAGGCATCGTTGCGGGTACAATGCTGCGCGGGATGTTTGAAGAGCGGTTGCAAGGCATTATTCAAGAAGTGAAGGAACGCCCAGAGTTAATCCTCTTTGTAGACGAAGCGCACACAATTATTGGTGCAGGCTCGGCAATGGGCGCGTCTTCGGATGCGGGCAATATGTTCAAAGGCGCGCTGGCACGCGGCGAAATTCGCATTGTAGGCGCAACGACGTTGACTGAATATAAGGAATACATTGCCGAAGACGAAGCCTTGGCGCGGCGTTTCCGATTAGTCAAAGTGGATGAGCCGACGCTCAGCGAAACACGTCAAATCCTCTTTGGTTTGCGTCCGCGTTTGGAGCGTAATTACTCAGTGAAAATCACGGATGCTGCGATTGACACGGCGCTGGAGATGGCTCCGCGTTATATTCGCAGCCTACATTTGCCAGACAAGGCGATTGGTTGGCTCGACACGGCTTCAGTGAAGGTCGAGATCAATGAACCAAGCATGATGCAGGTCAAGCCGGAACATATCATTGATGTGATTTCACAAGAGTCACGCATTCCCAAAGATTTGATTTTCCGGGATACGACAGATCGCTTTAAAGACTTGGAAGAAATTCTGGGTCGCCGTGTGATCGGACAAAAAGATGCCGTCAAAGGTGTTTCACAACGCTTGCGCCTTAACAAAGGGCCACTCAAAGAGAACTTCTACAAGCCAGATGGCGTGCTGTTGTTCTTAGGCCCAACGGGTGTTGGCAAAACTGAACTCGCCAAAGCCGTAGCCGAAGCGATGTTTGGCGATGATCACAAGATGGTGCGTATTGACATGAGCGAATATCAGGACGGCATGGTTGGCATTGAAAAACTGATCGGCATGCCGCGCGGCATTGTGGGTAGCGAACGCGGTGGACTCTTGACGGAGAAACTCCGTGAGAATCCGTACACCGTGCTGTTGCTTGATGAAGTCGAAAAGGCTTCGCCGTTCCTGCTCAACATCTTTCTGCAAGGTTTTGACGAAGGCTGGATCACAGATGGGCGCGGCAAGAAAGTTTATCTTTCTGATGCGATCATCATTATGACCTCAAATCTTGGCTCGGAGAATTTCAAGAAGTACATGAAGCCGCTTGGCTTTGGTACAAAGACGCGGGCCGAAGTTGAGGAAGTCAAACGCGAAGTGCTGAAGGCTGCGGAAGACCGCTTCACGCCGGAGTTTCGCAATCGCATTGATGAAATCATCGTCTTTTCGCCTTTGACGGAAGATGAAGTTAAGCAAATCGCGCAGCTTTATCTCGGCGCAATGCAACGGCGGATGGAACAGCAAGGCAAGATTGTAGTCATCACCGATGCTGCGCTGGATTGGGTTGTGGAGAAGGGCTTTAGTCCTGCTTACGGTGCCCGTTTCCTCAAACGCACGATTGACGAACAGGTCAAACTGCCAATCACAAATCTCTGGAAAGCGTTCAATAGCTTCAAGGTTGATTTGGTAGATGGACGGTTAGATGTTCGTGGCGAATAGACTGTACGCCCGTTGGTAAAGGACAAAGGCTGCGAGATGTGAAAGTCTCGCAGCCTTTGTTTTTGGGGGTCGGGTTGCAGACCGTGATAGCTAACCATCAATCGTTCCCGGTTGTATATCGTTTCGCCGGGCCTCGCGTTTGACCAGGTATGTGAGCTTGGAAAGGTCGTAAGGTTTTTGTAGAACTTCTGAAACGCCGCAGGATAAGGCCTCCAATCGCACTTGTTCACTTGCTCCCGCAAAAAGAAACAGCGTTACTGACGGGTCAATTTCTTTGAGCTGACGACAAAGATCCGTTCCAATTCCATCACCTAGTTGATTGTCTATGATGACAATAGGATATTTATTAGGAGCAAAGGCTTCCAGGCCAGACTGATAACCATCCGCCAAATCAGAAACAATCCCATCGTCCCGCAGGACTTCAGAGATTACATTCCGAGTGCTGGGATCATCTTCAACTACCAGCACCGTGAAGTTGTCTGCCATGTCGCGATTGCCTCGTTGGGGCAAGTGGTCTATTGCACACAAGCTGCTTTTCATTTTTTTGCAATAGGTAAACGCAAAAGTTATTTGGGGGGCTTCAGCCTATTGTCTTTGCCGCAGCTTTTATTATTAAGTAAGGGAATAGATTTTTTAGCGCGAGCTATTATTCGCTTCTCGGTGGTAAATGTCAATGTGCTGTTAAATCACTTCAAAAGGGTTTCACTCTTACTATGATAGTTTCTCAGAAAGTTCCCACAGACATCAAAATCAAGCTACAAGTCTTCATTATCTTTTTACTGCTGCAACCATTCTCCACTTTCGCACAAGCAGTAGCACCTGGCAATCAGCCAATCGCAAAGCCGCAAACACAAGCGGAGTTGCAATCGCGTCTGGCCTCGTTGCTGGATCATCCTAAATTTGCGCCTGCGCGGTGGGGCGTTCGCATTATTACAAGCGATGGGCGCGTAATTTTTGAGCGAGATGCCGATAAGCTGTTTATGCCTGCTTCAAATATGAAGCTCTATACAACCGCCGCCACACTAGATGCCTTTGGGCCAGACCACAAGTTCAAGACTTCTGTGTATGCTGCTGCGAATGTCAGCCGCAATGGCACGATGAAGGGGAATTTGATTTTGTATGGGCGCGGCGATCCGAATTTGTCCGCACGGTTTGATTTGACGGCAGAAGGGAAGCCGAATCCGATTGATGAATATCTCGCTGCCGACAAAATCACTGCGATTGAAAAGCTGGCGGATCAAATTCAGGCGCGCGGGATCAAGGTAATTCAGGGCGATTTGATCGGAGATGAAAGTTACTTTGCAACCGATGGTCTTGGGGCTGGTTGGGAATGGGATGATTTACAATTTTACTATGGTGCATCAGTCAGCGCGTTGACGGTCAATGACAATGCAGTCACGTTTACAGTAAAGCCCGCAACGCGCGCAGGCCAGTCGCCAGTGATCACCGTGCAGCCCATAACCTCTTACGTCAAAATCATCAACCACGCGACGACAGGCAATGGCAAAGATGCGAAAACGCACATTAGTATCAATCGCCCGCTCAACAGCAACGAAGTCGAATTCTTCGGGAATATCCCGCCCGGCGCAAAGGATTTTTCGACTGAAATTGCTGTGTATGATCCAGCGAGTTTTGCTGCCACCTTGCTCAAAGAAGCGTTAGCGCGGCGCAAGATTCGCGTGCTGGGACGCCTGCAACGAATGGATGCTGTGGCGCGCCTTCAATCGCCTTTTGATGAAACAAAATTGACCGAAATCGCGAGCATTGAATCACAGCCGATGTCCGTTCTACTGAAAGTCATCAATAAGCCCAGTCAGAATCTGCACACGGAAATGATGCTGCGGCAATTGGGCGAATTACGAGGGGCACCGCGCGATCTGGATGATTACGGGCGTCCCAAGTCTGCTGAATCGCGTGGCATTGAAGTCCTGAAGCAATTTTTGACCAAAGCAGGCGTGGATGTTTCCAGCTTGAGTTTGCGCGATGGTTCGGGGCTGGCGCGGCAGGATATGATTTCGCCGCGTTCAACTTCGCAGTTGTTGTTGTTTATGTCAAAACATCCGCATTTTGCTGTGTACCGTGATTCGCTGCCTGTTGCTGGCGATGGCACGTTGCAACGCCGAATGAAAGGCACGGCGGCAGAGGGAAAAGTTCAGGCGAAAACGGGCAGCCTGAGTTACGTGCGCGCCTTATCCGGCTACGTGACCACGAAGAAAGGCCAGATGCTGATTTTTAGCCTGCTCGGAAACAACTACACGGGCGCAGGAGCTGATGTGACAGGTGTCTTCGATCAAATCTGCATTTTGTTGGCAGAATACGAAAATGAATTATAGATTTCGTTCCCCACAATTTTGTCATCACTGCTAAAATGCAAGAGGAGGGAAGAGAAAGCTATGGCAAGCAATGACAAAAGACCTGTGATTGGCGTGGCATTAGGTGGTGGCGTGGCGCGTGGAATGGCGCATGTTGGCGTGCTGCGAGAGCTGGAAAAAAACGGCATCCCGATTGATTTAATTGCGGGCACAAGCGCAGGCGCACTGGCTGGCGCGTGTTATGCCACAGGCATGTCGCCCGATGAAATTGAGAAGCTTGCCTGCACGATGAGCTGGAGCGATTTAGGTCGCGTGACGGTTTCGCGTTTAGGTTTTTACAATAGCGAGCGCACCGAAACCTTCCTGAAAAAAGTGTTGCCTGTCAGCCGCTTCGAGCATACGCGCGTGCCACTTGGTATCGTGGCTACGGATTTACAAGCAGGCAAAATGGTCGTCTTTACCGAAGGCGACATTCCCTTAGCTGTGCGCGCCAGCTGTGCGATTCCTTGCTACTTCATCCCTGTCATGGTCAATGGACGAATGATGGTGGATGGTGGTGTCGTAGGGCATTTGCCCGCCTCCGTCGCACGCGGGATGGGCGCAGACATCGTCATTGCCGTAGACGTAAACTCTGAAGGCCGCCCCATCGCACCACCCACCAACATCTTCACGATCATGTCGCAATCGCTTTCAATCATGGGCCGCAGCTCCGTGACGTATTTGTATCAGGATGCCGACGTTGTCGTCAGCCCGCGCGTCGGTGCATTCGCTCCTGACGATTTATCCAAAGCACCAGAACTCATCAAAGCCGGAGAAGAAGCCGCCCGCCGCACCATGCCCGCCATCAAGAAATTGCTGATGCGCGACAAACCCAGCTTCTTCAAACGCCTCTTTGCCAAGTCGGTAGATGAACGACGCGTGCGAATGCTGGATCGGTGAAACAGCGGAAGCCCGACTGTGAAGGAGGGCGCATTTTTCAAGCCTTCAATCGGAAGCTCCGCTAGGGAGGGAATGCGCCCTCCTTCACAGTCGGGCTTCTGCCACAACGTTTCACTCACTCTCTATAAGAACTTCTGGATATGGTTAATATTCTGTTCGGTCGCACGGTCGTAATCCGCAGCGCTGAGTAAGCCGGAGCCGTGTTCTTCGATGAATTTCAACTCGGCAGCGGTGTATTGCTGGTCGTGTTCTTTCTTTGCCTTCGCCCGTGCAATCGGGGTGTAATCCATTGGGATGACGAATTCAGCGGTTAATCTTCCCTGATAGTTGATGGATTGCAGCGTGGTGACGACTTCGCGCCAATCGTATTTGCCGAGGCCGGCGGGCAGGCGGTTGTTGTCGGCGACGTGAAAATCAACCAACTTGTCGGCGACGTTGCGGATTGCGCCCATCGGGTCAACTTCTTCAATGTTGATGTGAAAAGCGTCCAGCACAACGCCAAGGCCATTGCCGACTTCTTCAGCTAAGAGCAATGCTTGGTCATGACGATTGATGAAGTAGGTCTCGAAGCGATTGAGCGGTTCAATGCCACAGCGGATGCCGAGTTCACCTGCGACCTCGGTGATTTCTTTCAATCCTTCGACCGCCCACACCCATTCTTCGCTTGCCGATGCCATCGGTTTTACTTTGCCCACAGTGGATGGGACGATGCAGAAGATTTGGCCTTCCAGTTCGTGCGCCATCTTCAGGCAATCGCGGCAATATTGAATCGTGTCGCGGCGGACGGATTTATCAGGATGCAATAAGTCGCGTCCGGCAAACATCATCGTGACCGTGCCCCAGCATTCCAGGTTGTATTTGTCGAGCAATCCACGTACTTCTGCCGTGTTGTAGCGCTCCGGGTCGCCCATAATTTCAATGCCGTCGTAGCCGAAGCGATGCAATCGTTCCAGGGTCGTTTCAATCGGTTCCGGTCTCATCCAGTTATGCATGGAAAATTTCATAATCGTCCCCTTACTTTCTCTTCCACGAAGCCACACGAAGCGTCACGAAGAAAACAATAGCGAGAAAAGAACACCACAATTTGAGACTCAATTTCTCCTGCTCCTCTTCGTGTCCCTTGGTGTGGCTTCGTGGAAGAATATTTATAGAACTTCCGGGTTACGCACCAAGCACGGTGTAGGTGTCGCACCGCGTAAAATTCGTACAACTTCTTCTGCCGTTGTCATACACATTTCACGATACGTCACATCCGTGATGGCGGCGACGTGCGGCGTGACGATGACATTCTCGAATTGCCAGAGCGGGTGATTGTCAGGATGAATTTCATCTTCCAAAACATCAATCCCCGCGCCTGCCAATTTACCTGTTTGTAATGCCTCAACTAACGCAGTTTCATCCACGATTTCGCCGCGTGCCGTGTTCACTAAAATCGCGGTTGGCTTTATCAACGAAAAGGCTTCCCGATCCAGCAAATGACGTGTTTCGGGCGTGAGTGCAAGGCTGATGGAAAGTACGTCGGCTTGTCGCAAAACATCTTCGCGCGAAGCAAATTTGAAGCGACCATCGTGACTATTACGGCTCCAATACAACACCTTCATGCCAAAAGCCTGGCCTAATTCGGCAATCCGTTTTCCGATGTCACCGAGGCCAAGAATGCCGAGCGTTTTGCCACGCAGTTCAATCGTCATCCCGCTGACATTGCGAAACAGCCAGTGGTTATTTTTGACTTCGGCATTGAAGCGCGTCACCCGTCGCGCCACGCTCAGCATCAGCATCATCGCGTGTTCTGCCACCGCCATTGTTGTTGACCCAGGAGCGTAAATGACCGGGATGCCGAGTTCCGTTGCGGCCTGCACGTCAATGTTATCGGTGCCAACCCCACAGCGCGCCACGCATTTCAACTTGGCTCCGGCTTGCAAAACTTTGCGCGGCAATCGCCCACGCCCGCGCGTCAACGCTGTGTCAGCATCGGCAATTGCTTTGCAAACATAAGCCGTGTCAATGTGCTCAGCAACGATGACTTCGCCTGCTTCAGTCAGCAATTGGCGCGCATCGTCGTGAATGGGTTCGAGTACTAAGATTTTCACCGTGATATTTCGCCACAGATTTACACAGATTTTCACGGATTAGGTTTCTGCTGGAAAAACTGTGTATTGCCTAAAATGATGATGGTCAAACTAAGCTACAGCGGGCGATTGTGCAATGGGCAAAATGTCTTTTTCGGTTTCCGTTGTTCAGTTGTGCAACGGCTTTTTTACACTGCTTTTCATCAACGCACTCAGTAGGAACAAAAAGCCGGGCGAAGCGAACAAAACAAAATACCAACCCATCGCCATGCTGCCACGTACCAACCAGCCGTAAATCAGATAAAACCCCAATAAACTAGCAATGGCGACGATGCCGCCGAGCCTTTCATTCCACCAGCCGAGTATTAACCCCACGGCCACGCCAAACGGAAAGAAAAACAGTCCGACCCATTCATGAGCTTTAATGCGAGACGGATGCAATCCATCTTCACCGAAGAGAAACGCGGATAGCATCAGCAAGCTGGCGGCGCTCAGAATACGCGCTGTCCACTGAAGAATTTGTGTACTTGTAAGATTCATATTTCCTCCTGAATAGATAACCTTTTCCTCGTCTGCGATTGTAAGCAGCATTACCCCGCAAAAGAAAAAAGCCTGTGACAGTTTTTCATCTGCCACAAGCTTTTGTCGTAGTTGGAGATCGGTTTACTCGCCCGCCAAAATCTTATCTACGCGCCGACTGACTTCCTGCAAATAGGCTTTGTCGCCGCCGCGCAATTCCACCGTGAGATAGCCGCTGTAGCCAATGTCGCCAATGGCTTTGCGCACGGCAGGCCAGTCAATGCTGCCATCGCGCAAGTCTACAAAGTTGCGTGTTTTTGTATCGAAATCCTTCAAATGGAATTTGACGATCCGCTTGCCGAGAGCGCGAATCCATTCCTGCGGATAGCCGTACATCACGATGTTGCCGACATCGAAATATGCCTTGATCCACGGGCTTTTGAATTCGTCAATGTACCGCGCATGTTCGTAGGGCGTGAGCAGAAATTTATTCCAAACCTCTTCGATGGCGATCACGACATTCAATTCTTTTGCCAGCGGAATCAGTTTTTTGATATTCGGAACGGAGCGTTGCCAGGCTTGCGGAATTGTCGTGTTCGCGTCCACGACCGCAGGCACCAGCAGCACGGTGTCTGCGCCCCACAGCTTCGCGTTGCGCAAACTGGTTTCCATTCCTTTCAGGCTGGCGGCAACTTTGTTTGGATCGTCGCTCGAAAGCGGGTTCGCCCAATGCGCCATATTCATCACCGAATGGATGCGGAGCTTGGCTTTGTCCGAAGCGTCTTTGATGGCTTCGGCCTCTTTCTGATCGGTGATGGTTTGTGCTTCCAGCGCTTCAAAGCCGCAATCAATCGCCAGTTTGAAGCGATCCAGATAGCTCATGTCTTTCGGCAACATGCTGATCAGCACGGCTTTTTTGAGCGGATTGTTGGTTTGTGGGAAACTTGGTTGCGGTAACATTGCCGCCGCAGTTGTCAGGGCAGCAGTAGTGAGAAATTCACGTCGTTGCATGGGTTCCTTTCCTTGAATAGTTGTTCAGTGTGTCTCGAACGGAATTACGCGCGGTCGTGGGCGTTTCGGGAATTTCACGCGACGATAAATGTTTGCGACGCTAATCGTCAACCCAACGGATTCAAGCCGTAGTTCTTCGTTCACATCCGTCAGAATTTCCCATTGCCAGCGGTCGCCGCGCATTCGACGATAAACGTCAATTCGTACCGTATCCTGCGACACGATCAAATACTCTTTCAGACTCTTGATCTGCTTATATGCCAGCAGCTTTTCGGTGCGATCAATATTTTCGGTGCTGGGCGAAGTCACTTCGATAATTAGGCGTGGTTGTTTGCGATAGTAAGGATCAGCATTGAGGCCATCACAGGCGACAACTACGTCAGGATAATAAAAGACAGTGGTGCTGGCCCATACTTTCATGTGCGCCATGAAGACATCACATGGATCGTCTTCCAAATGGGTGTCCAATGCTTTAGTAAGATTAATTGAAAGACGGTTGTGTCGATCACTTGCACCCGCCATCGCATAGACAGCGCCATCAATGTATTCGTGTTTGACTGGGCTGTCTTTTTCCCCTTCCAGGTAATCCTCAATGCTGACGTATTCAACCACTTCTTCGGCTAATCCCATATGTCCCTCCCGCTTAATTATTGCCCTGCGGTTGTGGTACGGCAAGTTCTTTGAGTACATCCTCAGCAACGTGTCCACCGCGTAGCGAGATTTTGCGATCTGCTTTGTCAGCAAGAATTTGATCGTGCGTGACCAGCACCAGCGTGGTTTTCCGTTCGTGATTCAGCTTCAGCAATAAATCGAAAATATGCGATCCGTTGTTGGTGTCCAGATTGCCGGTTGGCTCATCCGCCAGCAGGATCGGCGGCTCATTGGCGAAGGCGCGGGCGATGGCAACGCGCTGCTGTTCACCGCCGGAAAGCTGTGACGGGTAATGATGTCCGCGTTCGTGTAAGCCGACTTCATCCAGCAGGCTTTGCGCGCGCTTTGTGGCGTTGCTGACGCCCATGATTTCCATCGGAACCAGAATATTCTCATACGCCGTGAGCGATGGAATTAAATGAAATGACTGAAAAATAAAACCAAGCTTGGCACCGCGAAATTCGGCTAACTGGTCTTCGCTCATTTTGGTGATGTTTTGCCCGTCCAGAAAAATGTCGCCCGTGGTCGGATTATCCAACCCGGCGATTAATCCCAACATCGTAGACTTGCCGCTCCCTGACGGCCCAATCACCGAAACAAATTGCCCCCTTGGAATCGTAAGTGTGACAGAATGTAAAATGGTTAGGTTTTCCGATCCACTGGTGACGACTTTGGAGACGTTGGCTAATTCAATCATGTTCCGAGGATGTTTGATTTCAAATTCAAGATTTCAGAAAGAAAAAACACTATGCCTGCAAATAATCGCAATTTCAAATTACTTGTTTTGGCGAGCCTCTTATCAGCTCTTGTTCTTTTCTCTGCCTGTGGCAAGCCGAGCGACGCGGTGGCGGTGACCGCTGCTGAAACGCCTGCCGTGGCCAAAGATTCTGCCACGCCTTCAGCGGATGCCCGACCTGTGATCTTAGCGTTTGGCGATAGCTTGACCGAAGGGTACGGCTTGGAAAAATCTGCCTCTTATCCTGCCCTGTTGCAAAAGCGATTGGACGAAAAAGGTTATTCATATCGTGTCGTGAATGCCGGAATTTCTGGGGATACGACAGCTGGCGGAGTCAATCGCCTGGACACAGCGCTCAAGAATCACAACGTTGCCTTGATGGTTCTGGAACTTGGCGCGAATGATATGCTGCGCGGCAAAGACTTACGCGAAACACGGCAAAATCTGGCGACGATGATTGAGAAAGCACAAGCGCAAAAAATAGCCGTTGTGTTGGCCGGGATGGAAGCGCCAACGAATTTCGGCGAGGATTATCAGCGCGACTTCCACAACATCTTTCCTGATTTAGCGAAGCAATATAAAGTTACCCTCATCCCATTTTTTCTGGCAGATGTCGCTGGCAAAACTGAGTTAAATCAAGGCGACGGCATTCACCCGAATATGAAAGGGACACCTCTTGTGTTGGAAAATGTCTGGCGTGCGCTGGAACCATTGCTCAAGAAATAGAAATGTACGATAGGCACCCTGCCTGTCGGGCAAATTACGAAAGCCCCCATGAAAAAAGCCCTCCTTGTCCTTGCGCTTATCTTGCTGGTTGCGTTGATTGGCGTGTTTGTGTTCGTCCCATCACAGGTTGAAAAATCCATGAACCGCGTCCTGAACGCGCCGCCGTACGCTGCTTCGGACAAAGCCAAAGCCTTGCACCAGCAGCTTTTCGTCGCTGATTTGCATGCGGATTCCCTGCTGTGGAATCGCAATCTGCTGGAGCGCTCCTCACACGGGCACGTAGATGTTCCGCGCTTGATTGAAGGCAACGTCGCGCTGCAATCCTTTACCATTGTCAGCAAAACGCCGCGCAACATGAACATTGAGGCGAATGACGATTCCACGGATAACGTCACGCTTTTATCGTTGGTTGAAATGTGGCCTGTCAGAGCCTGGACAAGTCTGAAAGAACGCGCCTTGTTTCAATCGGCAAAATTGCACGAATATGCGGCGAACTCCAACGGCAGGCTGACGATCATCAAGTCCAAAAATGATTTAGAAAGCTATGTCACGCGCCGTCAGAAAGAGCAGGGAATTACCGCAGGCATCCTCGGCATCGAAGGCGCACAGGTGCTCGAAGGTAAAATGGAAAATGTGGATGTCATGTTTGATGCCGGGTTTCGGATGATGGCTCCAACGCATTTCTTTGACAACGAAATCGGCGGCTCAGCACACGGCGTCAGCAAAGGCGGATTGACTGCCATTGGCAAAGATGTAATCCGGCGAATGGAAGCGAAAAAGATGCTAGTAGACATCGCGCACGCTTCGCCCGCAACGATTGACGATGTGCTGACAATGGCGACGCGGCCTGTGATGGTTTCGCACACTGGCGTCAAAGGCACATGCAGCAACAATCGCAACCTGAGCGACGAGCAATTGCAACGCATCGCCAAAACCGGCGGCGTCATTGGCATCGGACATTGGGAAACCGCCGTGTGTGGCACGGATGCCAAAGCGATTGCCAAAGCCATTCACCACGCGGTCAACGTCGCAGGCATAGATCACATTGGTTTAGGCTCAGATTTCGATGGTGCCGTCACCGTGCCGTTCGATACAACCGGCCTGGTGCAAATCACGGACGCATTGCTGGGCGAAGGTTTTAGCGAAGACGACATCAAAAAAATTATGGGCGGAAATGTGCTGCGTGTGCTGCGGGAAAACCTACCTTAAATTCCACAGACGAAAGAGCCACGAATTGACACGAATTTTCACGAATTGAAACCAGCCACAAACTGATCCAGATAACCCCCGATTATTTTTATCGCCAGAAAAATCTGTGCGAATCTGTGGTTCTTAAAAGCTGGCCTGGTTCGTGAAAATTCGTGTGAATTCGTGGCTGAAAAATGCTTCCTGACCACTCGCTTCCCTGAATTTGTTTTGCACAATTTGCTGACTCCAATCCTCCATGCCGTGGATTGCTTGCAGATTTTTAATGACTTGTGGTAAGTAATTACTTACTTACAAGTTGTGATTATCAATTGAGCGAAAATCTATGCCGAAACCATTGCGTATTCTGCTGCTCGTACTTGTCCTGGGCGGGATTGGTTATTTTGTGTGGAGTAAGTTTTTTCGTCCCCAAACTGATCCCAACAAAATCGAAGTCGCTGGTCGTATTGAAGGCGACGATTCCACGATTGCCTCAAAAGTTGCAGGTCGCATCAGGGAAATCAAATTTCGCGAAGGCGATCCAGTCAAGGCTGGCGACGTAATTGCAGTGCTGGACGATGAACAGATTCGTGCGCGCGAACAGCAGGCGCAATTTGCCGTAGATCAGGCGCAGGCGCGTGTGGTGCGGGCACAGCAGCAAATTGCTGTTTTCAACGAACAAATCAAAGGCTCGCAAGTGAGCGAACAGCAGGCCAGGGTAGATGCCGAAGGCCGCGTCCATCAGGCCGAAGCACAACTCGCCGCCGCCGAGGCTTCGCTGGCACAAGCCGAAGCTGCATACAAATTTGCTAAGTGGGATGAAGAGAAATACATTGCTTTGCGCGAATCGGGCGATGTGCCGGAACGCCAGATGCAACAGGCCCGGACAACGGCTGCCGCGCAGGCTGAGATTGTGCGCGCCGCGAAAAAACAAGTGGATGCCGCGCGAGGTGGTTTGCTTGCCGCACAGGCCATGTTGAAAAATCCTGCGATTCGCTCTTCGCAAACTTCCGCCATTCGCCAGCAAATCAATCAAGCCCAATCCGACATCGAAGCCGCGCAAGCCGATGTCGCACGTGCTAAGGCTCAATTGGAAGAAGCGCAGGCCAATCGCAAAGACCTAAACATCATCGCGCCCTTCGATGGCACTATCCAAACACGCGCTGTCGAACCCGGCGAAGTCGTCACGCCCGGCGCGCCGATTGTTACTTTGATTGATTTGAATCAAGTCTATCTGCGCGGCTTTGTGCCCGAAGGCCAGATCGGCAATGTCAAAGTCGGCCAGAAAGCCCGCGTCTGGCTGGATGCCAATGAGCCGGGGACAAAGAAGCGTATTGAAATTGAAGCCGAAGTTTCCCGCATTGACCCACAAGCCTCATTCACGCCCGAAAACACATACTTCCGCGACGACCGCATCAAACAAGTTTTCGGCGTGAAGCTGATTCTCAAGGGCGGATTCAAACAAGCCAAGCCCGGTATGCCTGCGGATGGAGAAATCCTTGTGAATTAGCCACAGATTCACACAGATTGGCACAGATTAGGTTTAGGAGGGGAAGTCTATGGAATCACCGCAAGAGCAATTTTTATTCAAAGAATTGACGTTCAAAATTATTGGGATTGCGATGGAGGTTCATCGGGAACTGGGCTTTGGTTTTCTGGAGAAAGTTTATGAGAATGCTTTGCTGGTGGCCTTTCGACTGGTTGGAATCAAGGCAGAGCAACAAGTCCCAATCAAGGTTTATTTCAAGGGCGTGATCGTTGGAGAGTACATCGCAGATATTCTAGTTGAGGATAAAATCATCCTGGAATTAAAATCACAAGACAAAATCACTGACGTTCACCGCGCCCAAACCTTAAATTATCTAAAGGCAACAAATCTCAAAGTCGCACTAATTCTCAACTTCGGCAAGCGCAGCCTCGAACATGAACGACTCGTTCGATAGACAAGAAAAATCTGTGTAAATCTGTGTAAATCTGTGGCTAATAACCTCGCAATCCAAATCCGCCATCTCAAAAAAAACTACGGCCCCGTCGAAGCCGTGAAAGGCATCAACCTTGACGTGCAGGCGGGCGAAATCTTTGGCTTGATTGGGCCGGATGGGGCAGGGAAAACTTCGACGTTTCAGATTCTCGGTGGCGTGATGTCGGCGACGGAAGGCACCGCGGAAATGTTTGGGGTGAATGCGCGCGATGCCCGCCCGTTTGTCGGCTATTTAACGCAAGCCTTCAGTTTGTATCAAGACCTCAGCGTGCAGGAAAACATTGATTACCTTGGCGAATTGCGGCTCGTGCCGCGCGCGGAAATCAAGGTACGCGGGCAACGGTATTTGAAGATGTTCGATATGGATCGTTTCACTGCGCGCTTGGCAGGGCGATTGAGCGGCGGGATGAAACAAAAGCTCGCGTTGACCTGTGCCTTAATTGCCGAGCCAAAAATTCTGCTGCTGGATGAGCCGACAACCGGTGTTGACCCCGTCTCGCGGCGCGAATTCTGGGACGCGCTGGCACAGCTTTCGGCAGAAGGAATGACGATCATCGTTGCTACGCCGTACCTGGATGAGGCCGAACGTTGCCATCGCGTGGCGTTGATGTTTGACGGCGAAATTCATGAAGTTGGCACGCCGAAAGAGTTGAAAGAAAGAGTGGGATTGCAACGTCTGGAAGTTCGTGCGGCAGATTTGCGACGCGCCGAAGATGTGTTGAGCGAGACCCCGGATATTCACGATGCGCAACGCTTCGGCGACCGTTTGGACGTGATGGTGAAAGATACCGCAACAGGCGAACGCGCCGTGCGTGAGGCTTTGCATCGGGCAGATAATCCCGTCATCGAAATTCGCCACGGCGTGCCGACGCTGGAAAATACGTTCGTGTCGGTACTGCGCAATTTGCATCCTGAACAGCCAATAGCGCCCTTTCCGCTGCGGCGTGAATTTCGACAGCGCAAAGAAGGCGCGATTGCGATTGGCGCGAATAAATTGAATAAACGCTTTGGGGAATTTCATGCGGTCAAAGACATCACGCTCGACATTAAATACGGCGAGATTTATGGCTTGCTTGGCGCGAACGGCGCAGGCAAAACCACGACGATCAAAATGCTCTGTGGATTGATTGAGGCGACGAGCGGCGAGATGACTTTGGCTGACGAAAAAGGCGGCTTTCGCTCCAGCTTTGTGCGGCAACGCATTGGCTATATGTCGCAAAAGTTTTCTCTCTACGATGACTTGACGATTGGCGAAAATCTGGATTTCTTCGCGGGCGTCTACGGCATCCCTCGTCAGGATCGTGAGGCCAAAAAACAATGGGTGTTAGAGTTCGCAGAACTTGATGGCAAAGCCGATCAAATGGTCGGCAGCTTGCCCGGTGGCTGGAAACAGCGTGTTGCATTCGGGGCGGCCATTATGCACGAACCAAGTGTGTTGTTCTTGGATGAGCCGACCTCTGGCGTAGACCCAATTGCGCGTCGCCAATTCTGGACGATGATCAACCACCTGGCGGATCGCGGTGTAGCGATTCTGATTACAACGCATTACCTAGAGGAAGCCGAGCAGTGCAATCGTTTGGGCTTGATGGTCGCAGGTGAATTGGTTGCGGAAGGAACGCCGACCGGCATCAAAGCCGAGCAAGGTGGCCATTTGCTGGAAGTCTATCCAAGCGAGCCGCAACGTGCGACGAGCCTCCTGAAAGCCGACAGGGAAAGCTGGCGGGTCTCGCAATTTGGCGACCGCATGCATGTGATTGTGGACGATGATGTACAAACAGAAATAGCACGCATCACAAATCGTTTGGGCGAATCTGGGATTCAAGTTTTGCGTGCCGAAGAAGAAACTTATTCGCTCGAAGATGTGTTCATTGTCGTGGTCGAGAAAGCCCGCGCAAAAGGGAAATATGTAGGGGAATAATGTACGACAGGCGGCCCGCCTGTCTGAGCCAAAGAGGGAATCGGTTGTCTACCAGGGAACAACCAACAACGGGATGACAGGCGAGCCGCCTGTCGTACATTGATTGCTATGAATACGCTTGGTTACAAACAATATCATCATCGTCACTTGCCGCATATTCATACGCCGGGGCATACGTTCCTTGTCACTTATCGCTTGGCAGATTCGATTCCGGTAAGCGTTTTCCGGCAATACGAAGCGGAAAAGAAATGGTTGGAGCAGAAACTTCAGCAAGTGACGAAGTTGACGGACAGTTCCAAAGATGAGGAACCGCAAGCCGTTCGTGAAAAATGGGAAGAATCGCAACGCCAATGGTTTTTCAAATTGGAAGAGATTTTAGATAGAGCTGGAACCGGGCCAATGTGGCTTCAGGAAAAGCGATTGGCAAAGATCGTGGCGGATAATCTTCATTATCACGATCAAACGGCGTATCACCTGCATGCTTATTGCATTATGTCGAATCACGTTCACCTCGTCCTTACACCATTCCTGAACGAAGCGGAATTACAAGAGGGTCATAACGAAACGGGGCATCTCACGTTTTCAAGCAAGTATCCTTCGTTGTCGAGAATTATGCACTCGCTCAAAAGCTACACGGCCAAGCAATGCAACAAGGTGCTCGGACGACAAGGACGTTTTTGGAGCGAAGAAAGTTTTGATCATACAATTCGCGCTGGCAGGTTTGAGAAGACGATCAATTATGTTTTGCAAAATCCTGTAAAAGCTGGACTCGTGAACGATTGGCAGGATTGGGAATGGAGCTATAAACAAGAATGTACGACAGGCGGCCCGCCTGTCTGAGCCAAAGAGGGAATCGGTTGTCTACCAGGGAACAACCAACAACGGGATGACAGGCGGGCCGCCTGTCGTACATTGCTATGCGACGAATCATTGCACAAGCTCGCAAAGAACTCCGGCAGATTGCGCGGGATCGGCTGGCGTTGGCGTTGGCGTTTTTGTTGCCTGCAATTTTGCTGACGGTCCTCGGATCATCAATTTCATTGACGGTGTCGAATTTGCCGATAGTCGTGCAAGACCTCGATGGAACGCCGCTTTCGCGTAAATACATTGAGGCATTTCAGGCTTCGCTGACCTTTCAGGTGGTTGCGCTCGCCTCATCCGAACAACCCGAACACGCGTTGCAGGTGAACGAAGCCCGCGCCGCGCTCATCATTCCCGAACATTTCGAGCGCGATGTATTGCGCGGACAAAACACCGAAGTGCAAATCCTGGTGGATGCCACCGAACCCAACACGGCGAACATTATGCGCGGCAGTTTGGCGGCATTGACGCAGAATTTTTTGCAACAAGCCCTGCCGCCGAATTTGCGGATGCGGCCTGCAATCCGGCCTGTGTCGCGGTTGTGGTTTAATCCGGGGCGCGACTCCAAGAAATTTTATGCGCCGGGCAATTTTGTGCTGGGGCTTTCGATGTTTCCGCCGTTGTTAGCCGCACTGGCAATGGCGCGCGAGTGGGAGCAGAAAACGATTCTGCAAGTGTATGTGTCCAGCATTTCTGCTCACGAATATTTGCTCGGCAAAATCGCGGCGTACACGGTCATCGGCATCATTGAATGGATGTTGGGCTTGGTGATGTTGTTCACGGTGTTCGGCCTGCGGATGGTGGCTGATCCTACGCCGTTTTTGCTCGGCAGCTTTTTCTTTTTGACGTGTGTTGTGAGCTTCGGCGTGATGGTTGGCGCAGGCATTTCAAATCAAGCCGCAGCGGTGCAGATTGTGGCGATTGGCGGTTTTATGATGGCCTTTTTGCTGTCCGGGTTAATCTTTCCCATCGAAACGATTCCGAAACTTTTGCAGCCGTTTTCCAGCATCGCTCAGGCCCGATATTACGTCGTGATTGTGCGTGATGCGTTGAGCCGTGGCGGGGGATGGCCTGCGGTGTGGTCAGACGTGCTGGCTATCGGGGGACTTGCCAGCGTGTTTTATGGGTTGGCGTGGCGCAAGATGCGGTTGATGCAATTGAAGGATTAAGCAAGGCACGACAGTCGGCGGCCCGCCTGTCGCAGATGTCCAGAGACTAACGGCGACAGGCGGGCCGCCTGTCGTACATCGAAGGCTCTTTGAAAAAATCTGACTTTTTCTTGGCGGGTTTCTGCTGTGTTTTACGCATTCCAAGTCGTGAGCGGCAGGGAATGAATTCCTCCCTCCCCTCAATGCAATTTTACTCTGGCTCTGGATGGGGCAGAGATCGAATCAACCAGCAGAAAGCAGGAAAAGGCCATATGCTAAACCATCGCTATATTGAGATGACTACAAGTCCCGGTTTTCAACTGAGCAGCGTGCATCAGGAGTATTCCCGGCGTGTGGAGGTTTCTTACCCTGGTGTGAAGGTGGCGCGCGATGTGACCTTTGATGACATTTGGAATTTGTTCCTGGAAAGTGGATTCCTGTACCCGGAGAAAGTGGCACGACTGGAATCTGTGCTCCCTGAGATTCAGCAAACGGTGCGGGCTTTGCTGCGAGAGAATGGGAAATTGACGGCGACGGTGGCGTTGCGAGAAGCGCAAATGCTGGAAGCCCATATGAACATTCTGCGCTGGTATGAGAATACCTGGATCGTGCAGCATTTGGCTGCACTTCCTATGTCGGCCCGGACGAACTGTGCTTCAGCGCGCTTGACCCTTGGGTTTACGTTCTACGGTCGGTTACGACCAGACATTGTATGGAGCAAGATGTATTTTCGTCCCAATAATCCGTGGCCTGCGCGCGTGTTTGGCGGCTACGCCAGGCGTATTAACGATCCACAGACATCTGATTTGAGAACGTTTCATTATCTGGTGGCGGCGACAACGGACGACTCGCCGAAGTCTTTGACTGGAATCGAAGTGTACCAAGCGGGCGAAGAAGATCGCGGCCTGATTGAAGATTGGTTCACGATGCGTGGTCGGACAACCGAGGTGCAGGCCAATCAATTACAGGCATCCGATGACGGGTTGGCCAACCTATCGCGGGCGTATGAACAGGCGGGCCTGATGCGTCGCCGTGAATCCCTCATTGCTGCGCGCAATGGCCGTGTCACAGGATTTGCGCTGTTGGAGATCGCGTCGCTCGGAATGAATTTCAGCGAACTGACCAACGCCTTCACTGTCCATCTGATGGATGATACTGACGCCGAGACGCGACTAGCGCTGGTCGAATCTGCCAAGCAACGGTACGCTGAACTGGGGCGCGCGCAATGCATTGCATTAGAAGAAGGTGACGACTTGACTTCGTATGAGGCGGCTGGTTTCTCCAGGATCAAAGATTACACCTGCTGGACATTTCATCGTGAGCACCTGGCGGGAATGGAAGAATACTTCCTCACGCTGTTCGGTGCGCGAAGCCGGAGGGGCGCATGAGCACTGGATTACGATTGCGGTTTTCAGAGTTGAGGGTTCCGCTGAAAATGACTTTTCGCCACGCCTCGGCAGCGCGCACACACGGCGATAGTTTGTGGGTGGAAGCTTCGCGGGATGACATTCGTGGTTACGGGGAAGGCTGTCCGCGCCCTTATGTGACGGGCGAAACGCGCGATTCTTGCAGGCAATGGGTTGGCGAGTGGCAAGCGGTGATTCAGCGCGACTGCGCAAGTTTTGAAGCAATGCAGCGCTGGGTGGTGGAGCATTCCGCTGACATTGATCGTTCGCCATCTGTGTGGTGCGCAATCGAAAGCGCGTTGCTGGATTTGTTTGCGCGTGAACGTGGCGAGAGCGTCGAAGCCATGCTTGGTTTGGCAGCACCGGGCGGGCCGCATTTGTATTCAGCGGTGTTGGGCAACGATGAATCGTGGAAGACGCGCTTCCTGATTGATCAGTACCTGATTTTGGGCGTCAATGATTTCAAGGTGAAGTTAGGTGGTGACTTGGAAACTGACCGCGAAAAGCTCCGCAGCATCGAAGAGTTGACCGCCTGGCACGGCGTGACTGGCGCAAGAGTGCGTGTGGATGCAAACAATCTGTGGGCAGAATCACCCGACGAAGCGCTACCGTATCTAGGCTCGCTCGGTGCCGATTTATTCGGCGTCGAAGAGCCTGTGCAGCCTCGTGACGTTTCGCAACACAGTAAGATCAGCGTCGAGTTGGGATGCCCGATTATTGTGGACGAAAGCCTCTGCACGATGGCTGACCTGGAGCGTTATGACGGCGCGCTGGGACGTTTTATGGCGAACCTGAAAGTCTCGCGGGTGGGCGGTGTTTTGCGTGGGCTGCGACTGATTGAAGAACTGAAGAAGTGTGAATGGCCCGTCATCATTGGGGCACACGTCGGAGAAACTTCCGTGTTGACGCGTGCCGCGATGTTGCTGGCTGCGGCTGCGGGTGATTCGTTGGTGTCTCAGGAGGGGGCGTTTGGGTCTCGTCTGGTGGAACGGGAACCGGCAAGTCCGAGTCTGCGATGGGGGCGCGGCGGGTTTCTTGATCTGCGAAACACCTATGCTGAAGTCACGACCGAAGGATTGCAGTTGACGCCTCCGACAGCGTGGAAATTGGGCTGGGGCTTGTCTTGTCGGATGGGCGGCAAGCTTTGGAAAGAAACAGAAACACTTGCCGTTCAGACGATGTCCGATGGCTACGACATCCATTACCGAATGTGGGGGCCAGAAAGCGGTTCTGATGTTTTGGTCGTGTTGCACGGCGGGATGAGCCATTCGCTGTGGCAACGTCCGCTGGCGCAGGCTGTACGTTCACAGTCGGAGATGTCTGTATTCGCTCCTGATCGGCGTGGTTGCGGGCTGAACGGCAAACGCGGCGATCTGGCAAGCGCGGTTCGCACGATTGAAGACGTGGTCGAACACGTGCAGCTGCTGGCAAAACGCTTCAAGCGAATTCATTTGGCGGGCTGGTGTCAGGGCGCACAGTACGCGGCGGTGGCGGCGGAGCGATTGCAGAACGAAGGAGCGCTGGCGACGCTGCTGCTGATCACGCCGGGGCTTTTCTGGAATGCGCGATTTCGTTCAGTGATTGATATGACCGAACGCGTAGTGCAATCGCTGCTCACGCATTTCGACCTCGCGCCCGCGAGAGAAGATGCGTTCGTGCCAATCCCCTTGCAAGCGACCGATTTCACGCTGTCGGCAGGCGGGCTGGATTTCATTGATGCAGATGCGTTGAAAACGACTGAAGTTACCTTGAAATCTGTGATTGTCATGGACGAAGTGCAGGAGCGTTCGTGGGAATCTATTCTGCGGGTCAAATTGCCGATGTTCATGGTGACAGCGACGGGCGACCGCATTGTAGACAATCACAAAGTCCGCGCCTTTCTGGGGCCAATGTTTCAGACGCCGAAGAATCGTTCGATGGAAATGGAAACCGGACACGCAGTGCAATTTGAGCAGGCCGATGAGTTGTCGCGCGCGCTGCTGGATTTCATTGCGGCGAATGTACGACAGGCGGCGCACCTGTCGCAGCCTGCATAATCAGAATCGTGACAGGCAGATTGCCTAATGATGCCCCGCGACAGGCGCGCCGCCTGTCGTACATCTGAATAAGCGGTTGGACATTATGCTCGACAAAATACTTAACGCGCGCATCTGGTCACTCATTGCGAAAGAACTCAACCAGATCAAGCGCAGTCGGCAACTCATTATTTCGTTCATTGTGCCGCCGACGATTCAAATGATTATCTTCGGCTTTGCATTGAATCCGACGATGTCGCACATGAAACTTGGCGTCGTGGACGAAAGCCGCACGAGTGAAAGTCGCGAAGTCGTGTCGGCGCTCAGCGAAAACAATGCGTTTGATTTGAAGGGCTACTACGCCTCGCCGGATGAATTATCCAAAGCCTTAACCGAAGGCCAGCTTGATGCAGGCATTGTCATTCCGGTGAAGTTCGCCGAACAATTTACGCGTCGTGAAACCACCGAAATTCAAATGCTTTTCAATGGCCTGAATACGAATACGGGCACGATTGCACAGGGCTATGCGTCACGGATCATTGCTGACTTCAATCAGCGTCGGGCCGCTCAACTGCGCGTCAATCATTCTGATGCGCCGCTGCTGGTGACGACGCGCGTGGCTTTGCTCTATAACTCTGGCCTGATTAGTTCGTGGTTTATTGTGACGGGGGTGTTCGGAGTATTGCTGATTTTGAATAGCTCGATTGTGTCGGCTTCAGCTTTGACCAAAGAAAAAGCGATGGGAACAGTCGAGCAATTGTTGATGACTCCAGCCAGCACGACGGAAATCATCATCGCCAAAATTGCGCCATTGTTTTTGTTGCTGATGTTGACTGTTTGCCTGGTGATGCTGGTGATGGTCTTTGTTTTCGGAGTACCTGTACGCGGCAGTTTGGCCTTGATCTTTGTCGCGTCAGCATTGTGCGTGCTGTGTGGCATCGGTCTTGGAACCTTCATCGCGACGTTCACCAAAAACGCAACGCAGGCCCAATTACTCAGCATTTTTTTCAATCCGCCGATTGCGATGCTGTCCGGTGCGATGACGCCAATTGAAGCCATGCCGGATTGGATTCAGCCTGTGACCTATCTGAATCCGGTGCGTTATTTCAGCATCATCGTGCGCAGTATTTTCTTCAAAGCAACGCCGCCGGATGCGTTGTACATTCACTTTCTCGCCCTGCTCGCCTTTGCGACGATCCTCGTCTCGCTGAGCGTAGGGCGATTCCGAAAACAGTTAAGCTAAAGGGCGTTTACTGGAAGAACGCGAGCCCCTGGAACACGGGAAAAGGCGTTGCTTGTCAGTAGAAATGATCAAGTGTACACTGCGCCTGCCCTACAGAAATACTCGACCCAGCCGCCCCCGGACAGTGATTTCATGATCGTCTAAAGCAGGCAGTTTGCTTTTACGAACTCTTTTTCGATTTCTCATATGAGAGGGAATAGCATGATGAGACAGCTTCTACGCATCGGAATTGTTTTCGGTTTTTTAGCCATGAACGGTGGGACAATCGCAACAAGCGTGAGTGCGCAGGCTCCGCCGCCGCCACCACCACCTCCTCCTCCCGCACGCGATTACTTTCCCGCAAGCTGGGAACAATACGAGTCAAAAGAGGGGCGATTTCGAGTTCGCTTTCCAGGGAAGCCGAAAGAGGAAAGCTCAATACAAGAAACCTCTACAGGAAAATTGAATGTCCATAGCATGAGGTACAAAGGCTTGTTGGCCTATCAGGTTTCGTATATTGATTTTGCCAAGCCGCTTGACGACGCTGCGACTGCCAAGCAGGTATTTCAGGCAATGAGAGCATCTGCTCTGGAGGCGAGCAAGGAGCAAAATTCGCTGGTTGTGAAGGAGAAGGAAGTTTCTGTTAATGGATACCCTGGCTATTTTCTCCACATTGAGTTCAATGGCAAAATGGTTGGACGACTTGAATGGGTATTAGTCTCCAACAGAGTCTATACAATCACTGTGGAGGGCCGCAAAAGTAGCACGAACGAACTGGAAGGGAAGGACGATTTTGAGAAGATAGCGATGGGGTTTATTAACTCTTTTGAAGTCCTTTCTCAATAAATCCAACTCAAGGCCGTAAGCCCGCCACAATGCCTGCTGACCCAGCGCGTGCATGTGTTGTACGATAAAAGAAACCGGTAATGGGGAAGGTCGAATCAGGCTAATGTATGAACCTTATGAACACCAAAGTACAAGAAATCATCAATGAAATTAACGATGTGCGCCAACAGATTTATGCTGCCGTTGCTGAGTTGTCGCAGGAACAAATGGACTTCAAACCATCGCCTGATGTCTGGTCTATCAGCGAAGTCTTAAGCCATCTGAACATCGTCGAGAAGGGCTTGCCCAAACTGTATTCGATTCTGCTGAAGAAGGCCGAAGACGCTGGCTTCAAGCCCGAAACCGAAGGTTCCATGCTCAATAGCCTGGACTATGCGCAACTAGAAGTTGTCAATCAGAAAATGCCTGCGCCAGAACGCGTTTTGCCACAAGCAGGCATTGAAAAAGCGGAACTGCTGACCGCGCTTCAAGCTTCACGCCAAGCCGTGATTGATGCCGTTGCACCCGCTGGCAATTACGATTTCAGCGAAGTGAAATGGGCACATCCTTTCCTGGGGGAAATCAATTTTTATCAGTGGATTTTATTTATCGGCAAGCACGAACAGAGGCATTTAGGGCAGATCAACGACATCCGACAATTCGCAAATTTTCCGGCTTAAGCTCGTAACAAGAGCCGCAAGTCGCGCACGTTATTTCCTGTCGGCCCCGTGACGATAGCATCACCAAGTGCATTGAAAAAATTGTATGAATCACTACGCTGCAAATAGTCTTCAGACGAAAGCGCAAAGCTCGCGGCGCGTTGCAACGTGGTTTCGTCCGCGATTGCGCCTGCTGCCGGACTGTGACCATCAATGCCGTCTGTGCCTGCACTGAGGATGGCAATGGTGTTACTCACGCTGTGCATCGCAGCTCGTAAAACAAATTCCTGATTGCGTCCGCCCTGCCCGTTGCCGCGTACCGGACAAATGACTTCGCCGCCAGAAAGTAGACACACTGTTTTGCCCGGATGTGCTTTGTGCAAGGCTTGCAATCGTGCTAAATGCACTTGCGCCATTTCTTCGACATCGCCTTCAATCAGGTCTCCGGCAATCTCCGCAATACAGCCATAATCCTGTTCCGCAAATTGTTGTGCAATCCTCAGGGCAACTCGATTATCGAGCAACAAATGATGTGCCTCAGATACGGCGACTTCAGGCATTTCGGGCAACTTGTCCCCGGAAATGAGTTGTGCGACGTGCGGCGGGAATTGAGTAATCAGATCGTATTTTGCCACAATGCGATCAAAATCGGCGCGTGTCGCAGTGCCTGGCAACGTCAAACCAGAAGATACTGTAGACAAGTCATCACTGTTTACATCCGAAATATAGAGCGAGATTTGCCGCGTCTTTGCCGCTGCTTCAGCCAATCGCCCGCCTTTGACCGCCGACAGAAAACGCCGCACGGTATTCATTTCATTGATGACCGCGCCACAGCCAACCAGCACGCGATTGATTGCCTGCAAATCATCCAGCGTGATGGAATCGTCTATCGGTTTTTCAAACAGTGCCGAGCCGCCACCAGAAAGTAAAAACAGCACCAGCGTTTTTTCATCGTCTGCTGCGCGCAAGAGTTGCAATGCCGCTTCTGCACCGTCAATGCTGCCTTGATTCGGCAAGGGATGCCCGCCTGTGAAAACTTGAAAGTGGTTCGGCACCTCGCCTGTCACCGCATTCGTTGCAATAAGCCCGTCTGTGATGCGATTCCCCAACACGTCTGCTGCTACCCGCGCCATTGGCAACGACGCTTTCCCGATAGCGATGACAATCAATCGCGAGAAATCGCTCAACCTCACTTCGGTTTCGCCTGCTTTGAGCGTGTCGCCGCTCAAGTGCAGTGCCTGCTTCACGACGGTTTCGACGTCAATGGCTGCAAGGGTGCGGTGAAAGATTTCGGTGGCGATGGTGCGCAGGCTCATAGGCGTCAGGCTTTCATCCCGGCATTCACGCTCCAGCCGCCATCAATGAAAATGTTCTGGCCGGTGATGTAATCGCCTGCATCGGAGGCGAAGAGCACTGTTGCCCCTGCCAAATCCGCAGGTATGCCAGGGCGACCCATCGGCAACATGCTCATAATGCTTTCGTAGCGGGCAGGATCGGAAAAGACTGCATCGGCCATTTGCGTCCAGAATCGTCCCGGCGAGATCGAATTGACGGTGATGTTGTCTTTGGCCAATTCAATCGCCAGGGATTTCGTGAGTCCCCGAATCGCGTTTTTGCTGACGGCATACAGGGCGATATTTGGCAGGATCAGGTCGAAGGCAATCGAACCGACATTGATGATTTTACCTTTGCCCTGTTCACGCATCGCGCGGGCGGCAGCCTGGCAGAGAAAGAACGCGCTTTTGCTGTTGATGCTGATGAGTTTGTCCCAATCTTCAGGCGTGAATGTATCGAATGGCTGTCGAATGTTGATGCCTGCGGCATTCACCAGAATATCCAATCGCCCGAAATGTGCGGTAACTTGCGGCACCAGATTTTGTATCTGTGCGATGTCACCCACATCTGCCTGAATCGTGAGCGCCCTTTGGCCTGCTGCTTGAATTAGTTCCGCCGCTTTGGCTAGCTCTTCGGCCCCGCGCGAAACCAGCGCCACGTCTGCGCCCGAATGTGCGAGCGCGAGCGCCATTCCCAAACCTAAGCCACGACTGCCGCCTGTGATCAAGGCCACACGATTGTCCAGGCGAAAGCTTGGCATTTGAAATTCTTCGTCTAAGGGTCTTCGTCGTTCCATATTTATTTAATTAACCACGGGGAGCACAGAGGGCAAAGAGTTTTTTAGACAGGATTCACAAGATTATTTACAAGATTGACATGATTTTTCGTGTAAATCCTGCAACAAATCTTGTGAATCCTGTCTGAGCTTTTCTCCGTGGCCTTCGTGGTTCAAATCAACTAAAAGCCTTTCGTAATATAGCTAAGCTCTTGGGCACGGCAACCAGCGGGTCTTCTTTGCCCTCGAATTCCAGCGAAATATAGCCGCGATAGTTGTGCTTGCGGAAGATGGCGGCGATTTTATCGTAATCCAAATCCAGCGAATACCACGTGCCGCCGCCGTAATAAAACTTGGTCTGCACCAGCACGGTTTTCGGCGCAATCTGATCTAGTTTTTCATAGGGATTTTCAAGGAAGTTGCCGGTGTCAGCAGTGATCTGCAACCACGGCGAATTGATTTCGTTGACGATGCGGTTCAAGCCTTCCGGGGTGCGGCCTAAACCCCAGTGATTTTCCAGTCCTAAAATCACGCCGCACTCTTCGGCTTTTTTCAGGCATTTGGTCAGACTGTCAATTGCCCATTTGAATCCGTCTTCGTCGGTGTAGCCTTTGATCGGCGGTTCAATGCCACGATGTGCCATCAGGTCATTGAAATCTTTGCTGGTGCCCCAGGTGCCCGTGTTCACGCGCATCGTTGGGATGCCCAGTTTGTAGGCGATTTCGATTTGATGAATCGTTTCGTCAATGTTCTTTTGACGAAATTCAGGATCGGGTCGCAAAAAGCCCTGATGCGTTGATAGTCCCATTAAATCAAGGCCGAGCGTGTACGCCTGCCGTTTCAGTTTTTGCAGATACGAATTGTCTTCGGCTTCTTTCTGCATCTGGCGCAGCAAAAACTCAACGCCATCAAAGCCCATTTGTGCCGCCAGATCAATACACTTTTCCATCGGGCGATATTCCTGGCGTGTAAATTGAAAGAATGAATAGCTCGAAACGCCGATGCGATTTGGACGCGATTTAGGTTGTGCGGCGGCGGTATTCATGGCCGGGGCAGCGATTGCGATTGCGGCTGCGGACGAAGCAGCGATGAATTCACGGCGATTGGTTCGCATACGTGTGACTCCTGTTAATTATTAATAAGTTCGGTTTCCAATGCCGGGAAATCATCTGACAGGCTGGACAAAGATGCAATGGCTCTGCCAGAATCACGCCGTCTCAGTTCTCAAATTTTACTTCTCGTAATAGCTTCCTGGAGGCTCAATGAACCGAACGCGTGTGAGCCAAATGCAGCGTGTGATTCGTCTTGCCCTCTGGCTTGGTTTGCTGGTTGCGGGACACGCACAGCAACTGCCAATCAAAGGCTATACGACAGAAGACGGCTTACCGCACAATCATATCAACCGGATCAAACGAGACTCGCGCGGCTATCTGTGGATTTGCACCGACGAAGGGCTGGCGCGTTACGATGGCTATCGGTTTATCAATTACGGGACGGCTCAGGGGCTGCCCAATCTGACCATCAATGATTTTATTGAGACTCGCGATGGCACGTACTGGGTGGCGACGGATGGCGGTATCTGCCTGTTCAATCCCCTGGGGATAGCCGCGCCCCCGAACACAAAGCAATCAGCCCCGTTGTTTACGGTCTATCAGGTTAGTTCGCGGGAAGAAACAAATCACGTCAATGGCTTTCTTGAAGACCCGGACGGCTCGCTCTGGCTGGCGACTTCGGGCGGGTTGTTTCATTTGCAGCGAACAGGCGAGCAGGTGCGGATTGAGGTGGTCGAAATCGGACAGCCAACTGGCTCCCGCGACGAACGGCATGTCACCAAGCTCGCCTTCGATTCACGCGGCACGTTATGGGTCATGTCCATCAGTGGATTATATCGTCGTTTGTCGCAAGGCCGCTGGGAACGGTACAGTGTGGAAAATGGCTTGCCGAATAATTTTGTGCAATCGCTGTTTGAAGATCAGCGCGGACGCCTGTGGATTGGGAGCAGAAACGACGGGCTGCACCTGCTGGTTGCCAACCCGCAACCAGGGCACCGGATTGTGGAGAAGACCTATACGATTCGTGACGGCTTGCCCGGTTTTGATGTTCGCAACATCACTCCGTTGCCAGATGGGCGCGCGTGGTTATGTGTGGTCGGGGGATTGGTCTTGTTCAATCCTGAAGCCCGTGACGATGCGAAATTTACCATGTACACGGCGGCACACGGGTTAACCTCCGAAGAGATTTATAACCTCACGCTGGATAGCGAGGAGCATTTGTGGGTTGGCACGCGCAACAATGGCGTCATGCGCATCGCGAATTCCGGTTTTGCTACTTTCAGCTTTTTGCACGGATTTTCCCCCGCCACACACAACACAATTTGCGAATCCGACAACGGCGAACTCCTGATTTACAATGGCATGCGCCGCGAAGAACGATTTATCCAATCCTTCGATGGCAAGCAATTCATCAGAACACGTCACCAGGTAGCCAGGGGCTTTGGGTTTAGTCAGCGACAAGCTATCTTGCAGGATCACCTCGGCGAATGGTGGGTGGCGACGGATGAAGGGCTTTATCGCTATCCACGCCTGAATCGTGTCGCGGATTTGGCACGGGCAAAACCAAAAGCCATCTATACCCAGCGTGACGGTCTGGCGCTGAATGTCGTTGAGCGAATTTATGAAGATCAGCGTGGCGATATTTGGATGGCAACCTACCTGAATCCACAAAGCCTCAATTGCCTTCATCGTTGGGACCGGGCAACCAACAAAATTCATCAATACAAATTGACAGAGTCTGAGGCACCAACCATCAATATCAATGCGTTCGGCGAGGATGCGCAGGGAAATCTTTGGATTGCGTTTTCTGGCACGAAAGCTATGACACAGTATCGTGACGGGCAATTCAAGCAGTTCACCGAAGCGAACGGCGCGCCTGCCAGCACAGTTCATTCCTTTTTTCTCGATAGCAAAAAGCAAATGTGGATTGCCACGAAAGAACGTGGCCTGCACCGGATAGACAAAGTGGCTGACGATCAGTTGTATTTGACGACTTGGAATGTCACCAACGGACTCGCCACAAACGAAGTCTGGAGTATTACGGAAGATCAGTGGGGACGCCTTTACGTCGGCACTGGGCGCGGCGTAGATCGCCTTGATCCAGCCACAGGGTTTATTCGGCATTTCAATTTTGCTGATGGATTGGCGAAAGGCGAAGTGAGCGTTTCTCTGCGCGACCGCCACAATCAGCTCTGGTTTGTGACCGAGCAGGGAGTTTCGCGCTTAATTCCTAAATTGGACGAAACGCCAATCCAGCCTCCCATTTTGATCACGGCTGTGCGCGTCAATGGAAATCCCTCGCCGCTCTCGGAACTAGGGGAAGGGCAGATCGAAAAACTCACATTTGCGCCCGAACAAAATTCGGTGCAAATAGATTTTGTTAGCCTCCATTTCAGCGCCGACGCAAAGCTGCATTATCAATATCAATTGAACGCGCAGCAGTGGAGCGCGCCTACGGATTTGCGCACGATCAGCTTTGCCAACCTTGCACCGGGGGACTATCGCTTCACTGTTCGAGCAATGACTTCCTCCGGTGTGACCAGTGCTACGCCTGCGTTCGTTGCTTTCACGATCAATCGTCCGATCTGGCACCGCTGGTGGTTTTTGTCGTTGTTGGGGTTGGCAATGGTGGGGCTGGGATACGCCGCTTATCGTTATCGCGTGACGCAGCTTCTGGCACTTGAGCGGGTGCGTACACGCATCGCTGCTGACCTGCACGATGATGTTGGTGCAACGCTGTCGTTAATCGCAGGCATCAGCGAAATGCTCGAACAACAAGCCGCACAGGTCGCCCCGCAACTGCACCCGCAGCTTGTCGTCGTTGCCAATGCGGCGCGCCGTTCGATGGATGCCATGAGCGACATCGTTTGGATGATTAATCCCAACAAAGATCATTTGCGTGATTTGACACAACGCATTCGGCGCTTTGCCAGCGATACGTTGACGCCGCGCAATGTCACCTTGAAATTCTCGTTGCCCGATGGCGCACATCACCTGCCCGTCACCAGTGAAAGCCGCCGCGCGATCTACTTGATCTGCAAGGAAGCCATCAACAACATCTCGCGCCACGCGGCCTGCACCGAAGCGGAAATTACACTCACGCTGGACGGCGCGACAGTTACCTTGCGGCTACGCGACAACGGCAAAGGCTTCGATCCAGCTGCGACGAATGGCAGCCTGAATGGCGGGCAGGGATTATTGAATATGCACAGCCGCGCCGCAAAGCTGGGCGGCGAGTTGAGCGTCGCGGCGCAACCTGGCAGTGGCACGGAAGTGGTTTTGCGCGCGCGTCTGGATCAGCACGAACTTGCAGATCACGTGCGCAAACACCTGTGAGATGCCTTGCGCAGTTGGAGATTTGGGAGAATCTGGAAATGATGTTACCGTAGCGAAGCCATTTTACTTCATTACTTCAGTCTTGGTTGGTTATGAGTCTGGCTGTCCTGTCCAGGGGGTGAGAAATGCGAAACCATTGGGTTTGCCTCAGTTCCATCATCGTTGGGTTTTTCTTGCCATCTATCTGTTGGGCCGAGCGTCTTCCTGTCAAAAGCTATACGTCTGCTGATGGGTTAGCGCAAAACAACGCCAACCGACTCGTTTTCGATTCGCGGGGGTTCTTATGGATTTGCACGAATGAAGGGCTTTCGCGCTTTGACGGATACAAATTCAGCAACTTTGGAACCGATCAGGGGTTGCCGCATCGCAATATCAACGATTTGCTGGAAACCAGAGCGGGCGAATATTGGTTGGCAACCAGCGGCGGACTGGTTCGGTTCAATCCAAAAGGCTTTCCTGGAAGTTCCGCGTCCTTGTCGTCCCCTGATGAGGCGATGTTCAGAGTGATTCCCCCAAAAAATATGCAGGCGAACGCGCCCTTGTTCGTGACAGCGTTTCTGGAAGATCGCAACGGCGTGATCTGGTGTGGTTCAAGATCAGGGTTACTGCGCCTTTCTCGGAATGGTTCTTCATTTGAACTGCTCCCGACGGAACTATGGCAGCCCGAAACCAAGGAATTCAAAATTGAGACTCTGCTTGAGGATCGTCAGGGCGTGCTCTGGGCCGGATCGCTCGGCAAGATTTACAGGCTGTTTCCTGACGGAAAAATCGAACAATACACCAGCCGTGATGGACTCCCGGACATAGAAATATTGAAACTGTATGAAGATCGCCAGGGGACTATCTGGGCCGGGACAGGAAAAGGATTGCTGGAAATCGTTCGCTATCCGGTGCCCGGAAAATCAATGGTCAGTCGAACCTTGACGCCGAATGAAGGGTTGCCGGGCGCTTGGGTGCGGGACATCTGGCAATCGGTTGCAGGCGTTTATTGGGTAGCGACAGATCGAGGATTGGTTAACTTTACTCTGCCAGAAGATAACCAGAGCCTGAAGATGAACGTTTTTACCAAAGAAAATGGATTAACTGATTATTACATCAAACAGGTGGTTGGTGATCCTTATGGCAATCTTTGGGTTGGCACTCCCAACGCTGGAATCATGAAATTGTTTGTCGAGGGGTTTACCACGATTGGGTACGAAGAAGGACTTTCCGCAGTGGTTTCCGCCATTCAGAACAAAGCGGGAGACTTGTATTTTCTGGGATATGTGGCCGGAAGCAAGCTGAAAGATCTTTCCCTGGAATCCTATAGCAAGCCCAATGCTCTTTATTGGCGGATTGGCGCTTTTAATGGGCAAAATTTTACCTGGGTCCGTCCCCGTGTTCCTCCGAATACGCAGTTCAGCCTGGGATGGAATCAGGTGAGCTTTCAGGATAGTCACGGCGAATGGTGGATTGCGACCCGCAGCGGGTTATATCGCTTTCCTCGCGTCAATCGGATTGAAGAGCTGGCCACGGTTGCTCCCAAAAAGGTGTACACCACGCAACATGGCCTGACCAGCGACAACATCATCCGCCTTTTTGAAGACTCACATGGAGATGTCTGGATTTCCACGGCTGCGCCGGAATTGAATGGCATTCACAAATGGGAACGCGAGACCGAACAGATCAGGAATCTGACCGAAACGAAAGGGATGCCATCGCTCAAGGTGCTGGAGGCAACTTCTTATCAGGAAGATCGGTCAGGGAGTTTGTGGATCGGGTTTAGCAGCATTAGCAGTCGTGGTGGTCTTGCACGTTATCGCAATGGCGTCTTTACGGTCTTTGATCCTGCGCAAGGTGCGCCTGCCAGTAACGTCTTCGATCTGTTTCTGGACAGTGCAGGGAAGCTCTGGATCGGATCAAGCCTCAATGGACTTTTTCGTGTGGATCACCCGGAAGAAGAGACGCCTGCTTTTGTCAACTACACGACCACCAATGGACTGTCGAGTAACAGAATCACTTGCGTCATTGAGGATCAGCAAAAACGAATGTATCTCAGCTCTGGCAGGGGCGTTGACCGGCTTGATCAGGAGACCGGGAATATTCGGCATTTCACTCAGGCCGATGGATTACCCCTGGGGAGTATTGATGACATTCTGCGTGATCAAACGGGGAATATTTGGTTTGCCACCACGCAAGGGTTAGCCCGCTATACCCCAAGACCTTCTCAAGCCTATGCGGCTCCGCTCGTGCTGATTGATAATTTACGGGTCAGAGGGGTACGTTACCCTCAGTCCGCACTGGGCGAAGCCTCTGTCAATCTGCCTGACCTGAAAACGGAAGACAATCATATTGGGATCGAATTTGTCGGCCTGAGCCTGGCATCGGGGGATACTTTACAATATCAGTACAAACTGGAAGGCGTAGACACTGAATGGGGCGTGCCCGCCTTACAACGTTCTATCAATTATGCGGGTCTGCCGCCGGGTGATTACCGCTTTTTGGTCCGCGCCATCAATGCGGATGGAGCCATGAGCGCGGAACCCGCAAGTGTGCGGTTCGTCATTTTGCGCCCGATCTGGCAACGCTGGTGGTTTTTGTCGTTGCTCGCTCTGACATTGGGATTGCTGGTGTATGGGGCATATCGGTATCGCGTGTCACGCATCGTCGAAATGGAGCGTGTGCGGCTGCGCATTGCTTCTGATTTGCATGACGATGTGGGCGCTAATTTATCGTTGATTGCAGGTATCAGCGAAATGCTGGAGGAACAGGCGCGACAGCTTGCGCCGCAAATGGGCGAACAACTTTCGTTACTGGCAAACATTTCGCGTCGTTCGATGGAAGCCATGAGCGACATCGTCTGGATGATTAACCCGAATAAGGATCAATTGCGCGACCTGACACAACGCCTGCGCCGCTTTGCCAGCGATACGCTGACGCCCCGCCAGATCGAAGTGCGGTTCTCGCTGCCCGGCATCGAAGCGGATATGCCAATTGCCAGCGAAAATCGCCGCGAAATCTTTTTGATCGGCAAAGAAGCCATTAACAACATCGCGCGCCATGCGGCTTGTACCGAGGCGGAAATCGCCCTGACGCTGGATGGTACGCTGCTGACTTTACGATTGCGCGACAACGGGGGTGGCTTTGAACCCGCAATCGCAGGTAGCAGTGACGGGCAAGGATTGCTGAGTATGCACAGTCGTGCCAGGAAGCTCGGTGGCGAGTTGATTGTCACCTCTCAACCCGGCGGTGGCACCGAAGTGCTCTTACGCACGCGGCTGGATCAATCATAAAATTTCCGATCAGGTGCGAAAATGCCTGTGAATCTTCACAGTGACGTGTGGGTGATCAAAGCGTAGGATTCTAAGTCCCCGATGCCAAAACCCGAAAAAACTTGTAGTTCCCAACTACGATAGCTGACAACCGAAATAACAACGATATGCCGATAGCTGTAGCAATCATCGAAGACCACCGAGAATTCCGCGATTACCTCAGTGCGTTGATTAGCGGCACGGCAGATTTGCGTTGTACCGGCAGCTTTCGCTCAATGGAAGAAGCCCTGAGCCGCATCAGCTCCAATTTGCCCGATGTGGCCTTAGTGGACATCGGTCTGCCTGGGATGAACGGTGTCGAAGGCATACGGATTTTGAAAGAGCGCTATCCCAATTTATTGCTGCTCGTGCAAACTGTGTATGAAGATGACGAGCGTATTTTTGATGCGTTATGTGCAGGCGCATCCGGCTACTTACTGAAAAAAACGCCGCCCGTGCGATTGATCGAAGGGTTGAAAGAAGCTGTCGCAGGCGGAGCGCCGATGTCGCCTGAAGTCGCGCGCAAAGTCATCAAACTGTTCCGGCATATTCGCCCGCCCGACCACGTGGATTATCACCTGACGGCGCATGAAATCCGATTGCTGAAGCTGTTTGTGGAAGGCCACAACTACAAAACGGCAGCGACCGAATTGCACGTCACCCCCAGCACGATTAATTTTCATCTGCAAAATATCTACCAAAAATTACAAGTCCACTCCAAAACCGAAGCCGTTGCCAAAGCTTTACGCAATGGACTGATTTAAAGTGCTTCCGGCGTTTCCACATCCCTGTGAATCTTCACGGTGACAGATTTGCCAGGATCGCTTATTTCTCTCCACGTCGTGAAAAAAATATTGACCTAAAGCGCGCTAAAGCCAAGACCTAAATCAGCGACTCAGCCGTAGTACCACGCCTCAGGTGCAAGCCATTTTGTAAATGGGGGCGTGGTGCTGTTGTGGGACAGAGAGCCACTAGCCAAAGGAGCACATATGTCGAGAAAACTTTTTCAGATGGTCGCGATGACGCTGTTTTTATTGCCCACCGCTATTGCCCAAAACAACAATGCAAAACCTGCCGAGAGTACACCCAAACGTCCCCTCGGCATCGTTAATGAGTTCACGATCAAGCCGGGGATGATGCCAGCATTTATGGAATGGGCTGAAAAAGAAGCAAAACCGCTGTATGTCAAAGCCGGAGTCAAAACCGCGTATTTCTTTACCAATATTTACGATGTTGATCGCAGCGTCGTCACGTTTATCGAAGTCCACGAAAACTTCGCCGCCATCAAGGCGCGGAACGAAGCTTTTACCAAAAATAACAGCCAGGAAGTGCGCGAGGCCTGGTCAACCAAAGCGAGAGAGTTCATCGCAGGCACGCGCACATACATGATCGAGGGACTGAGTGAATTGGGCTGGATGAATCCTAAATTGAAAAGCCCTCCACTTTATTACATTGTGACCGAACGTTTCGTTGCGCCGATGCGCGGAGCAGATTATGAGGCTTTCCTCAAGAATGACTGGCTGCCGCTGGTCAAGAAAGCAGATGCCAACGGCATGTTGGTCAGTCGTCTCCGATTTGGCGGCGAACTCGGTCATTACTTTGTCTACACGCCAGTGACAGACCTCACGGAACTCGATCAGCCGGGTAAGGTCGCACAAACCGTGGGCGCAGAAGCTCTGGCTAAAACTCAGCAAAAACTGGTGGGCATCATTCAACGCAGCGAAAACCGCATTCTGCGGCTGCGGCCTGAACTCTGCATTTTACCTCCGCCACCGACCACCGCGTCGAAATAGCGAGTGGCCGACGGGGGCTTACTCTGACAGACCTTTGATAGTCGGTAGTGAGAACGGTTCGTTTGTGTAGTTTTTGAGGAAGTGTGTGCTCAAAACCACGACACAAACGAACCGTCGGCCTGAAATTTTTTCTATCACCCTCACCATGAAGTACGGGTAGCGTTTGCGTGTTACCTCTGGGAGCAACTTCGCAGTTTACTCAGCTTGAAGGAGCAACCAATGAAGCCATTGTGGGAAACGAAAATTCTTGTTTATTGCGTCGCTGCTTTGTGGCTTGGTCTTACGATCAGTTTTGCCCAACCACAAAGCTCACGCACCAGTACCGCTCAGTCGTACCTTGAGCGCGGCAACCAATGGATGGCCAAACGTGAATTGGACAAGGCCATCGCTGATTTCGATCTGGCTGTTGCGTCTGCGCCGGAACTGGACGGGGCCTATTACAACCGTGGCATTGCAAGGGGGCTGAAGGGGAACCTTGAGGGTGCAATGTCGGATTTTGACCGTGCCATTAAACTCAATCCGCGTTTGATTGAGGCGTATGTGGATCGTGGTTCGATTAAAAGCTTTCTGGGCGATTGGGAGGGGGCCTTTCGCGATAACAGCAAAGCCATCGAACTCGATCCACGATTGTCTGAAGCCTGGCACAATCGTGGGATGGCACGCTTCCGGCAGGGTGCGTTGACCGAGGCTTTAGCAGATTTGAATCAAGCTGTCAGGCTGAATCCCAAACGGGCCGAAAGTTATGGCAGTCGAGGCGCAATCAAATTCCAACTGCGTGATTATGACGGCGCGATTGCTGATTACAGTCAGGAATTGAAGTTGACGCCTGCGAACTCACAGTCCTGGTCTGATCGAGGTTCCGCACTCGCGGCCAAAAGCGAGTGGGACCGCGCATTCAAGGATTTCAATCAGGCGATCACGTTAAATCCACACTTAGCCTTGGCTTACTTCGGGCGCGCTGCTGTGTGGAAGGAAAAAGGAAACTGGGAGCAGGCGATGAGCGATTACGACCGTTGTCTCGAGAACGATCCAAAATTTGCGGATGCCTTTGCCCAGCGTGGCCTGTGTCGTTTGCGGCAAGGCAAAGACGCCGCAGCGCAGGAGGATTTTGACGAATGTTTGCGACTCCAACCAGCCCTCAGAGACTCGCTCGAAAAAGAAATCAACAAGGTGAAGGAGGGGAAAAAATTGAGGATCGGGGGAGATGAAAAACCGTTGGTCTGATTGCGCCCTGGCAGGAAAAACACTTTTTCGCTCGGAAGCCATGCATTTCCCCAAAATAAAATTGGCATTCAGCCCATTCAAAAGTAGTAGCTCAGTTGTGAACTAGCGGCACTTAGCCAACAAATTTACCCGGTGGAAATCGTCTCAGCACGCCACCTGGGTTACAGACGAACAATGAACTTTTCTGACTTGAAAGGACTTTTGCGATGAACCTTATTCGCCCAGTGTTTCCCCTTATTTTATTGGCAGCCCTCACCGTACAGGCGCAAACCGCATACGTGAACTCTGAAGCCTTCTTCCGGCGTGGCGTTGAATATTATCAGCGTGGCGATTTGTCCGGTGCGCGCGAAGCCTTTGATCGGTTGCTGGCAGAAGACCCGAATTCCGCAGAAGGGTATTACAATCGTGGGGTCGTGTTTTACGATGAAAAAGACTTTGCAAAGGCGCAGGCGGATTTAGATAAAGCCATTAGTCTGAAGCCGGATTACACGCTGGCGTACATCAAACGTGGAAACCTGCACATGCAACAATCGGAATACGAGGCCGCCATCGCAGACTATAACGAGGCGATCAAACTTGAACCGCGAAACGCTCTGGCCTGGAATAATCGCGGACTGATTTATCAAAACCAGCGACAATTTGATTCTGCGTTGCGCGATTTCACCGAAGCCATCAAACACGATGCCAAAATGGTGGCAGCCTATAACAATCGCGGCAGCATTTACCACGATCAGGGCAAGCTGGACGAGGCATTGAAGGAATACGATCAGGCAATCAATCTGGCTCCTGAGTGGCCCATGTCGTACAACAACCGGGGCGTGACGCGCAAAGCGAAAGGCGATTTGCAGGGCGCGCTGCGGGATTACACCAAAGCTATCGAACTTCGACCCAATTTCGGATTGGCCTATTCCAATCGGGCGCGCGTGTACAACGAATTGAAGCAGTATGAAAAAGTCCGACAAGACATTGCGCGCAGCCTGGAATTTGGGGGAACGATGGATGAAAACCTGGAACCTACGCTGGAGAAAACCGCGACCAAATTGACCCCTGTGTCAGCCCCCACCAAAATCAAATAACGGGATGCCTATTAGCGTAATGGCATTGAATTAAGTGATGTATGACAGGCGGCTCGCCTGTCGCCGCTGCGAGTTTTCGGCCAGTGACAGGCGAGCCGCCTGTCGTACATTGGGCGGCAAACTCTTAATTCAATGCCATTGGCCTATTGGCGGAGCGATACGCAGTGCGCTAAGCTGGAACCTCTTTAAGAATAACTTTTCTAAGCTGAAGCGTTCAGGTAGCAGGGCCGCCTGATTTGTCATGAACAATCAGGCACGTCGCCCTCCTACCTTTTGATGAGGTTCCAAATGTCCTTTGCCCGTATCGTTCCACTTGTCTTGTGTTTCCTTTTTGTTCCCGCCGCACTCGCCCAAACATCCCAACCAGATTGGACGAAAATCGAAGAAGAAACATTACGTCACTTCCAGGCGATCTTGCGCATTTACAACGTGGTGATGCTGCCGACAATGCTGATGGCACAGTTGCGCGCCAAAGGAATGCAGTGCTACGGTATTAGGCCAAGACAGATAGCGAAGACGGCCCGCAAGGTTATGGCGCGCACAGCGATCAGGAACGTGTGCTGGAAGAAGCGATTCATAAGTTCGTTCGCTTCCATTTAGACATCGTCGTAAATCTGGCCAAGGCCCGATAAAAGGAAAACTCGAATGAAAAAAACAGGCTTCATTCTGATGGTTGTCTGGCTCGCGACTTTGACGGGGTTCGGACAAACGGCAAGAACTTCGCAACCCTCGCCCCGCGATGGAATGCTTGAGCGCGCAAAGGCATTGGAAGTCAAAACACCGTATGTGCCGCCGCCGGGCGATCCGCTGGCGCATCACGCGTCAGGCTTTGCCAAAACCATGTGTTCGGCAGTTTTTATTACGGGACTTGATCCTGATTTCGCTGCTGAAAATGTTGGCTATTTCACCGCGCCGTATGCTGAGCGGGCGAAGGTGGGAAGACCTGTCATTGATCGCGTCAACAAACTGGTTCACGTCACCTTGCCAAACGGCGTGACACGCACGGCAAAGTATCTTGGTTCGCAAGGATGCGTGACCTTGCCGCTGGGCAAAGATACGCTGAATTTCACGCCCCTCACGGTCAAAAGCAAATTACCTGACCCCACAACACAAGCCTGGCCGATGGGCGATCAATTACCTGACTCGCCGCTGCCCAAAGAAATTAACGCCGCCAAGGTCAAGCAGGCCATAGATGCCGCGTTCGAGCCAGCTACCGGATTGACCGCTGCTTTCGTTGTGACGTGGAAAGGACGACTCATCGGCGAGCGATACGGGGAAGGCATCACCGCGCAAACTGCGCTCGAAAGCTGGTCAATGGGCAAGAGCCTGACGGCGACGTTGCTCGGCATTCTGATCAGGCAAGGCGTGTATTCGTTGCAACAACCCGCGCCGATTCCTGAGTGGCAGGGAACCGGCGACCCGCGCGCCAAAATCCGCATTGCCGACATTCTGCAAATGTCCAGCGGCATTCGCATCCGTGCTCCGCAAGACCCCGATTACGATCCAGCTCCGGGCTATCCAGATCATTTGTATCTTTACACCGGGGGCGTCAATTCCTTTCAATACGCTGCCACACGCCCGCAGCAATGGCCGCCCGGCACAGTGGGGCGGTATCGCAACACTGATCCTGTGCTGGCAAATTACCTTGTGCGATTGGGCGTCGAAAAACGTGGCGAAGAGTATCTGTCGTTTCCACAGCGGGCGCTTTTCGACAAGCTCGGCATTCGCACGATGGTAATGGAAACCGACCCGTTCGGAAATTTCCTGACGCAAGGCTATGAATTCGCTTCGGCGCGTGATTGGGCGCGACTCGGCAATCTTTACCTGCAAGATGGCGTGTGGAATGGCGAGCGGATTTTGCCAAAGGAATTCGTCAAATTTGTTCAGACGCTGGCTCCTGCGTGGAAAGCCGATGGTCGTCCGATTTACGGAGGTTTCTTCTGGATCAATGGCGATGGCGGATTCCCTGTGCCTAAAGAGGCGTATCACATGGCAGGCGCAGGCGGACAAACGACACTGATCATTCCGTCGCACGATCTGGTTGTTGTTCGCCTGGGACATTACAAGGGAAGCGGGCCGGGAACAGCAGCTTTCAAAAGAGCGTTGGCTTTGTTGATGGAAGCCGTGCCACAAAAGAAATAAAGCCTTGTCAGACGCCCGACTGTGAAAGAGGGCGTAAACTTACTGAGGTAGAAAAGAATTACATGACACGCACACGTTGCTTACTATTGCTGGCCGCATTACTTTCACTCGCCATTTTGCAAGCGCCGCTCGCACAGCAACACAGCGGCACACCAAATCCCGCGCAAGCCTGGTGGGAGCACATCAAGTTTTTGGCTGACGACAAACTGGAAGGGCGCGACACAGGCAGTGCCGGGCATCGTCAGGCTGCCGAATACATTGCCAATGCCTTCAAACGTGCGGGGCTGAAACCGGCAGGAACGAAAGGCTACTTGCAACCCGTGCAATTCGTTTCGCGTCGTGTGCAGGAAGAGCAATGCAGCCTCGCGCTGGTGCGCAATGGGCAGGCTGAGCCAATCGTGTTGGGGGATGAAGCAACGTTGAGTATGCGGATTGCGCATGCGCCGCGTGTGGAAGCGCCGCTGGTGTTTGTGGGCTATGGATTGGCAATCCCGGAAGCCCGCCATGATGATTTTGCCGGGATGGATTTGAAGGGCAAGGTGGTCGTTTTATTGTCAGGCGGCCCGCCGCAGATTTCCGGCCCTTTGAAAGCACATTATCAATCCAATCGCGGCGAGGCACTGAAACGCGCGGGCGTCATCGGCGTGCTTTCCATTCAAAATCCGCGTGGGCAGGATATTCCGTGGGATCGCTCGAAGCTGGCGCGTTTCCGACCGACGATGGCGCTGGCAGATTCATCGGTGAGCGGTGGGTCTGATCAGCAGTTAGCTGTCACGATAAACCCGGCACGCGCCGAAAAACTTTTTGCCGGATCGGGCCACACGTTTGCTGAAATTCTGGCGCTGGCCGATAAAGGCGAACCATTGCCGCGCTTTGCTTTGCCTGCTTTGGTGCGCGCGCAGGTGAAGTACGAAAGCAAACAACTGGAATCGCAAAATGTGGTCGGCCTGTTGCCGGGCACTGATCCGAAACTGAAAAATGAATACGTTGTGCTGTCTGCGCATCTGGATCACATCGGAGTAGGACAGCCCATCAACGGCGACAGCATTTACAACGGCGCGATGGATAATGCTTCGGGCATTGCTACGTTGCTGGAAACTGCGCTGGCGTTGCAGAAAGAAAAAGCCCGGCTGAAGCGAGCCGTCGTTTTTGTTGCCGTGACGGCAGAGGAAAATGGTTTGCTCGGCTCGAAATATTTTGCCACGCGTCCGACTGTGCCTGTGGCGGCAATGGTGGCGAATGTGAACATTGATATGTTCCTGCCGCTCTTTCCGCTTCGCAGCCTGATTGTGCAGGGCCTGGAGGAATCAAATCTGGCCGATGATTTGCAGGCTGTCGGGAAAGAATTAGGACTGCAAATTTTGTCTGATCCCGAACCGGAACGAAACGCGTTTACGCGCAGCGATCAATACAGCTTTATTCAGCGCGGTGTGCCTGCGGCTTCGCTGAAAGTCGGCTTTGCAAAAGGCTCGCCCGAACACGAAATCGTCAAGCGATGGCGCACGGAACGCTATCACGCGCCAGCGGACGATTTGCAGCAGCCCGTGGATTTTCAAGCCGCTGCCGATTTCAATCGCGCCTATCTGCTCATGGTCAAGACTGTTGCCAACCGCAGCGAACGTCCGCGCTGGAATGCTGACAGCTTTTTTCGGCGGTTTGCGCAATAAGAAAAATAGATTCTTGATGCCTGTCGTATCAATAAGGAGATCAACTTTTACATGCAATTTCCAAAAATCATCACACTCGGTATCTTGATTTTCATCTTGTCTCTGGTTGCCGTTGCGCAAAGTGGCCCCGGCATCCTCAAAACCGAATTCATCTACGAGACCGCTCCCTATCCTGAATGTCACGCCTCCACCATTGCAGAATCAAAAGGCACGCTTGTTGCCGCATGGTTTGGCGGCACGAAAGAAAAGCATCCTGATGTCGGCATCTGGGTCGCGCGTTTGGAAAAGGGCAAATGGTCAACGCCTGTCGAAGTTGCGAATGGCGTCGAATCGGCTACCAAACGGTATCCCACCTGGAATCCGGTGTTGCATCAACCGAAATCCGGGCCATTGCTGCTGTTTTATAAAGTCGGCCCCAGCCCTGAAACATGGTGGGGAATGCTGATGACCTCCAACGATGGCGGCAAAACCTGGAGCAAGCCTGTTCGTTTGCCGGATAACATTGCTGGCCCGATCAAAAACAAACCTGTCGAACTGAGTAACGGTGAATTGTTATGCCCCTCCAGCACCGAAGACAAAGGCTGGCGCGTGCATTTTGAGCGCACCTCAGATTTAGGCAAAACGTGGCAGCGGACTGATCCGATCAATGACGGCAAGGAATTTGGTGTGATTCAGCCAACGGTTTTCTTTCACAAAGGGGGCAAGTTACAAGCCCTGTTTCGCAGTCGGCAGGGAATCGTGGTCGAATCGTGGTCAAATGACAATGCCAAGACCTGGAGCAAGCTGGCGGCAACCTCACTGCCGAATCCAAATTCCGGCATTGACGGTGTAACGCTGAAAGATGGACGGCATCTGCTGGTTTATAACCACGTCGTTACGCCGTCTGGCAAATGGGGCGACCGCGCGCCGCTGAACGTGGCGATTAGCGAAGACGGCAAAACGTGGAAGGCTGCGCTGGTATTGGAGCCGGGGCCGCCGGAAGCCGAATACTCCTATCCCGCTGTCATTCAAACGCAGGACGGACTGGTTCACATTACCTACACTTGGAATCGCAAAAAGGTGAAGCACATCGTAGTTGACCCACGCAAATTGAACCTGCGCGAAATGAAAGATAACGTTTGGCCAAAGTAAACTAACGAGGTAGAGGAATGATTTCAATTCGATTTGCAACAGCAATTCTACTGTTGAGTTTTACCTGTGCTGTGGCTTTGGGACAGGGCGCGAAGCGCTCTACTGATGTGCGGATTATGAGTTTCAATATTCGCTACGGCACCGCGAATGACGGGGAAAATCATTGGGACAAGCGCAAAGAGTTTTTGATCGAAACCATCAAGGCGTTTGCCCCGGATTTGCTCGGCACGCAGGAAACGCTCGGATTTCAGCGCGATTATCTGGCCGCGCAGTTATCCGGCTACGAGGTGTTGGGCGTAGGGCGCGACGATGGCAAAGAAAAGGGCGAAATGACGGCCTTGTATTTCAAGCGCGACCGTTTTGAGAAACTAGACGGCGGACATTTCTGGCTCAGCGAAACGCCTGACATTGCGGGCAGCAAAAGCTGGGATGCTGCGTTGACGCGGATGGTGACGTGGGTCAAGTTGCGTGATCGTCTGCAACCCAAAGCCAAACCGATTATGTATTTCAACACGCATTTCGATCATCGCGGAGAGCAGGCGCGCACGGAATCCGCCAAGCTCCTACGCCGCCGTGTCGCAGAGGCCCGTAAAACCTGTCGCGTGATTGTGACGGGCGATTTTAATGCCGGAGATAACAGCGATCCGTATCGTGCATTCTTCGACAAAAGTGAAAATGCGGCTGCTCCGGTTGCTGATGTCTTTCGCGTTGTGAACCCAACACGGAGTGCCAACGAAGGCACATTTTCCGGCTTTAAAGTGGAAGCCACGACAGGGCCGCGCATTGATTGGATTGGGGTTTCGCCAGAATGGCAAGTCGTTAAGGCAATGATTGATCGAACCGCACGTGAGGGCCATACCCCATCGGATCACTTTCCGATGGTAGCCATCGTGCGCCCTCAGGCAACACGTCGCTAAAATCTGTTTTTGACTGTACAGCAAACATCCTGTTTGCTGCTCCGCACGGTTGTCTTCCGCAGAGCAGCAAACAGGATGTTTGCTGTACATTTTATTTGCGTTAACTTGTCTGGGTTTGGGTTGCGAGTTGGAATAGCTGTTTGAGGTACTCTCCTTCGCTCGCCTTTCGTTCAATCGTGAAGTTGACCGTTTTCCCACCATCACGACGTGCCGTCAGCCGATAGACATCGCGTCGCAATCGTAAGACATAATGCAACTTGCCAATATTGGTCTGAACTGTAGAGGGAGGTTGAAATCCCCAGCGCAGCCGATGAGCTACAGTTTTCTGGAGCAATTCCAGGAGGAGGGCGTCTTCTTTGGATGCAGTTGTAGTGTTAATAACAAGCTCCTGTCTTTGATAGTGGGTGGTTTATGTTCAAATATAACTCGTGGAGATGCGAATAATTCACGACCGCTCGGTTTATTCGCCCGAAAGAACTATATCCACTTTACCACGCTGCATTACGTGGCCAATAACCAAGAGAAACGCACCGGAAGCGTATCTATCTGGCTTTGTAGCAGCGACGTGTAATTTTGGATAGCAACCTTTCGCTGCCATATTTTTACATTATGTTTAACTGTTTATACAAGAGCTAATCTGGAAAATTCCTAATGATTTGTGGTCTTTATTTGTGATTAATCCGATGACAGGTGCTTTTCCAGGATTTCAAGTTGTAACCCTTCGACTATTGGCCTGTTATCTCCGAGTTCTGTGGGAAAGGGTTTTCGCTGTCCCGTTCGCTGGTACCCACGCCGTTCATAAAAAGAAACAAGTTCTGATCGCTGAGCAATCGTTGTCATCCAGATGCGTGTGACATTCCATTGCTGCCGGGCCAGTTTTTCCGCTTCAGCCATCAACTGCTTACCGATGCCATTCCCTTGCAAATTAGGTTTGACGACGAAGAGTCCAAGATAAGCCGCGCCGTCTATTTTTTGCAGGTGTATCGTCCCAATAATTTCCTTTGCTTGCAGGCAGAGCAGGATAAAAGAATCCTGCATTTCAATCAGCCCGCAAATTTCAGCTTCATTGATTCGCGTCCCCATCACGAGATCCGCTTCTGTCGTCCACCCGGCACGGCTGGAATCGCCACGATAAGCGGAATTGATGAGGTCAGCAATGACGCGCGCTTCTGCCAGAATTGCTTTCCGAAAAGAGAAAAATGACATAGCAAATAAAGGGTAAGATTGGCGACTCGCTTCAGAAAGGGACAGGCGGGCCGCCTGTCATACCTATTTTCCATCCACTGAAAAGGCGATCAACGCGTTGCCTGGCATCCCTAAAATGCGACCGTAGCCGGAATTGATATACACCATGCCATTGGCAATCGTTGCTCCACCCGCATCAATCGTGCCGCCTTTGGCTTGTTTGCCGTTGACCGCGTTGTATGGTTGCGCAGCAGTATCAAAATCCCACACGATCTTTCCACCGCGCGTGTCATACGCACGCAAGTGTCCATCTGACGTTCCCGAAAAGACAATGCCAGGAATTAAGGACGCGGCAGCGGATTGTGCATTGCTGCAACGCTGGATGCCCCACGCGCATTTGGCTGGAGGCGCAGGCGTATGCCAAATGGTTTCGCCATTGGCAATCTTCAACGCGGTCAGCCCTGGTTTCCGCACTTCGGGTGCGCCGAATGGATCAGCAATGGGCACATAGACATTAGTTTTGTCTGCCGTAAAGCCCCATTCAATACCGCCCAGCGCTGTGCCGCTGCTGAGCCTGACTTCCCACAGCTTCTTGCCCTGTTGATCGGGATCAAGCGCATAAAGCTGCCCTGATTTTTGTCCCGCCAGAATGACATCCTTGCCATTGGGCAGCTTGCGCAAAATCGGTGAACTGCCAAAGTCGTAATCCGGCCCTGCTTCTTTGGGGCAATTTCCGACGCCCGGCTGGCGACAGTTCATAATATAATTGTCGTTGGGCAAAACCTGATTTTGCCAGCGAATTTTGCCTGTCTCCAAGTCAAAAGCAATGATCGCATCGGCTCCGGTCGTTGGCGCGTCGGTGTAGGAATTTCCAGTGCCCGCATACAGCACGCCGCGTTTGGCATCAATTGTTGGTGCAGACCAGATGGCCGCGCCTGCCGGGCCGTAAAGCTGCGTTCCGGCAGAATTCTTTTTGTACGGCTTCATTTCTTCCGTGATCGAAAACGACTTCCAAAGCTGCTTGCCCGTTGCGACATCAATCGCCACGATGCTGCCACGAAACTTGCAACATTCGTATTTGTCGCCACGTGAAATCGCCTCTTCGATGGAAGACACCGGGACGTACAAACGGTTTTTGTGCAGCACAGGAGAACCCGTGATGCGCCCAACCGGATGATCGTCAACTTTGATTTTCCAGAGCGGTTCTCCTGTTTCCGCATTTACCGCGTGAACCGTGGCGCGCTCGTCGCCGAAATATGCTACGAACTTTGCTTTGCTGCCTGCGGGCGCTGGCGCAACGGTGACAGCCGTACGAACAGGTGCGCCGACGCTCACAGCCCAATAAGTACAGCCTGTTTCGGCATTGAGGTTGATGACTTGCCCTGAATCGGTCGTGGCATACAAGCGATTGCCAACAACCGTCGGCTGGCCAATTGCCATCGTCGTGGGATACGCGAAAACCCATTTGACCTTCAGCCGTGATACATCTTCGGGTTTCAATCCAGGCTTCGGCTGAAAGCGCGTGTTGTCAGAGTCCGCGCCCCAGCCATTCCAGCCCGCTGCTTTCAGATTGATTGGCCCGCCGGGCGTGGCGCAACGATTGGCAAGCTGCGACGGGTCAATGACGCCGTTGGGGTTTTTGCCTGTCAGATACACGGCAATGGCGCGAATTTCCAATTCTTTCAACCCGCTGGCCTGCGTTTTCATTGAACCCGTGGTCAAGGCAGCAATGACTTCCTCCGGGCTGCGCCGTGCCAGCATCGCTTTGGGCGGTGTGCGATCCTGCGCATTGTCGTGGCACATCGCGCAGCGTTGTTCATAGAGCTTCGCCCCATCGGGCGGCGCGTCTTTGCCCATTGGGTCTTGTGCCGATGCGATAAAAGCCCAGCAACAGGCCAGGGCCATCAAGAGACTTAGTAATAAGAGTTTTGCTGATACTTTCATTGGTTTGGTTTCGCTTCCAGACTCAAATGCTTGCAGGATTCATCAGCAGCGACATTCGAGCTGTTCAAAGGTTTCGTTGATGTCTATCTCGAAATGAGTAATGTCCGGCACGAGTACCAATTTCTTTGGCCCGGTCAGGACTTCGAGCGCGGTTTGCGAATTGTCAGCGTCAGCGCGTGCGGACATTGTTGCATCTGTTTTTTCATTCGTCACGCGTTTCTCGTCACGCGCATTGATTACCCTGCTAATTGTTCGTAAACTTACCGGGCGGTAAGTAGGTTGTCAAGACTCCTCTCATTGCACAGTCATGTATGGCAAACATCTTGTTTGCCTCGCTGGGCGTTATTCTGTAAGCAAAAACTATTTTTCGGAGGAGCAAACAGGATGTTTGCTTTACATAAGGAGCTACGCATTCATGATTTTTGATACCAGCGGGATTCACCGCGATGAGCAGGGAATTGCGCATTACGACAAATTGCCTGCATCCCTGATTGATTTATTGCGTCGCAGCGTCGAGTTGGTGCCGCAGTCCGAAGCTGTCGTGGAAGTCGGCGGAAGGCGAATTCATTATCAGCAATTTTGGGATGCGGCGGCGCGGATTGCCGGTGGATTAAAGGCGCAGGGCATCAACCCAAAAGATCGCGTCACGATTCAATTGGGCAATGGGTTGGATTGGTGTCTTGCGTTCTGGGGCATTCAAATGACGGGTGCGATTGCGGTGCCTGTCAATACACGGTTTTCGCCTGCCGAAGTAGTGTACGTCGTCAATGATTGCGGGGCGCGGTTTTCCTTTTTGCCTGGCGCGCCTTTGCCTGATGGCGAGCCGTTTGTAATCGAATCGTTGCAGCGCGATGACCTCGCCGCCATTTTTTATACCAGTGGGACGACGGGCTTTCCGAAAGGTGCGATGACGACGCATGAGAATTTCCTCTCGATTTTTGAAAGCCGCTTTCGCATCGTTCCGTTGCCGCGTGAAAGCGGTATTCGTACGCTAATTAGCATTCCGCTGTTTCACGTCACCGCCTGCAATGCACAGTTTCTTCCGTGCCTCGGTTCCGGTGGTACGGCTGTCATCCTGCCACAGTTTGAAGTGCAAACATTTCTGCAAACGATCAATGCCGAGCGCATCAATCAAATCACCAGCGTTCCAGCGATCTACTGGCTGGCGCTGAATCAAGCGAACTTCAAGGATTTCGATACGTCGAACGTGCGCTGGCTTTCATACGGCGGCGCGCCAATGCCGCCGGAACTGGTCGGACGGATTGTCGAAGCCTTTCCCAATGCGCGCGTCGGCAATGGCTTTGGTCTGACGGAAACCTCTTCGGTTTCGACGTTCCTGCCGCACGAATTTGCGCGCACGAATCCTGATTCCGTCGGTTTCCCGATTCCAATTGTGGACGTTGACCTGTTTGAACCGGATGCTGAAACCGGCGTGGGCGAACTGTTGATTCGTGGCTCGAACGTGGTGAAAGGCTATTGGAACAAGCCCGAAGCGACGGCGGAAACGTTCGTCAATGGCTGGTTGCACACAGGCGATATGGCACGCATCAGCCCCGAAGGCTTTGTGTATATCGTGGATCGCAAGAAAGACATGATCAATCGCGGTGGCGAAAACGTGTATTGCGTCGAAGTCGAAAACGCCTTAGCCGCGCATCCAGCAGTCTTTGAAGTTGCTGTGATTGGTGTGCCGGACAAGATGATGGGCGAAAAAGTCGGCGCTGTGATTGTGCCGCGCCCCGGTCAGCAAATTAATCCGAACGACGTCACGAGTTTTGCGCGTGAACTGCTCGCTGATTTCAAAGTGCCGCAATTTATCGTGGTACGCGATGAACCTCTGCCCCGCAATCCCGGCGGCAAAGTGCTGAAAGCCCCGCTCAGGAAAGAGACTATATGGGGAAAGCCGCTCCGCTAATGGCAGAAGCCCGACTGGGGAAGGCTCGAAGAGAGAAAGAGCGATGGGGAGAATGAGAGAAGGAGAGAGCGGGTACCCATTTGCTCCTTCCCTCTCTCCCTCTTTCTCTCTCCCGCTCTTTCTCTCCTTCCCTTCATTACCACAAATAACGTCCGGCTTCGATGACTACATCTGCGATTTGTTTGCGTGTGGCGATGGTGTTGACGGGATGTAACGCGATTGCATTTGCTAACGCGTCGTTTGGCAATTCGGCGTGCAGCGTCCGCAGCTTTTGCGCGATTCGTTCCATTGCATCGCAGGTGTAGGTTTCGGTCATGGCGATGGGAATTGCACACGCCGTTTCGCCCTGTTTGGCAATCAACTTTTCGGTGCGCAGCATCGTGCTTTCGATGGCGAAGGCTTCGATGATGATGTCAGCAATCAGGCCCAATACTTCCTGCTCCCGCGCGAGCGTTTCGCCGTACTTTGTGGCAGCAGATTGCAAGGCAACGATGCCTGCGCGTTTGGCGTTGGCGGTTGCGGTGCGCAACGAAGGTTCTGTCGCTGGCTTGCTGTCCTCCTTCCAATTCAGCAATGCCTCGCGCATGGCACCTTTCAGTAAACGTGTGGGAATGATGGTGCGATTGATTTCATTGGTGCCTTCGTAAATGCGAGTGATTCGGGCGTCGCGATAGGCTCGCTCGGCGGAGAATTCCTGTGAGAAGCCGTAGCCGCCGTGAATCTGTACGTTTTCATCCACAACGTAGGCCAACGCTTCGCTCGTCCAGACTTTGATGATGGAGCATTCTACGGCGTATTGCTCAATGGCCTTCAGCGTTTGCATGGTGTTGTTCGGATCAACCGTTGCCAGTGTGTCGTCCACCATTCCCAGGGTGCGCCAGACCATCGCATCGCCGACGTAGATGCGTGTCGCCATTTCGGCAATCTTCTGGCGAATCATTCCGAAGCTGGCAATCGGACGATTGAATTGATGTCGGTCTTTGGCGTAGCTGATCGCGGTGTTGAGCGCCAATTTCGCCTGGCCCAGATTGCGGCTGCCGAGTTTGAGCCGCCCGAAATTCAGCACGTTGAATGCAACGACGTGTCCTTTGCCGATTTCTCCAAGTACGTTTTCAATCGGGACTTGGCAATTTTCCAGCACAATTGCCGTGGTCGAACTGCCGTCTAATCCAAGCTTTTTTTCTTCCGGTGCGCTTTCGACGCCCATCCCGCGCTCGACTAAAAACGCCGTGAATTTCTCGCCATCTACTTTGGCAAAGATCGTGAACAACTCGGCCAGCCCGCCGTTCGTAATCCACATTTTGCGGCCATTCAAAATGTAATGCGTGCCGTCCGCAGAAAGCGTCGCTTTGGTTTTTGCCGCCAAAGCGTCGGAGCCGGATTCTGTTTCCGTCAGGCAAAACGCCGCGATCCATTCGCCAGAAGCGAGTTTCGGCAGATATTTTTCGCGTTGTGCTTCGTTGCCAAAATAAACGGTTGGCAGGGAGCCAATCGCCGTATGCGCGCCGAGCGTTGCGCCAAACGAAGGCAGTAATGCCATCTGTTCGCCGACGTAAGCCGAACTGACTTTGTCGAGGCCCAGCCCGCCGTAGGCTTCGGGAATATCAATGCGCAGCAAATCCAATTCGCCCGCTGTCAGCATCAACTCGCGCGAGACGGGCCAGTTCTTGTGATAAATCTCTTCGGCTTTTGGCATGACCTCGCGGCGCATAAATTCTTCGGCGACTTGTCCGATCATTTGTTGCGCTTTGCTGATGTCTTCGCGCGTGAAAACTTCGCTGGCCTGACGGTCTTCCAGTAAAAAGCTGCCGCCTGCGACGAGGTTGGATGTTTGTGTGCTTGTGCTCATAAATTTGTGAAAGAGAAAGCGGTACGAAGATAGAAGTCATCATTCTCTTCGTACCGCTTATGATTATGCAAGATGCTGCGCTGGTTTTAGCGTCCTGAGGCTGATTCGCTGGCAGCCGGAGCCTTAGGCGCGTTGTTCGGTGTTGCCTTGTAATAGGTATACCAACCGATCATCATTTCTTCCCACGTTTGATCACCCCAGCGCACGGCTTTGGTCGGATCAGGGTTGAATTTATTCTTTGTGGAATTGTCGTAATAGGCTACGCAATCCAGCCGTGTCCCTTTTGGCAGGAAGATCGGTTTTTTCGGAACATACGTGTGCTGCCAATTGAAATCATACTGTGGCACATCCAGCAGAATTTCTGCACGACCGTCGGGATATGTTGCTGTGTAGCGGAAAGATTTTCCACGCACGTGCATGTGCGGCGAGAACGAATTGATATAGACATCTTCTTTGAATGTGCGTGTTGCCGCTACTTCGTGATTGTCAGCTCCGGCAGGAATTGAAAAGGCCGTGTTAATCGCATTGCCGGTTTCAAGCGTCCGTTTGGGCGGATTCTTGGTGAAGCGCAAGCCAATCTTCGTGCGATCTTTGGCTTCTTTGCCGTTGGTGGTGTAGTGCATCTGAAACACAATCGTTGCGCCTTTTTTCAGCAACTTTGCGGTGCCTTCTTCAAAGATCGCGCCCGGTTTGTTGGGCGTGATGCCTGTTAGTTGCACGCGCCCGGTACGCGTTTCGCCTTCTGTGCCCGGTGCCGTGTCTTTGGAAGTTGCATCCTGCGTGTAGGCAATGACGTGATGCACGACTGAGCGATTGCCGGGGCGAATTTCCACGGCGCTGATCCATTTGTCTTCCGGCAGATTGGTCGGCAACGAGAAGTACAAATAGGGAACGGTGCCTTCGGCAGGTACGGCGTATTCCTCGCTCATTTCAAAGACCGCATCCGGTTCGCCAATCGTCCAGCCCTCAGTAAATTTCGGCACGGGCGGTAAATCCTTGTCGTCTCCCTTTGGGGAACCTGCCGCAACCCAGGCGACAATCGTGTCAATTTCCTGCTGGGACAAGCGCGGATCGTTGGCCCAAGCCCCGTGTTGCGGATTTGCCGACCACGGCGGCATTTGACGGCTCACCACCTGTTCACGGATGGAACGCGCCCACGGTCGGGCTTCCTGATACGAAAGCAACGACATGGGCCCCATTTCGCCGGGGCGATGACATTCAGCGCAATTCTTGTACAAAATGGGGGCAACGTCTTTGGCAAACGTGACCGCTTTGGGGGTTGGTTTCTGGGCGGCAGAGGCCATCAAAATGACCACAACCAGCCCGCTGATCGCAAGACTCAGGCGGAATAGCTTCTTACTCATGTGTCTCTCCTTAAGGGTGGCAACGCTCGTGATATTGAGCTACTGGTTCAGGTACCGAAGCGGCACTATAATATACTTACCGACCGGTCAGCAACTCAAAACGCGCAGACTTCTCTCTTTTGCCAAACTCGCTCCATTTTCACGGCGAACCTTTCCCTTATGGGGCGGTTTGCGCGTACTGCTGATGGTGGCGGGCCAACAGCTGACGGCAGAAGCCCGACTGTGAAGGAGGGCGCGGAAGCAGTGCGTAATACGCCCTCCTTCACAGCTTGTCATTACCCAGTTTTTTTACACATTGGCTGAGGCGTTTATCAGCCCGCGAATGCGGGCGACAGCATAAAGCCTGGGGTGAAGCGCAATGAGCGCGAACCCCAGGAAAGGTGCAGTAATTGACAGGCAGCCTGCGAAGCAGGCGACAGAATGTGCAAACAATCGCTGTGGCTATCGCCCGCTATTGCGGGCTAGCGCGTTGTGCCACGCATTACCTGGGGTTCCGGCTCACACCTCCACCCCAGGCTTTATGCTGTCGCCCGCATTCGCGGGCTGAGTTCGTGCAAAAAACTAGGTAATGACAAGCTTCACAGTCGGGCTTCCGCCATCGTCTCTCTACCGCAATCCACTACCCTGCTGATTAATTGTTGCCTGCTGCGGGAGCCGGGCTAGGGCGCGGTGTGGTGCGTCCTGCGCCTAAATTGTCGAAGTTCAATGCCGCATTGAAAAGCAAGGCAAAGCTGCCGTGCGTTTGATGTCGCCACATCGGGTTATTCGCAAACATCACGACATGGCCTTTGCCGACAGGAATGTCCACAACTGCTGGGCGATTCGCGAGTTCGGAACCACCCGCCAACATTCCGCTCACCAGCAAATCTCTTTCCGCCGCAAAGCGCAGCACGATGCGCGGACGCAGATTCGCGGGCGGCAATTGCCCTGCGAGTTGATTCCGAAATTCTTCCGGGATGCCGTCAGGACTGGGCGCAGCAGGCGGAATCACGACAGGCGCGCGACCTTGCGGAACGTCGGGATCAGTGACACTGCCGCGACCGGTCGGACGACCTTGCGCCTGTCCACCTTGCCCGCCGCCACCACCGCCACCACCACCGCCAAAGCCGCCGAGCGCACTGACCTGTAACAACGGCGCTTGATTGAAGTACACCGCGAGCTTTTCATCATAGCCGTAGGCAATCGGACTCTTGCGATCAGCAAACGTCGCATTGATCACCGACCCACGTGCTTGCAAGGTGCGCGCTTCCTGAATTGAAACGCCTTCCGTGATGCCGAAATCAATCGGGATCGCGGCGTTGTTGCCGATGGTCACGAAGAGGCCGCCAGATTCGATAAACTTCTGCAAATGCGCGACGCCGATGACGCTCATTCCGCCGCGCATATCGGCAGTCGTGTCAGGCGATTGTCCCATGTTTGGCGTGAGGTCAGATTTTTGCCACGGGATCGGCGGATCATTCTCACCGCGATTCGCAATGCCGCGCACAAGCGATTGCGCAGTGCCGCCGACTGGCCCCCAAATGATGACATCAAAACGGTCGCGCAGGTTCGGTGTGTCTCGAATTACATGATCCGAAATGTAGGTGTACGGAATGCCGAGGCGGTCGAATTCGACACGATACCAGCCTTCGTTTTGTGTGTTCGTCCACGTATGCACCAGCGCAATGCGCGGCACGGCAAGCGCGTGCGCTTTGACTTCGGGCAACTTGTCTACAGCTTGAACCGTGACGCCGAGTTCCGTTGCCGCTTGCGTCAATTTCGCCGCGACATCGCCGCCTGCTTTAATCAGGAACGAACCGGCGCTGAATTGTTTATCGCCAATTTTGAAGCTGTCTTCGGCGGCGTCAATCTTCACATCTTTCAAACGGAACCGCAGTTGCGTGAGCGCGCTTTCAGCATTGTTGTTGATGACCCAACCGACGGTCGCGGAACCGACGACTTTGCCCGTGACTTTCGCCATGCCGTTCGTCAGCGTCATCGGCGCATCGAGAATCGCGGTGTCTTTGACGCGCACGGTTTTGACATTGCGCAGCGGGCCGAGCGTCCAGCCTGTGTCGTCGTACGGACGCGGATCGTTGACGTTGTAATACTGCGTGTCGAGCAGCATATCGGCCATCCGCGAATACGGCTGATCCATCCGCACGACGTAGCTGCCAGCCGGGAATTTGCCGTCTTTCGTTTCGATCTCGCGATCAGATTTATGCACTTCGCAGCCCTGCATTTTCAGCAGGTTTACGAGGTCAGCAGCTTCGTTCGGACGCGGATCATCGCCGGGGATGACGTACGCCGCTGGGCCTTCGGTTTTGGCTTTGGCAACGGAGCGTTTGCTCTTCAAATAAAAATTGTTGAGGAACTTGTCTTTGTTGTTCGAGACGTAATTCATCGCAAACAAAATCGCGCTTTGCTGCATGTTGACGTTGTTGCGTAGCGACCATTTCACACGCGGCAGCGGTGGATTCGGGCGGAACCAATCGCGGTTGGATTGCGCGCCGACGGTGCGATCCTGCGTGTCGGCACCACCGTTGCCAAACGTTTCGTAAAAGCGCCCGATGGAGTTGTGTCCGTTCGCCACATAAAACATGTAATTCGGTGCCCAGCCATCATAAAAACCATGTGTCCACACGCCGGGTACGCCGCGTTTCGTCATCTCATCAATTTCGTGATACGCCAGCATCTGCCATTCGTTCACGACCATCGGATCAAGCCACGCGTTGTACGGACCAGTGCCAGTCGAGGTGTAAAGGAAGGGAACCGACTCGTGCAGATCGTGCAGCACTGTTGGATGGAAGTCGAGGAACGTTGCCATTTGATTGCGCGTCAGGGCAAGCGCCATCCCCATCGAATCGCGGTTGTTGTCGTGCGCAACGTATTTGCCCCAATAGAGCAAGCTCGGCGCGCGTTTGCCTTCGTTCGCTTTGCGCCAGTTATACAGGTCAACCATCATGTCGCGCCCGTCCACTTCCAGCGTCGGCGTAATCATCACAATCACGTTTTTGCGAATGGCTTGAATGAACGGCGTTTCTTCGACCGCGAGACGATAGGCCATTTCCATCAGCATTTCCGGGCTGCCAGTTTCGGGCGAGTGAATCGAACCTGACGCCCAATAAATCGCTTTGCCATCGGCAATCAATTTTTGTGCGTCGGCATCGTTGAGTGTGCGCGGATCGCCGAGTTTCGCGGTGATGTCTTTGTACTTCGCCAAATTCGCCAGGGCGGTTTCATCGCCCACCACGACGAGCAACTGCTCGCGTCCGAGTTCGCTTTTTTCCGGCGCAGTAAAAATCTTGACGCGTGGGGTCGCTTTTTCCAGTTCACGGTAATAGCGGTATTGATCTTTCGTGTACGTCAGTTTGTTTGGCGTGCCGACGGGATAGCCCAATATTTTCGCAGGGCTGGGCACTTTGTCTGACGCGGGCAGGTGATCTATCAACTCGGTCAAAAAGAATTTCTCAGTCGTATTTTTCAGGATGGAATCGGTGTATTCCTGATCGTTCGTTTGCGGCACGGCGGCAGCAGTTTTGGTGTCAGGTTTCTTCGCTTTTTGGGCAAAGGTGGAAAAGACTGCAAGCAGGCAAACAAGCACGCAGGCGGGCAAAGAATAACGGCGCAACATACGGGTTTCCTCCGTTCAAGGGTTAAATTTTCAGCGTATCTGTGGATTGAAGTACAAATTCAAGAACGTGCGACAGCTTATGATAGGTTCCAGCCCTTTGGCAATGTGCTGTAGTGTCTGAACCAAGAAGCGATTTTGGCGGTAAAAGAAGGGAAGATGCGAGAGCGCGAGATTAATCCTGATCTTCGGTGATGGAACAGCCAAAAACAGGCGTTTGCTGAGTTGTGAGTTGGCCTGTCTGCAAGTAGGTTGTAATTGCAGCGCGCCCCGTGTTGTCGCCTTCGTGACCGCGCGCGCTGGTGATGCCGCCGCTAAAGACCAATTTTTGATTGGCATCATAGACCAAAGTTTGCCCCGAAGTTGAAACACCGAAACGCAGCAGGTCGAGTTCGCTAACGGTTGAGACTGTGACGTCGGGAAGCTTTTTGGCCTTTTGCCATAAATCCGCCTCTGCCCACTCACGCGGTTTTTCCAGCGGGCGGTAAAATAACACGTGAACATTTACCTGTCCCCGATTGTGTGCAATCAGACGCGCGAGTTCAGCCATTGTGGCGTGTGTACAGGGACAATGCGGATGGGCAAAGAGCAGTAAAGTTGGTAATTTGTTCGGCGGCATGCCCAAAATGTCCACTGGCAAATGGGGCGGGGCGTGTGCCAGTTGGTTGGGGCGTGTGCCGTAATCGGTCAGGTAGGCAAAGCCAATGCCGACGGCGAGTGCCCAAACTATTATCCCAAGGATCGTAATCACTCTCCGTCTCATAGTTTTCTATAAAACCAACACGTTGCTAAGGGGCGGCTTGTCAGCGACGGACCGGGGCGGTTTAGCGTGCCGCCACCTCGACTTGTATGCTGTTCACCGGGACGCGCACTTGCACTTCCCCTGCAATGAGATCGGTTTCCGCGAAGTTGATGAGTCGCAAGATGAGCGATAAGGTGATTTCCTGTCCCGCCGAAAGCAGCAATGCGCCGCGCTTGGTAATGAGCGATTCGTCCAACACCATGCCGGGTTTTAATTCCGACAGGAACAGCTTCACGGGGACGAGTTCTTCGTCATTTTTATGAATGAGTTCTTTCAGCGCCGTGAGTACCGTAGTGTCATACCAGCCAGCGCGTCCGGCCAAATCGCGCAGGGCCGCGAATGGCAGGCTGCCTGTCTCAAGCAATTTCTCGAAGTCGAGCACGACTTTGAGAATGCGTGCGCCGACCGTCGGGGTATCGGTTGGATCAAACGGAGAGTTCGCTTTGGGGTCGTCTGTAATACGCCGATTTTGGGCGGCGATAATCTGGGCGACGGTTTCCAGACGAGGAATACGCGCGGTGAGATCGTGACCGACCTGTGGGTGTTGGTGATATAAATGCAGTTCTTTTTCCGTGAGCGATGCGCCGCGCGAAATCTTCAGCAACGTTTCCTCCGGGACAGTAATACAGCCGATTTGCGAGAGCATCGCGGCAATTTCGATTTGCCAGATGTTGGCTGCGCCGAGTTGTGTCGCAATGTCACGCGCCCAGCGTTTGAAGCGAGCGGAACGACTGAAGGCCGTTGGATTCGTGAGCGAGAGAATGTCCACCATGACCTGCAAACTGTTGTTGAGTGTTTCTTCCAACAATTGCTTTTCGGCAGTCACCAACCGATATTGTTCCAGCCCTGCCAACAAGGTTTGCGCCAGCGTTTCCGGCGGACAGGGTTTGTTCAGAAAGCGAAAGATGTTGCCTTCATTCACGGCATCTATGGCGGTTTGCTGATCGGAGTTGCCCGTCAGCATTATCCGCACACTGGTGGGGGCGGTCTCTTTCACGCGCGCCAGAAACTGCGCCCCATCCATGCCCGGCATTTGCATATCCGAAACAATGACCGCGAACGGTCCCTCCTGCGCCATCAGCGCCAAGCCCTGCTCCCCGCCTTCCGCCAGGGAAATCTCAAACTCTTTCCTGAGCGCACGTTTGTAGCCTTGCAGAATATTCGGATCGTCGTCAACACAAAGGATTTTCTTGCTCATATAAAGTTCCTTTCTCTCAAACAGGGATTAGAAATGAAGCGCGGTGCATTCCTGCACTGGTGCGCAACCCGCTTGCCAAAGAGGCACTTTTTCCAGCAGCCGGAGTTGCGTTAAATACTCGACATCCGGGCCTGCCATCTGTCCGTTGGCAGGCGCGAGAGTGTCGGCCAAATGAACGGCGGTCAGTGGGGTGAATGTATGGATAGCACTGGCGTTGGGCGTATGATGAAAGGCTGCGGCCTCCACGGCGGAATAGGGCAAGCCCCACAGACCGAGCAAATAGGCTCCGACCTCTGAATGCGTAGCCTCGAAGATTTGTTTTTCGGCCTCCAGCTTGGGCATGTTTTTCTGCGTGACCAGTTCCCGCACGGCAGCCGCCTGCGCCGGGAGATTGGCGACCAACACCACTTCCCCGATGTCGTGGAGTAAGCCCGCCGTAAACGCATCAGAAGCCACAGCCGGGCATTCTTTCGTGGCGATTCGTCTGGCGATGGCTCCGACCGTGCTACTGTGCTTCCATAGCTCAGCGATAGTCTGACGAGAGGCCGGGTGCTCTTCAAATTGCGAAAAAATCCCATGCGCCAGGGTCAGCGAAGTGATGGTCTCAAGCCCCAGAAAGTTTACGGCCTCGGTGACATTGGAAACCTCGCGCCGTAAGCCGAAAAACGCCGAATTCACCATCTGCAAAATTTTTACCGTCATCCCGATGTCTTGTTCGATGATCTGGCTGATCTTTCGCAGGGATGAGTCAGGCGCTTTCAATTCCTTCATCAATTCGCTGTACAGCACGGGCAGGCTCGGCACGGTTTGCATTTGTGCCACAAGGCGACGCAGCGTTTCATCCGCCAGCAAACCCCGCATGGCACAGGTCAGGTTCACGGTGGCTTTCAGCGTTTCGGCGTTACACGGCTTGGCTAGATATTGATGCGCCGCCCCGACCGATTTCAGAATCAACTCTTTTTCCGCATAGCCGGAGAGAATGAGGCGAACGGTGTGGGGGTAGCGATCTTTGACCTCGTGCAGCAATTGCGCGCCATCCATCCCCGGCATCCGCATGTCGGAGACGACGACATCCACGTGTTGAGTTCCCAGCAAGGCTAAGGCTTCCGCACCGCTGTGGGCAAAATGCATGTGCCACTCGCGGCGCATCGGGCGCAGCATGCGTTGTAACCCCTCAAGGATATTCGGCTCGTCGTCCACAAATAAAACAGTAATCATACAAGTCATAGCCCCGGCTCAGGAAAAGGGCGCGGCTGGCTTATGCCGTTCTGCTCAATGACCGCGAGAAGACGTCAGGTCGCTACCTTGCCGAGCGAAGAAGGTCTGGTTCTGTGTGCGACCAGCGCACGATGGCCAAGCGGAAATCCCCCGGCGGACGCGCTAGCGGGTCGCGTGTTTCCGGGGCCGTTGGTAAGGGGGCTTAAGGATTTCTTCAGCACCAACACCCCATAATCATACGGCTTTTGCCGTCCGGGAAACTATCAGCGAAAAGCGGATTTTGCTGTCAGACATCACTCCGCGCGGAGGTCGGTGTTTGTCCTACATCCTGTAGTGCTCCTATCGCATAGACGGCGTCTTTCAGCCTCTCGGTGTCACAGGGTTTGGCCAGGTACTCATGGGCAGTCCCGTTGGAACGCACCATATATTCTTTTTCCGAATACCCTGACAGGATAATGCGAACGATATGAGGATATTTATGGCTGACTTCCTCTAACAACTGCGCGCCATCCATGCCCGGCATTTTCATGTCGGAAACGATCACATCCACTTGTTTCTCAGCAAGGATGGTCAAGGCCTCTGCGCCGCTGTTGGCAAAGCACAGGTTCCATTCCCGACGCATGGGGCGTAGCATCCGTTGCAGCCCCTGTAAAATATTCGACTCATCATCCACAAAAAGAATTGTAATCATATCCTTTCCTGTTGCCTTTGTTGTTATGCGAGAGCAGTCTCCGTCGTCGCGGGGGCCACTTCAACCAATGGCAGGCGAATAATGAAGGTCGTGCCTTTCCCCATTTCGGTTTCAAAGGAAAGTTGCCCCCTATGTTTTTCGACGATGACACTGTGTGAAATGGCCAGTCCCTGTCCCGTGCCTTTCCCGACCTCTTTGGTGGTGAAAAACGGATCGAAGATGCGATCACAGGCGTGCGGCGGAATCCCTGTTCCCGTATCGCTGATTCTGATTTCTGCCCACTCACTGGTGATGTTCGCGGTTGTGATTGTGATTTTCCCTTTGCCGTTGGCTCCGCTCCCCACGACCTCCGCGATGGCGTGCGAAGCATTGATCGTCATATTGAGAATGACTTGATTGAATTCGCCCAAGAGACAG
>JAFDVL010000004.1 GCA_018268995.1 Acidobacteriota bacterium | reverse complement strand
CGAGCATGATGTTCATAATGCCGATGCCGCCTACCAGCAGCGAAACTGCCGCAATGCTCCCCAGCAGGAGTGTCATAATCTGATTGGTCTCATCTGCCGCCTCGGCCACATCAGTCAGGTTGCGCACAAAGAAATCATTATCCTGATTACCTGCCAGCTTATGTCGTTGACGCAGCAAATCCGTAATTTGTTGTTGTGCCGTATAGGTCGCCGCGGGCGAGACCGCAGAAACATATGCAACCTGCACCCACGTAATTGAAAGCAATTTCTTTTGCACGGTGGTATAGGGCGCAAGGATCAGATCATCCTGGTCGCGCCCCTGTGCGTCTTGTCCTCGTCGTGCCAGCACTCCCACAATCCGAAAAGGCAGTTCGCGCACGCGGATCATCTGGCCAATCGGCTCAATCCCCGGAAACAAGTTATCCGCGACCGTCTGTCCAATCACGGCAACGCGGGCGGCGGCGCGAATATCTGCTTCATTGAAAAACTCTCCGCCCTGCAATGTCCATTTGCGAATTGCCGGGAACTGTTCACTGACGCCCTGCACCGAGGTATTCCAGTTCTGGTTGCCAAAAACAACCTGTGCGCGGGCGTTCACGGTTGGGCTGGCCATTGCCACGCTTGGGCATTCGCGTTTGATGGCTTCGATGTCTTCAACCGTGAGCGTATTGGTGTTGGTGGCTGCTGTGCCGCTACGCACGCCGCCACTGGTTTGCGAACCAGCACCAACAAAAAGCAAATTGGTGCCAACGCTGGCGATCTGTTCCTGGACAGAAACCTGTGCGCCCTGCCCAATGCTGACCATTGCGATTACCGCAGCCACTCCGATGATGATGCCCAGCATCGTCAGGAATGAGCGCATTTTGTTTCGCGCCAGTGCGCGCACGGCAATCCGAAAAATGACAGGAAAACTCATGTGACCTCGCTTTCCTCTTCTGCCACTGGTACGGGCAGGTTGCGCAGTTCTTCCGCCGCATCAAGAGAATTGGCAACAGGAGTATCGCGGATGATCTTGCCATCGCGAAACACAATTACCCGTTGCGCATACTGAGCAATATCCGGCTCGTGCGTGACATACAAAACGGTGATGCCTTGTGTGCGATTCAGGGCTTGAAAGATGCCCATAATTTCTATCGAAGTGCGCGAATCCAGATTACCTGTCGGCTCGTCGGCCAGGATCAATGCCGGACGATTCACGAGGGCGCGGGCGATGGCGACGCGTTGTTGTTGCCCGCCGGAAAGCTGATTGGGAAAGTTTTGTTCGCGCCCGGCCAAGCCAACCGCCGCCAGTGCTTCCTTGGCCCGTTGGTGACGCGTTGCAGTGTCCAGCCCCGCATACAACATCGGCAACTCGACGTTTTCGGTCGCATCGGTGCGCGCGAGCAGATTGAAGCCTTGAAAGACAAAGCCGATTTTGCGGCTGCGAATATCGGCGCGCTCGTCCTTGGAAAGCTGCGAAACATCTTCTTCTTCAAGCCAGTAATTTCCCCGCGTCGGACGGTCAAGGCAGCCGATAATATTCATCAACGTAGATTTGCCGGAACCGGATGACCCCATAATCGCAACGAATTCGCCGCGCTGTACGGTCAGCGAGACACCGCGCAATGCATGTACTTCGACCTCGCCCAAGCTATAAATCTTGTGGATGTTCTCCATCCGAATCACTTCGCTCGGCGATGCTTTGCCCGGCGCGATGGAAGCAGATGCTGTAGATTCCTGGAGTAACATAAAACCCTGATCGCCCTTGTCTATCGAATGCGCGGGCCGGTTTGTGTGCTGAAGCCGGGCGGGCGCTGCGTGCCGCTGGGAGAGGCGTTGGTGACGGTTTGCCCTGTGATGATGACATCTCCCTCTTTCAGTTCGCCTTCGATAATTTCAGTATTCACGCCATCTGTGATGCCAAGCTTGATTTTCTTCGGTTGCGGTTGTTTGTCCGCGCTCAGCGTCCAGACAATACGTCGCTGCCCTTGGATGATGGCGGTTGTTTGCCCTGCGCGCTGTCGCTCTTCGCGCTTGTCGCCCGCATCGGCATTTAGCATTGCACGGATTTGTTCTTGCGTGACTCCTTGCGGCGTAAACCGCAACGCAGCATTCGGTATTCTCAGCACATTGTTGTGCTCCGCAATCGTCACCGTCAGATTCGCCGTCATCCCCGGCTTCAGCTTCAATTCGGGATTCTCAACATCCAGCACAACGTTGTACGTCACAACATTTTGCACGTTCTGCGGATTCAGGCGGATCTGGCGAATCGCCCCCGAAAAACGCTGTCCCGGAAAGGCATCCACCGTGAAACTGGCGCGCGCGCTTTCGTTGATGACGCCAATATCTGCCTGATCAATATTGGCAATGACCTGCATTCGCGTCAGGTCGTTGGCAATCGTAAATAGTGTGGGAGCCTGTAAGCTTGCCGCGACCGTTTGCCCAACATCAACGTTGCGCGAAACAACGACGCCGTCAATTGGCGAATGAATCGTGGTGTGACTAAGGTTCACTTCAGCCAAACGCAGTGCGGCAGCGGTTTGTTGCACCTGCGCCTGTGCCTGTTTTACATCGGCGCGCGCTTGTGCCAGTCCGGCGGTTGAAGACGTTTGCTCAGCGATGCGCGCCTGTTGCAATTGCGCTGCGGCCTGTTTGTACCGTTCATCTGCTGCGCGCAAGCTCGTGCGTGCTGTCTCGAATTCGCGTTGGGTGATCAAGCCGCTTTCGATCAAGGCGGTTTGTCGCTCGAAAAAGCTTTGTGCATCGTCGCGCTGAGCCTTGAGCGCAGCCAGGTTTGCATCGGCGCTGGAAACTCCGGCGCGTTGCGTTTCGACGGAAGCTTGCGCAGCTTTCACCCGTGCCTCGGCGTTGGCAAGATTCGCGCGTGCTTGTTCAAGATTGGCTTTAACCTGGTCGCGCTGTGCCTGTAAAAGCGCCGGATCAAGTTGTGCTATCACTTGCCCTTTTTTCACTGCGGAATTGAAGTCCGCAGACAAAGCTGAAATCGTGCCGGATACCTGACTGCCAACTTGCACTGTCGTCACCGCCTGAAGCGTTCCGGTAGCGTTGACTGATGTGCGCAGATTTCCTCTTTCCACTTTCGCTGTAATGAATTCTGCCCCTGCTGCATTGCGGTTCCACACCCACCAGACAAGCAGCATTGCAGTCAGGCTCATCGCGCTAAGTAGTAATAAAATTAGCTTCTTTCCTGTGGCGTGCATTTTCATAGCCCCTGCTCCTCTCCGATTTGTAGCTAGCCGGAGACTGCTTTAAAGCAAGAGCAGTGCCACGAGTGTTTGTTACCCCACTTGCTGCCTGTACACAGTTTTCCAGGCAGCAATCTCTTTCCATCCGCGTTCGCCAGACGGCGGAAACACTACGCAGACTTCATCAAACCGAATTGTGCGGGCTTCCCAAGTCATCTGGGTCAAGAGCGCTTCTTTTTCTTGCAATGGCAGATCGTGATAGCGCAGGCTCAAATGAGGATGAAATTCCCGCTGACGCACTGGATCAAGTTGTTGCTGAAGCCGAAGCGCCAGCGCAGCCAAGTCAGGATGCGGAGCGAATTCGACAAATAAGGTTTTGAAAAAAGACGGCGAAATCTGAAGCCCTGTGCCGACCAACGTTAGCGACGTGACCCCGCGAAAAACGACTTCGATGGCAGTCCGAATGCTTTCAATCGGCTGATTGACTCCTGCATATAGCGTCAGGTGTGGCGGAAAGGGAATGGCTCCAAAGCGTTGGCTAAAGTCTTGGATCCGCCCAGCGAAATACTCGTTGTCCGGCTGACCTGGCACCAGCCAGATTGCAAAATATTGTATCGGTTTTGGCATTCTGAGCTTTTACCCTATTACCTTGAGAACACTGCTATCTGAGTAGATCGCGCAAAAGGAAACAGTTGAATATTGCCGTGATCCTCGTTGATCGTTGTTGCTGGACGGGGGCCTCACGCGAATCAACCAAGATACTTGCTCGATAAAATCTGCCTTTCCGCTGGAGCGGGCGTCAGTTACAGAAGATCATTTTTTACAGAGAAGCAAGGATGAAAGGCAAACTAAGCGTAGGTGTGACAAAAAGCGTGACCAACAATAAAAGCCACTTCCGTGGCCCTTATAACTTATTGCATTTATTGGTGCGCCCGGCACGACTCGAACGTGCGACCTTTTGGTTCGTAGCCAGTGCAAAGTCTGTTTCAGCCTGTTTCTCGCTTTTTCAGCATATCTCATAAACTGTTTATTAAAAGCCATTTGTAGGGATTCTAGTTTTCTTGTTGTTTCAGTGAATTGCACGTTGTAAACTTCAACTGTGGAAGTAACTGTGGAAGTAAATCTGAAGTGGAAGCAAAAACCGAAGGCTGAAGAAAGGCTTGCAATATGGCGAAAACGGAAACTGCAAAGGCACGACGCGAAAGACATTGGCGCGTCATTGATGGTCAGCTTTATGCGCGTTACGTCTGGACAGATGACAACGGGAAGCGGCGCGAAAAACATCTGAAAGCGGAATCGAAAGCGCACGCACGTGAGCTTTACAACAAGATGAGGCGCGAGCTTCAGGAGCACGGCGAACGCTTGCTGGATGCCGAGCGGATGACATTCAAAGACTTGGCTGACGAATACGAAAAGTCTCACTTGCAACCCGCTGAATTTGCGAGCGACCGTAAAATCAGTGGGCTGCGCTCCTATAAATCGCCACGCGCTTTTTTGAAAACACTCACCGAGCATTTCAGCGAAAAAAGAATCCGGTCAATCACGCATAGCAATATTGCACGCTACCGCTTGGCGCGGCTGAAAACAACAACGGTGCGCGGCAATGCTCGCTCCATTGCGAGCGTCAATCGTGAGCTTGAAGTCTTGCGTGCGGCGCTCCGTTTTGCGGTACGCTCTGGCTGGCTTATCAAAAGCCCCTTTGAAACGGGAACCTCCCTCATCAGCAAAGCCGCAGAGGTACAACGCGAACGCGTGCTTTCACGCGAAGAAGAGGAACGATTATTACTGGCTTGTACAGGGCGGCGCGCGCATCTTCGCCCGATTGTCATTACTGCGCTTGATACGGCAATGCGGCGCGGCGAATTGCTCAAGCTCACTTGGGCGGATGTAGACTTTGACGAAAAGCTGATCCGCATTCGCGCCACTACGACAAAAACAGAAACCAGCCGCGTTGTTGGCCTGACGCCACGGGTTGAAAGAGAACTCCGCGCTTTGCACACGTCCGCATCAAAGTCCGATGATTTGGTCTTTGGCTTGTCGGATAATTTCAAAAATAGCTTTAGCGCGGCGTGTCGTGAAGCGGGGATTGAGGGCTTTCGTTTTCATGATACGAGGCACACCGCAACAACCAGGATGGTGCAATCAGGAATGCCAGGACATCTGATTATGAAAATCACTGGACATACGCAAACCAGTACCTTTATGCGCTACGTGAATGTGAATGAACAAACCGCACGACAAGCGGCGGAAACTCTGGCGCAATTTCACGCGGCCAGCGAAACGGCTCTTGTCAGCACGGCATTCATCAACTGAAGAGAGGAAAACTGTGATTCCTGATTTACAAGATGGCGTGTTACCAGAAGGCATACACGATTGCACAATTGACGAAGTAGCGCAGTCGTTCGGTCAGTTTCGCGGCACAGATCACAGGATGCGCTTAACTGAAACGCTGCGCCAGTATGTCGAAGCTGCGCGTAAAGCTGGTGTCGCGGAAGCCGTAATTATTGATGGTAGTTATGTGACAGCCAAAGAGAAACCGGGAGACATTGATTTGCTGCTCGTGCTGAAGCCGGATTTCAATTTGCAGGAAGAAATACGACCGTTGGAGTACAATGTCCAGTCCAAGCGTATGGTCAGGCGGCTGTACGGCTTCGATGTGCTGATCGCGTTGTCCGGTAGTGAAGCGCAGGTAAAGTTCATGGAATTCTTTTCGCGCGTCAAACTGGAAGACCCGGAGCAGTTGACCAGCCAGCTACGCAAAGGCTTATTGAGGATAACGCTATGATCGTAAATGACGAACAATTGCAGCAAACACAGCACGCCATCAATAATCTTGAATCCGGTCTAGCCGCACTTAAGCGTGATGTGCTACCGCTGAATGCGGCGCGCTTTGCAATGATGGCAGAACCAGTCATTGACCAGATTCAAGAGTTGCGCGCCCAAGTGGAAGAATACGTGGGCATTACTGCCGCGATGCAGGTCTGGCAATTACAAGGACATTCGCTAATGTCTGATCCAGTGGCAGAAAGACCCACAGCATAACCAGATAAAACCTCATTCGGCTCGCTCTCACCTGCATCTGATCAATGCAGGAACAATCGTGGTTCTCTGACACGATGGGACGAGCCGAAATCTTTTCAGAGAGGCCTTACAGAGGGAGCACGATGACTTTTGAAGAATTGGCCAAGATTTATGTCAATCTTAGAGAAACGGAAACAGTGTGTTCAATCTGGCGTCGTGAGATTCAAGACGAGATATCAAGGCTTCCACAAGATAAACAGGATGAGCTTGAAAAGCTCTTTATAGATAGACTCTCTCTAGTAAACAATCTCCAGCCTGGAAAGATAACAGCACGATGGAAGAAAATTGAACAAGCCATTCGTAATCTGTCTGAGCCTAAAGATGTATGGGTGTTGATTGAGAAAAAAGAGAGCAGCAAGCCGTTGTTACTTGTTTGCTTCGACTCAGGGCAATATCTCGTTGATGTTATTCAGTCCATCAAAGACAACATATCCAATATCAGTCACCCTCTAGTAATTTGGTTTATCAAGCAATATGCACGAGCCTGTACATCTCCTTCGCCAATGATTCCGAATCCTGAAATAGTCAAAAAGGTCATTGGCAAAATATGCAATGCTCTAACAAAAAGTGGGGAACTTTCTCTGACTGCTCCCCCCTTCTCCTACTTCATAAAATACCTTGCTTGGCCACCAGAATATTTCGAGAAAGCGGCTCAACTCTACGCTGAAATCAGGACGGTGAGGAATTCATCAGAAAAGAGGCGCAGGATTCGAGAAGGGCTTAAAGAGTTTCCAGACTTGGATCACACAAAAATGATCGAGTTCCTTGAAAATTGGCAGGAACCCCGGTTGGTTAAGCCCGATGCTTTGCGAAATGCTTTCCTCGCCTACATTGATGAATGCGAAGTTCAAACCGTAAAAAACCGTCTCTCTGAAGCAAATAAAGCACGTCGCAAACTTGATCCTGACAACTCAATAAACGAGGAAAGCATGCAGAAATTTATTGATTCTGGATCATTTGATATAGGGTTGATGCAGCGATTGTTTGGTATAGGCGTCATCAATTCAGAAGATGAAATCAGAAAATCCAGTCTGGTTTGGAAAGAAAGACAACTTGAATCCCCCAACGACGTTCCTTCGATAGAATCTCCGCCTACTGATGGCGAAAAATAATTCATCCAGCCTTCATCCTCCCTAGTCCCACACTCCACTAAACCGCTCTCGCAAAAAGACATAAGGTGTACTCGGAAAATCGCCCTTTTGCTTGGTACTCGAATCCGACGTTCTTACCGGATACTGCCGCCGCTTACTGCAACAAACCGCAACGAAGCGGAAATGCAAGGTAATAGTTGAAACGAGTAAAAGCGGTAATGCGAATGGAAAAGAAATATCTCACTGAAAAAGAGTGCGACCAGCTTGGTTTGCCATGGAGTCGAACGACACGATGGCGTGCAAGAATTGAGGGGCGGTTGGGCTACCTGCGCGTTAATAACCGGGTTTGTTATGCCCAAGAACACATTGATGCGTACCTGCGAAATTGTGAACGTCCTGCTCGGCAATCCAAAGCATCATGAAGAAACAGCGACTCACAAAATCAACTCGCTTGGCCGCCGTGTTTTTGCTGGTCGCTGTCCTTATTAACCCAATAAAGATGGCCGGATTTTCGTGCAAGGATCGTCCGGCCATCAGAAAGGTTTCTTGTATGCAGTATAAACTCGAAAAAGAATCTACACCAACAAAAACCTGCCTGTGTGGGCGGGACTTTCGCGTTCCGTGGTCGTTCGTTGTAATCGAAGCGCCACCGCTCACAATTGTCGGTGTGTGCGGTGATTGCTCACGAAAACTGCGCTACGGCAGGTTTTCCGAATGGCTCAGCACAGCTTCGCAATTAACACGCAAGGCAACGAGAAGGGAGATTGCTTAATGAACCAAACGGCCTCTTCTTTTCTCGCTTTGCTTGGTCACGGTGCATCAAATGGCGTGACTGAGGTGTGTATCTGGGAAGGCAAATCGCCTTCCCACGTCGGCTATTTTGATGACCCCGCCAAAGCGTTGCAGGCGATTAAGCAATGGGATGGAAAGACGAATGTCTTTGTCTCGCTCAATCCCTGCAAACGTGACTTGCTGGCGCGTGCGAATAATCGGCTCAAACAACTGAGCTACAAAGACAGTCAGCGTACTAAAGATACTGAAATCTTCTGCGATAGCTGGTTTTTTATTGATATTGATCCACGTCGGCCTAGCGGCATTTCCAGCACCGATGCCGAGTTTGCGGCGGCGGCGGAAGTCGGAATATCTGTGCGCGATTGGCTGGTAAGTGTCGGCGTTCCTGCGCAAGCCATCGTTACTGCACTCTCTGGCAATGGCTGTTATGTGCTGGTGCGCTTGCCGGATTATCCGCTTACCGATGATAACAAGGCAATCAATCAAGCCTTCTTGAATCGGATCGCGGACTTGTTTGATACGGCGGCGGTGGAAATTGACCGCAATGTCTTCAATCCCGCGCGGCTTTGCTGTGCCATTGGCACGCGAAAGATGAAGGGCGAAGACATTTCAGAACGCCCGCATCGCATCTCTTCTCTCGGCACGATTGGCGGCGAAAAATTCGATCCCGCGACGCAGCAAACTGTCCCGCCGTTTGACTTGTATGCACTCGCGGCAAGGCCACTGCCGAAGCCGGAAGAACCATCACGTAAAGGACAGCAAGGCAAGGATTGGGCTGGCTCGTTTGACAGGCGGCAGCATACGGACAAGCTGCACAACGAGAAAACAACATCGCGTGGCTATGTCTATTACGACTGCCCAGCTTGCGGGGGCGCGCAAAAACTGCACATCAACGAAACGACGGGCGCGTATGGTTGCTGGCATAAATGCACTGCCGAAGCCATTCGCGCGGCAATGGGGCTGGCGCGTGAATCATTGCCAGATCGCTCACGCACCTCTTCGCCAGCGGCAACGCCTGAACCTCTTGCCGTGTCGGTTGTCTGTATGGCGGACGTGCAAGCCGAGGAAGTCGAATGGTTGTGGTATCCCTACATTCCGAAACGCAAGATCACGTTGATGACCGGGCAGGAAGGCATCGGTAAATCGTGGCTTACCTGCGCGATTGTCTCTGCCATCACAAATGGCAAGGGCTTGCCGGAAACCGATTTTGTTGAGCAGGGCAATGTCTTGATGCTCAGCGCTGAGGATGGCTTAGCCGATACCGTCAAACCGCGCCTCGTGGCGGCGGAAGCGGATTGCAGCCGCGTCTTTGCGCCGCAAGACAAATTCACATTCGATGAATCCGGGTTGCTGTCCTTAAGCGAAATGATTGCTACCTACAGGCCGTTGCTAGTTGTGATTGATCCGCTCTTTGCGTACACAGGCGCGAAGGTGGACATTAACAAAGCCAACGAAGCGCGCGCCATTTCTACACGCTTGGCGGACATTGCCGAGAAACTGGATACGTCGCTGCTCTTGATTCGGCACTTCAACAAAGCGAAGGGACACGGCGATTCGCGCCAAGCCGGAATGTCGTCTATTGATTGGCGCGCGGCGGCGCGCGTGGAATTGCTGGTGGGCATTGATCCTGACAACCCCGCGCAACGCGCCATCATCCACGACAAACACAACCTCTCGGAAAAGGGCAAGTCGCTGGGCTTCACGATTCGAGATGGGCAATTCTTTTGGACGGGGGAAAGCGAATTGACCGCCGCGCGCATTCTCTCAATGGGCGGAAGCGAAGAAGACGTACAAGGACGCAACGACGCCGAAGACTTCTTGCGAGAAGTGCTGAGAGCGGGTGCGAAGCCTGCGAAGGAAGTTCTACAGGAAGCCAAAGCCTTTGGCCTGACGGATTATCAATTGCGCAGCGCAAGAGCGTGGTTGCGGATCAAGCCCTTTAAGCGTGGGGGAATTTCGGCGGCGACAAGGGCTGGTTTTGGGCGTTGCCTGAAGACGCTGAAGATGCGGAGTTGGCGACTGAAGATGCGAAAGAAAATAAAACTTCGCATCTTCAGCAAAATCACAGCGACAAAAGCAGTTATGGCAATGGTTTAGCTGAAGATGCGAAAATCCCGTTCTCTCCGCATCTTCAGCAGTCGTTTTCGCATCTTCAGGAAGAAAGAGAGGTATTTGAGCTATGACCGCACGGCAGTTTGTCGCGCATCTCGCGGCCTCAAACCTTTATCTTTCGGCCAAAGAGGGAAAGCTCATCGTGGACGCGCCCAAATCGCAGATCACGCCCGAACTGAAAGCGGAAATCGCGGCGCGTAAACCCGAACTTCTGGCGCTGTTTTCCGGGCAGGACGATTGGCGGGAAATCCGAAATCGCCCTTGCCGCTACGATGTCAACACGCCCGACGGTTTTATCTCCGAATGCCAGGCGCGCGGGGTTCCGCTTGCCCTCACGCCTGACAACCAAGCGGAAGTTCGCAGCAATGGACGACTCAATCAAGCGTTGTTCGATGCGATGGAGAACACGGCGCTAATCGCCGAAGTCAAAGAATTACTGCGGAAGTGGTAGACATCACTTCCCCTAACTCAACGAGGTACAAACATGGATTGGACGAACTTTCAAAACGCTTGGGGTGCGCCAAGTTCCCTCAGCAATGAGCCGACAAAAACTGAAGAATTGCTCTCGCCGGATTATCTTCGCTTATTGGACAAGCTTCGCGCGGGAGAAACTTACTGGACGTTTCAGCAATACGCTGACCACATCCCCCAGACAACCATAGACGAAGCTCTCAGATGCGGCGATGCTATAGCTGAGGGGAAATATGCCATCAAGGCCAGCGCACAACTTCTCGCCCGGCTACAAGCTGAAGAAGCGCAATCGCAGATGCCCGCTGAAACATTGAATCAGCCTGAGAGCGACGAAGTGGCAGCGCGTGGCAGCATTCCGATAGAAAATAGTGATCCGGTTCAGCCCTCGCCACGTGTGTTTGCGGCGCAGTGGTTGCGTGATCTTCTTCAGCAGGAACCGCGCTGGGTCGCAGACATTTTTGCCTTAGCCAAAGAAAACGGTATCTCCATTGCTACGTTGAAGAGAGCCAAGAAGAGCATCAATGCGAAGTCGACCAAGATCGGCGGATATTTTGGCGGCGAAGATACACGCTGGTTTTGGCGCTTGGGCTGACTTGGCGACTGAAGCGGCGCAGCAATCATTTATTACGATTTTAATTTCTATATGCGTGTTACAAACTGGCATTTCCCTCAAGCGCCCGAAGCCGTTGCCCGGCGTGCAGGTGGACGGCGCAGATTCAATGCCGAGCGCCAACGACGGGCGGAAAATCGGCGTGTGCTGGTGGAGTGGCGCTTTCTCCAAGTCGCTGAAGAATTCCTGCTCAGCAGAAAGAATCCCAGAGGCTGGCAAACGCGGCTCGCGGATGAATTGGGCGTGAGTCGAATGCAAATCGGGCGTGACTTCAAACGGCTGCTCGCAGAGGATGACGTCTTGCGCTATCTGGCGTTTTTATTTGACTGCGCAATTAGTTTTTCCCGTTTGCCGAAACGCCTGGGCTTGGGCTGGTAATTACGGCTTGTCTGAAGCGGCTCTTAAAGAGGTTCCTGAAGAGGCGCAGAGCAGCCTTCAACCACAGAAAAGACGCTGAAGAATCTCAGGGCTAGGGAATCGCATTTATTCTCCCAATAAGCGTGAAAGGTTCAAAACGAAATATGAGCAATCATTGGTCAGCTTGGCAGCCGAATCATATCGTGCATCGGCGCGCAGGTGGGCGCAGGCGATATAACGCGCAGCGGCGACTACAAGCCCTCATGCGCCGCTTGGTTTTGGTGGAGAATTCCGATCTTTATTCCTTGCTGATGGTACACGGAACTAAAGCAAGAGCGGCGCGCTTTCTTGGTGTGTCGGCTGCGACCATTTCGCGGGATATTACGGCAATATTTCAGGGTGGGATTGGCGAGAATCATCGCGCCAGAAAGGGTAAACTTGATTTCAATCACTCGGATGTGGTCAGTAAAAGCAAAAAGAACATTCAGGCAACCACTCTCGTAATAAAGCTAACCCCTCATTGCTGATGTTATTCTTGTATAGAGAAAGCGATTTAAGCGAAGTCAATGCTCGGAGATAAATCGAGTCTTCATCCGTAATGTTGCTATCCGAAAGATCAAGCACTTTAAGTGAAGCCAATCCTTGTAGGTGTACTAAGCCTTCACCACTAATATAATTTCGCCCGAGGTTGAGTGATTCGAGTGAGGCTAGTCCTTGCAGGTGCGCTAAGCCTTCATCGGTGATATTGTTGTTTGAAAGGTCAAGCCATGTGATCGCTTTCAATCCTCGAAGATGAATTAAGTCTTCATCCATGATATTGGTACAATACAGAGATAAATATTTGAGTGATGTCAATCCTTGGAGGTTACTCAAGCCTTCTCCGCAAATATTGTTACAACTCAGATTCAAAAAGGTAAGCGAAGATAACCCTTGTAAGTGAACCAGCCCGCCAGCAGTGATGTTATTATCAAACAGGTCAAGTATACCGAGCGAACTCATTTCCCCTAAGTGCGCTAAGCCTATATCGCTGATCTTGTTACTACTAAGCTCAAGCGATTTAAGCGACGTCAATCTTTGTAAATGAATCAAGCCTTCATCGCTGATATTATTTCCATACAGAGAAAGCGATTTTAGCGAAGTTAGGTCTTTTAGATTATATAAACCATTATTGCTGATTTTGTTCCCATAAATATGAAGCTCGTCAAGCGAAGTCAGACTTTCCAGGTAAACTAGGCTATTATCGGATATTCCTCGGCAACTGAGGAAAACAAGCGAGTCAAGGTTTAGATTTGCCAGCGCCAAAAGACTACTATCTGATTCTATCCAAAGACCTAGTTTCATGTCTAAGGGAATAAAAATATCTCCTTGCGCCTCTTTAGCAAAGTCAACATCATGCTCCCAGACGTCATATTCGCTTAGAAGGTACTTTCCTATTGAATAACTCGCTGGAAAATGAACTACTCTGCCTTCCTTTCTTTTTAGTGAATCAAGCCCACGGCGAACTAGATTTGTTGATCGAGCAGTCAGCCCTTGATTTGCTAAAGGGATCAAACTGGTTTTGTCTTTTTCAATGTCGCTCATCGAATCACCTCAGCTTTCTATCAAGTTTTCGGAGTAGCCTTGCAAAAACGTCGTATCCTTCAATTTTCGCCCGCGCAATTTCTTCTTCGATCTCATCCGCCATTTCCTGCAACAAGTCGCGGCCTTCATCTTCGGCGGTTTCAACTTTGTCTCGCAGTTGCGCAAGCTCAGAAACTTGCACGGCTTCAATTTCGACATCAATCGCGTCCAGCCGCTCATCCACTTGCGCAATCTTGCGAATCAGGCGGATGAGTTCTGCGCCGATGCCTTTGTCCTTGATGGATTCGGGGCTGCGTTGCCAATCGCGCAAGAGGGCTTGTAAGCGGTCTTCGTCGCCTGCTTCATACGCGCGGTTAATTTCGATCATAACTTGATGACGGCGATGGCGTTCTTCGGCATCGGTCGTCAAGTCCGGGTGAATTTGTCGTGCGGCTTCGCGGTACAGCTTCTTGAGGCTTTCGGACGGCTTGAACTTGATGGATGCCGCGCTTGCTTCTTCTGCGCCTGCCGCTGCATGCGCGGATTCGTCAGCCTGTGCGCGTGCTTCGTCGGCTTCTTCCTGCGCATAGGCATCGTCAGGATTGAGGCGCGCGCGTGCTTCGGCGATTTGTGCTTTGACTTCATCAAGCTCCGCGTAGCGGCTGCCCACGATGCGCAGATAGCGTTGCTCAAAAACGTGTAGCTCGGCCTGCAATGTGGCAAGGTCTAATTCGCGCTCCGCCAGCTTCGCTTCCAGCACGGCGAGTTCCGCTTTCTTCTTTTCCAGTTCCCGCTCTTCCGGCGTTAGCCTGCGGATCAGTTCTGTATTCATTGGGTTGCTCTGCGGCTTTTGTTAGCTGGCGCGTTCCATTCGCAGTTCGATCCAACGCACGCGACCGGAAAGAATCGCATCGCGGATTTGTCGCTGGCGCGGCGTGAGCGAGGCGGACGCGCCTGTTTTTACTTCGACAAAATAAATGTCGCGCAATTCGCCTTCGTCCAAACCGTCAAAGACAATCAAATCAACCGGGCTGCCCATAAAACGCGCATCTTTGGGATTGAAGCGGAACTGCGGCAAGTAGGGAATCAAATGCTCTGTGACTTTGCCCACAATGACAGAATGGCTTCTGCCTATTGCGTCGCTGCGGATGTAGGTTTCGGTTTCCACCTTCCAACTTTCCAGCGTCACTCTGGCTTCGCGCAGCGCAATGTCGCGCTGTTCCTGGCGAATGGCTTCAATTTCCTGCAATCGCCAGTTTTCTAATTGTTGTTTGGCGCGTGCTTCGATTTGCCCCTGCAATTGGGCGATGGTTTGTTTGTGCTGTCTGGCAGAGGCGAATTGATAGATCAAAATGACAATGGCAATGACCAAGCTTGCCAGCAAGATTGTGCTGAGATTCTCTGGCATAACGTTGTCCTTATCCGGGGCAAATGCGAGGAAACAGACTGAGCGAATGCTCATTTGCTTGAAAGGGCATTATACCGAGGGAAAACAGTTTTGCCAGCAGTTCAGACGACGCAATAAACATTGCCTTACCTGCTGAGGGCGCTGTATACTTCCGCTGTGTCTCATATATGCAACAGGTATTTCCCAAGCTAACAATGCAGGCTGTTATTTCATTTAAGGCGAGGGCGAAAGCATGGGGCAATTTTACCCCTTCAAGTTTAATGCGGAAAAAGCTGTAGAGGTGATTCTCTATATTGCCCGGCGCGCACCTATCCCTGATGTATTTCACGTTTGCAAAATCCTCTATTTCGCAGATAAATACCATCTTGAACAGTATGGCCGATTCATTTGTGGCGACTACTACATTGCAATGGACAATGGGCCTGTACCAAGTCGCACTTACGATATTATAAAGGCTGTGCGCGATACTCAACAATCATTCTCCTTTTCAGAGCATGCAAGCGATGTCTTCACGTTAAGGGGAAATCAAATTTCTCCATCAAGAGATGCTTATGTGGAATTGTTGAGCCAATCTGATATTGAGAGCTTAGATCAAGCAATTACGGAGTACGGTAGCGAAACTTTCAGTAAACTGAGTGAGCTGAGTCATGACGATGCGTGGAAGGCAGCAGATCAAAACAGCGTAATTCCGATTGAGAAAATAGCGAGTATGCTGCGCGATGGTGATGCAATTATTGAGTACCTGCGAAATAAATAGTTATGCCCGGAGACACCTAAATGTCGCTTGGAGACGCATTCCTCTATGAAGAGAGGGTTGCATCCTGTCGAAGGCAACTTCAAGCAGGGTGCATTATTTATTTGTATTGCCACTTCACCACACCACCTAAAGACAAATACCTTTTAGTGGCCTCAACTAATCCTCGCCCTTTGTGTCTCGTTATCAATTCTGAAATTAGGGATTTCATTCTGCGAAGACCTCATTTGCACTCTTGCCAAGTGCCTCTTCAAAAAGCTGACTATAATTTTTTCGATCATGACTCCTATGTAGATTGTTTGGACGCGATAACTGATTTTAACCATGATGATATTGAAAAGCAGTTGGTAGCTGACATGAGGCGAATTAAGGGGATAATCAATTTCGTAACCAGAGCCGATATAGTCAAAGCTGTCACTGCCGCTCAGACTATCCCGCTGAGAGAGAAAACCTGGATACTGAATGAGATGCAACAATCAGTTGGCTAGCAATTCCGAAATACCCTAAGCCTGCCCCTTTACAATAGTTCCAGCGCAGACGTCACTATCAGTTTTTGGCCGTCGTTCATGCAATTACGGCAGGAAAATATTGCCTTGATTGTGCAGTTGTGGAAGTAAATGTGGAAGTAAAAGGGAACCGCTTGGGTTCCCTTAAACCATTGATTTTATTGGTGCGCCCGGCACGACTCGAACGTGCGACCTTTTGGTTCGTAGCCAAACGCTCTATCCAACTGAGCTACGGGCGCGTTTGAAGAATCGGCATTCTGCCATCCAAGCTACGACCTGTCAAGCGACGGGGAGAACTATCTATTCCTGGCTTTCTGGTTGGCGTTCAACGGGGTTCAGGAAATTCTCTTGACAAGCGGGTAGCGAGTAGCTAAGTTGTCCTCTTTCTTTTGTGCCCTGAGAACAACACACACAAGGAGTTACGAAGTTGGCCAGAGAACATATTTCTACCGAGCAGTTAAAACACGATCCGTTGATGGATCAATACGTCAAGACTTCCGCTTGGGTCAAACCGCGTCTTAATACGATTTTGATTGCGGTTGGCGCTGTTGCCGCGATTATTGCACTGGTTTTTGTCTACCAATGGTATACGAAGCGGAGTGCTGAGAAAGCAGGAAATGCTTTCCTGGAAGCGCTCAAAACGGATGCGGCGGTTGTATCTGATCCGCTGCCCCCTTCGCTTCCGGTGGGCCAAAAAGCTTTTAAGACCGAAGAGGAAAAGAATCGCGCAGCGGTTGAAGCGTTTGAAAAGCTGGCGCGTGACTATCCTTCCCAATATGGCGAGATTGGCAGCTACTATGCCGCTGTACGGCAACTGAGAATTGATGCCGCCAAGGGCGAAGAGGCATTGAAGAAGTTGGCGGACAAAAATTCTTTAGTCAGCGGTCAGGCACGCTTAACGCTGGCCGAGCGGTATGAGGCCGCAGGGAAACACAACGAAGCGGTAGCGGAATATCAGAAGCTGAAGGCTGCGCCGGGCGATATGCCTCCCGATTTGATTGAATTAAATCTGGCACGATCCTATCAAGCGATGGGCAAAACGCAGGAGGCAGCTGATTTGTATTTTAATGTTGCCAGCCGCAATCGCGAAAAACCGACAGCCGCTAACACAGAAGCCTTAACCAAGCTCACCTTGCTTGACCCGGCGCGCGTTGACAAGTTGCCGGAAGTGAAGAAGGATGACATCGTTGATGGTCCGAAGACGATCATCAAGTAAGATTGAGCGACAAGTTATCAACGACAGGCATTCGATGAGTGTCTGTCGTTTGTTATTTTATTGCCTCGATGGACAACGTCACACACTCCTTAGTGGGCGCAGCGCTGGCTGAAACAGGCCTCAAGCGCTGGACGCCATTGGCCACAACAACCCTCATTCTTGGCGCTAATTTCCCTGACATTGATATTGTAATTGGCTTCAATACGCTGACTTATCTGGAGCACCATCGTGGCATCACGCATGCCATCATTGCGATCCCGCTATTGGCTGCTTTGTTGGCTGGCTTCGTTTATGTGGGATCGCACTGGTGGCAGCGCAAACATCCTGAACATCAAGTGGCAAAATTCTGGCCGCTCTTTTTTCTGAGCCTGATTTCGATGAGCACGCATCCGCTGCTGGACTTCACGAACTCTTATGGATGGCGTCCGTTTCTGCCCTGGAATCACACGTGGTATTACGGCGATATAGATTTCGTAGTTGATCCCTGGTTGTGGGCGAGTTTAGGAGGAACATTAATGCTGGTGACGGCCACGACGCAGAGGCGGCTTATCGGTTGGAGCCTGTTATTTTTTGTGTTGGCGCTGCCCGTGATTTTTTTTGCCGGGACGCCCTGGCCGATCAAAATAGGTTGGCTTGTTTTTGTTTCCCTGCTTTTTGGATTGCGCACTTTTCTCAGGTTAGATGTAACGCAAACTCAACGCCTGATGCGTGGTTTGATAGGGGCTGTCTTAATCTATTTTTGCCTGTTAGTTTGGTTGCAAAAAACAGCGTTGGAAAAAATTCAAGCCGCTGCTCCGATGGTCATTCAATTTGGTGAGCAGGTTATCAAAACGGATGCGATGCCAATTCCAGCCAATCCCTTGTTGTGGCGCACCGTCATTTCCACTGACAGGGCATTTTATTTTAGCGATCAGCCATTGTTTTATTCGGCCTCGCCTGTTGTCAGACGTTACGAGCGAGAAAGCGGTGAGGCTGCGGCTATTACTGCTGCATTGCGCGAGCCTGAGCTACAGGCATTTTTACGTTTTGCGCGTTTTCCTTCCATTTCTGCTGAGCGCCAACAAGATCAAACAACACAAGTCGAAATTCGTGATGTTCGTTTTTTTGATCTCGATAGCCGCACGAACGGTACCTTCCGTACGTCCATTCGATTAGACGCTCAAATGCGTCGTCTTGTGGAGTAAGCCTGTTATTAAGCATATCAACCATACCCCAGTGAAAAACTGGCAATGGATGATATGCTGCACGCAAAAAGACCACATCTTGTTATTCGTCCGAAACAGCCGCTTTCCTGGCTCGCAGCATTGGGTTTTGTTGCGTTGGGCGTCATCGCTGCCAACAAAATTTATGGCTGGGGCGCATGGTTATTTGCATTGATTTATTTTCTGGTTGGCATCGCATTCCTGAGCGACCGGATTGTTTTTGACGGCACCACCTTAAAACGACGTGGCTTTGGTGCCTGGTTTCTCTCACTGGCAGGTCAGTCCTCCGAACTAGGGCTGGACGAAATCGAAGTCGTCTCCAGCTACGCAGTCAGAACTGGGCGCGACGGAGTGAGATATAACACTGTCATCAGCAGCGAGCATGTGAGTTGGCACATTTCTTCTTCAGAAGCGAAATATCAGCGCTTTATCAAAGCGTTCTTCAAGGCCATCAATCCACATGTGCTGGACCCGCTTTCGACCGAGTTATTACTGTATTGGCGCGAGGCTGAACCCGCATTCAAATCTGTGTATAACGAGACAGCCAATGCCTACAATATTGAGCGTTGGCGTCGCAAGGCAATTCGACTGAGTTTTGACGGACATTACGAAGCTGCGGCAAGCTATTTCAAAATCGCACACGATTCTGCGCCGAATGATGCACAGATTGCCTATGATATGGGGCGATTTTTACGGCGTCGCGCTATAGCTGTCGGCGTTGTGTCAAAACAAGGAGAAGCAGATTTGTTGCGGGCGGAAACCTATTTCCGAATGGCCGGACGCCTGGCGCGCGAGAAGAAAAATGCTCGCTTACTTGAAAAGGTCGGCGAAGCGTTTTATGAGTTTCAGCAACTTGAACTGGCGCAAAAATACTTTGAATTAGCCACGCGCATTGATCCGGTGCGCCCGCGTGCGAACATCGGATTGGCTGGGATTGCCCTGCAAAATGCGCAGGGGGCGCGGGCGGTCTATGCCTATCATCAGGCAGCCTGTGGTGCTGACGTGATCGGAGCTGAAGGACTGGTGCAATTGGCCAACCGCAAAGCTGAATATTGCGAACGCCTGATGAGTGATGATGAATTTCTTCATACCGAAGCTAGTTGGGAGGCTGTGCTGATACATCTGAAGTGGGCACGCCGTGGAGCCTTAACCATGTTTTTGGTGGCCTGGCTGCTGCAATTGGCTACGTTTGAACTGGCGCTGTCTGTCCGTACTTTTAGCCGTGAAATTAGTGCAACCGCGCTGATCATCTGGTTTTGCGCGCTGGTTGCCAGCCACATTATTTTGGCCTTGCGACGTAGTTGAAGAGGCAACCGGAATAAACAAGACACTGGCCTCTGTCGTGCCACGTTTATTCCTCATGACACGCAAAAACTTGCTGTGCTTCGTTGGAAAAAAATCCTGAATCATCGTGTATGATAAGCAGGAAGAATATCTTTGCCGCCACATTTGGTCCTCGTTCTTGCCTGCCCGACCCCTAATTGAGTGGCGTTGAAGTACCGAAAATTTGTGCTCAAGGAATAGGCCCATGCGTAATCTCTTTCCGCCCCGTATTAGATTCGTCGCTGTGCTGCTCGCCCTCCTGGCGTTGCTCAGCCTGTCTCAGGACAGTTCTTTCATCACAGCCGCCTCACGCCCTGACGAAGCGAAGCTGGATGCGGAATTGCGTCAACTGTATCGCCAGCGATCCTCGTCAGATTCCCGCCAACGCGAAACGTTACCATCGCATATTCGCCACAATGAGCGCGAAGACTTGGTGGGGGTGATTGTCAAATTACAGGATGATAGCGAGGCTGCACAAAACGAACTTCGCGCCAAAGGGTTTCGCGTGCGTGCTCGTGTGGGTGATATTGCCGTGGCTGAAATTCCTGTGGATGAGCTACCGAATCTGGCCGGGCTGGCAGCCGTCAAGCAATTGCACGCCGCAAAATTCAAATCCTTGTTGAGCGATCATAAATTTGCTGTTCGAGCATCATCGAAAGCTGCTGCCGCATTTGCCAATGATGCAGCAAACGCCGCCATCAAAGCTCCCGAAGCACGGGCGACTCTGAATATGACCGGGCGAAACGTTGTTATCGGCCTGATTGATTCCGGCATTGACTGGCGACACGGCGATTTCCGTACGGCGGATGGCAAGACGCGAATCAAGGCTTTGTGGGATATGAGCGACAATTCTGGCACAGGCCCAAATGGTGTCGGTCGCATCTACAGTGAAACGGACATCAATGCTGCATTGCAAACCAGCGGTGTCGTCAACGAGCGCGATCTGAACGGCCACGGAACACACGTGGCAGGGACTGCGGCGGGGAACGGTTTAGGAACAGGTGGATCAGTTTCTGGCGGAACTTTTACCGGCATTGCGCCCGATGCGGATTTGATCGTTGTTAAGGCTACGCGCAGTAATTCAGCACAGGCGACGTTTGCTGATGATGATTTGATTGCCGCACTCGCCTTTATTAACGAACAGGCGACCGCTGCCAATAAACCTTTTGTTATTAATTTCAGTATTGGCGGGCATTACAGTGCTCACGATGGTTCTGATCCAATTGAGCAGGCGGTTGACAACTTATTGGCATCAGGCAAAGGAAAACAAGTCGTCATCGCAGCCGGAAACGAAGGCGACGATAACATTCACGCCAGCGGAATCCTGCCTGAAAATGGTGAAACAACAATTCCGTTCAGCGTGACCAATAAAGCCGAAGGAATGCTGGCGATCTATCAAGGCTCGGATGCTGTCAGCGCAAGAATCGTGAAGCCCAATGGCACTATCGTTGGGCCGGTTTCGTTGTATGGCCTGATTACCAGCGACCCTGACGTTGAGTTGGAAAATGCTCCAGGCGAATCCGTGAGCGAGCCGAAAGCCGTTCTTGTTACGTTCAAGCAACGTCTCGCAGGTCAGTGGAAATTGATCCTGAAAGGCACGCGCATCAATAACGGGCGCTATGATGTCTGGACGCAGGATGCTGGCGGAACCCAACTTGCTCCAGGCGTGAGTGATGGGTTGAGCAGTGTAGCTTCCCCCGCTACTGCACGTCGCGCAATCAGCGTAGGCAATTTCGTGACGAAGACCGAATACGTTGATTTGAACGGTGTCACGCGAACTCGCACGCAGCAGGGTGGTGTCGGACAACTTGCCATTAGTTCCAGCCTTGGGCCTTCTCGTGACGGACGCCTGACGCCGATGCTGACAGCACCGGGCAGCTATCTGGCCTCGACCCGTTCAGCTGATTATACGGTTGATTCTTATACAGGCGGCGCGGTATTGCCGGAGAATTTGACCAATGACGATGGCAAACATTACGTTGCGTTTGGCACTTCCATGTCAGCCGCAACTGTGACGGGAACCGTTGCTTTGATGTTGCAGGCCAATCGCAATCTTGATCCCGGCCAGATCAAACGCTTCCTGTTGCGAACCGTCACGAATGATCGCTTTACCGGAGCCTCGGTCAGTCCGCAATTTGGCTATGGAAAGTTGAATACGTTGGAAGCGGTCAAAGCCGTGATTGACAACCTTGCCGTGTCAGAATTCGTGAGTGTTTCCGGCGCAAGCTTTGTCCCGGAAAACATTGGCGCGCCCGAAATGATTATGTCCGGGTTTGGGATGAACCTGACGACCACCAATGCCAATGCCAGTTCCAGCGAGTTGCCCACCGTGCTGGGCAATGTCAGCGTGAAGATCACAGATGCGGTCGGAACCGTCATTTCAGCCCCCTTGTTTTATGTTTCGCCGAATCAGATTAACTATCTGGTGCCGAATGGTCTGGCGTTAGGCGTGGCAAAAACAGAAGTTGTAGCTGGTGATGGTCGGGTCGTTGCACGTGGAGCCATCAGCATCAACAGCACATGGCCCGGATTATTTGCCGACAATCAAAGTGGGACGGGAATGGCAGCGGCGAATGTGTTGCGCATTAAGGCGAACGGCACGCAAATCATCGAATCTATCCAGTCTCCAATCAATCTTTCGATTCCGGGAGACAAGGTTTATTTGCAACTGTATGGAACAGGCTTACGTGGAAGAACCAGTCTTAATAACGTCAAACTTACCTTAGGCGGGACTCCTCTCAACGTCGAATATACGGGGGCGCAGTTGCAATTTTTTGGGCTTGATCAAATCAATGCGGTTGTTCCCACCAGCTTGGCCGGACGTAATCGCACGCTGGATTTGGTGCTGTATGTGAATGGATGGGCGGCGAATATCGTGCAATGTAAAGTTCAATAGTCATTTGTCATTTGTCTGTTGTCCGTTGTAGAAAAGCAGTCATGAACGACGGACAACAAACAACGGATCACGAACTGGATGGAATTTTGGTGATTGATAAGCCCGCCGATTGGACTTCGCACGATGTGGTTGCCAAGTTGCGCAAGATTTGTCGCACACGACGTGTGGGGCATACCGGAACACTTGATCCATTTGCAACGGGCGTGTTGGTCGTTTGCCTTAACCGCGCAACCCGGCTGGTACAGTTTCTGACAGGCGAAGATAAGGAATACATTGCTACCATACATTTCGGCTTTGCCACGGATACCGGCGATTTGACGGGCGTTCCGGCTTCCTCTCCCACCTCAACTGGTCATCTCAATGACTCTTTGCTCGCGAACGTGCTCCAGCAATTTCGGGGGGCGATTACGCAAATTCCTCCGATGTACTCAGCCAAAAAAATCGGTGGCGTAAAACTATATGAAATGGCACGACGCGGCGAAGAAGTAGAACGACAGCCAATTGCTGTTGAGATCCATGAACTTGAACTGATGACCCCATTGCAAAACAATCAATGTCAGATTCGGGTTGTTTGTTCTTCGGGAACCTACATTCGCACTCTGGCCGAAGACATTGGAAAGGCGGTTGGGGTTGGGGCGCATCTGGTTGCGCTGCGTCGCACACGTGCTGGAAATTGTCATCTTGCGCAGGCACACACCCTTGAATCGCTGGCTGCAATTGCTGAAGAAGGTCGCCTTGCTGAAGTTATTGTTCCAATGGCGATGACGCTTGCCGGGCCAGAATATTTATTGAGCCTCACCGAAACCGAAATGGTCTTGCACGGGCGCAAAATCAATCAAAATGGTCAGTGGTCATCAGGACAACAAGTCAAATTGATGCAACAAGAAAGGCTGATGGCATTGGCCGAATACGATGCTGAAATGCAAACTCTGCAACCACGCGTTGTCTTCTGACAAAAACCGAAAAAGAAACCTGACGCGAATTGTTATCTCTCCTCTCTTTCGCCATTCAACCTGTATCTGCTGTAGGCAGCGTTAATTTCTGTAAAAGCAGCTTTTATCTATTCTGCCATCGTGTCTGAAAATCTCTGGCACCGCAGTTGCAGACGTCTAGGCCAGAAGCCGCAGGGCGCGGTTTCAAGCTTTCAAGACTTTTGCCGCTGGCGTGCAGAGACTACAACATTAGCAACACGACAGCGATTCATCACCCATCAGTTTTAGTTAAGGAGAACAGAATGACTATGAAGAAAGAGCAAGGATTTTCACTGATTGAATTGCTTATCGTGGTTGCCATCATCGGCATCGTTGCAGCTATCGCTATTCCGAACTTGTTGCAAGCGCGCAAGACGGCGAATGAAGCGTCAGCGATTGGCGCGCTGCGTACCTGCGCCAGCGCTGAAGTGACCTATCAAGGCAACAACAACGTCTATGGAACGTTAGCTCAATTGAATTCAGCTTCGTTGGTTGACACAACCGTGAGCACATCCACTGCCACCACCGCTGCCAAGTCTGGCTTCTATTTTTCAAACGTAGTTGCGACACCGACAGCGACAGACTTCTGCATCGGTGCAGCACCAGCGTCCGCCTCATCAGGCGACCGCAGATTCAATGTGGTCGAAGATGGCGTAGTTCGCTTTGAATCTTCGGCGGGTGCGACAACGCAATGCACCGACGGTGCAGGCACACCGCTCGGCGGCACGGCTTCAGGTAGCTAAGGTTTATACCTAAGTACTTAGCTAAGGTAGCCGGGGTTCCACTTGGAAACTGGCTACCTTAGTTTTTTGCGATATTGATCAGCTTCACAAGGATATCAATTTCTGTTGTCGGCGCGGTGAATTTAGGTATGGCGTTGGCAATAGCTAGACTAGGGGATTAGCAATGAAGAAAGAGCAAGGATTTTCGTTAATTGAGTTGTTAATTGTGGTTGCCATCATCGGCATCGTTGCAGCTATCGCTATTCCGAACTTGTTGCAAGCGCGCAAGACGGCGAACGAAGCGTCAGCGATTGGCGCGCTGCGTACCTGCGCCAGCGCTGAAGTGACCTATCAAGGCAACAACAACGTCTATGGAACGTTGGCTCAATTGAATTCAGCTTCGTTGGTTGACACAACCGTGAGCACATCCACTGCCACCACCGCTGCCAAGTCCGGCTTCTGGTTCGATAATGTAGTTGCGACACCGACAGCGACAGACTTCTGCATCGGTGCAGCACCAGCGTCCGCCTCATCAGGCGACCGCAGATTCAATGTGGTCGAAGATGGTGTAGTGCGTTTTGAAGCCTCAAGCAGTGCGACAACGCAATGCACCGACGGTGCAGGCACACCGCTCGGCGGCACGGCTTCAGGTAGCTAATAGTTGATTCTGATCAGCATTTTTACGAGGGGGCAACGATTGAAACGTTGTTCCCTCGTTTGCCATTCCATCTCTTGACGATCATGAAAAATCGAATCACTTTGTTTTTTCAATGCGGACTGCTCTTTGGACTCTCAGCAATCACAGTGGCCCAAACCAGCAAACCTGTTCCAACTCTGACCACAGACGATGTGGTAATTTCTCGCCCTACTTCTCCTGTATCAGCACCGCCAGCAAAGGAAACGAGTAAGAACACAGGCAAAGAGGAAAAAAGTGCTGTGCCAGATGCGCCCAAATCGGCATCTTCTGCCAGCGAAGACTCGCAGAAAAAGGCTGAAAGAGACTGGAATGATCGGCTGAAAAAAGCACAGGAAAAAGCCCGTGGGTTGGAATCACAGGCAGACCAGGCAGAGCTGACGATCACGCAACTTCGCAATCAGCTTTACAGCGCCGCTGCCAGAACACCAGAAGCGAATGGGCAAATCAACGCACGGATGAACGAATTGTCCACGCAAATGAATCGGCTGCGTGCGGAGGCGCAGGTTGCACAGCAGGAAATCGAAGCCTTGCGCACTGAAGGCAATGAGAAGCAGTACAAGGAACAGTTCGTCGCCTTGACCAACGAAAAGGGCGAGCCGAATGTTGAGGCTTACAAAAGCGAAAATGACAAGTTGGAAAGCGAGTTGCAAGCGGCGCGCGCGCGCGTTGAAGTATTGCAGTTTCGCCTGAATAGCAATCATTCAGAAGTCCTGAAAAAAGGGAATGCCGATAACTTCACGCTCAATCGGTTACGGCAGGAAAAAGAGCAGACAAGCGCGGAATTGGAAGCCACGCGCGCCAGGATCGAAACGCTCACAAGCCAGATTCAAACTCATCGTCAAAAAGCCGCCGCTTCGGGCGTTCAACTCAATGTTCGCTAGTCAACCCGCCAGTTACTTTTCGTCAGAAATTTTTTGTCTCAACGAACGGCTAACACTCTTTTTCTATGAATCTCAGGGAAAGATTATCGCTTTATTGGCGGCACTATCGTTATAGCGAAAGAGCATTTGTTTTCCTGCCGTTCCTGCTTCTCACGCCACGGCTGGTGCCCGATTTGGAGGTTGGACACAACGGTGAACCTTCGCAGGAATTCGTGATCACGTTGGCGATTTTTGGCCTTTTCATCCTGCTGGGATTTGAAGCACATCGGTTTGATTTTCATTGGCAGGGGCGCAGTCGCTGGTTTCTATGGACAGCGGCTGCTTTCGCTGGCTGGAGCGGGTGCTCATTGCTCTGGACAGGCGACCTGGCCGGGACGCAGGATCACACGATTTTATGGCTGAATTACGTCGCAATCATCTGTGCCGGACGAATGGTGCTGCGACGCCGCTCAGTCATTGGGTTGATGACGACGTTAGTGGCAACGGGCCTCGGCATTGCGTTTTTTCGTCTGTCACAATATTGGATTTCGATTGGTGCGCGCCCGCTGACTTCACCGATCTTCAAAAACTACGGCGTTGAAGCTGAACTTTTGGTCACGATCCTGCCGCTGATTTGGGTGTTGCAATTAACTGCGCGGCGACGTTGTCTGTCAGTTAGCTTGCTGATCATCGCCAGCATTGTCTTGATGGGCGCGCTTTCGACTTATCAGCGAACGCCGATCCTGGCAATGATGCTATCGCTGGGTTTGCTCACAGTTGGAGTGTTGACGAAGTGGGTGCAGGCGCGTAGCAAGTGGCGTTTCGTTGCTCTGTGCGGCGCATTGCTTTTGAGCAGCAGTTGGCAGATGTCCTTACCTTCCAAGCAAGACTCGCAAGGCCGACAGAACGGCAGCGAGTTTGTAAGGAAACAGGTAGAAGGAATTCGTGAACTGGAAACCGATACCAGCTCTCGGCTCCAGTTTTGGGGAACAGCGCTGGAAATGGCGCGGGCACATCCGTTCTTGGGGATAGGTGCGGGGGCGTATAAAAGCAATTATCTGACATATCGCGGAATCGCCAACCAACATCCGCTTTGGGGAAACATCAAAGACTTTTCGCAAACAGAAGGCGCGGCTTGTGTGTACCGCACGCACAACGAATATCTTGAAATCTTAAGCGAGCTTGGCCTGACCGGAATCGTGCTGCTTGGGGCAATGCTTGTCGCGTTGGCGGGAAGCATCTGGAAAACATCACAACAACAACGATGGCTGGCGGTCGGAGTTGGCATTTGTGCGGTTGCTTTTTTACTGAGCTCCAGTCTTACGTCCTATTCATTTCGCTGGGTTCCCTGTGGTGCGATGTTCTTTCTGTTGGCGTCACTGGTTTTGCCAATGACCAGACCCTCTGCAACTGATTCTATATCTGCCCGTCGCTGGATACCTGCAATCTGTGCTTTGCTTCTGTTTTGTGGAATCGCACGCACCGGACAAGTGCTTCTCAGCGAACATTATCAATATCAGGCGCAGCAGCAAACGAACGAAGATCAGGTGCAGAGCATCGCTCTTTATCAAAAGGCGCTGGCGATTGACCCCTATAACTTTTCCGCTTCGGCTGGATTGGGGACGATGTTCTATCGCCGCAACAGTCCTGCCTTAGCCATCGGATATTTGGAACGGGGACGGCAGCACGGAGTTAACGACCTTTCGACGCTGACGATGTTATCTTTTGCCTATGCGCAAACCGGTCAGCAACAGCAAGCTCGTGAAGTCTTGCAAACCACTGTGAGCGCTTATCCCGGCACCATCTTGACGCGTTTGTTGTATGCAGAGGCACTTGCCCGCGAGGGGAATCCACAGGCTGCGAATGAACAACGTGCGATGGTTCGCGCAATTAAGGCAAACGATGCTGAAGTCTGGGAGTTGATTTTGCAGCAAGGATTCAAAGCCGCAGCCCTCACCGCCAATCAGCAAAAACTGCCACATCCTGCCAAGCTGCAACCTCAAAATGGCGTGGGCCTTCTTCAGGAACGCGAACGGCTCATTGCCGCTCAGCATATCAATTAACCTGCATCAGATTTCATCATGATCGAAGCCACTATCACTGACCGTCCCAAGTTGCAGTATCTGACAGCCGTTTTCGGGTACCGCATAAAAACAGTACTTGTGGCTGCGCTGATTGGCTGGCCCGTAAGTTTGGTTTATTACCTGCGTCTGGATGATGTCATTGGCCAGGTGCGGGATGATGCCTGGTATGTGTTACTGGCCAAAAGTTTAGCAACCGGACAGGGCTATCAACTGCTCAATGCGCCAATGGCGGGGATTTTCCCAAGTTATCCACCTGCCTTTCCGTTCCTGCTGTCTTTGCTTTTGCGAGTTTTACCCGCTGCTGCGGAACAGCTTTGGTTGCTGAAATCTGTTTCTATTGTAGCGATGCTGACGATTGGCTGGGTGACGTATCTGTATCTTTCCTCTTGCTCGGATTTGCCCAAGCATCTGGCAGCGGCAGTTGCAACTGCGGTCACAATCATGCCTGCCTTTGTGTTTTTGGCAACTTCGACTGTGATGTCAGAATGCGTGTTTACTTTGGGACAATTGTTGACAGTCTTCGTGATTGAAAAAGCCCTGCGGCAAGGCGGAAGCCCGACGGTGAAGAATGACGCAAACACGATCAGATTTTTGTCTTTCCGCTATCCTCAGCAAGGATATTGGGTATTGGCTGCAACGCTGGCCGCTTTCACATTTCTGACTCGTTCAGTTGCTGTCACTTTGGTTGCTGCTGTCGTGCTGTATCTGCTTAAGGAGCGGCAACGAAAAGCAGTCATCATTTTTGCTGGCTGTACCGCTTTGTTGATTTTGCCCTGGTTGCTGTATGCACGATGGCAGGCTCCGACCCTTGAGCAAAAGCAAATGCACGGCGGCTATATTCTGTACAGTTACGGCGAACAGTTTTGGATGAAACGCGCCGGAGACACGGAGTCGGGCACCGAAACCTGGCGCGATTTGCCTGCGCGAATCGGCAAAAATACCTACAACATCGTGGCCCATGACTTATGCGGGCTTGTGCTTCCCTCCGTGTTACGCGATGCCGCCGAAAGTGGGGAAGAGGTGTTGGGAATTGGGGAACTAGGTGGTGGAAAACGTACTTCGATGGGGCAGGTCACGGCCACACAAATGGTTTCCTTAAGCTTGACCTTGCTGGTGCTCATCGGATTTTTCAGTGTGGTTCGTCGGCGTGTTTCTCTGGCCGAGATTTTGTTGCTTTGCTCATTGGCATTGATCGTCATTTGGCCCTGGCTGACGTTTCGGTTTTTGCTTCCCCTCGCGCCGTTTTTACTGCATTACCTGCTGCAAGGGCTGGCGACCGTGGCGCGGTGGGGGCAGAGAATCAATGATGAATGGGCTTTGCCGCGTATTTGTATGCTCTGTGTGCTGGCGTTATACGCGTATGACCAGTGGGGCTATCTGAAACAAATCCGACAGTCGCCAGAGGCCGTTTCGTGGCGAGCCGAATTTACAGAAGTGCAAGCCTCATTGGATTGGGCACGCCAGCATTTGCCCGCCGATGCCATTGTCGCTGCCAACAACCCCGCTCAGTTTTATCTTTACACCGGACGCAAAGCCGTGACCTCCAGCCATCCCAAACAAAACTGGGAACGATGGCGCACGCTGGGAGTGCGCTATCTGGTGATTCTGAGCTCACATTCCGGCACACAACTGGATGATGAACCTTTCCCCTTAATCTATGGCGGATCGCCAGAACAAATGCGCATCATTGATTTAGGGCTACCTGCAACACGCCGACCGCTTAATTAATCTGCGACTTTGATTTTGCCACAGTTTTGAGCAACGCCTGCCGCCGGCCTTCTAATTCCGCACTGTATCGCACGGGATAAGCAGCAGGCTGTTTGAGGGCCTTATAAATCTCCGGCAGGCGTTGCAATTGCTGGCGCGCGTACGCTTGAGTTTCAGCTAAGCTCGGCAACGGCGCGATTAATTCTCCGTTGCGCATCGCCGGCTTAAGCAAGGCTTCGCCATCAACAGGATTTTCATTCGCAATCCCAATCGTGTCGCCGAGGAAGGAGCCATCATCGGCATATTGCCGCCAGACCTGTTTGCAATAGGGATAAGTTGCTTTGTCCTGACTGAGCTTCATTTTGGGTTGACCATTCAATTCCACCAGTTTGTAAACCCCGCCCAAGGCTGGATCATCGCGCGAAGTTGAAAGCTCTGTGCCAACGCCGAAGGAGTCAATCGGTGCGCCCTGTGCCAACATTGCAGCAATTTTGAATTCCTCTAAATCACCACTCACCATGATCTTGGTTTTTTGCAAGCCTGCCTGATCCAAAATGGCGCGCACTTGTTTTGACAGTTCGCATAAATCGCCACTATCCAGCCGCACGCCGCGCAGGCTGGGGCCGATTTCCGTTGCCAGCTTTGCTGCGGCAAGCGTGTCGTACGTGTCAAGCAACAGCGTTGTATGTTCAGGAAAGATCTTATGAAAGGCGCGAAACGCATTTGCTTCACGCTCGAACGACATGATCCACGAATGCGCCGCAGTGCCGTAAACAGGGATTCCAAAGCGCATTGCCGCTTCGACGTTTGACGTCCCAATGCACCCGCCGATAAATGCGCTGCGTGCGGCATACAATGCGGCATCCATGCCGTGAGCGCGACGTGCGCCAAATTCGATGATGTCTTTCCCTTGGGCAGCATCAACAATCCGCGCCGCTTTGCTGGCGATCAGGGTTTGGAAGTTGATTGTGGCCAGTAAATACGTTTCGAGGATTTGTGCTTCGATGAGCGGGGCTGTGATGCGCAGGAATGGTTCACCTGCAAAGGCAATGGTTCCTTCTGGCATTGCCCACACGTCACCGCTGAATCGAAAGTCGCGCAGGTAGGCAAAGAAATCGCGCGGCACATGCGCAAAGACGGGCAGCGATTGCAGAAAGGCAATTTCCTCTTCACTGAAACGCAGATTGCGTAAATACTCCACCGCTTGTTCCAACCCCGCAATGACAAGGTAAGAACGATTGGGCGGCAGCCTGCGCGCAAAAAGTTCAAAGCTGGCTTTTTCGGTACGATGATGCGCGTGATAACCCGCTGCCATCGTCAATTGGTATAAATCTGTTGCTATGCCATACATTCGGTTCATATAACCACCTTAGTGTATTTTATACACTAAGTATATGTATGACTCAGAAGCCTGTCAATAGGTTTTCTTTTCGTCTGATGAGATCGCAGATTCGCTGCCTGACTGTTTTGAATTCAGTCGGATTCGTGTAAATTCGTGGCAAATATTTCAGGAGGATTCTCGACACTTATGATTTGCACTTCTTGTGGGACGACGAACCGTGATGACGCGCAATTTTGCCGGGGCTGTGGCACCTCGCTGATCTCGCCTCCGCAGCAGCCGTCAGCACCGATTCCCCCCAGTTCGCCGCTGCCGCCTGATCCGCCCCCATCGGCTTATCCCGGCTATCAAAGTCAGTATCCGCCGGGACAATCGAATCCGTTGTACAACCCCAACCCTGGTTATGGAAATTATCAGGCACCATTGCCATCGGGACCGAGTGGAAAAGCCATTGCCTCATTAATCCTGAGCATCCTGTCACTTTTCACCTGCGGCCCATTCCTGAGCATTCCCGGTATGATTTTGGGCAAGATGGAAATGAATGCGATTGCCCAAGTGAAATCGTCGCAGGCTGGATTGGGTTATGCAAAAGCCGGTTTTTGGATTGGCCTGATTGCAACAGTTGTCTTTTGTGGTGGTTTTATCATCGCAGCTGCGTTTGGGTTTCTTGGCTCGATCCTGAGCGCTATTGGTAGCGGAAATTACTAATGCAAGAAAGTGCCTTTGTTAACGCCGAATATTCGCATCGTGACCGCGCGCAATACATCGCGTTGATGTCGGCATCGGGTGGTGTTCTGGCGATTGCGCGGTGGCTGTCACCTTCGCCAAATGGTTGGGGCACGCACCAGCAACTCGGGTTGCCTCCGTGCTTCTTCCATCAGATGACCGGGATTCCGTGTCCGACGTGTGGGATGACGACCAGTTTTGCCTATACCGTTCGCCTGCATTTTTACGAGGCTTTTATCACGCAGCCGTTCGGCTTACTGGCCTGTATTCTGACTGTGGCGTTAATTCCTTTATCGGTTCAGATGATGCGGCAACGCGTGCCCTGGATGAAAGTGCTGACCGGACGTGGCTCGAATGCTGTGATGTATGTATTGATCGCATTGTTCCTGGCTGCGTGGGTGTACAAGATTTTGGCGATGCGGTAAAGCGAGCGCGATGGAGAGAAAAAGCGAGATAGAACGAGAGACTATGAAAAAAACACCTGCACTATTTCACTTACTACTTAATCGCACCATCCCTTTGCCTCTATGTCTCTCGTTCTCTCCCTCGCTCCTTCTCTCTTTCTTTTTCTCCTGTGTTTTTCTGACAACTACTATGCCAGCCAAAGCTCAAACCGATGCTCTGAAATCGCGCGCGGAAAGCTCGAATTATGAAGAAACCAGTCGCTATGACGATGTGATGAATTTCATTGCCGCGTTGCAAAGGCAAACGAAATTATTGCGCGTCGAATCGTTTGGGAAAACCGAGGAAGGCCGCGATTTGCCGTTGATGATTATGGCCAGCCCGATGGTCGCGACACCTCAAGCGGCTCAGGCTTCGGGCAAGGCGGTCATCTTCGTGCAGGCCAATATTCATGCGGGTGAGGTCGAAGGCAAAGAAGCGATGCAACATATCGCGCGGCGCATTGCACTTGGGGATTTACGCCCGTTGCTGGATAAGCTCGTGATCCTGATCGCACCGATTTACAACGCCGATGGCAACGAGAAAATCAGCCTCAACAATCGCACCGCGCAAAACGGCCCGATTGCAGGCGTCGGCACGCGCGAGAATGCCAATCGCTTAGACCTCAACCGCGATTACATGAAAATGGAAGCGGCTGAAGCGCGCGCGTTGATTGGTTTATTCAACCGTTGGGACCCGCACTTGATTGTGGATTTGCATACGACGAATGGTTCGTATCACGGCTATCATCTGACGTACTCGCCGATGCTGACTCCCAATGCCGATGCACGTCTGATTTCGTTTGAGCGAGACAAGATGTTGCCTGCAATTACCGAGGCGATGCAGAAACAACATCAGTTTCGGACGTATTATTACGGCAACTTTTCGACCAAAGATGCTTTGCAGTATGAGTTCGAGAACTTTCAAGCGCCAAGGCAGGAAGGCAAGGAAAAAGTCTGGGCGACCTTCGATCATCGCCCACGCTATGGCAATAATTATGCAGGGGTGCGTAATCGGCTCACGATTTTGTCTGAAGCCTACAGCTATCTTGATTTTCGCGGGCGTGTAGCTGTGACCGAAGCGTTTGTCGAAGAGATTTATAAATACTCCGCCGCCCACGCAAAAGAAATTGTGGCGCTGCTCAAGCGCGTAGATAAAGACACCGTGTCGCGCAAAACCGCAGAACTCGGCATTGAGTTTGAAAGCAAAGCGCTGGATCAGCCCGTCGAAATTCTGGTCGGTGAGGTTGTCAAAAAACAGAATCCGCGTTCCGGCAAAATGATGACCACAATGATCGAAGACAAAGTTACGCCGGTAAAAATGCTGGATTATGGCCTGTTTGCGGCAAAGCGAAATGTGGCCGTTCCGCGTGCCTATTTGTTGCGTAATGAGCCGGGGATGAAAACAATCATCGAAAAACTCAAGCTCCACGGCATTGTGATGGAGGAATTAACCAAGCCCGCGAGCATTGAAGTTGAGAGCTTCATGATTGATAAATTCACCCGCGCCACTCGCGTTTTTCAAGGTCATCGAGAAATTTCCATCAAAGGCCACGCCCAGTCCGAAAAGGTGGATTTCCCGGCAGGTACGCTGGTGATTCAGACCGCACAGCCTTTGGCAAAACTGGCGTTTCATTTGCTGGAGGCTGAAAGTGGAGATGGATTTGTGGCCTGGAATTTTTTGGATGATTACCTGGGAGATGGTAAGGTATATCCGATTTACAAACTAACGAAAAATACAAAACTTGTGGGCAAAGTCGCGCGATAACCAACCGAGATCAATGCAGTATTGATTCGCACCATTTTTTGCAATTCAAACGCTGTATCCAAAAACATTCATCAACTCGAAGAGCAGAGGCTTTTATGCCTGTGTCTCAGGTTGCAGAGGAGGAAGAGCATGAGTAGGAAAAAACTATTGCTGGGTGTTGTCATCTTCACGTTATTGTCTGTGACAGCACTGGCCGATACATTGTACTTAACCAATGGAAGCACGTTGCAGGGAAATTTTCTGCGCCTTGAAAATGGGCAGATTTTCTTTCAATTAACCACGGGCGGAGATCGGGATCGCGGGCGCGTCTTGCGGTTTACCCTCAAAGAAGTAAAAAGCATTGTGACGGATCGCGACCCGGATGGAACCTTAAGCCGCGGGACGTCGAATATTCCCACTACGAAACCTACCAGCACGTTTGAGACCTTTCCCGTTGTTGATGTGCGGCTGACGAATGACTGGATCAATTCCAATGTTCAGGTTGTACAAGGACAGCGAGTCCGCATTGAAGCAAGTGGCACCATTGCGCTGGACGGACGCGATAACTCTTCACCGTCGGGCAATAATCGTCGTGATCCCAATGCGCCGCTGCCAGACGAAAATGATGGGGCCTTGGTCGCTTCTATCGGCACTGATCTTAGTTCGCCGATTCTATTAATTGGCCGCTCAAAGGAATTTGTCGCCGACCGCAGTGGCATTCTGTACTTCACCGTGAATCACTGGGATACGACGAACGCACGTGGTTCTTATCAGGTGCGCGTGCAGACGGAACGTACCGCTGGTTCGCCCACCACCCGTCCACCTGTTTACAGCTCGACCCCGTTTTCCTGTGGTATGCCTGCGCGTTTTACTGAAACAGAAGGAAACTACACCGCCGTTTGGACGCGACGCGGCAACACCAATGAATACGATGCCGTTTGGTCCAGAAATGGCCGCCAACAGGTTACTGCTGTAATCAGTATTACGACACAAGGCAATCGCCTCATCGCTCGCCGCATTCAAAGCAGCGATGGGTATTTATGCGAGTATGAGGGAACGGTAAGTGGAGATGGGGTGACGATCACGGGCACTGTGAATTGTAGCGGCAATCGCTTCAACTTCCAGGCGAGAGCGGAATGTAATTAGGCATTGTCATTAGGCGTTGTCAGAAATACGGTCTTTGGTTTTTGGTCTTTGTTCAGGGCCAGAGCCAAAGACCTTTTGGTTTCTTTGCTTCATCCTCCCACCAACCATTTTGAAATCACCAGCTGCAATGCGCCACATCCGAAAATGATTAACACCGGATTCAATCGGGCGCGCATCATCAACAAAAACGCGATTGTCGCAATGCCAAAGCTGACCGGAATGTTTTTATAGCTGAGTGTTGTGTTCAGGGAAGAGTGGGCCAGACTGACGCCTGCTGCGGCTAACATCCCGACGACAGCGGGCGCGACACCAGACAAGAACGATTGCACCAGATGATTGGCGCGGAAGCGATTGAGCGATGTACCTGCTACCACGGTCATTACAAATGATGGCAGAAACGCGGCAATCGTCGCGGCAATCGCACCCGGCAGCCCGGCAACTTTGTAGCCGATAAACGTCGCGGTAATCATCACCGGGCCGGGCGTGATTTGCCCGAAGGCCATGCCGTCTGAGAATTCCTGATGCGAGAGCCATTTGTGAACCTCAACCACATCCGCTTCAATTTGCGGGATCATCACGAACCCACCGCCAAACGTGACTGATCCAATCCGTAAGAAAATCGTCATCAGTTGCCAGGTGGCAAGCAGTTTGGAAAGAAGCGCGGAAACAAAAGGGATGGCGATGATGAAAAGCAATGGCCACGCGAGCGAAAGAATTTGCTCATCTTTTGGACGCAGCTTGGCGGGTGCTTCGCCACTGGGTTTTTCTATTTCTCCCGGCATCGGCAATGAGACTTCAATGCGATGCTGCGTCTCATAGCCTTCTGATCCCTCGATGATTTTAGCCGCATGTTGGCGAGCTTTTTTTTCGGCTAATGCGGCGTGTGCTTTCTCGCGTTTTTCCTGTTTCATCCGTTTGCGCACGCGTTCGCGCATTTGCCGTTTGAAGGATTGAATGAAGATGCCAGCCATTCCGGCGAGCAGTACGATTTCGGCAATGCTGGTGTTGGTAAAGACCAGGATGAATCCTGTCGCTACGCCCATTTCAAGGTGCCATTGTCGCTGCATCGCCGTCTTCCCGATTTTGACAACGGTTGCCGCGATCAATCCAACCACGGCAGCGCTGAAGCCTTGAAACACGCGTTGTGCGTCGGGCAGGTTGAAGAGTTGATCGTGCGCAATGGTCAGCGCAATCATCATCACAAAAGACGGAAAAATAAAACTTGTCGCGGCGACAATTGCTCCTCGCAATCCGGCGACTTTCAGGCCGATATAAGAAATCGCGTTGACAGCATTTGCTCCCGGCAGACTTTGGGCTAAGGAAACTGCATCAAGGAATTCTTCTTCTGAGAGCCAGCGTTGCTGCGAAACCACTAGGCGACGAATTTGCGCGATGACTGCGATGCCACCCCCAAAGCCGATTGTGCCTACCCGAAGGAAGGGTTTGATGAGGGTTCGCCAGTCTTCCTGTGGTATCGCTTCCGCTTTTTCGGGGAGCTGGCTCAGAATGAATTCACGCGCCTGCTCCACATATTGACGAAATCGTCTCATTTTCCTTCTCGGTAAAATCAGTCACGGGTTCAAGAATTCTAGGTGAATCTGTGGCTAATCTTAGCTGGCCAATTCTTCAAAATCTTCCATGCTTGGCAGCTCATTCAAATCCCGTAACCCGAATTGCAGCAGAAACTCTTTCGATGTGCCGTACATCATCGGGCGTCCCACCGTTTCCTTGCGGCCTTTGGTAATAATCAATCGTTTTTCGAGCAGCGTCTTGATTGCTGACGAAGAAGTAACGCCGCGAATTTCCAGGATCTCCGGCACCGTCACAGGTTGTCTGTAGGCAATTACCGCCAACGTTTCCAGAGCGGGCAACGACAATCGCGCCGAAGGTTTTGACTTGAGATATTTGCGAATGAATTCGTGATGTTGCGGACGCGTCATGATCCGCCAGCCGCCTGCAATTTCGCGCAGTTCCAGGCCACTGTTGCGCGCTTCGTAATCACTCTTCAACTCAACCAACATTGCATAAACGTCAGCCGAATTCACGTCGCCCAGCACTTTGCAGAGTTGCGCGAAGGGCACGGGTTCATCTGCGACGAACAAGACTGCTTCAATCGCGGGCTTGAGTTCAGCGAACGATGCGGTTATTTCGACCTCATCAACTTCAGCGTTGAGAGAGGAGGTTTCAACTTCAACGTCAGGTACGGTTTCAGTCGTCGTTACTTCGTCAGCCGGGGCTGTGGCTTCATCTTCTGGGGTTTCTGCCACCTCGTTGTCAGCCACTGTTTCTGTGGTTTCTCCGGCTTCAATTTCCTCAGACGTTTCGGAGTTCTCTTCGTCGCTCCGTCCCTGAATTTCCTCGCTGACGGTTTCTATTACGATGACTTCTTCGATGATTTCTTCTTCTTCTGCGAGCCGGGCAAAGATTGCATCGTATTCGCTTGCGGCAGATTCAATTTCTTCGGGGTTCGTTTTCGTATCGCTCATGGATTAACTTTATCAATTCTCTTCACTTACTGCGAGTTTGGGGGCGTCAGTGATTTCGAGCAGCGGGACGTTTTCACGCGCACGCGCGATGATGTCGCCGAAGAGCTGCTGCTGCACCAACAGGATTTGGGATTCTTTGACGAGTTCGAGAAACGCAAGGAATGTCAGAATTAGCTCGCGTTTGGAATGCGCCATCTCAAACACTTCGCGCACATTGATCTCTTTCCGTTCTGCCAAAAGCGTGCGAATTTGCGTGAGCTTTTCGCTCATGCTCATTTCTTCGCGGTGAATTTCCATTTCCTTGACAGCTTTGGCGCGGTCAAGAATGTCTTTGAAAACACGCAGCAAATCAACGACCGTGGCGGTAATTTCAGGATTATTTTTGTCTGTCTCCAGTTCGCCGCGTGAGTAGCAGGCCCCTTCAATCTCGGCCTTTTCGTAGAGCATGTTGGCGGCGGATTTGAACTTTTGATATTCGAGCAATTGCTCGACCAGTTCCATGCGTGGGTCTTCATTGAGGTCTTCTTCGCCTTCGACTTTCGGCTCTGGCGGCAGCAGCATTTTGGACTTGATGTAAATCAACGTCGCGGCCATCACCAGAAAGTCACCTGCCACTTCGATGTTCAGCGATTCCAGCAATTGCACATATTCCAAATACTGCTTGGTGATGCGCGCGATGGGGATGTCGTAAATATCTATCTGATCTTTTTTGATGAGGTACAACAGCAAATCAAGCGGGCCTTCAAAGACTTCAAGTTTGACCTTGTAATCGTCCCGCGTTGCTTCAGGATCAGGAGGCAGATCGTCCGATTTGACGGTCTCTTTTGCTGCTTTGTTTTTCTGGGATGCCATTTTTCAACTCAAACTTCCACTTTGTAATTCAATCTCAACTCGTCGCCCGCTTGCCCACGAATGCCCCAGTTATGCTTGGGCGTCTCGAAAATCGTGATTTCTATATCCTGCGATGAGATGCCAAAGGTTTGATGGATGCGCTCGAACAGCAAGCGAATTAGGGTTTTCTTCGCTTCGACAGAACGCCCCTCAAACATGCTGATTTCGATGATCGTGTATTGCTCTGTCCGTCCTGCCGGATAATAAAAATCCGTTGCGTCCAGCGGAAAAAAACGATGTGCTCGTTTATCGGTCGGATAGGACAGGGCATCAATGACGCACGAATGAATCACGTCGGAAAGCTGAGCTTTAATCGGGTTCAGATGGGTTGCCAATCCGTAGATTTTGATTTGCGACATGATCAGCTACCAATCAATCTTCATTGCACCGCGCACGTCATGCATAATCCGCTCTGCCTCTTCGCGTGCTTTCTTCGAGCCTTCCAGCAAAATGTCGCGCACTTCGTCCTGATGATCGCGGTAATAATTCAGCCGTTCGGTAATCGGCGCAAGATATTCAATCAACGCATTGGCGAGGGCTTTTTTGCGGTCTACGCAACCGATGTTCGCCACGCGGCAATCTGCATCATATTGATCTGCAACCGCTGTCGGAACGAACAAGCGGTGCATTTTGCACACGTCACAATCTTCAGGATGGCCCGGATCGGTGCGTTTGATCCGCGTGCGATCTGTGATCATTTTTCGCACTTTCGCCTGAATCGAATCTGCCGTGTCGGATAGCTCAATCGTGTTGTTGTAACTCTTCGACATCTTGCGCCCATCGAGTCCGGTAAGCTGCAAGACTTCAGTGTGCAACGCCTGCGGTTCAGGGAAAACGTCACCGTAAAATTGATTGAAGCGGCGGGCAATTTCGCGGGTTAATTCGATATGCGCCGCTTGATCTTTGCCGACCGGAACGTAATCGGCCTTGTACATACAAATGTCTGCGGCTTGCAAAACGGGATAACCAAAAAACGCGTAATTGCCGATGTCTTTGTCGGTGATGTTTTCACGCATTTCCTTGTAGGTCGGAACACGCTCCAGCCATCCCAGCGGCGTCAGGGTCGAAAAGATCAAATGCAATTCGGCGTGTTGCGGCACCAGCGATTGCGCAAAGATCACGCATTTGTTTGGATCAAGCCCGGCGGCCAGCCAGTCCGTCACCATCGCCAGCGTATTCTCTTTGATCTTCGAGGTGTCGGCGTAATCAGAGGTTAAGGCGTGCCAATCGGCAACGAAGAAATAGCATTGATATTGGTCTTGTAATTTGACCCAGTTTTTTAATGCGCCCTCGTAATTGCCGAGGTGCAACTTGCCTGTCGGACGCATTCCGCTAACAATTCTTTTCATGATGCGATAAGGATTTCAGGAAGTTTTGGCTTTCCCGTTCGCTAACTATAAACCACGAAACACTACATCAATGATCGGTTCGACGATTTTGCTGGTGACGCCCGTAAACATCAGTCCCATCAAAATGAAAAATCCATAAGGACGAATGTTTTCAAACGCCTCAGCCGCGCGTGGGGGAAGCAGGTTTTGTAAGACGTGGCTGCCATCAAGGGGCGGAATCGGTAATAAATTGAACACCGCCAGCACCACATTCAGGATCAATCCTGTAGACAATGTGCGAACAACGGGTTGCGCAAAGTCACCTAAAGACATTTGAATGCTTGGCGACATCAACACTACTTTCATCAGCGTGAAAAAGATCAGCGCTAAAATCATATTGCTGACAGGCCCGGCCAGTGAAACGCAAATATCGCCTAACTTGCGGTCTTTCATCTGGCTTAAATCTACCGGAACGGGTTTGGCCCAGCCGAAAAACATCGCGCCCGTGAACAAGCTGACCAGCGGGAAAATAATCGTTCCGAACATATCAATGTGCGCCAGCGGATTGAGCGTGACACGCCCGGCATAGCGTCCGGTCGGATCGCCAAATTTCTCTGCCACCCAAGCATGCGCGGCCTCGTGAATGGATAAGGATAACAGGAAGATCACGAACCAAATTGGAATGAAGGCGGGGTCTATTCTCACAGCAGTAACTCCTCTTTTTTCGGCCAATTGCGGCCAGAGACTGACAGTAGCACGCGCATTGAAGCAGTGTCAATTGACGCTATCGGGCGTTTTCTCTGTCCCTTGTCAGTCACCGCTTAGCTTTACGTTATTAATCAAAAACAGTTCCCATTGCTGCGCCTGCGTATCCGGTCATTTCCAGGTAGCCGCGTCCTTTGACCAGGCGACCACTGCTTTTTCCTTCGACCCAAATCGCACCTTCCCAGTAACTTACCCCCGTTGAGCCGTTCGTGATGAGTTCCTGATTTTCAATCGTGGCGCGCACCTCAAATTCAAGATTCCGGGCTGGAATTTTGACGATCCACTTTGTCGGGTATTCTGCACCCGTTTGAGGCGAGCGCCATTTTTGAATTGGTTCCAGCGTAAAGTCTGCGGCGCTGATGGCTGTGGCTTTGCCGTTGGCGTCAATAATCGTGCCCGAAGTATGCAGATCAAGTGCGCCATCGTTGCGGCGAAATTGATAGAGCATCACATCCGTTCCATCTTCCAACTGAATCGCCAGCCAGTCCCAGCCTTTCTGTTCCTTTTCCAGAAAGCTCGTGCCAAATTCGTGATCCATCCAACTCGCGCCTGTCACCTCAAATCGTTGCCCGTCCATCACAATCGTCCCGCGTGTCGGCATCCGTGTTTGCGAGTAGTAATGCGAAGCATTTCCGACCTGCGAACCCTTTTGACTGACGCCGTTCTGCCCGTGAATCACGGGAGCCTTGCCCGGTTCCAATTCCAATTCAATGCTGATGCCTTCGTCCGTCGCTTTCAGCAAAGTTTGCCGAGCCTCGTTTTGTTGCGCCTGCCAGTCCTCATTCCAAACGCGATAGCGATCCGTTTCTGCCCCAGCCCAGCCGACGCCCGCGCGATTGAGTTTTTCGGCGTATTTGAATTTTTTGCCGTCAATGTCGGTGACAGCCAGATGCGCCATATACAAATCGCGCACCGCCCAGCGCGAAGGATTGACGGGCTGTTGATCTACGCCCACGCGAAAGAATGTGAGTTGATAACCGAAACGATGTCCGTCCGCCGTGGCAAGATTTCCCGTGTAATACCACCATTCGATTTTGTACTCAGGATGACTCGCGTGATCGCGGCTGAAATCAAATTGATAGCCGGACAACGCTTGTTTCCACTCTGTTTGGGCAAAGACGAGCGACAAAAGGCAGACAAGCGCAGAGACTATGATTAGCCATCTTAACTTCCGACTTCCGACTTCTGATTTCTGACTTCTCATATTCTTACTCTTCTGCGACCTGCTCAGTTGCGTGCAATCTTGCGGCGCGTGCCGCCGGATAAATACCAGATAACGCTGTGGCCAATAAAATCAGTATGGACGATTGCACCAGAAACAACACAGGCAAATGAAATTGAATCGTCCAGCCAAAGCTTTGCACGTTGATGACGTAAATCAACACGAGTGAAAGTAGAAGTCCGACGACAATGCCGATGCTCTGGCTGACGCCGCCCATCAATGCGGCTTCGATGACGACCATTTTGCGAATTTGCTTTTTGTCCGCACCGATCAGGCGCAGCATCGCAATTTCTTTGCGCCGCTCCAGAATTAACGTGAGCAACGTGCTGGCGACGCCTAAAATTGCGACGAAAATCGCAATGACTTCCAGCGCGTAGGTGATGGCAAACGTGCTGTCAAAAATCCGAAGCACTTCTTTGCGAATCGCGGCATTGGTGTAAATCAAGACGCGATATTTATCGCCCAGCGCTGCCAAAATTTCATCCCGTGTCTGCTCGTGATTGACGCCATCGCGCAGGTAAATCGTCAAACTGGTCGGCAATTGTTCGCCCCAATATTTCGCAAATGTGCCGCGATCCATCACGACAATGCCGCGATCACTGGAATAGTCGTAGTAAATGCCGACGATGCGAAAAGCCGCTTCGCCATTGGGCGTATTCAGCTTGATTTCGTCGCCAAGACGTTTGCTGCGCTTGATGGCAAAGCTTTCAGAAACGACGACGGCAGTTGCTCCGATTGCAGTACGCATCGCAGCTTTGGCTTCTGTCTGATTGCGCGGTTCTTTGAATTGCAAATTGCCGTGTTCCAGAATGACGTTGAAATCGCCGGAACCCAGCGTAATCAGGGCGTCTTCGTAAGGCAGGTCGAAGTTGCGAAAGCGGTCAATTGCCGCGACTGCCGGATGCTGTACGATGAGCTTTTCGACTTCGGGCGAAACGGGCGCGTCCACGGTGACGTTGCTGCGTGTCGCGGGCCGCAAATACAAATCCGCCTGCAAGGTTTGCCCGATCCAGTAATTTACTGTTTCACGAAAGCTGCCAATCATGACCGCAATCGCGACCATCATCGAAAGGCTGATCGCCAACGCCGCAACGGAAATCGAAATGCGCGGGATTGCTCCCGCCAGATTGGAGTTCGCTAGTTGCCCTTCGATTTTAAAGAGCCGCGCAAGGAATCGTTTTCCGATGTGTGTGATGGCAAACAATACTGCGGGCACTAAAAACGCCGCGCCTGCGACAATTGCCACCGCTGCGCCGTAGCCAAACAAAGGCAATCCACGAACTGCGTTTTGTTGCCCAAAGACCCACGCCGCAGTCAGTAAAAGCAAGGGCGCAATCAAATACAGTTTGCGCAGGCGGAAGCGCGATTCCAGCCGATCATTGCCGCGCATTGCTGCGGTGGGCGCAACGCGTGAAGCTTCCAGTGCGGGCAATGCCGCAGCCAACAGCGACAACGGCAAGCCGATGCCAAAGGCGATGAGGAAATGTTTCAGACTTAGTGTAGGAGGTTCGGCGGCCACGGCAATGTAAAGCGAATTGACGGTGGTCGCAGTTAACTTCACTGCGCCAAATGAAAGCAGGCGTCCAAGTGCGAGACCAATCGCACAACCGATGACAGCGAGGGCTGCGGCTTCTGCCAGAAACAATGCCAAGACGTTTTTTCGTGTGACGCCGAGCGCTCTGAGCGTGCCGATTTCTTCGCGCCGCGTGATGACGGAAATCGAAACCGTGTTGTAGATCAAAAACAATCCGACAATCAGCGCGATGTACGAAAGCGCTGTCAGATTGAAGTGAAACGCTTCCAGCATTTTTTCGACATGTCGCCCGCGCCGTGCTGGTCGCTGCACATTCAGTCCTGTCGGTAACTTTTGTTTGATGGCGGTTTCCGCTTCGTCAATGCTGACGCCGTCGCGCAATCGAATGTCTACGCGATCAATTCTGCCTAACCGATTGAAAGCCCATTGTGCTGCGGCAATGTCCATCAGCGCGAAATTGCCATCCAGCGCTCGCGCTGCGCCTTCGTTTCGCAACAGGCCGCGCACAGTGAATGTTTCGGTCTTGTCTCCGAAGATCATCGTGACCTGCGAATTCACCTGGAGGTTGTATTTATTGGCGAATTTTTCGGTGAGGACGATTGAATGCGGATCAATCAACAAGGTCAGAAAGTCAGTTGGCGTGAGTTCTTTCTGCGCCTCGGATTGTAATTTGTAATCACGAATCGAACGATCACGCAAAATGTCTACGCCGAGAATGCGCAGTGACTCGCTTTTGTTTTCAGCCAATCGTGCCTGAGCATCGCCTTCAATAATCGGGCTGACAAAACCATATTCGCGGAGCCATCCCAAATCGCGCAGCTTCAATTCGTCCAGCCCCAACCCCACGCCCGTCAGTTCCAGCGAAGTTTTGCCGGAAATTGTTTCGACCGCCGCTTCAAAGCCGCGCACCGAACTGGAATTCGTGAGTTGAATCGCAATGACAACCGCGATGCCAAGCGCAATGCCAAGAATCGTCGCGGCGGAGCGTAATCGCTCGTTCAGCAAATGGCGCAGGATGAATTGCCGGAACAATCGCATAATGATCAGCGCGGGAAATTAACGCAAAGGGACAAAGGGGCAAAGGCGCAAAGAAAAGCAACTGTATTAAGGGTGATTACCTTTGAACTTTTGATCCTTTGATCCTTTGCGTTAAGTCGCATTTTGAGCAGTCTATGATCTTGCAATCAACTGGGATGATGGCGCGTTGAGAGCTTCTTCGCGCTCAATCAACCCATCGCGGAGGTAGATCATTTTTTGTGCAGCGGCAGCGGTTTCTGCGGCGTGAGTGGCCAATAAAATCGTGAGTTTCATTTCACGATTCAACTCGCACAGCAACTCCAAGACGCGCGCGCCATTTTCAGAATCCAGATTTCCCGTTGGCTCATCAGCAATCAACAATGCCGGTTCGTGAATGATCGCTCTGGCGATGGCTGCGCGCTGCATTTCTCCGCCAGAAAGTTGTTGCGGGTAATGTGTCAGGCGATGACTTAACCCGACGCGTGCGGCGAATTCCTGCGCGCGTCTTTCGGCGACAGCGGCGGTTTTTCCTGCAAGTTGTAAGGGCAGCGCGATGTTTTCGGTGACAGTCAACGTCGGCAGCAAATTGAAAAATTGAAATACGAAGCCGATTCGCTCACGCCGCAGCTTTGTAAGTTCGTCATCGCTCAAGGTGGAGAGAGAAACATCTTCAATCAGGAGTTGGCCTGAAGTCGGGCGATCCATTGCACCGCACAAATGCAGCAGCGTTGATTTGCCGCCGCCCGATGGTCCCATAATCGCAACGAATGCGCCTGCTTCGAGTGACAGGCTGATGCCGCGCACCGCTTCAACCGGAGCCTCGCCGCCGAGGTATGTCTTTCGCACATTTTCCGCAACCAGAATTGGCATGTTACCCATCCAGCAATCAACTTAGGTTTCCAGCGTAAACGGATTAAAGTTGGTGTTTCGGTCGTAATAATCTTCGTTTTCCGCCCGCTTGAGGAACGCTACCACGCGGTAGGTGATGGGCGTAATCAATGCTTCCCACAGCACTTTCAGACAGTAATTCGTCAACATCACTGTGATGATTGCTTCGGTTGTCCAACCCTCTGCACCGAAAAAAGCGAGCGGATAAAAGATCATCGAATCTACCGCTTCGCCCGCGACCGTTGACCCGATGGTGCGCAGCCAGAGAAAGCGGCCTTCTGTTCCGACTTTCATTTTGGCCAGCACGACAGAATTCGCAAATTCGCCTGCCCAAAATGCCAACAGCGAGGCAAAGACGATGCGCCAGGTACTGCCAAACGCTTTCTCGTAAATTTCCTGTCCCGTCCATCCAGGCGCAGGTGGCATATTGACGACGACATAGCTCATGAACGAAGCAAAAATCAGTGCTCCAAACCCAGCCCAAATGACGCGGCGAGAGCGCGCATAGCCATAGACTTCCGTCAGCACATCTCCAAAAACATAGCTGATCGGAAAAAACAAAATCCCTGTCCCAAAGGTCAGATAGCTCATTTCCCAATTGCCCCAATGGATAGTGAAGGGAAGCGGAATGTAAGATCGTTTGCTGACGCCAATCAAATTAGAGCACAGCAGCACCGTGACAAATGCTGCCATGACCAAATCATAGTATTTGTATTGACGATTGTTGGGATTCGTAAAAGAGGCATTCTCAGCCTCAGACGCAGATACTGTTGATTTCAAGGGGCAGTCCTTTTCTGTTGAGAGAAATGTGTTCCAGTTCGGCAGCAATACTACCCTGACAACACTACCACAGGCTAGTTCAGGTGAGGGATTTGTGCGGAAGGACGTCGGAGGCGCAGTGGCGCGGAGGCTACTCTGCTAATAATTCACCCGCGCAGGCCGGATTTTCCCAAATGTCGGTGCCAGCGTGCAGGCGTAGAAAAGAGGCGTCTTTCACCAGGGCCGTGAGCAACGCAATTTGTCGCTGCGTATGTTTGTGCCAGAGCGGGAAAAACATAGATTGTTCAATGAGTCGCTGCATGGCTTCGCTGGGAGACATTGGCTCTAACCAACTTTTCTTTTCTCCCGTAATTTGTGGAAGGATGACGCGAGTGGCTTTGGTGAATGGCTGGTTGGCCAAATGCTCTACGCTGAAAAGTTCCAGGGCGTTGACGCAGGAACGGTCAAAATAATTATGCCGAGAAATCGCTTTGCCAAGCCCTTCCCATTTTTGCAGCAACTCCGCCGCAATGTGAAAATCTCGTTTGAAGGCATAGGCTTCAACCCGTCCCGTCGAAGAAGCCTGCAACAGGATACCGTCGTCAGAAATCGCTTGCCAACCTGATACCGCAAGTGCCGTTGTCAGCGTTGATTTCCCGGCTCGTGGCGCGCCGCATATTAAATGCAGTGACTCGCGCGGTGAGACAACTGCCGCCGTGTGTAAGTGATACCGACCGTGCCAGCGCAGAAGCAAAAGCAGAATCACAAATGTGTATGTATTCGCGAGAATATGCGGTGTTTGCAATGCTGCTTCGGAAACAAATCCAATTGCGTGTCCGCGTTGCGGCTCGACGCGAAAGCAGGTGATGTCTGTGCAGAAAAAAAATTGTTCGCGTTCTTGATGCTGCCATCGCCAGAAACTTACCAACCCCGATTGCGCCAGAAACTCTGCTCCAGCCGGGACAAAGCTGGCTTGGGTCGGAAGCGATTTTGCGAGCTTTAGAGAGAGCTTAAGGAGTGGTTGTGACAGGTGGGCGTCGGAGCGATAGTAACGAAAATAGTCCGAGTAAATTTGTAAGAGGGAGTCTGAGGAAGTCGAAAGCGCAACCGGAAGTCCGCAAATCTCGAAAGCGAAAACTGACACGTTGGGTATAAATAAGATCAGGCATCGCCTTTGAAGTCTTCATCAGCGATGCCTGAATACGATACAATCAGAAAAGTTATTTTACGAACCACCGCCCAATGCGCCTGATCCGCCCATTGACGAGGTGCCTGCCAGGTTCATTTCCAGGACAGCATTCGATGTTTTTACCGCAGGCGATTCATAAACAGGCAAATCATGAGCTGTTGGAAATGCGAATAAGGATTGGCTTTTTGCCGACTCGTCAGTGCAGGCGACAAGCTGATTTTGCAGCAATTCTTCGATGAATTGACGAGTGTCAAGTTCGGCTGTTTCAGGCGTCAGCCCAAAAGCGGCTGCCAGGTTGCCACTTAATTCTTCGACAGAAGTAGCACTACCTGATCGCAGATGTTTCCATAACAACGTTGCAGCGGCATTTAAGGAGTGATAATGAAGACTTTCCAGATCCAAAAGGATGGATTCCTGGTGGTCAATCAGCTCCGTAAATGAAGCCTGTTCCTTGGTCACAAATCGTTGTTTGCCGGTTATCATGTGAGTTTCCATTATCCTTTTATTGATCTCTACCGCCCAGAGTTACTTGGCGGCTTGGAGGAGTGCGGCGGACTGTGTCAGTCGGTGCCGGGATAAAAGCAGCAGAACCATCGGGGCCAGGATTATTTGTCAATCGTTGCACTGCGTTGGTATTCAGGTTCAATAAGTAAAGTTCTGAATCACCACTGCGATTTGATGTGAAAACGATGCGTGTTCCATTTGGTGACAACGCAGCTTCCCCATCACCTGCTTCGGTCAACACCCGGAACTCTCCAGTAGCCACCTCGGCCATCGCAATGCCCGTGAGTTTACTGGTAGTTGCAGCGGTTGTAAAGACAATTCTCTGGGAGTTGGCTGACCAGCTAATGCCGCCAAGTAGCCCTGCATTTTTGGTTAATTGACGTAATTCTTTGGTCTCTGTGTTGACCAACCAGATTTCACTTTCTCCACTTCGGTTGGACATAAACGCGACAAATTTTCCATCGGGCGAAATCGCCGGAGCCACATTTGAGTATCCATCCGCTGCGACTAATTCGCGGCGTCCCTGACCATCAGCTTTCATCAATTCGATTTTGCCATTGGAGGAAAACGCCATCTGCGAACCGTCTGCGGTCAATGTCGGATTGGTTTCATCAATGGTGTCCACCGTCAAACGGTTAACGGCAGCAAAAACTGGACGACGCGTACGCCAAGTGGAGCTGAGCTGAGCCGTAAATAACTCGTAAGAACTACCTTCGCGAGAGGCAAATGCTGCGACGCGCGCGTTTGCTGCGGTGGATGGCGTGATTTTGCCTCGCCCGGTATCTGTTAATTGGCTAATCTGACTGGTGTTGAGGTCCAGTAGAAATAACTCTGTCGTTCCGGTCCGATTGGAAACGAAAATGACATAGTCTGAGTCGCTTGCAGTGCGATCCTGCGCTAGCGTAAAACCATTGCAGCAGAGCCCTAAAATGAAGGCGGCCAGTAATAATCGAAGTGTGGTTGAATAATTAAGTATCATTTTCATAAGAACCTTTCCCCTGGTTTATGAATCGAACTGGGGCTGAGTCCTGGTGGGGACTCAGCCCTGTCGTTTACCGGTCATTTGACGCGGCGTATACGGCTGTTTTTGGAATCAGCAAAGATCACGTCACTTCCTGAGACTGTAATGTTGACAGTTTGGATTAGATTGCCAACCGCTGCTTGTGAAGTGTCAATGTCAATATGCTCAACTTCAATATCAATGAGCGCGCTCGCCGGACTACCACCATCACCACCAAATCCGCCAGTACCAGTTCCGACGAACACTGAAGCCGCGCCGCCAGCCAGTGGAATCTTGATAATCTGCTGTGTTCCGGCATTCATGACATAGAGATTGTTGCTGGAATCCACTGCCACGTCGCGCGGTTTATTGATCGCGACTGAGCTGGAAACTGTAGCAAAACTTCCACTGCCTGCTGCCGTTTCACGCAAGACCTGATTCGTGTTGTAGACCGAGATCAACAGTCTCCGTTCGCCATCGAAGGCGAGACCCGTGTATTGATTGTTGCTCAGTGAACCCAGGCTGGAAATGATGCCTGTGCTGCGCACAATCTTACGAACGCGACCGTTGTAGGACTCGGACAGATAAATATCCTTGGTAACAGGGTCTACCTCAACATCGGTGGTGCCGAGTAGTTTTGCGTTGGTCGCGACATTGCCGTCACCAATGCTGCCAGGGTCTGTGCTGCCACCCGCGATAGTTTTGATTTCTCCTGGTGCTACGGTAATAGAACCGTAGAAGGTTACCGCCGCATTGCTGAGATTGAGGAAGCGCAACTTGCTCGTCTTCAGCCCTTGTGCTGCCGGTACAGATTTACCGTAAGAATCTACGATGTATAAACCTTCAGATGTATATTTCAATCCCTGTAAGCGATAGAAATAGGCATTGCTGGGAGTGGTGCTTTCATCATTACTCAGATCTTTTCCATCTGGATTGATTCCGAGAATCTGTCCTGGTGCCACCGTCTGACCCAGAAGCGTCACTGAACTCGCGCCCAGATTGACGAAACGAATGAACCCACCTGTGCTGGGGATATTATCCGCAATAAAGACGTTGCCATTAGAATCAGCCGCCGCGCCAACCGGAGCGGTTAAGACCGCACTTGTCGCCAGCCCACCGTCGTAGGGGAATGGTAAACCAGATCCGATCACGGTCTTTCCAGTTCCAGCGTTGACGGTGACTGCTCCTAAAGTTACAGGGCTACCACTCAGATTCAGGTATCGGATGCGGCTACGGCTATTTGCCAGTTGGTCAGCCACAAACAAACCATTACTGTCGGCTTTGATGTTTGAGGACATGTTGCGGAAGTCAAATCCTAAACCAGTGTTCGCGCCACCCTCTCCGCAGGTTGTGGAGGTAAAGTCGCATGCGGTTCCCGGTGTTCCTGCAACCGTAGTTACCGGTGGAACATTGATGGACGTTGCCCCGCCAGCAGGTGAGGACTGTGCTGAGACAGTGCTTGGGTTGTCTACACTGTCAACCGTGTATGTACCCATGTTGGTGATGAAAATCTTACTTCCCATCAACGCCAATCCAGAAGGCATGGGGTTGGTTGTCGGGTCAAGTTTTCCTGTTCCGGTGTCGAACGTTCCCAGTTGTGTAACCAGATTCGCCGTACCGCTTTGGACACGAATTACGCGAGCATAGAGGCTGTCACTGATATAAACTGTATTACCATCATCACTGACCGCTAATGCTTCTGGGGTCGCAATCAACGCGGAAGTCGCAACTTGGTTTGACGCAAATGGCTGCCACGTTGCACCGCGAGGTGGACGGCCTGAACCAGCAAATACGCTCAGATTTCCGCCCGTCGTGATTTGGAAGACTTTGGATGAATCTGCATCTGCTACGTATAGGTCGCCAGAGACTGGATTCACCGCAAAGCCCTTGAGATTGTCGCTTAAGTTACCAAGGCTGCCGTCATCATATACGGTTCCAGCACGTCCGACGCTTACTGCACCCGCGCCAATCGTGATGGGGCTTGTGTTTGTCGCTGCACCGGGTGTGACGTTGATGCCGCGTACCAGATGGAAGCCAGAACCCGTGCTGACGAAGTACAGCGTGTTGCGATCTGGACTAAGTGCAATATTTGTGACGGTCAGCAGGTCAATAATATCCATCGGATCGTTATTGGGAGCTTCGATTCCCAAAATGACACCCGACGTAAGTTTCTTGACGGCTTTGGCTGGAACATCAATTCCTGCGATTTTGATCGTCGCGTTGGTCGTGTTCGCGAATCGAATGGTGTAGTTACCCAATCCATCGTCATCCACAAAGTAAACGCCGCGTGTTGGGTCAACTGCTAAGGCAATAGCCTTGACAATTGGAGCTTCGTTCGCCGGATTGCCATCACCATATGCTCCGCCTGCGATAGTCGTGATAGTTGGATTCCCTGAAGCCAGGACGTTTTCGGTGCCGGAGGTATTGCTACTATACGTCGTTCCTGTTTTGGTCACAGTTGAGCTGCTGCGGTACTGCAAACCATAAGAAGAGCTGCTATTGCTTTCAGAATTAGTAAAACTGAAAGGATATGTAATGCTATCAATGATGACCTGTGCATTTCCTGAAGGGGAGGTTCCACCATTGCGGATGGTAGCGAAATTGAGGATTGAGCCACCACTCGACGTTGAGGAAAAGAAGATGGCACCAAAATTCCCGCCACCTGGAATCTTATCGAAAATGATGCGTTGGGAAATGCCAGTATCACCACTGGGAGATTGGCTATAGCCAGCATAGCCGTTGGCTCCGATGCTACCGAAAAGTGTGCCATCACCTGCTTTAAAATCCATTCCTGCATCAAGCTGGATGATCGCATTAGGATTAATGAACAGCTCTGCTCCAGGTGATCCGCCTGAGTTTCCGACCACCGCCGGGTTCGCGTTCGAGCCGCGAATTTGAACGGGAATTTCACCTTGGCCTACCAACACACCAGACCGCGTAAAGTCATTGGCGGTTGAATCAATTTGGACGGCATCCGTCCCGTTATTGCGAATAACGTTTGCCAAAGAGTAGTAATAGCTTTGATCCGGGATACCAGTATTGGCGTTGCCGGCATCGAGTCCACCCATGCCTGCCCCTGTCGTACCCACGCCCAGCGCTGCGTTGGCACTCAAAAGAATCGCTACTCCCGCGTTGTTTTCAATTCGAGAACGCGTGAAGCCCGTGAACAAATCGCTTGTTCCCGTAGCTTTTAATCCTGCCCCAAGACTGCGACGTGAAACGCTATCGGTGAAGCGGAGCGTTCTGCCTGATCCACTAATATTAACTTGTGCTCCGCCTACGGTGCCGCCAAATTCAATGACAGTATTTTTGAAGCTTACTTCTGAAGTTGCCGCTGATGTTGCATCAATTCCACCCCAGGACGTTGCGCCAGGGGAACGCGTGAATACGATTTGCGCGGGCGAAGTGGAAGGAACGCCAGGTATACCGCCGTTCGCATTTAATCCGCCACTGCCCACTTGTAATGTGACACCATTATCAACATAGATCACTGTCCCAGGCAAAACGGTGCCAGAAATCGTGGTGTTGCCAGAAATTCGATATGGGCCTGTATCGCCGAAACTGGTTGGCGTTCCTGTATGACCAGCATCCGGCACGCCCGTAACATTTAATTTGCCGATCAATGTGCTTGAGCCCGCGCCGCCAGGTGTGCCGCCTGCATTCGTGACGCGAACGCTGTAAATTCCCGCTGTTGTTCCAGCAGGAATCGTTGCTGTAAGCACAGAAGCAGACACCACATTTGACGCTAGTGTTGCGACTGTGGCACCCGTATTGTCCAAAAGCGTAACTGTCGAGCCATTAAATCCTTGGCCATTAATCGTAATTGTCTGATTCGCATTATTTTGTACAGCAGCGGGTTCCAGGCTTTCTGCCGCTACGCCAACATCACCATACACTGCGAAACGGAAATAAAAGCTTTGGATTGAGCCGGACGGGAAGGAAAAAGACCAAACTCTGGTTTGCGAAGTGCCGGGATCAATATCACCGTAGTCACGTGAAACGCCGAGTTTTCCGTTCGCCGGAACCTGTCCGTCGTTAAAGTAGACATTGGCTGTGACAGGAATACCACCACGGGCATTTAAGAAATCGGTGAATACCAGTCGCGTGTTATAAAATTTAAGAGAGCCTGTATTTGTGATGCGATGTTCACCTGAAATGGTATTCGCCGGTGCCGTTGATTGGCAGGGAACTGTGCCGCTGGGATTTGCGCAAGAGCGAATGAAGGAACGCGTATGAGACGATTCTGGCAATAACGTATTTGCATCAGCTCGCCCAAATGCATTGAAAGATGACTTCATCTCTCCGCTAATTGGCTTTAGCACTGAGACGGTGCGCGATTTAGCGTCAAATTTGCCTTCGAAGACTCCGAGGATTTTTTGCCCGCTCGCAGGACCTGTAGTCATTAAAGGTGCGCTCGTCGGACGAAGCGCGGAATTTGCAACTGGAGCATTATGGGTGCTCACGGCGCGTGATGCGACTACTTTTCGTAGTCCCGCAGCGCCTGCCATAACCAACAGGGCTGAGACTATTGCTATTACGGTTGTCGAGCGTAGTGAGTGGCGCCCCAACTTAACCCAAAGTCCGCGACTAGACATAAATAAGAACTCCTTTTTCCTGAGTAACGCGAGAACCCGGCTCGCACACTTACAGAATTTATATTGCTAATAAGGAGGGTTATTCACAATTCGGGAAAGATTCTCTTTCTTGCCGGTTATCCCGATGCAAAACACCCACTTTCGCCTCTGCTAAGGTGAAAGAAAGCTTGGATTATTTTTGGAAGATGCGTTGCTTAGGGCACTTGGGTGAAGAACGCGCACGCACCTAATTTATCAAGACAGCGAGAAACGACAAATGGAATCAACTGTTAAAGCTGAGCCAGTGAAGGGTGTGAGGGATGTACTACTTTCTTTATCGTTACCCGGTGCCATTCTAGTGAAGCATCCCAGATACGTCAAGTTCATTTTTTAACAGCTCCTTGCTGCTTAGCGATGATTCTTCTGCTCATCCATTAACAACTAATCTCAGGTTGGCGGGGGCCTGCCGAGCATAGATTTACTGCGACTTTGCCACAAAGCTATGACTGAGTGATGACATTGCTTTTTCGATTTTGCTGATTTTTTGAAACAACCTGTCGCCGAAGCAGCTCATCTGAACGCCCGTCAATGAAACCTGCAAAGAGTTTCTTGATAAGAGGTATGGCGGATGTGCTAGAATCCCAATTCTTCATCAATCAAATTCTGACCGCCATTCCAATTGCCTAAAAAATAGATAGCGATCAGAAAGTAAGCTAGAGGAGAAAAATATGGATAGCGTTATTAGTCCTGGTTACTCAGAAAAGCCAGCAACCGGACGAAACTGGTTGCGCGTTGGAATTTTTAGTGTTGTCGTATTATTGGTTGGAGCTGTTGTCGGCTCTGCTTTGACCGTGAAGGGGTGGTCTCCTTTTAATGGATCAAGCAATAATCCCCCATTAGTGCTGCCCGAAAATCAGCCTCGCGTCAATCAAGCCATTACTTTGACCACAGGATTTTCTGCCGTTGCCAAGGCTGTTACCCCCGCTGTGGTGGTGATTCGGACTCAGAGCCGCATGCAACAGCAACAAAATCCGTTTTTTAATAATCCTTTTGAAGACCTTTTCCCGGATGATGATGAGGGTGGCCCGCAACCCCGCCGCCGCGTTCCAACTCCGAATACTCCAAAAGGAAAAGAGAAAAAAGGGCAATTAGTCCCTAGTGGCGTTGGGTCTGGCGTGATCGTCACACAGGATGGATACATCTTGACGAATAACCACGTGGTTGACGGGGCAGAAAAAGTTGAAGTCGAACTTGCAGACAAACGCATATTCAAAGCAAATGTAATTGGGACAGATCCGCCAAGTGACATTGCGGTTATTAAATTGGACGCAACAGGCCTTCCGACTGTTCCTTTGGGAGATTCAACACAAGCCGAGGTCGGCGACATTGTACTGGCAGTTGGTAATCCGCTTGGAGTTGGTCAGACTGTAACGATGGGAATTATTAGCGCTAAAGGTCGTAGCACCACTTCTGGAGTTGGCCGACAATCGTATGAAGATTTCCTTCAAACGGACGCTCCGATCAACCGTGGCAATTCCGGTGGGGCGTTGGTGAACTTAAAAGGCGAATTGGTTGGCATTCCATCTCAGATACTTTCCCCAAGCGGCGGTAGCATTGGGATCGGCTTTGCAATTCCAACTAACATGGCACGGAAAGTAATGGAGCAGCTAATCGCTGGTGGAAAAGTGAAGCGTGGCATGTTAGGCGTGATTATTGGTCAGATGGATACGGAGTTGGCCGAACAGTTTGGGTATAAGGGCGCTGGCGGTGTGTTAGTCCAGGAAGTATCACCTGGTTTGGCTGCTGAAAAAGCGGGTCTCAAGCACGGTGACATCATTACTGAATTCGAAGGACACCGGATCGTTGATTCAAACGAATTCCGTAATCTGGTCGCTAATATCCCTCCTGGTTCCAGCGTCAAACTCAAAATCTGGCGTGATGGATCTGAGCGTGAGGTCACCGCAAAATTAGTTGATGCCGAAGCGCAAACTACCTTGGCCAGCAGTGAATCGGGTAACTCGGATAAAGGGGAAACTTCCGTGACAGAAGGCGTTCTGTCAGGTGTGAAGGTTGAAAACATTACGCCAGAGCTTTCGCAACGCCTGAATATGAATCCTGGAATGAAGGGCGTTGTGGTTACTTCAGTTGATGAAGATAGTGCCGCTGCTGGCGCATTGCGTCGCGGTGATGTCATCGTTGAGGTAAATCGGCAGGCTGTCAGCAGTGCGGCTGAATTCAATGCTGCGGCCAAGAAGGCAGGCAATAAGAAAGCGCTGCTTTACGTGCAGCAGCAGCGTGGGGGCTCAACTAGGGGCGGTTTCGTCACAATCACACCACAGGAATAACAATCCTATTCAAACTATCTCCAATAGGCCGCAAGTCAGTTATCTGGCTTGCGGCTTTTTTGTTTTAATGACATTCTTTCTCTTTCCCCAAATTCCCTATTTGACAGAGTTCCTTGCAGCATTAACGTTGCCGCATCCCAACTGAAAAAGGGTGGCGGTCTGTTTTCATGAACCATAATCAAGCTGATGGCTGACAGTCCACGGCAATTCTTAGGAGGAGACAACAAAATGGCTAACTTATCTGGAGCCGCATATACAGCAAAAGATTTTAACTTGAGTGACCTGACTGGGATTTCCAATGAAACCCTGGAAATTCACTTTGCCCTTTACAAAGGTTATGTAACAAATACGAACTTACTGAATGAAAAACTCAGCGAGATGATCAAAGGCGGACAAGCAGGAACTCCCGCATATGCCGAATTAACCCGTCGTTTGGGCTTTGAGTACAATGGAATGGTGTTACACGAATATTATTTCGGCAACATGAAGAAAGATGGTGGCGGCGAGCCGGATGCGGGATCAGCATTCAAATCTGCTGCCGAAACAAGTTTCGGTGATTTCGATACTTGGAAGAAAGATTTTGCAAGCATCGGCACTTTGCGCGGCGTTGGCTGGGCGGTTTGCTATCAAGATCCGAATACCGGAAGGCTTTCAAATCACTGGATTACCCTGCACGAAGAAGGCAACATTGCAGGCTTCAATCCGATTTTAGTTCTGGACGTTTGGGAACATGCATTTTTCCGAGATTACAAACCTGCTGAACGCCCGAAATACATTGAAGCCTTTTTCAATAACATTGATTGGGAAGCTGCGGCAGGGCGGTTAGTGGTGCCCAAAGCATAGCCTAATACACAACGGGCCTTGACAGCGTGGCGTCCATTTCTGATAATGTCGCGCGTCATCATCAGTTTTATGAGTAACTCAATGCTCACAACCCAACGATTCAATCACTACGCAAGTGATGCGTGGCGATTTTATTTTTGCTTTTACTTTAGCAACGACAGCGGGGTTGTGCGGCTCGAAGCTTGAATCGAATTTCAAACATTAAGAGCCTACAAATAAGGCCCCGCATTCAGACTGGATGCGGGGCTTTTTAGTTTCTATGACCGATGCCAATACCAAACCTCGTATAGCCTTTCAGGGCGAACCCGGTGCCTTCAGTACAGACGCCGCACGTAAGTTCTTAGGTGAAGACATTCAACTTGTCGCCTGTGAAACGTTCGACAAGATGTTTGCTGCCGTTGAGGCAAAAGAAGCAGACTATTGTCTTGCCCCACTGGAAAATTCGCTCTTCGGTTCAGTCTATCAAAACTACGATTTGTTGCTGAAGCACGATTTTCAAATCGTTGGCGAAACCACATTACGCATTGTCCATAACCTGATTGTGGCATCAGAAACAAAGCTTGAAGATGTTCGGTTGGTATATTCCCATCCGGTAGCCCTTGGACAGTGTCGCAATTTCTTGCAAGCCAATCCAATGATGAAACCGGTAGTTGCCTATGACACAGCAGGCAGCGTCAAGCTGATTATGGAAAGCCAGGAAGTCGGTGCGGCTGCGATTGCCAGCGCTTCTGCCGCAGAAGTGTACGGCGCAAAAGTGATAGTTTCAGGCATTGAAGACGACCCGCAAAATTTCACAAGGTTTTCGCTGCTGACGCGGGCTGAAGAAGCTGCTGCACATCCGTTGCCAGAAATTGACGGGGCTAAAACTTCGATTGTTTTCACGTTGGAAAATCGCACTGGCTCACTTTACCGCGCGATGGCTGTGTTTGCCTTGCGCGATTTAGACCTGACAAAAATCGAATCACGACCTTTGATTGGTCGCCCCTGGGAATACAGTTTTTATTTAGATTTCAACGGGCACACCGCTGAGAAGCGTGTCCAAAATGCTCTTGCGCATCTTGCCGAGTTTGCCGGTTTTGTCAAAGTTCTGGGTTGTTACAAAGCTGCCCAATAAATTTAAGGAGATAAAAATCATGATCGTTGCAATGAATGCCGATGCCACACAACAACAAATTGACCACATTTGCGAGCGGATTCGCCAGTTTGGTTACACGCCGCATTTGATTCAAGGCGAAGAACGAACCGTTATCGCTGCTATTGGTAAAGGTGATAAGAAAGAACATATCGAATCGCTCAAATCAGCCGATGGCGTTGAAGACGCTTTCCCGATTCTTCAACCTTTTAAGCTGGTCAGCACTGAGGTCAAAAAGGAACGATCCGTCATCAAGATCGGCGACATCAAAATTGGCGACGGTGGCTTAGTTGTGATGGCGGGGCCGTGTTCAGTCGAAACCCGCGATCAGTTATTGACCACGGCTGAATCCGTTGCGAAATCAGGCGCGCAACTTTTGCGTGGAGGCGCTTACAAACCACGTACATCGCCATATGAGTTTCAAGGGTTGGCTGAAGAAGGCTTGAAGCTTTTAGCCGAAGCACGGGAAAAAACGGGCCTCAAGGTCGTGACCGAAATTCTCAATGCTGAAGATGTGGATTTGGTCGAGCAATATGCAGACATTCTGCAAGTTGGCGCGCGCAATATGCAGAACTTTGAATTGCTCAAAAAACTTGGCAAAGTTAATAAACCCGTCATGCTCAAGCGCGGATTATCGGCAACCATCAAAGAATTTTTGCTTTCTGCGGAATACATCGTTTCACACGGCAATCCTAATGTGATGTTGTGCGAACGCGGCATTCGTACGTTCGAGACTGCTTTGCGCAACACCCTGGATTTAGCGGTTGTTCCCTTGCTAAATGAACTCACACACTTGCCCGTAGTCATTGACCCAAGTCACGGCACAGGGAAGCGCAGCCTTGTCCCACCGGTTGCCAGAGCTGCCGTCGCAATTGGTGCGGATGCGATTATGACTGAAGTTCATCCATGCCCTGAACAAGCCTGGTCAGACGGGCCGCAGTCATTACGGCTGGAAGATTTTGCGAAGATGATGGCCGATCTACAACCTTACATTAAGCTGCGTCAACAGGCAGCGGCTGCCGCTTAAATGCGCAAGCGCTGAAGGGCTGTTGCTGGCAAACTAACTTTGTTACTTGCTCTGCTTCCGTTGCAAATGGGATAATCCATAAACTCTTTAATAAAGTTATTCAGCAGTGTTATGGCTTAGGGGTTTTACAATGGCAGCTAAGAAGAATGCAAAAATAGTTTGTAATAACGAAAAAGAATTTTGGATAACGCAGAAGGAATTTTGGAAGATGGTCCGTGAAGGCGTCGTGAATCAAACGGGTGATTACCCGCTGACGGGGCGCTTTCGCGGGCGTGATGATCAACTGCTGGTGCTGATCAATCATATCGTTTTGAATAAAGCCACGCCCTTGCACACAGATGAAGTGCTCAGTGCCAATCGCTTCAAAAAACGCAAATAAGCACCGCAAAAATTAGCGGTAATATTTTTCCTGATCTTTGGGAACTTTTGTTTAGGTGCCGCGTTTGTTCAAGCACGTGTGAGGATGATCCAAGATTGAGTAAGGGTGGTAAGGCTCAGATGAGGAGTCAGCTCTGATGCTAGCAGCTTCGCTGCGCTTGCTCATAAGCGGATCTGAAATAACGTTTCATAGAGTGGCTATTCGCCAACGGCAGGAATTTGGAATCTGTGAGGGGACTCCAAGTTTCTGCCGTTTACATTTTCAATCCTCACGCGGACCGGCAAATTTTTGAAGGAGTTTTTGGAAGCAGCATCTGATTCGCCCTTTACATAAGGTGCGCCGGGTGCTGCCGGCTACTGGCGCCGGATGGAGCGCCGGTGATGCAAGTCATCGGCGTTCTGTTCGCTCTTTCTTCATCCTCCTTTGACTCCTTTCGTGCCGAAGCTCAAATAGCTTCGGCCTTTTCTTTTTTTACGGCCAATTTTTTAATCCCATGAAACACAGGCTTCAGCTTAGTTTTATCTCGTTAGAAACCCCAATCTGAAGCCTGTGTTCTTGTGTCGTCGAAAATTGATCGCAGCGATTTTAGCAGCCGCCAGCAATTGCCGGAACAATGGAAATTTCTGCTTTTTCGCCAACCGTGGTTTGCAATTGATTCAAAAAGCGAATGTCTTCGCCATCAACATACACATTGATGAAGCGGCGCAAATCACCATTTTCTTCGCAGAGTCGCGCTTTAATGCCGGGATATTGAGTTTCAAGTTGCTGGAATACTTCGCCAATGGTCGAACATTGTACGTTGACGAGTTCGACTCCCTCGGTGAACTTCCGCAACGGTGTTGGAATAATTACAGTCTGTGCCATTTTGTGTCTCCTCTCCTGATTGATTTTTACGATGCTGCTGCGCCAGCGATATTTCCAAAAGCTTTGGCTTCAAAGGCGGCAAGCTTTGGCTCAATGGATTCAATCTCCTCCAGCGTCAACGCTTCGGTTGTCTTCAATCCGTTGCCGGTAATCGCAATGACGATGGTGTCATCTGCGGTCAATCGTCCTTGTTCGATTAATTTCTTCGTCGTTGCAACGGTGACGCCACCTGCGGTTTCGGCAAAGATGCCTTCTGTTTCAGCCAGCAATTGAATGGCTTTCACGATTTCCGGGTCGCTCACATCTTCTGACCATCCGCCACTTCCTGAAATTACACCCGTCGCAAAATATCCGTCAGCCGGATTGCCAATGGCCAACGACTTCGCAATCGTGTTCGGTTTGACGGGACGGATGTCGCGTGTGCCTGCTTTGACAGCAGCGGCAATCGGATTGCAGCCTGTGGCTTGTGCGCCATAAAAGCGCGTTTGTTTTTCTTCGACCAAGCCGAGTTTGGCTAGTTCGCCAAAGCCTTTGAAAATCTTCGTAATCAGCGATCCGCCGGCCATCGGCACGACAACCGCATCCGGCGTGCGCCAGCCTAAGCTTTCAGCAATTTCGTAGCCAAATGTTTTTGATCCTTCGCCGTAGAACGGGCGCAAATTTACGTTGACGAAGCCGATGTTGTGACGGCCTGCGATTTCGCTGCACAGGCGGTTTACATCATCGTAATTGCCTTTGACCGGAATCAGATTGGTGCCAAAAATTTGTGTACCCAGAACTTTGCTTTTTTCGAGATTGTCGGGAATGAGGATATAAGCGGGGAAGCCGACTGAAGCTGATTGCGCTGCGACGGAGTTTGCCAGATTGCCCGTCGAAGCGCAGCCCACAGCATCAAAACCAAACTCACGCGCTTTGGAGAGCGCGACGGCGACTACGCGATCTTTGAAGGAAAGCGTCGGATGATTGACGGCATCATTCTTCAAATAAATTTCGCGCACGCCCAAGGCTTTAGCTAAACGATCCGCTTTGACCAGCGGCGTACCGCCTGAATTCAAGCCAACAGTTGGCTCGCCATCCAACGGCATCAGCTCACGAAACTTCCAGAGGTTTTTGGGACGCCGCCCGATTTCATCACGAGTCAACACTTTCTTGATCGCGTCGTAATCGTAATCTACTTCGAGCGGCCCAAAACACTCTTCGCAAATCGCGACGGGGGCAACCGGGTACGGCGCGCCACATTCGCGACATTTCAATCCTTTTACAAAGCTCATATTTTCATTCCTCAAAAATCTAAGATTTCAAATTCCAAATTTGAAATTAACCACAAAGAACCGATCCCCCGTTCACATTCAGGATTTCGCCTGTGATGTGACGTGCAAGGTCGGAAGCCAGAAATAAAATTGGTAATGCAACGTCTTCGGCTGTCGCGACGCGTTGCAGGGGGATTGCGCTGAGAATCTGTTTGGTCGTTGCTTCGTCGCTGTGCAAAGCATCGGCTGACATTTCTGTGTCTACCCAGCCGGGAGCGACAGAATTGACGCGCACGCCATAACGACCAAGCTCAGAGGCTAATGATTTCGTGAAGCTGATGACCGCGCCTTTTGACGCAGCATAGTCGGCATGTCCTGCTTCGCCGCGCTGTCCGGCAGTGGAACTGACAGTCACAATATTTCCACTTCGTTGCTGGACGAAAATTTCAGCGGCATAGCGGCTGATGTAATAAACGCCGTGAACATTGATGCGAATCGTTTCGTCAAATTGTGTTTCGTCCAGGGAGATAATGGGCTTGTCTTCAGCCGGCCAAATTCCGGCGTTAGCAACAAGGACATCCAGACGACCAAATCGTTCGAGCGTTTGGGTGATTAAGGCTTTCGCTTCAGTTTGTTTTGAAATATCTGCTTTTGCCACCAGCGCCTGCGCACCTCGGCGCTCGACTTCCTGCCCAATTTCCAATGCCGCAGATTGATGCGAGCGGTAATTGATTACAACGCCTGCTGCTCCGGCCTCAGCAAACTTAATGGCTGCCGCTGCGCCGATGCCGCGCGATGCGCCCGTAATCACAATGATTTGATCTTTGAGTGAAAGCATTTTCTGAAAAAGCAAAAAGCCTCACGCTAAAGTTGCGTGAGGCTCGTCGTTTCTCAGGCTCTTTAGCTATTTTTAGAGTGGAGCAATTTGCTTAAATCACCACTTGAACTTTTCAAATACAGGCCAGAAACTCAAAAGGCCTCGCGCTTTTTTTAGCACGAGGCCAGTCTCAGAATCTTTTTGGCTTCGGCTTTTAGCGCTTTTTTTACGTGGAGCAAGTCGCCTTAAATCACCACGATTACTAACTCGAAGTCGGAGGGTACAACGCTTTTGCGAATCTCGTCAAGAGTTAACCTAATCAAACTGACAAAATCATTGAAAAATTTTATGGCTTTTGTTTCGCCGTTTCTTTGTCCTTCAATGCTTTGACTGCCTCTTGATAAGCGCCATTGGGGATGTCGCCAAGTTTGACTGCCAGATTGTAGGCGGCGATGGCATCATCGCCTTGCCCCAGAAAATCCAGGATTCTGGCGGCAGCGACGTAGCTGCGTTGAATCAGCCATTTTTCCGTTTCCTGCGAAGCGTTGTCGGCGGCGTCCTTGTAATACTGAATTGCAGCATAGAGTTCTTCATCGCGGCGCGATTGTTCTTCGGGCTTCATCCTGGCTGCGCTCTTGCTGCCGATTTCGGCCAAGCCAAAAAATGCGCGAGCATTATTCGACTTTTGCTGCAACACCTCCTTGAGGATCGTGCGCGCTTCGTTGTATTGCTCTGCCCGAATGAGACGATCCGCTTCATTGAGCTTGGTAATGATGGCTTGATCCGCATTGGAGATGGCGGCGGATAAGTCAGGAGACGTTTTGGCGGCCATTTCACGGGTCGTTTTGTATCGTTCGATGCGCTGGGCGTAGTCATTCAAACGCGCGGCTTCAAGGTCGAATTTGATGTTTTGCAACAAGCTGAGCAGATATTGTTTGGCATCAATGCCGACATTTTCTGCTTGCTTCATTTGGTCATAAAAGTGATACGCCAGCACTGCGCCGCGATCATACGCAAAGCTCAGTTCATAAATCGCCCGCTCGTTTTCCTCTTCCAATGCCTTCACAAAAGCCTTATCGCTGTCGAACTTGCGTACCAGCATGTTTTCCAGGCTTTCCAGCCGAACGTCAACGGCGCGCGTGATTGAGTCAGCAATCAGAAAATACGCGTTACTGTTTTTATATTCGGGCGCAAGCTTCTCCCCGCGACTGTCACGAAGTTTGCGGAGGTCTGGGCCGATTTCGGCTACTTCTCGAATGCCGCGATCTACCAGCGGATCAATCGTGAAGCGCAAGAAGGCACGGCGGATGGCCGTGTGTGGGTCAACGTTCGCGCCGAGGAACACGTAATATGTGTCGCGCACTACACGCAGGTTCACAGCGTTGGACGCATTGAGTAAATCCGGCATCACCACAAATCGGCGCACACGATTCTGGGCTTTGACTCCTTCATTCGCGATTCTTCCTCCTGCCAGGACACGTGGCACATAGGCAGGCGGCAACTCCAAAATCGGTTCAGTGTGCAAATACTGGATAACATTGGCTGCCGCGCTCGCGGTCGAGACTGCGTACGATTTCATTGCGAGGTCATGCGCTTGCTTGTATTTCGGCATGAGCGTGCTGAATTTAGTGTCGCGATAGAATTCTTCGAGGAGCAAAGCGAAATCCGTAATTTCGCGCACGTCTTCCGGCAATTTGTCTACTGGGGTATCAATAGAAAAAGTTGGGGGGGCTGTTAATGTTAGCGCCAGGCTCAGATAGGGGGCTACCGCCGAAGCGTCGTTGCGGCCTTGACTATGCTTGGTGAAATGATCGTGCAGGCGACGCGCCAGGCTGGGATTGATATTTTTCAAATCTTCGCGCAATTGTTGGCGGAGTGGTGCAAGCGCGCGATTACCAGGTTCAAAATCAAATCCTGCGGCATTCAGCGCCGCCATCGTTGCGATGATGCGGGTGTCGGTTGTGATTTCAATATTCAAATCCCCAAGCGTGACAGTCTTCCGCTCGCTCAGCGGTAGCTTTTTTTGTTCTTGCGCCATTTGCGTTGTTTGCGCAGCAGCAGGCTTGGCCTGATCCTCTTTGGTTTGCGCAACTGACAGCACTGATAAGCTGAACAGGGCAAACAGGCAAAGCGTTGACCGGAAAATTTGCACGGGGGTTACTTCAAAATTTTTCATAAGGCGATGATTCCGAATTGAATTTTTCAGGAAGGAAAAGATGTTAACTGGCAGGAAGCGCGAGCGCAAGCGGGCTTATCGCCTGACGATCCGCCTGACGATTCTATGCTCCAATCGCGCCGACAAGATAAAGCCCGCTGGTTGGTTGGGCGGAACCGCCTTTGGGTTCCAATGTTACTGCTGTTGCTGCCAGACGCGGGGCGACATTTTGCGGCAGCGCAATCCGCAATTCCGTCCGACCTTTTGCATCAGTTCCGAAGACCTTCGCGCTGATTTTTTGCTGGTCGCTGGTGACATACCAAAGCTGATAGTCCTTATCAGGCGGAGCCGCAGGCAGATTAAAAATATACACAACCCATTCGTTGCGTGTTGTATCCCAGAAAACTTTGGCGTTGGCTGTGGGCGCTTCTTTGCCGGAAAGAGAAATGAATTTGGTCGTTTGTGTGACCAAATCATCCAGCTGTTTTTGCGTGGCAATGTTCAGGCGCGACAATTCGGCGACCTGTTGCGCCAGTTGATCGCGTTCGCGCGCCACGCGGCTGCTATGCCATAACAGCATACCGCTGGTGATCGCCAGCAGAAATGTGGCTGCCGTGAGCAATCCGAAAGCTGGTTGCCAGGAAAAAAAGCCAAACAAGCCACGAGATTTTTGCCGCAACGAAAATTCGACGACTTTGGGCGAAGCATCCTGGCCTGTAACTTCCTCACTAATACGATCCATCAAACGCGCTTTGAGATGGCTTGGTGGGACGGTTGGCGGCAAGGCCAAAGGCAATGTTGCCCAAACGTCCTTCAATTCCTGCAACTCACGTCGTTCAGCCTCTGATGCCGTGCGAAGGTACTGCTCAAACATTTGCAGTTCTTCGCCGTCCAGCGCATTGATGGCGTGTAGTGCAGCTAGTTCTGTAAACTTGTCCCCGTCCATTTCTTTTGCTATGTGCTAAAACCTTTGGCAATCTGCCTGCTGTCTCAGCGAAAATTAAGGCGTTCGTAGTGATTGAAGCTGCTCGCGTAGCTTCATCATTCCCAGCCGGATTCTGGTTTTGATTGTTCCCAGGGGTTCGCCAAGTTGTTCGGCAATTTCCGACTGGGAAAGGCCGCGATAATACGCCAATGCCAATGCCTGACGCTGTTCTCGCGGTAGGGTTGCCAAAGCCCGATGAATTTGCGCCGACTGTTGTGACAACCAGGTTTCCTGTTCCGGGTTATCTGTCGCTTTGGCTTCTGCGACCCGAAGCAACTCATCTTCAACACTTACAACCGGTGCGCGACGCATCGCTCGCAAACGATCCAACGCGCGACTGCGGGCAATGGTGACAATCCATGTTCGCAATTGTCCGCGTGACGTATCGTAATTTGCTGCCTGTTGCCACACTTGCCAAAAACAATCCACGACCACATCTTCAGCCTCGGCTGTTTGCCCGACGATCCGAATGGCCACTGCATACACCACATTGGCATAACGCTCATACAGCGCATTCATCGCCGCCTGATCGCGCGCTTGCAGCCGCCTGATCAGTTGTGATTCATCCGCCGCATCGAATTGGGGCAGATTCGATAAATTTGCGTCCTTCACGCCAGCCTCATGGTTAATTACGGTTATGAACGGTCATTAGATGTGTGAAATCCAAGAAATATTATTGGAAGAACTATTCATAACGTAAAGCCTCGATAGGATCAAGTCTGGCGGCTTTCCAGGCAGGCCATAAGCCAAAGCCAACACCGAGTGCGACTGACACCACAAATCCGGTAATTGGTGCCCACAAAGGTACAAACGTGGGCATAACCAGCTTCACAATTTCCGCAACCCCCCAGCCAAATAAAATGCCAAGCAATCCACCCAATCCTGTCAAGGTGGCTGCTTCCACAAGGAATTGCGAAATAATATCGCGGCGCTTGGCTCCGATAGCCTTGCGGACGCCGATCTCTTTGGTGCGTTCCGTCACCGACACCAGCATGATATTCATCACGCCGATGCCGCCGACCAAAAGCCCAACGCTGGAAATAGCGACCATCAATAAAAACACACCGCCTGTGATGGATTTGAATTGGCTGACGATGTTGTCGGCGGTTGAAATCCCAAAGCTGTCAGGCGCGCTGTACGGCACTTTGCGACGTTTGCGCAGCACCTGACGAATTTCTTCAACAGCTTCATTCAGCCGACCAGGAGCGGCCTGCGCCATGATGAAATTGTCTTCAAGGTTTGGATACACCTTCATCAGCGACGCGTAGGGCAGATAAACTGCTTTGTTTTCGTTGTTTGGGTCTTCGGCTCCGACCAGAAAGGTTTCGCGTTTGCGCAAAACGCCGATGACGCGATATTGCCTGCCATTGATGGTCAGTTCTTTGTCAATTGCGCTCAACATGGGGTACAGCGTGTTGGCGACATCATTGCCGATGACAACGACATCTGACCGATTGGCGTTGTCGGTTTCATTAAAAAAGCGACCTTCTTCCAATTCAGTCGTCCCCATTTTGAAATAACTTGGCATCGTCGCCTGTACCGAGGCGTTCGACATTCGCGTGTCTTTGTATTTGATATGGACGCGTTCGACCATTGGCCCTTGTGTGAAATCCACGGGGGAAATCATCGGGGCAACATACGTCACAGATGCGCACTCGTTTTGAATCGCCATCATGTCATCAAAGCTGAGCGGTTTGCGCGTGCGTTCTTCATAGCTGGGCGCAAAGTTGAAGCCGGGATCAAATTTATAAACATAAATTGAATTTGTTCCGAAGGACTCAATTTCTTTGGCGACGCGTGCATCAATCCCCGATACAAACGCTGCGATGACAATCACGGTCATCGTTCCGATAATGACGCCGAGAACGGTTAAGAATGAACGTAACTTGTGCGTTCGCAACGTGTCCAATGCCATCCAGACATTTTCGAGCCAGGTGTGCAAATAGTGTAGGTTTTTCATATCGCTTCTTGCCAGTGATCGAATCTGTCGCCGCTCGATGTTGTTTCAAGAAAAGAGATGGTAGCAAAGATACGAATATTCAGGAATGTAGGTTCGCAAGGTTCTTCAGGCAACGCGAGCTCGCTGTTCAGGCATCTGCTGCCCGACTGCTAAAAAAACTAATGAAAAAGATAAAACCAAGTTTCAATTTCATACGCCTTTACCAGCGAGGAAAGCTTTTCTCTTGAAAATTCAGGATGCCGCGCACGCCGTTCCTCCACGGCCCCAGGCAGGACGTTGTACCAGGCAGGAAACTCTTCAGGTATTACAATTTAGGAGAAAAGAAGTGAAACAATTAAAAGCGAACTTTACACTGGTGACAGTTGGGATCATGTTTTTTTCATTGATGACAGGAGTAATGGCCCAACGGCATGGAGCTTCTGCTGATCCTTTGCGAGGACTCAAGAAAGCGCTGGCGGATGCTGGAGCACTGGCGCTGACGACAACGCAGGAAGAACAATTGAAAACGCTGATTCAAGCTTATCGGGACGGCCAGCCCGATGGGCCAAGTGATGCGTTGCAAGCCGCACACGATGCGTACGAGGCCGCGATTTTAGCGGGCGATCAGGCCGCTGCCAATGCGCAGGCCGCAGTGATCGCGAATTTGCAGGCGACTGCTGCCAACACTCGTTTGCAGGCTGAAGCGAAGTTCAAACTGGATGTCATCGCTCTTTTGAAAACCAATGGCGATCAGGCCGGATTGCTAAGAACGAAATTCGGCGACGAAGGATTTCTGCGAATTCTTGGCTCATTAGCGGGTGGCGGTGGTCATCGCTAATTGAGTGGCTATTTGATTTTTAATTCCACGACGAAGCGCAATTGCCAGAAACTTTAGTTTTTATTTCTGCGGCATTGCGCTTCGTGTTCCTCAGTGCCGTTGGTGCGGCATTGGATGTGTGAACCAGCTTTACTAAACAAATAATGACTTATACTGTTGCCGTCCTGACGGCTTTGGAACACACCCAGACAGGAGATGATGAACTGGTTACTGCGGCTATCGCAGGCGATCAGGACGCTTTTGGCGAATTGTTCCTGCGGCACAAACGTATGGTCGCCGCCATCGGCGGACGGTTTTTCCCCCGGCGTGAACAAATTGAAGAAGTTATTCAAATGAGTTTTTATCAGGCCTACGTGGCCTTGCGGCAGTATCAGGGCGGGCAAACGCATTCTTTTGCCGCTTGGCTCAAGCGCATTACAGTGAACACTTGTTTGGATGAATTGCGCAAATTGCAACGTCGCAATGAAAATCTGATTAGCGATTTAAGCGAGCCTGAGACCGCTTCGTTGTTGGAAGCGATGTGGGATGACCCAAGTGCTGAGCGGCGTACCGTCTCGCGCGATTTGGCGAATAAATTACTCTCACGGCTCGAACCCGAAGATCGTTTGGCGCTGACCTTGCTTTACGAAGATGAATGGACTGTCGTGGAAATTGGCGAACTCCTGGGATGGTCAGTTTCCAAGGTCAAAGGGCGCACCCATAAAGCACGAAAGCACTTGCAACGTGCGATGAAACGATTTCGATAACAGGTGGCTATATGAAAAAGATTACTCACCAACCAGAAGAGCGAGACGTAGGATTGGATGAATTTTGTTTTGACCTGATCAAGACAGCAAGGGCCAGCGAGCAGGAAATCAACGCTGCGGCCAACGCGCCCTTTTTATACTCGCGGCTTCTTGCTCGCATTGCCGCCGAGCAGGAACCGCGGGCTTCTGCATTTGTCGAAAAAGAAACACACCAGGGCTGGACGCTTGGTTTCCTTTCTAACTGGGGCTGGAACTGGGCGCTGGGCGCAACTGCTGTGGCCTTGATTGCTTTGGGTGGATGGTATTGGCTGAATTCGTCTTCTCCTGTGCCTGTCGCTGTGAAGCAACAAGTTCAGCAGCCTACGCCTGAAGTCACTGCCCCGCCCGCGCCATTGCCTGAAACTCCAAACCAGATGAGTGCGCCATCACAAATTGCCAAAAACAAAACAGCAGTGAGGACGAAGTTGGCTGCCTCCATCAGGACAAAACGCACGCTGCCAGTGCTCACTGAAGAGAGCACTGAAATTGCTACGGATTACCTGCCCTTAACTTATGTTGCGAACAGTGACGAGCGAAGTGGTCAGGTGGTGCGCGTTGAAATGCCACGTTCGGCGATGTTGGCTTTGGGATTGCCCGTTAACAATGAGCAAACGGGCGAAGTTGTAAAAGCGGATGTGATTGTGGGAGACGACGGCTTAGCTTTGGCCATCCGCTTTGTTCGTTAAGACGATCCTTTTGATCGAAGGTTGAATTATGAGAGCTAAATATTTATTTCGGATGATTGCCCTGATTCTTGTCATTCAGGTAGTTGGTATTGCTGCATTCGCACAAAGGCGCGGCCCGGAGCGAGGCGGCCCACCGCCCGGCACGGGAGGATTTTTGCCGGGAATGCGACGCGAGCCTTCGCCAAGTGAGCGGCCCGATTTCAAAGGCGAGCAGCCACGCCCGCAAGGCCAGCGGCCTATGCCTGATGCTTCTTTCCGTTTTCTCTCCTCGGAAATGCGTTTTAATAACAAACTGGTCAAAGGCGCGCCCTACAGTGCAGTGGCCGAAACCGAATCCGTCCAGCCGCTGATGGATGGCGGCAAGACAACGCGCAAGACCACGGCGCAGGTGTATCGCGACAAAGAAGGCCGCACGCGACGTGAACAAAAGCTGAATAACATCGGCGGCTTTGCGACGGCGGCAGATGCCCCGCAAATGATTTTCATTGATGATCCGGTCGCAGGCGTCAGCTACATGCTGGATGCCAAAAATCTCAAGGCCCGCAAAATGAATTTTCGCGGCGCACCGCCACCGATGGGCGGAATGCCACCATTTCCACGACAGCGCGAAGGTGGCCTTGAGTCAAAAACAGAATCGCTTGGCAAGCAAATGATAGAAGGCGTAGAAGCTGAAGGGACGCGCACGATCATCACGATTCCGGCGGGACAAGTCGGGAATGAAAAACCGCTGGAAATCGTTTCTGAGCGTTGGTATTCATCTGCGCTTCAGGAAGTGATTTTAAGCAAACATCTTGATCCACGCCTGGGCGAACATATTTATCGGCTGACGAACATCAATCGCAACGAGCCAGCATCATCCCTTTTTCAGCCCCCTGCTGATTACACCGTTACCGAAGATCAACGGGGGATGGGGCCGCGCGGTCCAAAACGTCAGGACGAAGACGAAGAATAACGCCGATGTCTAACCCTCGAAGAGAAAGTAGGAGTTGTATGAAAACAATCTTTTCGTTTCTATCTTTATTGCTGATTCTGAGCGGGCTAACAGCTGCACAATCACGCACACCAGAAAATGCTGTCATTGCCGAAGGGAAAACTGCCAAACTCTCTCTGCAAACGCAGCTCAGTTCCAAATTGAGCGAAGTTGGCGACGAAGTGCGCGCCGTTTTGCACGAACCTGTCCGGTCAGAAGATGGTCGCGTTGTGATGGCGCGAGGCACTGAATTTATTGGTCGCGTCACGCAGGTGCAGGCCGCCAAACGTCCGCAAAAAGAAGCGACGATCACGATTGTTTTTGACAAGGCGCTGATGCCTTACGGCGTCGAAAAAGTCTCCACCACGGTGACGGCGATAGATGATTTTGCCAATGACGAAAAGATGAAATCGAAAGATGGCGAGGGCAAAGTGGGCGGCGGACGCTCTGGTGGTCGCACGGCGCGCAATGCCGGAACCGGCGCGGGGATCGGCGGACTGGGCGGTATGATTATTGGTGCGGCGGGCGGCGGACTGGGCGGTGCTGCCGGAGCCATTGGGGCGGGCGCGATTGGCGGCGTGTTGATGACCAAAGGCAATGACATCAAGTTGCAAACAGGGACGATTTTACGCATCCGATTTGAGCGGGAGATGACCATCCCCGTATTTGAAACAGATCGCACCAATACTCGGTGAAGATTGCACAAGCGGATAAGCCTTCTTCCCCCGTCATAGTTGTGGTGGCAGGTGGGAAGTCCAGGGCAGGTTGCACGATAGCGAAACTGGCGAGGCCCCGGTGATAGCTCACGCGCAACCTGTCCTTTACGATTTTTTTCAATTCACGCGAGTTTTTCTCCGAACAATTTGAACGAAACTCAGGAAAGCAGGCCCCTACATGTCTCGTATCACTCCTCCCTTAATTCTTGCAGTGATCCTCGCGATTCTATCGCCTACGCTGTTGGCGCAGCCTTCAACCAAAGGCCCGGCAATAAACGATGCCGCAGCTTCATTTTTTGACGATAGCGCGGTGCGTGAAATTCGCATTTATCCCGAAGACCCAAACTGGTACAACGTCTTGTTGCAGGCCCACCAGAACGAAGCTACGTCAGGCGATCCGTATTTCCCCTGTCGTTTCAAGTACGGCGATATTGATTTGCCCAAAGTCGGCATTCGCATGAAAGGCAATTCGTCATTTCGCCGCAATGGCATCAAGAAGCCTTTCAAGCTGGATTTCAACGAATATGATGACAATCTGACTTTCCTGGGCCTGAAAAAACTCAACCTCAACAACGGAGATTTGCAGCCGGATTTCATCCGCGAAAAACTGCTGCACGATTTTGCGGGCAAGTACATTGCTGCGTTGCGCTCGGTGTTCGTCCGCCTATACATCAACGATTCCTATTACGGATTGTATCTGGCCGTTGAGCAGCCGGATAAAACGATGATGGAAAGCCGCTTTGGCGATGATGAAGACGGGAATTTATACGAGGGCGAAGAGCGCATGGGCGGGACGGGCGGACGACCGAATCTGGCGTATCTTGGTGCTGCGCAATCGTTGTATCAAAATGTCTACATCCTCAAAACCAATGAAACGGCGAATGATTATTCGGGGCTGATTCAATTTCTGGATGTGCTGAACAACACGGCGACGGCGGATTTACCCGCGAAGATCGAACCGATTGCAGATGTGGAAAATTGGCTCTATGCCATGGCGATCAACAACCTGTTTGTGAATCTGGATTCGTACCTGGGCGTGGCGGCGGAATACTATCTCTATGACCGGAGTCGCGATGGCAAATTCATCCACATTCAATGGGATCATAACGAATCGTTTGGGATTACAGGTGACGGCACGCCGCGTCTGACCAATCCATTTATTACTTCTCCGTTTTATCTGCCCGGAACAGGCACGGGGAATGATGCGCGTCCGTTGTTGCAAAAGCTCTGGGCGGTGGATGACTATCGGCGGCTTTATCTGCGGATGCTGGCGCGCTTTACTCGCGAAGGCTTTGACGTCACGACGTATGAAGCGCGGGTGAAACAACTGGCCGATTTGATTCGCCCGCATTTGACCGAAGACCCGAATAAGGCCTACACCATCACGCAATTTGAAACCAATCTGAACAGCGCGGTGGGGGCAACGCCCGGCGTCAATCAATTCGTCCGCGAGCGCTATAACTATTTACGTCCCTATCTCAACACGCAGGCGCAAGCTTCAGACGTGCGGCTCAACGAAATCATCACTGTCAACAACGGCACATACAAAGACGGCGCGGGCGATGCTGATCAGTGGATTGAATTGCACAACCTCGGCCCCGGCTCGGTGACAACGACAGGGTTTTATTTGACGGACGATCAGGCAACGCCGACCAAATGGGCATTGCCGACAAAGACGCTGGCAGACGGCGAATTTCTGGTGCTGTGGCTGGATGGCGAAACGGCAGAGGGCGACACGCACGCAAGCTTTAAACTGACAACGACGGGCGGAAAATTGTATTTGTATCAAAGTGCGAATGGCACGACCACGCAGCTTGATACCGCCACTTACCCGGCAATGCCTGCGGGACAATCGCACATTCGTTTGCAGGATTACGGCACGAAATGGACGACAACGGCAAAGACTACGCCTGCGGCTGTCAACGTGAATGTGACGCCAGCTTCCAATGGCACAGGCATCCTGTTGATCAACGAAATCATGGCCGACAATGACAGCGCCTTCCAAGACCCAAATGAAGCAGGAGCCTACGAAGATTGGTTCGAGGTTTACAACCCTGGAACTTCCGCCGTTAATATGAGCGGAATGTACATCACTGACAACCTGGCGAATCCCACAAAATGGAAAGTCCCGGATGGCGTTTCGATTCCGGCAGGCGGGCGGTTGGTGTTTATGGCGGACAACGAAACCGCGCAGGGCAGCCAGCATGTCAGTTGGCAATTAAGCGGCGATGGCGAAGCGATTGGGATTTACGATACTGATGGCAAGACGTTGATTGATTCCTATACGTTTGGCACGCAGCAAACCGATATTTCGATTGGGCGCGCGACCGATGGTGCCGCCGCGTGGAGCTACTTCAAGCCCGCCACACCGGGAGCCGCGAACTCATCCGCCTTTGCCAACTGGATCACAAACGGAGCCAGTTTCCACGTTGCTTCTGTCGCCCCGGCTGCGTTGGCGAGCGCTTTCGGACAAAACCTGACGGCAAGCGGTGTGTCGGCCAGCGGAACACCGCTGCCTACGACATTAGGCGGCGTAACGTTGACGTTGACCGATAGTGCCAATGTGGCTCGCAATGCGCCCTTGCTTTTTGTTGGGCCTGGGCAAGTAAACTTTCAAGTTCCTGCCGACATGGCGAAAGGCCGCGCGAATGCGGTGCTGCGTCGTCAGGATGGCACTTCCGTGACGGGCAGCTTGCTGATCGAAACCGTTGCGCCGGGGCTATTCGCTGCCAACGCAAATGGGCAGGGCGTCGGCGCAATCGGCGCGGTTCGGGTGGCGGCAGACAACACGCAAACGCCGCTTCAGGTGATGAACTACGATTCGGCGCAACAGCGTTTTGTCGCCGTTCCGATCAATCTGGGCGCAGAGACTGACAAGGTGTTTTTGAGTCTGTATCTGACCGGGCTTCGTGGCGTTCTGAATTCATCCGAGGTAACGGTTGAAGTCGGGGGCGTTGCGGTTCCTGTTACCTATGTCGGTGCACAGTCTGAATATATCGGCTTGGATCAGGTGAATATTGGCCCCTTGCCGCGTTCTTTGGCGGGCAGAGGTGAGGTTCAGGTGGTTGTGACCGCCAGTGGCAAACGGGTCAATCGGGTGACAATCAACATTCAATAACCCCCTGATTAGAAAGAGGGATTATGAATTTTTATCAACCACTGTCGAATCGCCTGCATCGCAACTGGCAACAGCGTCTGAAACAGCTCAGGCAGGAACCCGTCATGTTCATTGTCCTTGTCTGGGCGGTTATGCTGGCTTTGGTCTGGTTGTATTTTATCGTTGCTGATTGAGTAATGACATTGAATTAAGGACGGATCGCCCAATGTACGACAGGCGGCCCGCCTGTCGCCGCTAGGATTTTTCAGCCAGCAACAAGCGGGCCGCCTGTCGTACATTTCTTAATTCAATGCTGGGGAGTTGTGAAAGGTGAGAACCGGGCGGAAGCCTGACTGTTTGGAGAGCGAAACCCACGAATGGAAATAGCTCTGCCTCGCGGTTGGGCTTTCGCCTGCTTCCATTTGAGAGAGGCTTCTGTAGCTTAAAAAATAGGAGCGTCCCTTCCTCAGATGCCCCTGGCAGTATAAAATCCCCGCGCATGGTATTCGGTTGCATTTCCAACTTCGCAGGCACAGCCAAGTTTGGGGACTGCTCTCACGTTGCACCCGCTGTAATGATCTTGAAATGAGGCTCTTTCCCTTTAAGATCACAAGCAACACGAATCATTAGATGGGACATTTCATCTTGAATTTGTTTTATTGAAATAGGAGAAACCACTTTGTACAACGCATCTTGCCCCAAGCACGTAGTTTGGTTGGTACTACTAACCTTATGTTTATTTTTTAGCCAGCCGCTTTTGGCGCAAAGCACTCCCTTACCTGGGCAATGGACAACGACCTCTCTGGCGGCGACCGCGATTGCCGCGTCTACAACAGCGAAAGTCCGCGCGCTGGTGGTGAGCGGGACGAGCATTTATGCCGGAACCAATAGCGGTATCTGGCGGACAACTGACAATGGCACCACCTGGACACAGGTGAACACTGGATTAGCCACCACCGATGTGCGCTCGATGGCTGTGGGCGGAACGACTATTTACGCCGGAACGAATGGCGGAGGCGTCTTTCGCTCGACTGATGGGACAAACTGGACAGCCATCAATACTGGCCTGACGAATTTGGTGGTAACTGCACTGGCAGCGAATGGCACAGATACCTACGCTGGAACCTTCGGCGGTGGGGTCTTTTCGCTTACCAATACTACCTGGAAGGCAGTAAATACAGGGCTTTCCGACTCAGCGCAAGTCTACTCCTTAACGATCAGCGGCAGTGATGTCTTAGCTGGTGGGCAATTGGTTGTGAATGATCCTCGGCACGTTTTTCGCTCCACGGATAAAGGCGCAACCTGGAAAGCCACAAACGCCACGACCGCCACAACAAATCCTCCTTTTCTGGTTTATTCCATTGCGGTCAACGGGACGACACTCTTAGCCGCATCGTCGGACGGACTGTACCGCTCCACGGATAGTGGCACGACCTGGGTTTTATCTGACCGATTGCCCTTGCGGGTTGTGAATCTTTTATACGTTCCGGCAGTTTCCGCCTTTTATGCTTCTGGCGTTGCGACAGATGGATCGTTGTATGGCGTGAGTGTTTCAACCGATAACGGCGCTACGTGGCGTGCTTCCAGCTATGGATTGGCGGGGGCAAATGCTTTGGCGGTGAGCGACACGACACTTTTTGCCGCCAATACAGCTTCGGATGGAGTTTCAATTGGTTCGACGACACCCATTACATCAGCCAGTGTTTCCGGTGCGGATTTTCGCAGCGTTTATGGTCACGCGCCTGAATCCATTGCCACGATCTTTGGGACGGATTTAGCCACTGGAACTGTTGCGGCGATTTCGACACCACTGCCAACCAGTCTGGCTGGGACGACGGTTACGATCAAAGATAGTCAGGGGACAGAACGCCTGGCACCACTTTTCTTTGTTTCCAAGGGACAGGTCAATTATCAGGTGCCCACAGGCACAGCAACGGGATGGGCTTATGTGACAGTGAAGAGTGGCGATGGGAAGACTTCTTACGCGACGGCAAACGTCACGACCGGAGCCTTCAGTTTGTTTACGGCGGATGCAATGGGCAATACGGGCAGTGGCGTTCCAGCGGCCTATATTCAACGCGTGCGTGCGAATGGTTCGCAATCCATTGAACCGATAGGCAGCTTCGATGGTACAAAATGGGTGACTGTGCCGATTGATCTTGGGCCTGAAAGCGATCAGGTTTTCCTGGTCTTGTTTGGCACAGGCATTCGTGCCTGGAATAATTCGCTGAATCCCATCACGGGCTATTTCAAGTTGGATGCCATCACCTATATTCCTGTCACTGCCGATTATGCGGGCATTCAGCCTGAATATGTGGGCGTAGATCAAATCAATCTTCGCCTGCCGCGCAGTCTGGCTGGAGCGGGCGAAATCAGTCTATACCTAACAGCGAACACCGGGCCGTTCAGCAATACTGTGAAAATCCGGGTGTTGTAAAAGTTGTTCTTCCTGTCAATCTTTCGGGGCGGGAAGCCGCACGCGATAGTTTTAAGAAAAAGATTTTCTGGTGGGAGCGCGAAGCGTATGGAGTGCGGTAAGTTCTTACCGCTTTGTTTTTCCCTCAGTCTGTAGCAAAAGCTTAACTGTGAACGAGAAGCCGTCGCCGCAACGGGCACGTGCTTTCTTTCATTGTTGGGCTTTTGCTTTTCTTTCTTCGGCTGCTCCTTGCCAAAGCAGGAGGACGTGCCTTATTTATAGGCGGCATCACCCAATCATCAATTTTGCTTATGAACACAAATCCCCTCAAAGTTTTGTTCTGCACTTGTGCTGTTTTATTGCTTATTGTTCAGGCATTTTTCAGCGCACCGAATGTCCAGGCGCAGCGCACTGCCGCAAGAAAGAAAACGGACACCTTTATTTATGGGGGCGGGCCTGAGGGCACGCGCTATTCCAGCCTCAAACAAATCAATCGGTCGAATGTGCAGCAGTTGGAAGTTGCCTGGACATACGACGCGAACGATGGACCGGGCGATCCGCAAACGCAGCCTGTGATTGCAGACGGCGTGCTGTATGGCGTCACGCCAAAACACAAGATCATTGCGCTGGATGCCGCGACCGGAAAACTGCTCTGGCGCTTTGATTCCGGGTTGGCCGCGCGCGGGCCGAATCGTGGTGTGATGGTTTGGGGAGAGGGAAACGAGAAGCGCATTTTGGTCGCCGCGCAAAACTTTATTTACGCGCTGAATGCCGCAACTGGTCAGCCGATACCAGGCTTTGGCACGAATGGACGGATTGATTTGCGCGAAGGCTTAGGCCGCGATGCGCAGAAAATCTCCATTGCGCTGACGACTCCGGGCGTGATTTACAAAGACCTGTTTATCGTCGGCGGGCGTTTATCGGAATCCCTGCCTTCGCCGCCGGGAGACATTCGCGCCTACGACGTGCGGACGGGCAAATTGCGCTGGTCGTTTCATACGATTCCGCAGCCGGGCGAACCGGGTTATGAAAGCTGGCCGAAGGATGCCTGGCAATACACCGGATCGGCCAACAATTGGGCTGGGATGGCTGTAGACGAAAAGCGCGGCATTGTGTTTGTGCCGACAGGTTCGGCGGCGGACGATTTTTATGGTGCGAATCGCGCGGGCGATAATTTGTATTCCGACACATTGCTGGCACTGGACGCCGCGACGGGCAAACGGCTCTGGCATTTTCAGGCCGTCAAACATGACATTTGGGATCGTGATTTTCCTTCGCCACCGACGCTGGTCACGATCAAGCGCAACGGGCGCACGATAGATGCGGTCGCGCAAACCAGCAAACAGGGCTTTGTCTATTTGTTTGATCGCGTGACGGGCAAACCAGTGTTCCCGATTGAAGAACAAAAATATCCCGCGAGCGACGTTCCCGGCGAAGTCACTGCCGCAACGCAACCGCTGCCCACGAAACCTGCGCCTTATTCGCGCCAACGGCTCACCGAAGATTTGCTGACCACTCGCACGCCTGAAGCGCATCAATGGGCGCTCAATGAGTTTCGCAAATTCAATGTGGGCGGGCAATTTCTGCCGTTTCGCGTGGATCAGGAAACGATTATTTTCCCCGGCTTTGATGGTGGCGCAGAATGGGGTGGATCGGCCTTTGATCCCGAAACCGGATGGCTGTATTTGAATGCAAACGAAATGGCGTGGCGTGCGAGTCTGGCCGAGAACCAAACACAAAACACCGGGCGGCAATTATACCTGCGCAATTGCGCAGTTTGTCACGGCGATGATTTGAAGGGCAATCCACCGCTGGATGCGGTTGCTGCCAAACACAACGCCGCCGCAATCGCGACAATCATTCGGCAGGGTGCAGGCCGGATGCCCGCATTCCCCAATTTGCCGTCGCCGGAAGTCGCTGCACTGGTGCAATATCTGCTGAGCGGCGAAAGTAAAGAACTCACCAGCACGGCAGCCGCCACGAATCAGCCGCGATACCGCTTTACGGGCTATCACAAATTTTTGGACAAAGAAGGCTATCCCGCCATCGCGCCGCCGTGGGGAACGCTGAACGCGATCAATCTGAACACGGGCGAATATGCGTGGAAGATTCCGTTTGGCGAATACCCCGAACTCGTCGCAAAGGGGATGACGGGCACCGGATCAGAAAATTACGGCGGGCCAGTGGTGACAGCGGGCGGGCTTGTGTTCATTGCCGCGACGAACTTTGACCGCAAATTCCGGGCCTTCGACAAGGCGACAGGCAAATTGCTCTGGGAAACAACTTTGCCTTTTGCTGGCAACGCGACGCCTGCGACTTATGAAGTGAACGGACGGCAATTCGTAGTCGTTCACGCGACGGGCGGGAAAGCCAGACGCGACGAACCGCGCGGCAGCATTTATGTGGCCTTTGCATTGAAGAAATAGTATTCGCTGTACGACAGGCAGCTTGCCTGTCGCTCCTGATGCTGACTACGCGGCGACAGGCAAGCTGCCTGTCGTACATTGATTCTAGGGCTTTGATGGAAACTCCTCTTGTCAGTGAAGCCAATTCGCCAGCCGTAGCAACGCGAAGCCGTGAAATTCGCTGGTGGCGTGCGCTTGTGCCCATCGCTGTGATTGGGATCGTTGCGCTCATCCCTGCGCCTGCCGGATGTGCGCCGCACGCATGGTATTACTTTGCGATCTTTGCCGGTGTGATTACGGCGCTGGTGGTCGAACCTTTGCCCGGCGCGGCAATTGGTTTTATTGCAATGACCCTGGTAATTGTGTTGGCGCGGTGGGTTCTTTTCAGCCCGGCAGATTTGGCTAAACCGGATTTCAAGCTGGCAGCGAGTTCGTTGGAATGGGCGCTGGCGGGATTTTCAAATAGCACGATCTGGCTGATTTTTACGGCGTTTCTGTTTGCACTTGGTTACGAGAAGACAGGGCTGGGGCGACGGCTCGCGCTCATTTTGGTGAAAGCTTTGGGCCGGAAAACGCTGACGCTTGGCTATGCCTGCGTTTTGACCGATGCGATTCTGGCTCCGTTCACGCCGTCGAACACTGCACGTAGCGCCGGAACCATTTTCCCACTGGTGCGCAATCTGCCGCTGCTCTTTGATTCTTATCCGAATACGCCATCGGCCCGCAAAATCGGCGGCTATTTGATGTGGACGACTTTTGCGGCGACCTCTGTCACCAGTTCATTATTTCTGACGGCCTGTGCGCCAAACCTGTTAGCGACAGAAATCGCGCGCAAGGTTCTTAAAGTAGACATCACCTGGAAGCAATGGTTTTTCGCTTCGGCTCCGTTTTCGTTGCCGCTGTTGTTGGCATTGCCGCTGCTGGTTTATGTGTTCTATCCGCCGCAGATTAAGCAGGGAAGTGAAGTGTCGGATTGGGCGGCGAGTGAGCTGAAACAAATGGGCAGCATTTCCCGGCGAGAACTGACATTGGCATTGCTGGTGCTGTTGGCAATTGTCCTTTGGATTTTTGGCGGGCAGTTTGTCGAAGCGACGACGGCAGCATTTATCGTCGTTTCGCTGATGCTGGTTTTCGGTGTTGTGACGTGGAATGAAATGGCGCGCAATCACGCCGCGTGGACGACGCTGATTCAGTTTGCCACGTTGGTTATGCTGGCGGGAGGTCTTTCGCGCACCGGATTCATCAAGTGGTTCGCTGACAATGTTGCCGCACGAACGGGTGGGCATTCGCCGACAGTTGTCTTGGTTGCATTGACGAGCATTTATTTTCTGGCGCATTACATGTTTGCCAGTCTCACGGCGCACACGACAGCGTTGCTGCCCGTGATGCTTGGCGTTGGGGCGGCGATTCCTGGAATGCCTTTGGATAAATTGGCTTTGTCCCTGGCGCTGACGACGGGCATTATGGGCGTCATCACGCCATATGCAACGGGGCCGGGCTTTGCGTACTATGACAGCGGGTATTTGCCCTCGACGCATTTCTGGGGGCTGGGAGCGCTGTTCGGACTTCTGTTTCTGGGGGCATTGCTTTTGTTTGGCGTGCCGCTTCTATTGCTATAAATCAGTACCGCGACCCGTAGGGAGCGTTATGTAGCAATGTAGCAATCGCGTTTTACCAGTCGCAAGACTTGAAAAGAAAGGACCGACAAATGATCAATCGAAGAGAGTTTTTGTCATCGGCTGTTATGGCAGCTACGGCTGCTAATTTAGGGGCGCAGTCGCCTTCATCTGAATGGGGTAGCTCTGTAATAGACATTCATTCGCATCTGCGACAAAGCGTGGACGCGAATATGACTCATATGCAAGGCTGCGGCGTGACGAATGCTGTGTTGCTGGCCCGCAGTTCAGCCACCGAACAAGTGAAAGCGATTCAGGCCAAATATCCCGGACGGTTTGTGTGGTCAGCCAGCGCAGACATCACGAAACCAGATGCGGCTGAACTATTGACCAAAGCAGTCAAAGACGGCGCGCAGGGTTTTGGGGAAATCAAGTTTCACGTCGAAGCCGATGGGCCGGAATTGCGCCGAATGTATGCACTGGCCGCCGAATTGAAGGTGCCCATCCTCGTGCATTTTCAGGAAGTGCCACATTTCGAGGGCGAAGGCGTCTGGAGCACGGGATTCAAGCGATTTGCCGCAATGCTGAAGGCGTATCCCAAAACCATCTTCATCGGACACGCTGACGCTTTCTGGGCGAATGTGAGTGCTGATTATGCTGAAGAAGCGGCGTATCCATCGGGGCCAATCAAACGCGGCGGTGTGACTGATAAGTTGCTGGCGGATTACCCAAATCTCTACGGGGATTTGTCGGCAAATTCCGGCAATAACGCTTTGTCGCGCGATCCTGAATTCACGGCGGATTTTCTGGCGCGCCATCAAAACAAATTGCTTTTTGGCAGCGATTGTTCGTGTCAGGATGGCAAGGGCGGCGGCGTCAGTCAGGCGAATAACCCTGCCGCTGCTCGATTGGCGGGCAAATGCGTCGCGCGCGAAACATTGACGATTCTCAAGAAATCAGCAAAGCCTGCGGCATTTCGTAAAATGACGTGGGAAAATGCGCATAAAGTTTTCAAGATCAAAGCCTGAATCGCCGCAATGGGAAAACTATGGAATATGTCAGATTAGGAAAAACCGGCCTGAAAGTTTCGCGCATTTGTTTGGGCTGCATGACTTATGGCGTGCCGGAGCGAGGCAATCATCTGTGGACATTGAACGAAGAAGCGAGCCGCCCATTCATTCAACACGCGTTGGACTTGGGGATTAACTTTTTCGATACCGCCAATGTTTACTCCGATGGCACCAGCGAAGAAATTGTCGGGCGCGCGCTGAAGGATTTTGCCAAACGCGAAGACGTGGTCATTGCCACGAAGGTTCATGGTCGTATGCGTCCCGGCCCGAACGGCGCAGGACTTTCGCGCAAGGCGATCATGACCGAAATTGACGCCAGCCTGAAACGGCTGGGCACCGATTATGTTGACCTGTATCAGACGCATCGCTGGGATTACGACACGCCGATTGAAGAGACGATGGAAGCCTTGCACGATGTGGTCAAAGCAGGGAAGGCTCGCTACATCGGCGCTTCTTCGATGTATGCGTGGCAATTTGCGAAGGCATTGTTTCTGGCGGATCAACGCGGCTGGACACGGTTTGTGACCATGCAGAATCATTACAATTTGCTCTATCGCGAAGAAGAACGCGAGATGATGAATTTGTGTGTGGATCAAAACATCGGCGTCATTCCGTGGAGTCCGCTGGCGCGCGGGCGGCTGACGCGTGATTGGGACGAGGCGACAGAACGTTCCCAGACCGATGAGTTCGGCAAAACGCTGTACGTCGAATCTGATCGCCAAATCGTCGAAGCGGTCGCGAACGTCGCCACTGCGCGTGGCGTATCCCGTGCGCAAATTGCTCTGGCGTGGATACTGCACAAATCGTTCGTCACTTCGCCAATCATCGGCGCGTCGAAGCCACATCATTTGGACGATGCCGTGGCCGCGCTTTTGCTCCGACTGACGGACGAAGAAATCAAAGCATTGGAAGAACCGTACGTGCCACACACTGTCGCTGGTTTTGCGTAGCTCGTTACTCTGGGAGCGCACGCGGCCCGCGTGCCAGGTTGGGTGAGCTTACGGTTTTCTTGTCACCCTATACCTCTCCAAGATTGGCACGCGGGCCGCGTGTGCTCCCAGGGCGAAGGAACGCCTTCCACCAATAACTCTTATGCAACAAACACAAATTGAAACTGCCGCCCAAACGATTTGGCAGCATTGGAACAACGCAACGCAAATGGAATCCTTGCCCAAAGATTGTCGCCCGCAGGATCGCGCCGAAGGCTATGCGATTCAGGCCGTGCTTGCACAACTGGTCGGGCAGGAAGTCGTCGGCTGGAAGATCGCTGCCACCAGTATTGCCGGGCAACAGCATATTGGCGTAGATGGGCCAATTGCAGGCCGCCTGTTTGCCAATCGCGTGCTGGCAGGCGGCGCGACGCTCTCGCTCGATGGCATTGCAATGCGATTGGCCGAAGCGGAATTTACGTTTCGCTTTCGTGACGCGCTGCCCAAACGCGCCGAACCCTACAGCGTCGAAGAAGTGCTGGCCGCTGTTGACACCTTGCATCCAGCAATTGAAATCCCCGATTCACGCTATCACGAAGTCGCACGCGCAGGCGCGCCGCAACTGATTGCGGATGATGCCTGTGCCAGTTGGTTCCTGCTCGGCGCAGCGACAACGGCGGATTGGCGCAGCCTGGATTTGGCCGCGCATCGGGTGCAAGCCTATCGCCACGATGCGCTGGTGGCCGAGGGCAGTGGCGCGAACGTGCTCGGTGATCCGCGCATCGCGTTGACGTGGATTGCGAATGAACTCAGCCGCTACGACGATGGCTTGCAGGCCGGGCAATTTGTGACGACCGGCACCTGTGTCGTGCCCATGCCGATTGCGCCGGGTGATCATTTGCGCGTGGATTTTGGCGTGATTGGTGTGATTGACGTGAGCTTTACCTGAAGGGCAAATCTGTACCGTGACCAGTAGGGAACGCCGTGTAAAGTGCCGCTCCTAATCCGTTACAGCACTGATCGAAAATAAAAACACGGAGACAATCCGCAATGACTTGTCTCCGTGTTTCGTTATTTGCGAAAGCTGATTTTTGCTTACAGCTTCCAGCCAGCCCGATACTCGCGTTGCAAGTATTGATTGGCGTCGTTGTTGTTCGTGATAACGCCTTTTTCGCCGTCATAATACAGCTTCTTGCTCTGGCCGGTTTTCATCGCCACGACGCCGAGCAGCATTGTTTCGGTCAGGCGCGTCGCATATTCAAACGGGCAGGTCGCTTTTTCTTTGCCCTTGATCGCGTTGATCCAGTTCATGCGATGCAAGGCGGAGGCGAATTGACCTTCACCACTCTTGGCCACACGGAAGTAGGTTTTCGGTACTTTCGCTGCGGCTTCCATCAATGACATCGGATAGAGCTTCGGATTCGACGCATATGTGCCGTGGACGAGGATGCCTTTTTCGCCGATGAAAATGGCACCGCCACCGCCATCGAGTTGCACATCATCCGGCAATGCATCAGGACGCGCAGGCATCAGACCACCATCGAACCAGCTCAGTTTCACGGGCGGTTGATTGCCGCGTTGCGGGAAGTGATACACGACGTGCGATCCCATCGGATAGCTGACGCGGTTGTTCTTGGTATCAACACCAAACGGCGTGAAGGTGGCTTCGACGCTGGTCGGATAGGTCAATCCAAGCGCCCAGTATGGATGGTCAATCAGGTGCGCGGCCATATCGCCAATCGCGCCTGTTCCCCAATCCAGCCATCCACGCCAGTTGAACGGATGATAGATCGGATGGTAATCCACCAGCGGGCCAGGGCCGCAGAACAGATCCCATTCCACTCCGGTCGGCACCGGATAGTTGCCGTCCATTGCATTCGCTAATGCTTTGTTGACCGTGCGTGCTGTCCAATCGGTGCCAAACTGATTGCCACCCGCTGGTGCATCGGCAACAACTGTTGCTTTGGTTGGACGCGGCACACCTTGTGGCCAGAAGCCGAGCGGGCGATTCGTCCAGACATTCACTTCTTTGATCGGGCCAATCAGGCCTGCCTGCACCCATTCGTTGACTAAGGCTGCGCCTTCGCTGGAATGGCCCATGTTGCCCATCTGGGTGACGACTTTGGTGCGGGCAGCGACTTCACGCAGCACGCGCGCTTCCTGAATTGACCAGGTCAGCGGTTTCTCGACGTAGGCATGCTTGCCAAGTTCCATCGCGGTTTTGGCAATCGTCGCGTGCAGGTGGTCAGGCGTTGCAACAACGATGGCGTCAATGTCTTTCTGCGATTCGAGCATTTTGCGGAAGTCTGTATGACGCTTGGCATTCTTATAGGCATCCTGCAATTTCACAGCTTGTGCGCGCCGTTCTTCCTGCGCCTTTTGCATCGCTGCCATTTGGGCTTCTGTCATTTGCGGAGCATTGCCGCCAGGTCTGCCGCCGCCGCCACCGCCACCGCGTTGTTGGGTTAAGCGGGCGACCTCGCGGTCAACATAGCCAAAATCTACGTCGCAGAGTGCAACCATATTCTGGCCGCCCGTGACGAGTTCACCGGAGTCGGTTTTGCCCTGGCCGCCGCAGCCGATGAGCGCAAAATTTACGGTATCGCTCGGCGGATTGTATCCAACGCCGCCCAGGACGTGACGCGGGACGATCATCGCGCTGAGCGCCGCGCCGGTCGTGCCTGCCACAAATTTTCGTCGTGATAGCTTGTCTTTTTTCATTGCTGTTCCTCTGATTTTGGTTAAGTGAGAGTTTCTCTTGAAACCTTGTTGTTTACGCCAGCGCGTCTTTGATGTACTGGAAGCATTTGCGAACTTCCGCCACCGCATCATCGCCTCGATATTCAAACTCAATGTTCGCCGGAATATTGTATTTCTTCTTCTTCAAGAGTTGAAGCACAGGCTTGATGGGCGTATCGCCTTCGCCCCAGACGGTATTGGGGCCGTTATCTTTCTTGCGATCTTTGAGATGCAGATTCGTAATGCGAGCATGCTGTTTCTCGATGTAGGCAACCGGATCGTAGCCTGCCGCGAAGAAGTGGCCGACGTCCAGATTGATGGCGAAGTATTTCGACATAGCCAATGCTGCCTCAAAGCTTTCCGGCTTGGCGAATTCGTTTGGGTCGGTCAGGTTGGAGTGGCCGTGCATCGCCACCGTGATTTTGTATTTGTCGGCATAGGGCGCAACACGTTTGGCCGCCTTCAAGGTTGAGGAAGCTGTGATGATCTTGACGCCGAGCGCCTGCGCCATCTGGAAACCGCGATCAATTTCTTCGTCGCTGAAACGATCATTAAAGCTGTAGTTATACGCTTGTAATTTGATACCCGCTGCATCGAATTTTTTGCGGACATCTTTGAAATGATCCATCGAAACGGTTAAGCGCCATTTCCTGGTTTCTTCCGCCGCCTTTTGCATTGCCTCGCGCATTGCGGCCTGCTGTTCGGGCGTCATCTGCCCGCGACCGCCGCCCGGAGGTGGCCCCGGAGGCCGTCCGCCCGGCATCTGCGGGCGAGGTTCGACGTGGCCGGAAAACAACTCGCATTCACCGATACCGATAGCACTCATGGCTTTGATGGCATCGTCGAGGGACATGGTGCGAAAACTGTAGGATTGGACGCCGATGCGAACACCACTCACTTTGGGATTGATGTCTGCGAGCGCCAATGAAAGTGGCAGCCCTGCCAAGGCAATCTTCCCGAACTCTCTTCTCGAAAACATGAATTTATTCCTCTCGTTAATTGGGGGTGATTTCTGCTACAAAAGATTCAGACACGAACTACACTCAGACCCTGCGAGGCCTTTTGTCGCTACCTTTTTGAGCTGTGTCCGCAAGCTTTATACGTGAGAGCGAGTTTAACTTTTGGTTCAGCGGTTACTTTACTTAAAATGCCCAGACCTTCTGTGCTGCCTACCAATACGAATGATCCAAATCATCAGTCACAGAATTTTACATTTGTTGGAAAGGCAAGAGGATTTTAGGGGATTTTCAGTTTGATGTCTAATCCCCACAGGAGCAATTCATTCTCTGGGGCTTGCAGCCTGCCTGGCTTCGTACAAACCTCGACGCTCAACCGCTTTGCATATCGGTTAGTTCCCTGTTTGAAGCTGGGAATCGCTGAAAGCTTTAATTTTTGTGGTGAGCCATTCCAATAACCGCGAAGTATTGTCACGCCGCCACGCCGCAATTAAATCAATCGTCGGCGCGGCATGGGTTAGTTGCCGATAAACTACACCGCGCATCTGAATATTTTGAAACGATTCAGGCAACAGCGAAATCCCCAGCCCTGCACCAACCAGTAACAGCCCTGTCTGCAAAAGGCTTGTATGGTAAATGCGCTCCGGCATCACCCCAACGGCTTGATAGGCCGAACGTGCGCGCTCAAAGTACCCCGGAGTCGCATGGCGCGCAGGCATAATCACCGTTTCCCGCGCGAGTTCACGCAGATCAATCAAGTCACGTCGCGCGAAGGGATTCTCTGCTGGCAACGCTACGATCAATCGTTCGCGCGCGACCAAGGCCGTCTCAAAAAGATCGTCTTCCAGATTCGCGTGAAAGAGGCCAAGATCAAGTTTGCGATTGTAGAGGTCATCTATTTGCTCGCCTGGTGCCCGTTCTTTCAACTCGACTTCGGCGTGTGGTCGTGCGGTGCGAAGTTGATGCAAAAACATCGGTAACACCTGGATGGCGGCAGCGCTGACAAAGCCGATTGTCAGGCGACCGGCCTCACCACATTCGACCGCCCGCGCATCCTGCACCGCGTGCTGCGTTTCCTGCAAAATTGCCTGTGCCCGCAAATAAAATGCCTGGCCGGCTTCAGTAAGTTGGACTTTGTGGTGCGTGCGCGCAAAGAGCGTGACGCCCATTTCATCTTCGAGTTGTTTGATCTGCTGACTCAGCGCCGGTTGCGCGATATGAACCACTTCTGCTGCACGCCGAAAGTTCAATTCCTCGGCGACGGCGACGAAGTACCTGAGATGCCGAAGCTCCATACAGACTCCTCCCCATTCCTTGAGCGATGTAAATATCTGTTTTGTCCTGGGGAGACAGAGCGGCAATGTAGCACTTCTGCTCTGCCGATCCTAGCCGGTGCCTTCAATCGCAAGAATTATTTGTTATCACCGCAAGAAGAACAAAGTATTGGACGGCTGGCCAGTCCGCAACATAGATTTCGCCCATAACGGTTGCAGAGCGAATCAATCCGAATCGGCATTTTTCCTGAGACAACGATGGTGCCGATTTCGTCGAGTACGAATAACGACAAGATAGAGTGGAGACAATTAGGAACTTCATGGCTAACCAAGCCCATCGCGGGAAAACTGTTTTTCACTACCCCTATAAATGGCTGACCTTCCTGCTTTTGATAACAGGTGCCTGGCAACATTCTGCCTTCGCGCACGAACAACCAATTACTTTAATCAGGCTGGATGCCGCGCCTGAGCAGATGGCAATGACGCTGCACGTGCCGCTGCTCGAATTGGAGTCTGCGTTCGGTCATGACGTTGCCACCAACCCGGAAACCTCGTTACCACAGTGGCAGGCGGAGTTCCGCGAATACCTGTTGCAGCACATTCGGCTGACGACGCCGGACGGACAGTTCTGGCGCGTGCAGGTCAATGAAATGCACATTGAGAGTACGGCGCAAATTCAAAGCGGGCCGTTTCAGGAAGTCATCGTCACGCTTTCGCTCACGCCACCAGCAGGCGCAAGCAGCAGAAAATTCAGCTTGCATTACGACGCGATCATGCATCAGGTCGTCACCCACAAAACCCTGATTTCTATTCGTCACGATTGGGAGCAAGGACAAATTGATGACCGGGAAGTGGGTGTCATTCGCGTGAACACACAAACGTCGCAGATTGAGCCACTGGAAATCAATCTGGAAAAGGGCAGTTGGTGGAGTGGGTTCAAGGGGATGATCCGCCTTGGGATGCAGCATATCAGGGAAGGCACGGATCATTTGTTGTTTTTGCTGGTGTTGTTGCTGCCTGCCACTTTGCTGTCCGAAGGCAAACGTTGGGGAGCCTTTGGTGGCAGCGGCTACAGCCTCACACGCCTTTTGAAAATCGTAACGGCTTTTACGTTTGGGCATTCGCTCACGTTGCTGGCGGGTGCGGTGGGCTGGGTGCAATTGCCACAACAACCTGTCGAAGTCCTGATCGCTTTTTCGATTCTTGTCTCGGCCATTCATGCGATTCGCCCAGTTTTTCCTGGCAAAGAGATTTTTGTCGCCGCTGGGTTTGGCCTGGTGCATGGGTTGGCGTTTGCGACCGTTTTGTCCGAGATGAAATTGAGTGTCGGCCCAATGGCATTGAGCCTGCTCGGTTTCAACCTGGGGATTGAGTTGATGCAACTTTTTGTTGTGTTCATTACCATGCCGTGGCTGATCCTGCTCAGCCTTACGCCAATTTACCAATGGGTCAGAGTCAGCAGCGCTTTGCTGGCAGCCTTGGCAGCCATGGGCTGGATTGCCACGCGTGTTTCCGGTGCGTCGAATGTCATCGAGCGCGCCATGGAATCCGCCACAGAATACTCTCCATTAGCGATTTTGCTGCTGGCGCTCATCGCCCTTCCGGCGTACTTCTTTGGATCCAATAGGGGAAAAACAATTTCTGCACAAATTGAAAGGTGAATGTATGACAGGAAATATACCTAACTTCTTCCGCCTGACAGTCAAACGGCTGACACAGGCGTCAGGAGAAAAGCTTTTACTGGGATTCTCAGCGTTGTTATCACTTGTGGTTGTCGCCTCATTTCTGGTGTCGGCGGCAACGAAGCATGTGGCTGCTATCAGTCGTGTCTTGCCAGCGTCCCCTCCGAATGTAGAACCTACGACGCTACAAGCCTTCGCTTCGCCGGAAGCCGTTTCCGACGTGGTATCAAAAGCACTGGCCTTTAAGGCATCCCTCAATTCGACACAACAGGCAGCCTTGGAACAATCCTTCACCACGACATTAGCGGGGCGCTGGTCGAATTTGCCCAACCAACTTTGTGGCGGTTGTCGCAATGGCATTCAGCTCAGCACGCTTAACTCAACTCAGTTGGCGGCGGCGCTGGAAGTCATCAAGGCGGCACAAGGCACGGTGGCGAATGAAGGGGCTGACGAGTTCAACCAAATTCGGCTGGCAGATGCCTATCTGAATGCGAATGGTGGGGGGAGTTCCTACGGCGATGGTATCTATTTCATCGCCTTTCTAAACACGCCGAATACAACCGGGGCATGGATGCTGCAATTTGGCGGGCATCATTACGCCGCCAACATCGCCTACAATCAAGGGCATGTGATTGGGACAACCCCGCAGCATGAAGCAGTTGAACCCCTGACATTTACCACCAACAACACAACCTATTCTCCGCTTACACAAGAACGCAACGCCATGGCCGCGATGTTGGGTTCGCTGGATGCCACGCAACTGGCGACTGCCAAGTCCTCCTCCACCTTTAATGACTGCGTTATGCTTCCCGGTGCCAGCACAGGCGGCCCCAGCAGTTTTCCCACGACCAAAATTGGTTTGGCCGGGAGCGCCTTGAACAGCACACAAAAACAATTGGTGTTGGCAGCAATGAAGCCCTGGGTGCAGGATGCCGATGACACCGTGGCGGCCAATTTGCTGAAGATTTACGAAAGCGAATTGGACAACACGTACATTGCCTGGACGGGCAATGGCACAGTGGGTGATGCCAGTACGTTTCTGAATGCCCAGTCCAATTACGCACGCATTGACGGGCCGAGCGTGTGGATTGAGTTTGCCTGTCAGGGTGGCATCGTGATTCGTAACCAAATCCATTACCACACGGTTTGGCGTGATCGCAATCGTGATTATGGGAAAGATTTGAGCCTGACAACGCCGTTGGATATTAGTGCGCTTGCTTCTACGAACGGTGCCAGTTTTGTGGCGGGCACACTTTCGCCAGAAGGAATCGGGTCGCTCTTTGGCACAGGTCTCGCGGCCAGCACCGCTTCTGCTCCATCTACGCCGCTTCCGACCACGTTGGATAATGTGCAGGTGCAAATCACCGATTCAGCCAACGTCACGCGCAATGCGCCGCTATTTTATGTCTCTCCCTTGCAGATCAACTTTCAGCTTCCTGCCAATACGGCAACGGGCACGGCAACGGTCACCGTTTTACTCAATGGCCTTACGGCTGGTTCTGGCACCTTCGCGGTAACAGGCGTCGCGCCAGGAATGTTTAGCGCCAACGCCACGGGCAGCGGGATCGCAGCGGCGTATCTGACACGAGTTTCGGCGAATGGCGCGCAGACGGACGAGCAGTTGCTGCAATACGATTCCGTCGCCAAACAGTACGTCGCCACGCCGATTGATTTGGGAGCCTCCACCGACAAAGTGTTTCTCATCGCCTTTGGCTCTGGTTTTCGGAATCGTAGTTTGCTTTCCGGCGTGACGACGACGATTGGCGGGATCAATGCCGAAACCTCGTTTGCCGGCGCACACAACAGTTATGTAGGACTGGATCAAGCCAACATTTTGATCCCGCGCAGCCTGGCGGGCAGTGGTAATGTGAATGTGGTGTTCAGTGCCGACGGGAAGACTGCTAACACGGTCACCATCAATGTAAAGTAGAAAACATTATTATGGCGCGCATTCTCGGAGGCATTGCCACGTCGCACTCTCCCACCATTGGCTTCGCGCTGGATCACGACAAACAAAGCGATCCAGCGTGGGCCCCAATTTTTGCTGCGTATGAGCCCATCCAACAATGGCTGGCAGCGAAACATCCCGACGTGCTGTTCGTGATTTACAACGACCACATCACGTCGTTTTTCTTTGACCATTATTCAGCCTTCGCACTTGGCATTGGCGAATCGTACGCGCCTGCGGATGAAGGCGGAGGCGTGCGCAACGTCCTCCCGCTGAAAGGGCACACCGCGTTGGCCCGGCATATCGGGACAGCCTTGATGGCGGAGGAATTTGACCTGTCATTCTTTCAAGATCGCGCGCTTGATCACGGCTGTTTTTCGCCGTTGTCCATGCTTGGAACACAGGCGAATGAATGGCGCAGCAGCATTATTCCGTTGCAGGTTGGTGTGTTGCAATTCCCGCTGCCCACGGCGCGACGTTGTTACAAACTAGGGCAGGCGTTGCGTCGCGCGATTGAAAGCTACCCCGAAGATTTAGGCGTCGTCATCGTAGCCACTGGCGGCCTTTCGCATCAGGTGCATGGCGAACGCGCGGGCTTCAACAATAGCGAGTGGGACACACAGTTTTTGGAGCTGATCGAGAAAGCCCCGCAGCAATTGACCGAACTCACGCATGCCGACTACGCGCGACTCGGCGGCTTAGAAGGAGCCGAAGTGATTATGTGGCTGGTGATGCGCGGCGCACTTTCGGCGCAGGTGAAGAAAGTACATCAAACGTACTATTTGCCCACGATGACAGGTCTGGCCACCGCGATTTATGAAGATCAAGCGGGCACTGAATCAGTGGACGTCCAAGAAAAATATCGGCAACGAATTCAGCAACAAACCGCTGGCGTCGAAGCCTTACCCGGCACCTATCCGTTCACGCTTGCCCGCAGCGTCAAAGCGTATCGGCTGAACAAATTTCTACATCGCCTGATTGACCCGGATTTCCGTGCGCGCTTTCTGGCAGACTTCGATGCACTGGTTCAGGCGCATCACCTTACCGAAGAAGAAGCCGACCTGATTCGGCGGCGCGATTGGCGTGGGTTGATTCATTATGGCGCGATCTTTTTTGTGCTGGAAAAAATGGGCGCAGTGGTTGGCGTCTCAAACCTCCATATTTACGCGGCAATGCGGGGCGAATCGTTGGAAGAGTTTCTCAAAACCCGCAACGCGCCGGATGCATTGTATTCCGTCGCGGCCAAACCAAAACCGGAGTAACGACAAGGGAACGAAATGAAGATTCGATTTTTTGCTATTCGTCTTTTTACCTGGATGATGCTGTTGTGGGCGGCTTCGCTCGCTGCATTGGCGCAATCAGCTTCTGCCTGCGAGGCGCTTGCCAAGTTGACTTTGCCGCAAACCAAAATCATTTCCGCGCAAGTGGTGGCCGCAGGGGCATTCGCGCCGCCACGACCGAGCGGCCCCGGCGGAGGCGGCGGGCAAGGCGGGAATGCTTACAAGAATCTGCCCGCGTTTTGCCGTGTTGTTGGTGTGAGCGAACCCGCGATCAATTTTGAGGTCTGGCTACCGGCGGCGACAGGCGACAAAAGCTGGAACGGCAAATTCAACGGTGTAGGCAATGGCGGACTCGCGGGGTTTATCGCATACCCGGCAATGGCGCAGGCGTTAGCGCGTGGTTATGCAACCGCCAGCACTGACACTGGCCACACCAATCAACCGGGTAATGAAGCGTGGCCGCTGGGGCATCCTGAGTTGATGGTGGACTTCGCGTCACGCGGCATTCATTTGACGGCACGGGCGGCGAAAAGCGCGATTCGGGCTTATTACAACCAGTCACCGCGCTATTCCTATTTCACGGGCTGTTCGGGCGGTGGCGGGCAGGCGCTGTCCGAAGCGCAGCGTTACCCGGCGGATTACGATGGCATTGTGGCGGGCGCTCCGGCAAATCATCCTACGCGAATGTGGCCGGGCGAATTGTATGCGGCGTATGTGACGCATCGTGCGCCGGAAAATTTAATCCCCAACGAAAAGCTGCCGATGATCGCACGGGCGGCGCTGGCGGCTTGCGATGCGCAGGATGGATTGAAGGATGGGTTGATTACCGATCCACGGCGCTGTGCCTTTGATCCGGCGGTGTTGCAATGTAAAGGCGCAGACAGCCCCGATTGTCTGACTGCCGGACAAGTTGATTCGGTGCGCAAAATTTATGAAGGCTTGAAAGACCCGACGACGGGCAAGCTGTTCTGGTGGGGCTATGAACCGAGTAGCGAAGAAGGGTGGCCAGGGCACATTCAAAACCCTTTCATTGTGCCCATCGGCTATTTCAAGTACATGGCCTTCAACAATCCCGCGTGGGATTGGAAGACATTTGATATGTCCGACCCGAAAAACTTTGCGTCCTTGGTTTCCGCTTCCAATTTACTCGGCCCGATCCTGAATTCGATTGAGCCTGATTTGACGGCCTTCCAACGGCTCGGCGGTAAATTGATTCTGTATCACGGTTGGCTCGATCAGAACATCTCGCCGCGCAACAGCCTTCAGTATTACGAAAGCGTCGAAGAGCTTTTCGGCAACGAAACACGCGATTTTGCGCGGTTGTTCATGGCTCCGGGGATGGGGCATTGCGGCGGTGGCCCCGGCCCGAACACGCTTGATGCACTGACGGCGCTGGAAACCTGGGTGGAGAAAAAACAAGCCCCGCAGAAAATCCTCGCTTCCCATGCAACCAATGGCAAAGTTGATCGCACCCGCCCGCTCTGCCCCTATCCACAAGTTGCCGTTTACAAAGGCAACGGCAGTATTGATGACGCCGCGAATTTTGTTTGCCAACTGCCCACGAAAAAAGAATGAGTGGCAGAAAAGGTGTTTCTCGGCCAAAAAATGCAGAGTTGGTTCATACTTTTTGACGAGGGGTTTAACTCTGGCAGTTTTTCTATCGTCCTTAGAAATAGCACGCTCATTCGTTTCCTGAAAATAAGGCGAAAAGGGCGTACCGACATTCGCTGCTATGGTCAATCTGAGCCGAGTAATGGTGGAGGACGAAGATACGATGACCGCCCCCACCGATGAGGAATTAATTATCGCCACGATGGCGGGCGAAGAGTCGGCGTTTGCCGAGTTGTTCCAGCGGCATAAACGAATGGCGGCACGGATTGCCGGACGGTTTTTCCCGCGTCAGGAACAAATCGAAGACATTCTTCAGGCGGCGTTTTGTCGGGCCTATCTGGCGCTCAATCAGTTTCAGGGCAAGCAGGAAAAATCCTTTGCCGCCTGGCTCTCGCGCATTACGGCGAACGCCTGTTTGGATGAGTTGCGACGTCTGCAACGACGACAGGAAGACCTCTTCACTGACATGAGCGAAACGGATGCCGCGCAAATCGAAACGCGGCGCAGCACGGTTGCGACGACCGCCGAGCAGCGCGTGATTTCCCGCGATCTGGCGCACAAATTACTCGCGCATCTCAAGCCGGAAGACCGGCTCATGTTGACCCTGTTGTATGAGGAAGGCTGGTCAAGTGAAGAGATTGGGAAACTGTTGGGTTGGTCCGTGGCGAATGTCAAAGTACGTGCCTACAACGCACGAGTGAAATTGCAACGAGTGATGGAGCAATGGCAATGAACAAACTTTCTCCTGAACAAGACCGCGCGAATGAAGCGCTTTGCCGTCGTATTTTCGCCGCCGCCAGTGCGAGTGAGGAGCGAATGGACGCCGCCGCCGAGGCACCGTTTTTGTACCAACGTATTCGCAATGAAATCGCACAAAACCCAAAATGCACCACGGCAACACCAGCGCGCAGTTTTTTTGCCGACTGGTTTGCCTGGCGCTGGGCCGGGGGGGCGTTAGCCGCGCTGCTGCTGGCAATAGGACTCTGGCAACTTTTACCGCAGCGTGCTGCTACACCGGTCGCGCGCTTTGAAAGTGTTCCCAAGCCAACCTTGCCAACGCCTGAAGCAGAACCGTCTAATGACAAGTCGGTTGCCACGCCGACCCTTCACGCATTACAGAAAACCGCACCCGTACGAGGGCGCAGACCTGCGCAGCCGCGCCAACGACAAGTAGAAGTCACGTCCGACTTTATCCCGCTCATCTACGTTGCTGATTCCGGTTCTGTCGGTGGACACTTGATTCGGATTGAAGTGACGCCTTCGACGCTGGCTTCATTAGGCTTTCCACTGCCATCGGCGAGCGATAAAAAGTGGGTCAAAGCGGATGTCATGCTCGGCGACGATGGTCTAGCGCGTGCGATTCGGTTTGTCGAGTAAGAGGTAATCGTTATGAGCACAACGCAATCAAGACACCTGTTCGTTATGGCTTGTCTTTTTACCATTCTTTGTTTGCCCAGCCTTGCGCAGCCGCATGGCAAACGCAGCGAAGGTAAGCGCGGGGGGCCGCCTCGCGAAGTAGCAGCCCCGCCTGAACCTGGCTTCCGCTTTGTTTCTTCGCTGATGCGCTTTAGTGGGAAAACGGTCAAAAACACGCCTTTTTCTGCGACTGCAGAAACCGAATTTGTCCAAACGCTCAGTGACGGTAGCCGCATTGCTCGCAAGTCCACCGCCTTTATTGCACGTGACAGCGAAGGTCGCACCCGTCGGGAACAAACCTTGGGCGGCATTGGGCCGCTGGTTACCGCAGCCACTGCCGATGAGGCACCGAAATTTGTCTTTATTCATGACCCACTGCTGGATGTCGAATACATAATTGACCTGAATCGGCGAACGGTTGAGAAAAAAAACTTTCATCACCGTCCGCCGCCTGCGAACGTCGAATTTCCCAAACCTGCCAACGCCAAAATGGAAGCGCTAGGCAAACAAACCCTTGAAGGCGTCGAAGCCGAAGGAACGCGCTCTGTCATTACCATTCCCGTTGGACAAATTGGCAATGATCGTGCGTTGGAGATCGTTTCAGAGCAATGGTACGCGCCCGCCTTGCAGGAAATCATTTTGAGCAAATACAGCGATCCGCGCTTTGGCGAAAACACCTATCGCTTGACCAACATCAATCGCCGCGAACCGGATGCCGCGCTGTTTCGTCCGCCTGTGGATTTCACCGCAAATGGGCTGCCCTTTGGCAAAGACGGCCCGCGTGGTCGCGGTCGTCATCCTGATGACGAAAACTAACGCTTTTGTCGCGCTCATCAATTTCGACAGATTCTTAAGGGAGGTTTGAATGAAACAAAAACGTATGATCATAGGGCTGTGTTTCTTGGTGCTGCTGCCTGCGGGGTGGGGGTTGCGCGCCGCACAGCAGCGAACGCAAAAAATCAATGCGGCACCTGCGCCCCCGCTGCGCGCCGTGCCAGCGAAAGAAAGCGACGTGACAGGCAAGACAGTCGCAGCAGCCAAAGCCTTTCTAGCTACACTTAATGAGGCAGAACGTGCGAAGGTCAGTTTCGCGTTCGACAGCGATCAGAAAGTTAAGTGGTCGAATTTTCCCAGTGGAATTTTTCAACGCAACGGCTTGCGCTGGGGCGACCTGAATGCAACGCAACGCGAATCCTTGATGAAATTACTGGCGGCGGCACTAAGCAAGCCAGGGCTCCAGAAAGTGAAAGAAATCATGGAAGGCGATGAGGTGTTGAAGACATCCGGGATGGGGCCGCGTGGGGGAAGACCCGGTGGCCCGCCAGGTGGCGGCCCTCCCGGTGGTCAAGGGCCAGGGCGCGGTGGGCGCGGGCCGGGTGGCCCCGGTGGATTGATCTTTGGCCGCGATGAATACTACATCGCATTTCTCGGCGCGCCTTCATTGACCGATCCGTGGATGATTCAATTCGGCGGTCATCATCTGGCAATCAATGTCACGGTGATCGGCAAAAGCAACGTGCTTGCGCCCAGTTTGCCTGCTGTGCAGCCTGCCACGTACAAGCTGAATGGCGAGACGGTGCGACCGTTGGGCCGCGAATATGAGAAAGGCTTTGTGCTCATCAATGCGCTCGACGCGGCGCAGCAAACGCAAGCGATTCTTCCTTATCAGGTCAGCAACCTCGTGCTCGGCCCAGGCGAAGACGGCAAGACGATTCAACCCGAAGGCATCAAGGTTTCAGCATTGAATGCCGCACAAAAAGAGAAGCTATTGGACATCGTCAATGAATGGGTCGGCATTCTCAATGATGAAGCGGCAGCGGCGAAGATGGCCGAAATCAAAGCCACTTTGAATGAGACGTGGTTTGCCTGGAGCGGGCCAACGACACCGGGCAGCGCCGCCTACTATCGCATTCAAGGGCCAACACTGTTGATTGAGTTTGCGCCGCAAGGAGGCGACACCGAACACATTCACACGATTTACCGCGATCCGACGAATGACTATGGTGCGCGCCTGACGAAACGATAGAGGGGAAGCGATGAAACGACTGGCGTTGTGTTTGTTCTGCCTGTGCGCCGTTTCTCCTTCGGTGTCAGCGCACGTACTTGATCAATATTTACAGGTGGCCCAAATCGCCCTTGCGCCCGACGGTGTGCGAATCGAACTGCGACTGATTCCCGGCAGCGAGGTCGCCGAACGCATCTGCACCTTGATTGACGCCGATCACGATGGGCAGGTTAGCAAGAGCGAGGAACAAGCATATGCACGCCGTGTGTGGCAGGATTCGGAGTTTTCGCTCAACGACGTCAAGGTGCCGCTCACGTTGCGTGATTGGCAATTCCCGCCGATGTCGGAAATGCGGGAAGGGATGGGGACAATTCGCCTCATCCTGACAGCCACAGCGACGCTGGGTGCTGCCAATCAACAACTCTATTTTCGCAATAATCACCTGCCTGAGTTGGGCGTCTATCTGGTGAATGCGTTGGTTCCTGCCACCAAGGAAATTCAGCTTGGCCAACAGCTCCGCGATCCGCTCCAACGCGAGATGCGGCTGCGTTTTTACGTTACTTCACCGGACACGCAAGCATCGTTACGCTGGCAAGGCCTCTTTATGTTTGGCGTATGTTTGGTGCTGCTTTGGCCGCAATGGAAATCTCTGCGTCGGTTTTGGCACCGAGGCGAGGCAAATCAACTGGAGGTTTCTGAGACCGGCAAGTAAGTGATTACTCCGGCTGCTCATCATCAGGAAACAAAGAGGGTAACTGGTCAGCCGTCTTCGTCCCAGCGGGACGTTGGACGGTAGGCAGGTCGTTCACGGCCTGTCAAAGATCGCGCGTGCGGCGCGTCCCAGCGGGACGATTGAAGGATCGCACGGCCTCAATCGTCCCGCTGGGACGCGCGGCTCACCCCGCTGGCGACAGGCCGTGAACGACCTGCCTACACTCAGGCGTCTCTCGCGAGACGAAGAAGGCTGGCTAGTTACCAAAGAGAAATGTTATGAAAATCATCATCACTGTACTGAGTTTTGCGACCCTCATCACGCTTGCCATTATTGCGCAGCCACAACGCGGCGAACGCCCGATGCTTCCGGCCCAAGCCGCGCTGGACGCCAATCGCGACGGCGTGATTTCCGCTGACGAAATCACGCAGGCCGCTGCCGCGTTGCGGAAGCTGGATAAAAATGCGGATGGCAAGCTGACCGAAGATGAACTGCGCCCCAACTTCGACCGCGAAGGGCGTGGCGGCCCGGTCAGCAACCCCAACGAGGAAGTCGTCAACACGTTGATGGCCTTTGATGAAAACAAAGACGGAAAGCTTTCCAAGCAGGAAGTGCCGGAACGGATGCAAGGCATCTTTGCGCGCGCCGATGCCAATAAAGACAACTTTCTGACGCAGGACGAACTGACCAGGATGGCGGCGGCGCAGAGTGCGGCCACCAGCGCCAACGAACGCGATGACCACGACGATCATGGCGAAGGCCGTGGCGGCGGACGTGGTGAAGGGCGTGGTGGACGCGGTGGCCCCGGCGGAATGATGCGGATGATGCCGCTGCTGACAGCTCTGGATGCCAACCACGATGGCGCAATCACGGAAGACGAAATCAATAACGCGCCTGTTGCCCTGAAAACATTGGACAAAAACGCGGATGGGCAATTAACCGAAGATGAACTGCGCCCCGCCTTTGGCCCTGGCGGGCGTGGACGTGGCGGCCCTGGGCGTGAGAGACCGAACGGCGAACCCTCAAACTAAACTTGAACCATACTCTTCAAATACCATGAAAAAACAACGAATCCTCTTCTCCGCACTTTTGTGTGTTGCGGTAATCTCTCTTTCAATCACTGCCAAAACGGCGCGCCCGCACGTGTTCTATCACGAAAACGTGTTGGGGACTTCGTTCTCCATCAAGGTCATTTCGGCCTCGCCCGCAGCGGCAGAGAAAGCCGAAGCGGCGGCGCTGGCAGAGATCAATCGCAACGCGCAATTGCTCAGCACCTACAATCCAAACAGCGAAGTCAGCCAATGGCTCAAGACTGCGCACACACCGACGCGCGTGTCGCCGGAATTGTTTGCCGTGCTGAACCTCTTCGATCAATGGCGCGGACGCACGAACGGCGCGCTGGACGCGTCCGCCGAAGTCATCAGCCGTTTGTGGAAGGCGAGTGCGAAAGAAAATCGCGTGCCGACCGAAGCTGAAATCGCCGCTGCCATTGCCGCCATTCAGCAACCGCATTGGCAATTGAATGCGACAGCGCAAACCGCGACCCATTTGAGCAATGCGCCGCTGATTCTGAATTCATTCGTCAAAAGCTACATCATCAATCGCGCAACCGAAGCCGCGCTGGCAGTCGCGAAAGTTGACGCCGTCGTCGTGAACATCGGCGGTGACTTGGTCGTGCGCGGCGCGTTGACTGAAGCCGTAGACATCGCCGATCCGCTTTCCGATGCAGAAAACAGTGATGCGATTGCGCGCCTGTTGGTGCGGGATCGCGCGGTGGCGACCAGCGGCAATTATCGGCGCGGCGTAAACATCGGCGACCGCTGGTATTCGCACATCGTTGATCCGCGCACCGGCTTGCCCGTAGATCACGTCATCAGTTCCACGGTCGTTGCGCCGAACGCGACCGACGCCGGCGCTTTGGCTACAGCGTTTTCAGTCCTTACCCCGCAAGAAAGTCTGGCGCTCGCCGCTTCGTTGCCTGGCGTCGAATGTTTGTTGCTGACGAAAGACGGCCAACGCTTGACGAGCAAAGGCTGGAGCGCGCTGGAAGTTGCGACGAAAGCGACTCCGGTGACTTCGGCGGCTGGGCCTGTTGCCCCAACCGTGCAGGCGTGGGATGCCTCGATGGAATTGGTCGTTTCGTTTGAACTCGCCAACATCAATGCCGGTGGTTATCGTCGCCCCTACGTTGCCGTGTGGATCGAAGACAAAGACCGTTTTCCCGTGCGCACGCTGGCGCTGTGGTACCAAAAGCCGCGCTGGCTGCCTGACCTCAAAGCGTGGTCGCGCGCAGATCGCATTCGTTCGATGGCGGAAGGCACGGATTTGACGCGCTCTGTTTCCAGCGCCACACGCTCGCCCGGCAAATACACGGTGAAATGGGATGGCAAAGACAACCAAGGCAAACCGGTGAAGCCAGGCAAATACACCGTCTACATCGAAGCCGCCCGCGAACACGGCACCTATCAATTGATGCGGCAGGAAATGGATTTCAATGGCGCGGCTAAACAGGCCAATCTGGCAGGCAATGCAGAAGTCGCGGTGGCTTCGTTGGATTACCACAAGAAAGGTCGCTAAGGAACGCGTGAAAAATAAGTTTGAATACCTTGATGCGTGATCAATTGCCACTCGCTTTAGCGAGTGGGGCTGGAATTCTGGCCTACTGGCTTTAGCCCAAGCCAAGAAAAAAGTCATCTTCCGAACAGCTTTAGCTGAAGCTCATCGGAAGGAAATCCTTCAGATCATTCGGCTGAAGCCTGTTTTTTTCAAGCTGTCCACTCGCTAAAGCGAGTGGCAATTTATCCCTTTACAACTTATTTTTTACACGTTCCTAAGTTGTCGCACCCATCAACAATAAAACGCCCATGAAAATGCCGCAACCACCTTTGCTGAAAACAGATTCTCCTGCTGACAAAACCGCCAGCCACACTACTCATGCGCGACAGGTGCTCAAACGTCGCCTGGCGATGCTGTCGCGCTGGCTGCACATTTATCTTTCGATGGCGAGCTTTGCCATTGTGTTCTTTTTTGCGGTCACAGGGCTGACGCTCAATCACACCGATTGGTTTGCCGATCAGCAAAGCACCGCGCAGCTCAAAGGCAATGTCGAATCGAAGTGGGTCAAGACTGACTCCGACGACAAGGTCGCCAAACTGGAAATCGTTGAGCAGTTACGTCGCACGCACGGTATCAAAGCTGCGCTCAGCGAGTTTCGCATTGACGAATCGCAATGCGCGGTGTCGTTCAAAGGCCCTGGCTACAGCGCCGATGTGTTCGTCAACCGCGAATCTGGCGAATACGATCTGACCGAAAACCGGCTGGGCTTTGTGGCAATCATGAACGATTTGCACAAAGGCCGTGACACCGGACGCGCGTGGGCGAAGCTGATTGATGTGTCGGCGATTTTTATGACGCTGGTTTCGCTGACCGGGATGGCGCTGATTTTCTTTCTGAAGCGATGGCGCGCCAGTGGGCTGATCGTGACGGTTGTTGGTGGGGTAGTCTGTTGGCTGGTGTATTGGCTTTGGGTTTCGTAAGGGGAAAATTTAATCCGCGCGCATTGCTGTGATCGGATCAAGCCGTGCGGCACGCCACGCCGGATAAATGCCGGAAATTAATCCAACGCTGCCGGACACGAATAATGCTACGGCGACAGCAGCCCAGGGCAGAGAAGTGGGGATTGGCGTTAAGGATTCGACCAGTTTTGCTATCCCATACGCGATGGCCACGCCTGCCGAACCGCCGATGAAAGCCAGCGCGGTGGATTCGACCAGAAATTGTTTGAGAATATCTGCCCGCCGAGCGCCCAGGCTTTTGCGAATCCCGATTTCTTTGGTTCGCTCGGTCACCGACACCAGCATGATATTCATGATCACAATGCCGCCGACCACAAGGGCAATTGACGTGACACCAACCGCGACGACCTGAATCGTGCCGAAGATTTTTTCGCGCAGGTTGTTAATTGCGCCGGGCGTCACAATGCCAAAATTATCGGGTTCATTCGGAGCCAGTTTGCGCCGCGTCCGCATCACTGCCAGCACTTGATCAATGGCGTCTTCGTAGGTTTCCTCGCTGACCGAAGTGACTTTGAGTTGAATTGAGCGCCGTTCGCCATAAATACTGAGAAACGTCATCAGCGGCACAATGACGAATTTATCGCGCGACTGTCCGAAGACCGAGCCCAGTTGCTTGGCAACGCCAATAACTTTGAATTGACGGCCATCCACACGAATGAATTCGCCGAGCCCGCTTTTTTTCGGGAAGAATTTTTCAGCGACATCCCAACCGATGAAACAAACCATTTGGCTATGCTCTTCTTCGGCGGGGGTGAAAGAACGCCCCTCAGCGATTTCGGTTCGATTGATGTCTGGAATGTTGGCGCTGACCCCTTGGATGCTTGTCTCAAAAAGCTTGACGCTTTCGTATTTGACCTCGCCCATCGTGCCTGAAGTCGCGCCGACATCGTTGATATATTGCCCGCGCAACGATTTCACGGCTTCAAAATCTTCCAGGCGAATGTCTTTGTTATATTTGCGCGCGTGTTCCAATCGCTCGACACTGGAATAATCTTCGACCGAATATTTTTGCACGCTAAAGGCATTCGTGCCGATGTCCGCGATTTTCTCATCCACATAGCTGTTGAATCCTTCAATCAACGACACTACGATGATGACCGTAGCTACGCCAAAGATGACGCCGAGCAATGTGAGGAATGACCGCAGCTTGTGACCGAGAATCGAAGCGGCGGCGAGTTTTAAGGCTTCAATAAAATACATAGGATTTAAGCAGTTTGATTTCAGATGATGGCATCAATTTGCCGCTTCCGGTAACCGCTCGCCGTCAGAAACCGGAAAATCAAAATCTGAAAATCGGTGATTACTTACCCGAATACTTTTCCAAATACACTTTCTTCATGACGATTTTGTTTTTCAACCGCTCCTGATTGTCGGTCGGAGCCATCGTCATGGCCTGTACAATGTTCATCCCCGCAATGACTTGTCCGAAGTTTGTATATTGTCCTGCCCAACTTGGATACGGCCCGGCACAGATAAAAAATTGTGTGCTGGCACCATTCGGATCAAAGCCACGTGCGGCTCCAAGCGTGCCTTTGACAAACGGGCGATCACTGAATTCCGCATTGACCTTGGCCAGTTTTTCATCGCCCAGTCCCCAGGTCTCGCGGTCATTGGTTTTCGTGTTTGGGTCGCCGCCCTGCACCATCAAATTCGGCACGGCGCGATGGAACGCGATGCCATTGTAAAAGCCTTCGTTGATGAGTTGTTTGAAGTGCTCCACGTGCTTCGGCGCGATGTCGGAAAAGAGCTGAATCTTGATCTTGCCGCGATCCGTTTCGATGACCGCGACTTCTTCGCCCGCTTGCAACTTCGGAATCGGCGGTGCGGTTTTTACTTCCGGCTTACTCACGCGGGCATAACGGCTGCTCGGCGATGGACTGGGCGAGGTCGTCGCAACTTTATCGCCGGATTGGCAGCCTGCCAGTACGAAGCAAATCAGAATTAAGCAGGAAATGGTTGCGTGTTTTAGGAAAGCCATAAGTCTTAAAATCAAGTAGTCGGTAGCCGGCAGACAGTGAGCGGTAGAAAGCCGAAGGATGCCGACTACTGTCTACTGTCCACTGGCTGCTGTCTACTTCCCTTGGTACTTCTCCAAATACATGCGCTTGATGACGATCTTATCTTGCAGATTTTGCTTTGCATCAGTTGGTGCCTGTGACATCACCTGCACGTTGCTGAGGCCTTCAATGACCTGTCCGAAGTTGGTGTATTGCCCGTTCCAATCGGGATACGGTGAAACGCAGAGAAAGAACTGTGTACTGGCACTGTTTGGATCTTGAGCGCGAGCCGCGCCGAGCGTCCCTTTTACAAAAGGCCGATCACTGAATTCCGCATTCACTTTGGCGAGTTTGTCATCACCCATTCCCCACAGACTGCGATCATTGCCTTTGGTGGTTGGGTCGCCGCCCTGAATAATCAAATCCGGCACGGCGCGGTGAAATGCCAAGCCGTTATAAAAACCTTCATTGATGAGCTTCTTGAAATTTTCGACGTGCTTGGGAGCAACGTCTGGAAAGAGTTGAATCTTGATTTTGCCTTTGCCGTATCCTTCAGTTTCAATCACGACGATTTCCTCGCCTGGTTGCAGTTTCGGAATAGGGGGCGCGGTTTTTACCGCAGGCCGACCGGGCCGCGAAGAATTGCTGGAAGCGGAATCCGATACGGAAGTGGAATTGGATTCACAGCCAAAAATAAAGAAGCAAGCTAAAATTACGAGGAAGAGTTTTGAATGTTTCAGGAAAGTCATAGGTTCTATTTAAAAATTCAAAAGGCAAACCTTTTGCTCTTTGATATTTGCCTTTTGCCTTTTGAGTTAAGTTTATCCAAGTTTGGTTTTCACAATGTCGTTCACCGCTTGCGGATTCGCTTTGCCGCCGCTGGCTTTCAGTGTTTGCCCGACGAAGAAGCCCATCAGTTGCACGCGACCGGCCTTGTAGCTTTCGACTTGTTTAGGGTTGTTGGCGATGACTTCATCTACGATCTTTTCAATCGCTGCCAGATCGGTGATTTGCACCCAACCTTTTTCATTGATGATCGTGTCAGGATCGCCGCCGTTCGCCCACATTTCGGCAAAGACATCTTTGGCGATTTTGCCGGAAATGGTGTTGTTATCAATCAGGCGAATCATCGCCCCCAGATTTTCGGCGGCCAGCTTGCTGGCGTTAATGTCATCGTCGGCATTTTTCAATTCACGCAGGACTTCAGACAACATCCAATTCGCCGCCGCTTTGTGATTGCCCGAAGTTTCGATGACGGTTTCGTAGAAATCAGCGATGGCGCGTGAAGCCGTCAACGTTAATGCGTCTTCGGGCGAGAGTTCGTACTCTTTGACAAACCGTTGCCGTCGCGTTTCCGGCAATTCGGGCAGCGAGTTTTGCAACCCTTCAATCCACGCCGCGCTGACTTCCAGCGGGGGCAAATCAGGTTCGGGGAAATACCGATAATCGTGCGCGTCCTCTTTCGAGCGCATCGTATAGGTGCGGTTTTCCTTTTCGTTCCAGAGCCGCGTTTCCTGCTCGATTTTGCCGCCGGATTCCAAGACGTGGATTTGCCTCGCAATTTCGTAATCAATCGCTTTTTGAATGAAACGCAGCGAGTTGATGTTTTTGGTTTCGGTGCGCGTGCCGAAAGGCTCGCCCGGTCGTCGCACGGATACGTTGGCGTCACAGCGCAAATTGCCTTCTTCCATGTTGCCATCGCACGCGCCAATGTCCTGCAATGTGCGGCGCAAATAAGCAACGTAGTCGTAGGCTTCCCAACTGGTGCGGAAGTCTGGTTCGCTGACGATTTCCAGCAGCGGCGTTCCGGCACGATTCAAGTTGACGTGCGATTTGCCCGGATCGCCGATGTCGTGAACGGATTTGCCTGCATCTTCTTCGATGTGGGCGCGCGTGATGCCAAAGCGTTTGAGTTTCCATTCAATTGGACGCCCACCTTCATCGCGTTCGGCGCTGAGGATTTCGACCGTGCCGTGCTCGCTAAATGGCTTGTCGTACTGTGAAATTTGATAGCCTTTGGGCAAATCAGGGTAGAAATAATTTTTCCGCGCGAAAATAGATTCTGTATTGATCCTAAGTCCAATTGCCAATGCAGCTTTGCCCGCACATTCGAGCGCCTGCCGATTCAGCACGGGCAAGGCTCCGGGCAACCCCAGACAAACCGGGCAGGTGTTACTATTCGGTTCTTCGCCCACTTGTGTCGAGCAGGCACAAAAGATTTTTGATTCCGTAGATAATTGCGCGTGGACTTCAAGGCCGATGACGGCTTCCCAACCTTCTTTCACGAACGAGACTCCTTTGCAACAGTAGCGCAAACTTCTAGTTTGCGGTGTCTCTTTAAGGGTAAATAAACAAAGCAACGCAAACTAGAAGTTTGCGCTACCGCTTGCGAAAGCGCAGATTATACTCAACCGCACGGATTTTGTAACAAGGGAATGGTGAGGATGTCAGAAAGCCTTACTGCATCTCTTTATTAGGTTGTTGCGGCAAACGATAGGTTGGCTGTTCGGTGACGCTGTAATCAGGAATTGCAGGTGCCTCAAATTCCGGCAATTGTGTTGTGCTTGTTGTTGATAGAATTCGCGGCGTGGGAGTTTGCTCAAGTTGCTGCTGCTTGAGTTTGACGATCCGTTTGCTGACAACCAACCCATTGAAAATCAGCGCCAAGCCAACGAGAAAAGGAACCAGACCCGCCAGCCAGATCCTTCCCAAAATAACAGCGTCTTTGCCCCCTTCGTTAGCTCCCACTGCTCCAAGGAAAAAATACAAAAAGATCATCGCGCCAATGCCAACGGCGGACGTAATCACGCCGCCTTTGATTTCATTCATCCGCTTGACTTCGGGCGTGATGCCCTGACGACGTTCGCGTTCTTCCTGGCTCATTAACATTTCTTTGACCCAGGTTTTGTCCCAGTCAATTGCCTTGGTACGACCTGTCATTGCCTCTTGCACGCCGCGCAGATTCGCGCCGCATTTCCGGCAAAATTTTACGTCGTCAGTTGTTTGTGTAGCGCAGTTGGGACAGTACATATTGGCTCCTAGCGAAAGTTGAATTGTCAGTAGCGAAGTTATACGGGATTGAGCCGCAGGCAGTTCCCGCAAATTAGGTTACCGCTTCTGCTGCCATTGGCGAAGAATGCGGTTCCTGTTTGACTAATACGCGATAGCATTTACGCGCGGAACCGACAATCACAATCACCAGCCCCACCATCAACGCCGCTACGATCAATGTGTTCAGGTATCCATTAAAACTTGTCGCCGGATTATTTGTCATCGGCCAGTAGTTGATCGCAATGTTTTGATAACCTGCCGTCATTTCAATCACGGCAATAAACGCCATCGGTACTGCGGTGACCCACGCGTATTTCGCTTTGTTGGAATTCACCAGCATCGTTGTTGCCACACACAACGCGACGCACGCGAGCATTTGATTTGCCATTCCGAACAGCGGCCAGATGGTTTGAATCGAACCTGTCCAGATGAAATAGGCCCAGGCAAAGACGGCAATCACGCTGGCGATCACTGCGCCCGCGACCGAATCGGTTTTGCCAAAAGGTTTGTAGGCCAGCCCAATCGTTTCCTGAATTAAAAAACGGGCGACACGCGTTCCGGCATCCAGCGTTGTCAGGATAAACAACGCCTCAAACATAATGACGAAGTGATACCAGTAACTCATCAGCCC
>JAFDVL010000049.1:77145-83292 GCA_018268995.1 Acidobacteriota bacterium | reverse complement strand
TCTGACAGATTTCGACTTTGGTGCTACCTGCATCGGTGACGATTGCACCCGGCTTAATTTGATGGCCGTGCTTTTTCAAGAAATCTATGATCCCCCCGATGGGTGCGGCAAGAAAGATCAGGTCCGATTGGCATGTCTCGTCTTTGGCGAAAGAAGTCTCAATCGCCCTGGCAATTCCGAGTTCCACAGCAAGCTGAGGGCTTCGGGAACCACCACAAACCGTGACCGTTCCCTGCCAGCCCGCACGACGCAAGGCCAGTGCAAAAGAGCCTCCGAGCAGGCCACAGCCGACAATCGTTATTTGCTTAAATTTGTGCATTATCGGGATGTAATCGCATATCGAACCAGCACATCTTCAAATAATTCAATCTGCACATCGCGGTCTTCGACCTGATAGTACCAAACGATGATTCGATTGCTGGCATCTCCTTTTTCAGACACACGCATCGGCCTGCCCAATAAGGCTTCGACATCGTTGCGTGTCAGCCCTTTGCGCAAGCGCAAGAGAACTTCCGGGTTGAATAATGCGGCTGTTGGGCGAGTGTCTTCTGGGCGATTTGACGCGCGGCCAGAAAATTCCACATATTCGCTCAGGATTTCCATCACAGCAGCGGGGGTAATGCTGGCTGGCTGAATTTTCTGCTCAAACCAAATATTGAATCGGGAACCGCCTTCCAATCGTTTTCTGGCAATCCGTTCGCGCTTGGCTTCTGCGGCATCTTCGGCAATGGCGCGATTGCGATTGTCTTCGCGTTCGCGTTGCCGTCGCTCATAATTCAAATCATCTTGCAGTTCCTTGCGGCGGCGCGAATCGGTTTCCTGTTTCAGCGCCTCTTCCAAATCTTTCTCCCGGCGCGATTTCGGCGCAGAGGTGAAATTCGTGCCCGTATCCGTCTCATCACCTGCGGTGCCATAGCCGCCACCACCTAGTTGAAATTCGATATTTTTGTCCTTCAGGCGAACCTTGGTAATCATCGCCGTGTCGCCGTTGCGAATGGAGATACCGAAGTTTTTCAGTCGCTTCGAGTATGCGTCAAAATCCGTAGGGCGATTGCGCTCTGGATAAAGGTCTATGCCCTGATGTGTCGCAGGCATATCAATTTTCACAAGGACAGTTTTGCCTTCAAAGGCCTGTTGTAATTGCGCTTCGCTTTGCGCAAATGCGGAACAGGTGAAAAGTGCGAGGAGAAAACCCAATGAAAAAATCTGTTTCATATCGTTCGGTCAACTGCCGGGGCGATGAGTCGTAATTGCTCCATTAATTTGTCGAATTGTTCAGGCAGGAGGGATTGCGCACCATCACAAAGGGCGCGTTCCGGTTCGTTGTGGACTTCAATCAACAATCCGTCAGCCCCTGCGGCAACTGCGGCACGAGCCATCGGCGGAACTTTATCACGGCGGCCTGTGGCGTGACTGGGATCAGCCACGATTGGCAAATGCGAAAGCTTCTTGATAACGGGAATCGCGGCAATATCCATCGTATTGCGCGTGTACGTCTCAAAGGTTTTGATGCCGCGTTCGCAGATGATGACCTGATGATTGCCGCCCGACATGATGTATTCAGCAGACAATAAGGTTTCTTCAATCGTCGCCGCCGGGCCGCGCTTCAGCAAAATCGGTTTGTCTAGTTTCGACAGGTCTTTCAGCAAATTGAAGTTTTGCATATTGCGCGCGCCGACCTGCAAAATGTCAACATAGCGAATAAACATCGGGATTTGCGTTGAATCCATGATTTCTGAAACCGTCAGTAAACCGTGACGATCTGCCGCCTCTCGCATCATCTTCAATCCCTGTTCGCCCAACCCTTGAAAGCTGTAGGGCGAGGTACGCGGTTTGAAGGCACCACCGCGCATAATCTGCACGCCCTGCTTGGCAACAGAGGCAGCAACAGCTTCGATCTGTTCCCGATTTTCCAGGGTGCAGGGCCCGGCCATCATCACAACCTTTTCGCCGCCGATGATGACATCTTTGATCTTGACCTTTGTGCCTTCCGGCTTGAAGGCTCGTGCTGCCAGTTTGTACGGCGAACTGACACGCACGACTTCGTGAACACCTTCCAACAATTCGTACTCGCGCGAATCTGTCATTCTCGCCCCGACTGCACCTAAAACCGTATGGCGTGCGCCCGTTGAGCGGTGAATATCAAATCCTTCATTGACCAACCGATCTACGACTTTAGTGATTTGCTCCTCAGTCGCATTTTCTTCCATGATTACAATCATATTTTTACTTTCTCTGCTTTACTGGGCTACTGACTCAAAATTGTATTTTCAATTTCGGCCTGTGCATCTATTTTTTTCCGGGCTTGTTGTTCAGCGTGAATGCGTTCAATGCGCCGCGCTTCATCAATCACACGCTCAAACAACCGTTTGATAGCTTCGTGATCCAATGGGCCTTGATTGGCTCCGGTGACGTTGGCAATGACCTGAGCCTCACGCGAAGGCGAATAAATCTCCAGACCAAGCCGTTTTTTGATGTGCCCGATTTCAATTGCACACGTCGTCCGTTCATTAAAAAGTCGCACTAACTCCAGATCAATTTCATCAATGCGAATGCGCCAATCATCTATTGTCTTGTCTTCACTCATAAGCTGGGAGGATTAGCCATCTATCAACTGTTTTGTTAACTTCGCAACGTTTTCGACCAGGGCCGGAGAGCCAAGGCTCTTTTCAATTTCCAGGACGAGCCGTGAGCCCACAACCGCCCCATCGGCATAACTCCAAACATCGTTGACGTGTTCATGGGTCGAGATGCCAAAACCAACAGCAATCGGCAAATCCGTGTGGCGACGAACACGTTCCACGATACTTTTCACATCCGTAGACATTTGATCCCGCATTCCAGTGACCCCCGTTCGCGCCACAACATAGATAAACCCGCTGGCATATTCGGTGATCATCTTGATTCGTTCATCAGTCGAAGTCGGTGCGACCAAAAAAATCGTATCAATGCCCGACGACCGCATCTGCCCTACAAACGCATCCGCTTCTTCGGGAATCAAGTCTGTGATCAGTACGCCATCCACACCTGCATTTTTCAAAGCCTCCCCCATCTTTTCCCCGGCGAATTGCAGCAAGGGATTGAAATAGGTAAACAGCATCACGGGCACATCAAACTTTTCCCTGAATCGCGCCACAAGCGGCAGGATGTCTGCAATCCCAATCGGATTTTGTAACGCGCGTTCAGATGCACGCTGGATGACCGGCCCATCGGCCATCGGGTCAGAAAACGGCACGCCAAGCTCGATCACGTCCGCCCCAGCCTCGGCCAGAGCCACAAGAATCTGTTCCGTCGTCGCCAAATCAGGATCGCCTGCCGTGATATAGGGGATGAACGCCTTCCGACCTGTTGGTTTTAGTTGCTTGAATCGTTCTACAATTCGACTCATCTATCTTTTTCCAGTATGAGAATCCAATGTTCCTGCTAGTCGTTTTTGATCATTGGTCAGCTCACTATGTGGGGGCTTGGTCAATGATCAATTCCAGAATCAAAACAGTCAGCACCTAAGCTTTTTTATAAGCTACGCGCCAGACTTTCTTGGCGGCATCATCCATCACCAACAACGAACCGTCCGAGATCATGAGCAATCCTGTCGGCCTTCCCCACACTTCTTTAGTGGCACTGTCAGTCACCCAACCGTTCATGAAGTTGATGTAGCCGCCTTCGGGTTTGCCGTCTTTCATTGGGATGCGAACCACTTTGTAGCCGTGACGCAGGCTACGATTCCAGGAACCGTGCAACGCGACAAAAGCATTGCCCTGGTATTCTTTGGGAAACGCGGTTCCCGTGTAGAAAGCCACGCTCAAAGCTGCGCCATGCGCTTCCAGCAACACGTCCGGGACGATAGGTTCGGAGAGTTTTACTTTGGTGATGTCATCCTTACGGCGCGGGTCAATGTTATTCCCCAGGTAGTAATAGGGCCATCCGTAAAACCCGCCATCTTTCACAGACGTGGCGTAATCTGGAACTAAATCATCGCCTAAGCCGTCCCGTTCGTTGACACAAGTCCAAATCTGCTTTGTGACCGGATTCAAGGTCAGCCCAACAGGGTTGCGAATGCCTGAGGCATAAATGCGATGCCCGGTTCCATCCGGGTTGTATTCACTGATGGCGGCACGGCGCGGGTCGGCTTCGATGTCCACATTGCTTTCTGAGCCAACCGCAACATACAACTTTGTTCCCTCAGGATTGAAAAGCAGATTCCGCGTCGAATGACCTTTGGCATCCGGCCCGCCGGGCAGGTCAATGATCTTTTCTGTGGCTTCTAACTTCGTCTGTCCCGGCTGATATTTGGCGCGTACCACATTGTTCGTGTTGCCAATGTAGAAATATCCGTTCTTGATCGCCAGCCCAAAAGGTTTGACCAAACCTTCAGCAAAAACGAAGCGCTCTTTGGCATTGTCAATTTTGCCGTCTTTATTGGCATCGCGCAGCAGATACACTTTATCAGCGCGAGTGTCCGCCAAAAACAAATCGCCGTTCGGCCCTTCAATCATCAATCGCGGATTGGTGTATTCCCCTTCGGTAAAAACCGTCACTTCAAACCCCTCCGGGGCTTTTGGTTTGGCATCCGCAGGGGCAGGGATTGTCTTGGGTGGATTCGTGGCGGAACCACTGTCAAAGGGCTTCGCCAGGGAACTCGCCAGAATCGTGACGCGTTCGCCGAGGGCCGATGAAACTGGCGGCGTGTTCTTGACGGGAGTTTCATTTTTCACCTGTGTTGTTGCAGGTGCGGTTGCTTCCTGCGCTTTTTTGCAGCCAACCAGCAAGGAAACAGTAAGGGCAACAAAAATCAGACCGATGCGTAATAATTTCATTTGGGTGTTTTCCTTTTCTTGTAGTTAGAGACCTAATTTTTCTACGAGAGTGTTGACATCTTTATCGCCGCGCCCCGAAAGATTAACGATAATGATTTGATCCTTTGCCAGTTGCGGCGCAATTTTGGGCAAATAGGCAAAGGCATGTGAGGATTCCAGCGCGGGGATAATTCCTTCCAGCCGTGCCAACAATTGCAAGGCTTCAAGTGCTTCGTCATCCGTCACAGAAGCATATTCGACGCGTCCCTGATCGTGCAAAAACGAATGCTCCGGGCCAATGCTTGGATAATCTAGTCCGGCTGAAATTGAATGCGTTGCCGCCACCTGACCACGAGTATCTTGCAAAACATAGCTCCGCGTGCCCTGTAAAACGCCGATCCGTCCGCCTCCCGTACTCAGGAACCGAGCGGCATGTTCGCCAACGTGCATCCCAAATCCACCTGCTTCAACCCCGACCATTTTGATGTCAGGCTCGTTCAGAAACTCATAAAACAAACCAATCGCATTGCTGCCACCACCGACGCAGGCAATCAGGTAATCGGGCAATTTTCCTTCTTTGGCGAGGATCTGTTCACGTGCTTCCTTGCCAATTACACTTTGAAAATCACGAACCATCATCGGATATGGATGCGGGCCTAAAACTGAGCCAAGCAGGTAATGCGTGTCTTCAGGATTCGTCACCCAATCACGCAAGGCTTCATTGATCGCGTCTTTCAGGGTTTTGCTACCCGAATCAACCCCAACGACTTCGGCACCGAGCAAGCGCATCCGAAAGACGTTCAGCGCCTGACGTCGCATGTCTTCTGTGCCCATGTACACGACACATTTCAACCCAAACAATGCGCAGACCGTCGCGGTCGCCACGCCATGCTGCCCGGCTCCGGTTTCCGCAATAATGCGGGATTTGCCCATTCGCCTGGCCACCAGGATTTGGCCGATGGCGTTGTTGATCTTATGCGCGCCAGTGTGGTTGAGTTCGTCCCGTTTCAGGTAAATCTTTGCGCCGCCAAAATGTTCCGTCAGGCGCGAAGCATAGGTCAGCGGTGAAGGGCGGCCTACATATTCGGTGAGCAATTGATGAAATTCCGCCTGAAATTCAGCATCATCGCGAGCGGCATAATACGCCGCCTTCAGCTCTTCCAGATTTGCCATCAGGGTTTCCGGCACAAACGAACCGCCATACTCGCCCCAATGACCTTTTTCGTCAGGGAATAATTTTAAGTCAGAGTTCATTGATATAACTTCAAGCCTTTTCAGCTTTGGGTAATTCTAGATCAGTTTTCAGTTGCGTGTATGGTTACCCGGTCGCTACCGCTCGCGGTACTGTACC
>JAFDVL010000049.1:0-77126 GCA_018268995.1 Acidobacteriota bacterium | reverse complement strand
CTGAATTGAAAACCGATCTAAAATAGAGAAACCTTCCTGCTTGCTGCCCATGCAAAGGTATCAGGTTCATAAATTCTCTTCAAAAGAAGGGGGGATTATTATTTTTCCTGCGCTAGCTTGCAACTGTTGCCCAACTTTGAAATGAAATAGGAATTGCCTCAAACAGCACGAAGCATTATTTCACATAGACGAATTCGTTCAAATTCAGCGTGGCCAGACACAGGTCAATCCAGGCTGCCGCCGTGATGGAATCAACTTTCACGGTCGCGTCCCTGAGTTCCGCAATGCGTTCACCGCGCGATTTTCGCACGTGCAAAATTGCAGAATGTTCTTTCAGGAAGGTTTGGGCCGCCGTGTTTTCTTCCAGGCGGGGAGCACGTCCAAGGGTGAGTTCGTAGAGTTTGGTAATCATTGCGCGTTGGCCTTTGCTCTCACGAAACAGCCTGACCGCCAATGCCCGGCTTTGGTCTTGCATGAAATCGCTATTCATCAAGGTCAGCGCCTGCAACGAATGCACACTGACATTGCGTGCGCCGCAGACACTCATCAAATCCGGCGTATCAAACGCGACCAGCATTGGCAATTTGACATTGCGCTTGCGCAAGAGGTACAGGCTGCGGCGGGTGTGCTGTTTTGAATCAGGATGCACCGGCCAGAGGTTGTCCGGTTCATATTCGGTGAAAATATTTTCGACGACTTCAGGTTCAAGCGGAACACGAATGGAAGGGCCGCCCATTTGCTCATTCAAAGCTCCGCTGGCAGCCAGAATCGTATCGCGCAGCGCCTCTGCGTCCAGTCGTTGCCGATTTGCGCGCCAAAGCAATTTGTTGTCAGGATCAATTTTGGCCATTGCCGGATCGTTCGCACTGGATTGCTGATAGGTTGCACTCATCAACATCAGCTTGTGCATCGCTTTCAGCTTCCAACCGCTGGCCATGAATTCTGTTGCCAGCCAATCCAGCAAGGCCTGATTCGTCACGCCTGAACCATTGCGACCAAAATCATTTGGCGTCGCGACCAACCCGCGTCCAAAGTGATGCAGCCACAAACGATTTACCATCACCCGCGCCGTCAAAGGATGATCGGGCGAAGTTAGCCATTTGGCTAAAGCGGTGCGCCGTCCGGTAGATTTGCCCATTGGAGCAATCTCAGCCTCTTCGCGTGCCCCTCGTGACAATGTCACTTTCGGGAAATTGGGTTTCACTTCGCGCGTGGGCGAATGGACTTCGCCGCCTTTGAAAACATACGATGCCGGAACCGGATCAAGGCGATCTGAAACCGACAGGGCTTTTGGTAGCGGAGTTGGTTCCTCCCAGGCCAGATTGTGCATCTTTCGGCGCAACGCAGAACGCTTCGTTTTGATGTCTTCTGGGATCACAACCAGCAACTCTTCGTATTTCACGTCCAGCTTGTTTTCAGCATATTTTGCCAATTCTTTTTGCTCAGGCGTGCGCTGGTCTTTGGGAGTTTCGAGCGCCTGCAAATACTTCAGATCAAGTGCTTGGCGTTTTTCGGCGATCAGCTTTTCGCGAAACGGTTTTTCCATTTCCTGCAACTGATCTTTGATGACTTTGATTTTGGCATTGTGCTGCTGCATCGCAGCCTGATAGGCCTCGGTTTCAGCTTTGGTGGCGCGGGTAAATTCCGTGTTGTCGGTCGCGGCGAAGAACGCTTGCAGCTTGTAAAAATCGGATTGCAGGATCGGATCAAATTTGTGATCGTGGCAACGCGCGCAACCTACGGTTAAGCCCATTATCCCGGAACCAAGCCCAAGCATTGTTTCCGTCAGGTATTCCTGCCGCAGTTCGGCTTTATCCAAATTCCCGGATACGACGTGCTGTGGGCCTGCGCGCAGGAATCCAGTTGCAACGTGTGCCTCAAAATTGTTCGGGTCAATTTCATCTCCCGCGATCTGTTCACGCAAAAACTGATCGTAGGGTTTGTCTGCATTCAAGGCGTTGACGACATAATCCCGATACCGCCAGGATTGCTGGCGTTCAGCGTCCAATTCAAATCCATTGGTTTCGCCAAAGCGCACGACATCCAGCCAATGCTGCCCCCACCGTTCACCATATTTTGGAGAGGCCAAAAGGCGATCAACGACCTTTTCATATGCCTGTGGCGAGTTGTCAGCCAGAAAAGCCGAGAGTTCGTCAGGTGTGGGCGGCAAGCCAATTAAATCGAAAGTGACACGACGCAGCAAGGTAGCCTTATCGGCAGGCGCAGACGGCGCAAGCGACTTCTTTTGTAGTTCAGCTTGGATAAAAGCATCTATCGGATGTGTGACACCTTGGATTTGCGGAACAGCCGGGCGAACGGGCTTCACAAATGCCCAATATTTGCGATGCTCATCGGTGACTTCTTTCTCTTTGAAGGTTGCAGGCAGCGGTTTGATCGTCAAGGCCTGAGGCCACACCGCGCCTCCGTCAATCCAGGTTTCAATCGCTTCGATGTCGTCCTCTTCCAATTCGCCGCCCATCGGCATGCGAGGAACTTTCGCGCCAGAAATATACTGATACAACAGGCTGTCTTTGCTCTTTCCGGGGATCACAGCAGCACCACGAATCCCACCAGTCAGCATCGCCTCGCGCGTTCGCAAATCCAGCCCCGATTTTTTGTCTGCACCGTGACATTGAATACAGTGATTCTGAAAAATCGAAACAATCTGTTGCGCCAGTTTCTGCTGGTCAACTTGCGATGCAGTGAATCCCTGCCGCGCCCAAAGGCTGGCGAACATAAGCACAAATGCAATGAGGATGCTTTGTTTAAGTAGTGACTTCATTCAGACCTCAATTCAATCCCTGACGACAAACCAACTTACTGATAGAACATGGCAAGATTTATTTTCCGTTTTCCTTATGACCATCTGTTTGGATAGCACTCATGACTTCTCGCTTTCAGGTCAATTGCCCAACAACGCGTTCACCAGGTGCCAAGAGTTTCTACACAGGTTGTTCGGTCACGAACTTCAGCCCCAACGGGGCGAAATTCAATAGCCCAGCGCAACGCGCTGGGTAAAGCATCAAACAATTTCCAGCCCTGAAGGGGCGTCATACGCAATATTTCGCCCTTGCAGGGCTTGATAGACTCCTGTTTCCTGCCCCAGCGCGTTGCGCTGGGCTATTGAATTTCGCTCTTTCAGAGCTAAAAAACATTTTCTCGACATGTGTAGAAACTACTGTCGGGCGCGCCCAGGGAACACTGAATTACGGATTCCACGACGGGCGCGCTCCTGCGCAATGGATGTTCGATTGGCTTTAGTTACAAACGCTCAATGAATTTTCCTGTCTTTGTTTTGACCTTTCCATCTTTATTTTCAAATTCATAGTGCGGAGCTTCTACAGTCGTATCAATGTAAAATGTGCCGCCCATTTCAGGCTCAATTGGCTTGTCTGAAAAATCTGTGGTTTTCTCGTATATGACCTTATCGTCTTTATCAAAAAGTTTTAGGGTTACCTTACCATTGTACGCAAGAACGCCTTCATTTTTGAGGACAAAAAAGTAGCGATAAACACCAGAGATAATTTTATACCCGGCAGTAAAACACTTGACGTCTGGAGCGGGAACATCCATGTGTCTAGTGACTTCAACCTTGAATACCCATCCAATTTTGTTTTTGTATTTAACCTGAAAATAGCCGCCAGATTCGTCTAATTGTTCGAGAACCGTATTGGAAGGAATTGAGCCTATTTTCTTTGACCTAAAACTGGCCTCCTCATAAAAGTCTGTATCGTCTTTTGTTTTTACTTTTCGCGGAGCAGATGTGGTTGTTTGAGCTACTACATCAGTGGACAAATGCAAGAGACCTAGCCCCAAAACGAAAAACATTCCGATTATTTTCATTCGCATGTGATACCTCTCTTCGTATGGGGCACGTAAGAAATCGAACATGAACTAGACCGAGTAAATACGCTGCTACTCCACAAGAAACTCCCGAATAAATTGATTCACCAATTCAGGTTCTTCGTGAATTACCCAGTGCGAACCATTGGGGATTCGTTTGATCGTCAGTTGCGGAACAAATTCGCCCAGACCTTCCAGATTGCCCGTCAACAAGGCGGTATCTTTCTCGCCCCAGATCACCAGCGTTGGGACATTGACAGTTAATGAATCCAATGCGGCAGCAGCGGCGATATTGGTTTCACGGGTCGGGGCATTTTCTGTCGGCGGGCCGATTTGTGCGGCGCGATACCAGTTCAAGCCGCCGGTTAACGCGCCGGGTTGTGACCACGCTTCGAGGTACAATTGCTTGTCTTCGTCAGTGAAGTTTTCGGGTTTGGTTGAGGCGGCGAACACTGCTTTTTGCAATTGGGCGTAATTGTCCGCACTCAAGCCCGCTTCGGCCTGGGGTGAACGGAAAAAATTCATATAGGCGCTGGCCCGCTGCTGTGCGGGGTTCGATTGCAATTCGCGCGCAAATACGCCGGGATGGGGCGCATTGATGATGACAAGCTTATCCAGATATTCGGGAAAGCGAATCGCAAATGCCCACGCCACCGCACCGCCCCAATCGTGGGCGACGAGAATGCCTTTGTTGTCGGGGTTGGTGCCGAATTTTTCAAACATCGCTTTGATGTCTGCCACGATGTGCGGCACAGCATAGTCTTGCAGCGCTTCAGGCTTCGACGAAAGATTGTAGCCACGTTGATCGTATGCAACGGCAGTGTAGTCTTTACCAAATTCCTTGAGCTGATTTTTCCACTCGTACCAGAATTCAGGGAAGCCGTGCAGAAACAAGATCGTTTTCTGGCCATCGCCCTCTTTGACGTAGTGTAAGTTCAAGCCGTTAATTTCTGCGTATTCGTGTTGGAACATAGGTTTTACTTTCCTGTTGGCAATGCAGCCTGTCGTAGCGTTTCGATTTGTTTGAGGATCACAGCAGCCGTGGCCTCTGCGACAATTTTCCCTTTTTCGCGTGTCGCCAGCGTTGGATCGCCCCACGATCCGGTCGGCGAATAGACGCCTTCGTTGCGCTCAGCGACTTTCGGATCACGCGTCAATCGCCCAGTGCTGCGACCATCGGGACGTGGGTGATAATCCTTCACCGCTTTGCGCATCTCAACCGAAGTCGGATCAATGTACAACATTTCAGAGGTTTCAATTTCGTCCGCGTGAGTTCCGCCTTCCTGTTTCATCAGCGGCTTGGCCACATCTTCGACATCTTTTGTGACGTCCAGATAATGCAACAGAATGCCTTCCGCCAGCAAAATCTCAGCCGCTGGCTTCAAGGCACGCAGCGTCGAAACGCCTGTGTTGATGAGGTAAAACCTTCGCGGCCCAAATCGCGCCAGACTGCGGCAAACATCAACCGTCAGATCGCGCGCCGTTTCCAACCGCAACGAAGTCGAACCGGGATATTCAACAAACGCCGGATAAAAGTGATAGTTCATCGTCGGCGCGATCACTACGGCTGCCGCTTTCAGCACGCGTCGTTTGTAGTATTCGGCCATCGTCCAATCGTTTTTCAGCTTCAGGTGTGGCCCGTGTTCTTTGGCTGCCGCGCCGAGCGGAATCACAACGACCGTTTCCGGTTTGAGAATTTTCTCAGCCTCCTGCCACGTCAGGTTTTCGAGCAACGTGCCTTTGTTTTGGGCGAGGGCAGTTGAAGCCGAGAACAAAAGGAGAAGCAATAATACTTTTTTCATAGCAATGCACTGAAGATGTACGACAGGCGGCTCGCCTGTCAGGAGTGGCGACGGGCAAATATTGTTTGGCGCGCGCGATGCGTTTTGCAAATCGGGGCGGCTTGCCTGTCAGGAGAGGCGACAGGCAGTTTGCCTGTCGTACATCCGTTGCTTTACCGCGCCAATGCAGTCGCATCAATTCCCTTGCCCAGATCAAACGAAGCGCCGACTGCACCCACAACGCAGCTTTGCCGATCCAGCCCCACTTGTTGGCGAATACGATAGACCGCTTCGATGCCCGTGCAATGCGCGCCAAGAAATTGCTTGAGGCCGAATTCTTTCAGCTTGCTCGCTGTCCAATCCAGCTTTTCATCATTCAAGGCGAACAGATGAAAACCGCCGAGCGCCGCATAAACATTGGTGTTTTGCACTTTCTGGCGCGCGTGTTCGAGTGTATTGATGATGCCTGCGTGACCGCAACCGGAGACAACGACCAAGCCTTTTTCTGTCACGGCGATAAACGACATATCTTCGGGCAAATTATCTTCGACTAAACCATTCGGCGTTTTCATGCGCCCGCTGCCGCTCCAATTTCGTTCAGCGTGAACACGCGGCACAGGCCCGGTCAGCCATACACCGGGCAGGATTTCTTTTGGCTCGTTGTATTCGATAAACTTGCCGCCTGTCGCTTCGTAATCGTTTTTGATTTTGACAACATTGTTGCTCTCGCCATTGCTGCCTGGCCGATTCCAGAAAATGCCTCTGCCCACGTGAACGCGCGACAAAGCAGCCGGATTCTTTTTGGCAAACTCGCGACGTAAAGTCAGCAAGCCCGTCGTATGATCGCCGTGATTGTGGCTTAGAATTACATCTTTGACATTGGCCAAATCAATCCCCAGTTCACGGACGTTTTGCAAAACCGTTTCTGGTCGCGCGCCCGTGTCGAAAAGGATTTGCTGCCCATCCACTTCAATCAACGCCGCAAAGCCCCATTCACCAATGCCATCATTTCCACCCGTCAGCATTGTCGAAAGCACTTTGACGCGCAGGGATTGCACCGTCTTTTGCTTTTGTGCCGTGACGGGGGAAGACGGCAAAGGCCAAACCAGAAGCGCCAGTGCGATGACAGTCAAACAGTTTATTTTCATGCGTTCCCTCGGTTGCATCAGTGAGTTCATAGCCCGGCCAGATCCCACTTGCGAATGATTTCCTGAATCAGCTTTGCGACTTTGTCTGTCACCTTCGCAAAGTATTCATCGGCTTTTTTCTGATCGAATTTCGGATAGCCTTGCCCCGGTTGATATAACCCAATGGACGAAGGCGACGGATACGCGGCCCAGGTGCCGGGGGCAGGATTCGCGGTCGTCATCTCTTCTTTGTACTTCTCAGGATGCACCAGCGTTTTGTCTATGGCCTGAATGAAGGCGGTTTCGTTCCATCCCGCGTGCCCGCCATCTTCGCCAAAGACTTCTTTTGTGATGTCTGAACAATAGCTCCACCAGTTGATGACCAGAATACGAACTTTCTTTTCTTTGGAAACTTCGGCAGCAATAGATTGCAGCACTGCCGTTTGTCCACCGCCATGACCATTCACGATGATGATGTTGCGGAACTGGTTTTTGGCTAAGCCTTCCAGGATGTTTTTGACGAAGGGGCGATACGCTTCTTCTGTGATTTGAAACGCACCAGGATAGGCTTCCATGCTGCCTGTAATGCCATACGGAAGTGTTGGCGCTACCATTGCATTGACGCGTTTGGCGATGTGTTTGGCTAACGCAAACGGAGCCGTGTTATCTGCGCCATTGTTGACAACACCATGCGGTTCCATCGTCCCGGTTGGCAAAAGCACGGTATTAATTTTCGCAGGCACAGCCTCCTTAAACTCCATCCAGTTAATCCGCTCCATTTCACGCGTTGAGACAATGTCTTCGGATTGTCGCACTGGCTGTGCAACGACAGGAATAAGCAGGAATACCGAAATAAATAATTGCAGCAGCTTCATAATCAATCCTTTTCGCCCCATATTCTTAGCGCAAATACGGTGCAACGACCCGCCGCCAAATGTCGTAACCTTCGCGGTTCATATGTAACCCGTCCTTAATAAATAATTCCGGGCGCGGTTGCCCTTCGGCATTCAGCATCGGCGTGAAAACATCAATAAAAATCAGGTTCTTTTGCTTTTCAGCAAAACGGCGAATCAAATCATTGGCCGTTCGCATCTGCTCCATCAATTTCACCCGTGCCAGACTTGGCTTGATTGAGATAAAGCCGATTTTGGCTTTCGGCAATTTAGCGCGGATACGCCGCACGAAATCCTGATACGCCTCAAAAACCTGTTGAGGTGTTTTCCCCGCTGCCAGGTCGTTGTCGCCTGCATACAACAAGACGAGGCGCGGTTGGTAAGGCACGACAATGCGATCAACGAAAGACGTAGAATCTGCAATTTCAGACCCGCCAAAACCACGATTCAGCACTTTGGTCTGAGGAAAATCCGTGGCCAGGTCTTTCCACATGCGAATAGAAGAACTTCCGATAAAGAGGACGCCATTTTTTGGGGGAGGATTTTGACGGTCAGCCTCTTCAAATTTTCTGATTTCACTTTCCCATTTGCTTGTCGCAGAGGGCTGTTGCGCCCATCCCGGAATCGCGCAAAAAGTTAGTAGCAACAGGTTGGCCAAAAGAGCGGTTCGTATGTTCATTTGTTTCTCACGAATTCTTAATTCACAGGTTCTTCAGTTGCGAGCTTGACGCCTGAAGTGATTTCACGATGGGCGGTTTCCCCCGCCAGAAACACAGAAATTGCCGTCACCAGCGCCATCCCGACAATGTACAGCGCAATCGGCCACGAACGGCCTGTTCGCCGCAATAAATCTGTCGCGATCAAAGGCGACAATCCGCCTGCCAGCACGGACGAGAGCTGATACCCCAACGAAGCCCCCGTGTACCGCACGCGCGTTCCAAACAGTTCTGAAAAGAAACTCGCCTGCGGCCCATACATTGACGCGTGTCCAATCGCTAACGCAATGACCATTGCCGCCAGCAGCCAGAAGGTTTGCGCCCTTTCGATCAGCCAAAAGAACGGGAAGGCGAACGCTGCGCTAAAGAGCGCCCCAAACAGATAGACCGGGCGTCGTCCCATAAAATCCGACAGCAACCCAAACACTGGCAATGCAAAAACCTGAATGACAGCGGCCAACGATACTGCATTCAATACCGTCGAGCGTGCAAATCCAATTTGCGGCGTCGTGGCATACGTCAGAATAAAAACGGTGTAAATGTAAAAAGAAGCGTTATCCGCAACCCGCGCCCCCATCGCCAGCAGCAGATTTTTTGGATGCTGGCGAATGGTATCCAGCACGGGGAGACGAGCTGCCGCGCCCGCCTGCTTAATTTCATTGAAAATTGGCGGCTCAACCACTGCCAGGCGAATGAAAAGGCCCACCGCCACCAGCAGGATGCTCAACAAAAAAGCAATTCGCCAGCCCCATGAAAGCAATGCGGGTTCGGGCAATTTTGCAATCTGGCCGAAAATCACAGTCGAAAGCAACAACCCCGCCGGAACGCCAATCTGAGGCCAGCTCCCGTAAAATCCGCGTCGTGAACTCGGCGCGTGTTCCACTGCCATCAACACCGCTCCGCCCCACTCTCCCCCGACGGCAAATCCCTGAGCAAGCCGCAAAATAATCAACAGGATCGGTGCCCAGATTCCAATCTGTTCATAGGTTGGTAAGCATCCGATCAACGCAGTTGCCACCCCCATCAGCAGCAACGTAAAAATCAGCATGGATTTGCGTCCAATCCGGTCGCCATAATGCCCACAAACGATTCCGCCAATCGGGCGGGCAATAAATCCCACCGCATAGGTTCCAAAAGAGGCGAGCGTTCCCATCAATGGATCGTAATTCGGGAAAAACAGCTTCCCAAATACCAGGGCGCTGGCGGTGCCATACAAGAAAAAGTCATACCACTCGATAGTCGTACCGACAAAACTGGCCAACGCGACTTTACGAATTGAAGCGATGCTGGTCGTAGACGTCTTCAAAGCGAGAACTCCGCCTTTCTCTCAAGTGCTAACAGAATCCATCCCAAATTTTCCGGTCGAATCTGCAAACCAATGATGAGCAATCAAGCACCGAGAATGTACCGCAAACTTGTGGTTTGACCAAGTCGCGAATCGTTTGACAGGCTGAGTCCCCAACAGATAATCTGACGCGCCGTTAAAAGTACATTTGGCATTCACAAAGCTATGGTTGCGCGACGATTTCTCATTTCAGGCGAAGTACAAGGGGTTGGCTATCGGTATTTCGCCTTGCGCGCCGCCGCTCGGCATCAGGTCAAAGGAACGGTGAAAAACCTGCCTGATGGCGAGGTCGAAGTCATTGCCGAAGGCGAGCGCGACGCAATGGAAGAATTCAAGCAGGATTTAGCCACAGGCCCAATTTTTGCAACTGTCACTGGCCTGGATGAAGTTGATTTACCCGTGACAGGACGATACACGGATTTTCGGATAGATCACTAAAAAGGAATTTATTATTCATGTCTACTGATGCAGAACTCGAATTGAAAAAGCTGATTCGTGAAGTCCCCGACTTTCCCAAACCCGGCATTTTATTTTATGACATTACCACGCTGCTCAAAGATGCGAGCGGTTTGCGCGCCGTGATTGATCGGCTGGTGGATCAATATCGCGGACGCAAAATTGATACCGTCATCGGAATTGAATCGCGCGGCTTCATCTTCGCCCCCGCCCTGGCCTATCACCTGGGAGCAGGTTTCGTCCCGGTGCGCAAACCCAAGAAATTGCCCGCCGAAGTTGAAAGCTACAGCTATGAACTGGAATACGGCAGCGACACTCTGGAAATCCACAAAGATGCTGTAGGCGAAGGCCACAATATCTTAATCGTAGATGATCTGTTGGCAACAGGTGGAACAGCCCAGGCAGTGACCAAGCTGGTAGAAAAACTAGGCGGCAACGTCTCAGGACTGGCATTCATCGTTGAACTTGAATTTCTGCCGGGGCGCGAAAAGCTGGCTGGCTATGACATTTACTCGCTGCTAAAATACCAGTCTTAATTTTGGTTTCGAGTTTCGAGTTCTGAGTTTTGTGGGAGTAAATAAACGCAAAACTCGAAACTACGGCAAGGGCCTGTAGCTCAGGTGGATAGAGCGACTGCCTCCTAAGCAGTAGGTCCCGCGTTCGAGTCGCGGCAGGCCCACTTCCAATTTAGATTCATTAGCTACTTTCTTTGAGCGTTTCGTGTGTGATCGAAATTACGGGCTCAAAATCATCAGCCTATGCAGTATAAAACAGGTCGTTTGATGGTTTTTATTTTGGATCAAAGCGAGGAGAAAGATAATCGTAGTAAGACACGCGTTCACGAAATCTAATCCATCGAACTAATCCATCAAGATCCGTAACGTAATAAGGTAGGTTGGGAATACGTTCCAAAATCTTCACTAGTCGTACATCGTGAGTTACAAAGATACTCGCAGCAGTAGCCTGAACGGAATGGTGGTGGTCACGGGAATCTCCTCTAGTAAATTTCTCACCGAGCTTAAATTTTGAGTAATGAGATGAAACGGAATAACCAATATATACACGCACAGCAGGAAGCTCTAAAAGGCCGTCCAATCCTCGCTTTTCACATTCCTTCAAAATCCCAAAAAACTGAGCTTGGCTTTCGACAAAAGCCCGACTTAAAGTTTTCCACCAATAGGAAAAATCCTTTTTATAAAGTGATTTATCTTGAACTGAGTCACTAAACTTACGCCATGCGTTCATTTGAAGTAAGTTATTGTTTTTTTCTTTGGCAGATTCTTCAATCCACTTAAGCACCTCAGCTTCCCTCTCTGGCTCTGGTTTCAAATACTTACTCCAGTCCATTCCTGGAGCCCAGCGCGCAGGTGGCTTTTGGTAAGTGGCATAGGCAAAGAACTCTTCTTTCAATAAGCGAGTGTGTGGGCGTATCCACAATCCTGGAGAAAATAGCTCTTCGAAAATGCAATAATTAGCTTCACGTCGTAGCTTAGATGTGGATTTTAGGACAGGTAATGACTCCTCAATTATTGAAACACTAAAGGGGATTGTTATTATGCCCTTGTATACGGCACGATGAATTGTGTTGTAAACGGATGAAAGTGGCCATTCGAGGCAAAGATCACTTAGTGCACTTTGGTCAAAATAAGCAACTCTGATCAAGACTTTTACTTCTCTATTAATGAGGAAATTTGAAATCAGGAAACGATTCTCACACGCCTCCTTAAACGCCGAATACTAGGCGCATATCTCAAGCTAGAGCGAATTTCATCTTCGACAAACTGAACGTGAATTCTCTTAAAACCATAAATCGCTTTGAGAAGTGATAAGCCCGCTTCTATGAGGGCAGAAAAAATCTCTCCGACAATGGCACCAGGGAAATACGCTAATAGCCCACCGACCGATACAGCGAATAAAAAGGCATAGATTGCCCAGACAGAATCGCTCGCATACGGCACGGTTTTGATAGTGATCCAGATAGTGGCAATCAGCCCTGTCAGAACCATTCCAAGCGCGAAGGCCCAATCAAGGATCACATCTTTGTAGATCTCAAGCCTTTTCCTCGTCCTTCTTTCCAGGTGGCCGTCTGCTTTAAATCGGGGGGATGATCTCTGAGAAACGATGTCCATAATCCATCTCCTCCATCTGAATTACTCTTATTTCAAGAACATTAACAATATCCTTAACAATGGCTTTTTCGGTTTATTTGGCTGTTTTGAGTTTGGCAAATTTATTGTCCAGAGCGCGATTATCTGAAAAACAGGTAAAAAAAGAAAGCCTTTGCCTTAATCTGCATGGAAATAAAAGCCCTATTCATGACAGGACAAGGGATTAGTGTCGACGGTGGTCTCGGAAGTGTGCATCTTCGGTAATCCATCTCATCTTATTGCGAAGACACTTCACACATAAGAAAATAGCCGTGGCTGCGATCCAGCAAAACTTGGATTCGCGTCCTCTTTAAATTTAGAGAAAGATTGTTCCGCAGACTGGACAGGATACAAGGCGCCGCCGGAAATTCTTATTCTAAAAAACTATAGAAAGCATTTTTCCAAGCGAAAGGAATCTATCCATGACGAATCCTCCTGAACATTCAGCGGTTGAGTTGCTTGAACGCGTTCGCCAGGCGGAAGAAATGGCGAAGCGATGTCAGGCAGAAAGTGCCATTTATCTTGACGCATTAAAAGACATCCAAAATCTGGCGCAGCTTGGCAATACGACGCATCTGCTCGGCTATTTTCACGAAATCAACAAACGTACTTTACTCGCCCAAGACCCAGGTCATTTGCAGGAATGTGCCAAAAATTTCCTCTTTGAGCATCAGGTAAACGTGCGCTGGCTAGGCCGTGCCAGGGGAAATCTTGAAACAATCAAGCAAATGGCGGAGGAACTAGATGTCTCTCAAAACAGCAGGAATGAAGACATCCGAAATGAGATCATCAAACTGGCCGAAGCTGGTATTTCCTTCCCGTAAGCGCCTTCGACAATTTGTCTCATTCGATTTAAGCTGACGGCAGGAACAACACATTATGACAGGACCTTCGTATCCAGCCTCGCGCGCAGTGGCACGAGAAATGGAAAAGTACTTTGCTCAGCATCTGGCCGCAGTTCGTCATTTGTCGGACGAACCTTTGGCCCCTGCCCCCGACGCGGCAACGATTGAAGCCATTATTGATGGTGCTTTCTGGGCTAGCCTACGCCAGGAAGAAGGGTATTTCCCGAAAATCTCACTGGCGCTCTTGCCCCCGGAAGAGGCAGAGAATCCACTCACATTTGAGCGACCATTGCAGTTGACCCCATCGGCGCTATCGCGCCTTGCTCCAGCAGTAGAGCGTCCGGGCATTCATCTGGGCGTGTGGAAAAGTGGCGACGACCTCTGTGCCTGGGGTACGACGCGCGTCATCCCCAAACTATGCTTTGTGCTCGAAGTCGTTGAGCCGGGGCTGCTGGTCATTAAATATCGTCGCGGACAAGACCCCAGCAAGTTTGTCAATGTGGCCGTCCTCAAAGGGGATGACATCAAGTATGTAGACGAAGAAGATGCCAGCTTACCCGATTGCCCGGCGATGCTGACTTCCCTGCTGGGGTTTGGTTCTGCGACGGATTCCGTCAATATCCTGGTGCAGCTGGCAGTTTCTATGCGCGCCCACGGCAGAGGGGGAGCATTGCTGGTTATTCCGCAAAAGTCTACTACATGGCGAGATTCCATTCGCCACCCGTTGCTTTACGCCATCCAACCCTCGTTCGCCGAACTGACTGAGCTGATGCGACAGGATGAAGCGAATCGAAGCAGCCGCCCGTGGCAGGAAGCCTTACGTCGTTCGGTGGCAGCCGTTGCGGGGCTGACGGCGGTGGATGGGGCGGCATTGATGAATGATCAATTTGAACTCCTCGCATTTGGGGCCAAAATCGTGCGACGAAAAGGGGGCAAACGTGTCGAGCGTGTCATCGTGACGGAGCCTGTCATCGGAGCTTCCGCCCTGGTGATAGACCCGGAACAGCTTGGCGGAACACGTCATCTTTCAGCCGCACAGTTTGTCAAAGACCAGCCCGATTCTGTGGCATTGGTCGCATCACAGGACGGGCGTTTCACAATCTTTGTCTGGTCGCCCTGTGAAGAAATGGTGCATGCTCATCGCGTGGAAACGCTGCTCTTGTAAGAACCGAATTAGCAACTCTGCAATTTACAAAATGACGACCCACATCATCTCTGCTTCCCTGCCAAACGCCATTGATCGGTACTTTGGGTTATCCGTTCAGGGGGTTTCCATTCGCAGTGAAATCGCTGCCGGAATCACGACCTTTCTGACAATGGCTTACATTATTTTTGTTAATCCTTCGATTTTGAAAGAAGCAGGTGTTCCCTTTTCCGGCGCATTGTTTGCCACTTGTCTTGCAGCGGCTGTGGGTTCATTGCTGATGGGGTTACTGGCAAATTATCCCTTCGCGCTGGCACCTGGAATGGGATTGAATGCGTATTTCACTTACACAGTGGTGCTCGGACTAAAACACGACTGGCGTGTTGCCCTGGGCGCAGTGTTTATTTCAGGTGTTGTCTTTCTATTACTCACGCTTGCAAGAATTCGCGCGCTGATTGTGGATGCGATTCCGATGACGCTGAAAACAGCTGTCGCCTGTGGTATCGGATTGTTCATTGCATTTATTGGCCTCAAAAATGCGGGGGTCATTGCAGCATCGCCTTCGACCTTTGTGACACTTGGCGCAGTCACATCCAAGCCTGTGCTGCTGGCATTGCTCGGACTAATTTTGACCGGCGCGTTGATGGCGCGAGGATTCAAAACAGCAATTATTTTAGGCATTCTGGCGGTCACGACTGCATCTATCTTGCTGGGCTTATCCAGACTTCCCACCAAACTAATTGAGGTTCCGAACTGGCACGAAACATTCCTTCAGTTGGATATTCGCGGCGCACTCAGTCTGGGATTATTGGATGTCGTCTTTGTCTTTTTATTCGTAGACATGTTTGACTGCATCGGTTCGATGATGGGGTTGGCGCAACAAGCAGGCTATTTGAACGAGGAAGGAAAAATGCCACGAATCAATCGGGCCTTGCTGTGTGATTCAATCGCAACGATTGTAGGTTCAATCTTTGGGACTTCAACCGTTGTCACCTACATCGAAAGCGCCACAGGCGTGAGTGAAGGCGGGCGCACGGGTCTTGTTGCAATTACAGTTTCGATCTTGTTTGTATTGGCAGCATTTCTTTCCCCCGTTGCTGGAGTGATTCCGGCAATTGCAACGGCTCCGGCCTTGATCATTGTGGGGGCGCTGATGATGCGTTCTGTGACATCTATTCGATGGGATGATCTGACAGAAGCGATCCCCGCGCTGCTAACTATGCTGGCAATGCCGCTGACTTTTTCGATTGCGAATGGGTTGGCGCTGGGATTTATTCTCTATCCAATCCTCAAGGCCTTGACGGGACGATGGCGTGAAGTTAGCCCGCTGGTGTATGTGCTCGCGGTGGTGTTCGTGCTGCGATATTTTTATCTGGGTGAAGGGTGAGGCTTCACCGATCATTGTCTGGCAGTTTGGCCTAATCCGACCGCGCCTTATTCCTTGGTTACCGTCTCGTCTAAATTCAAAATCGTACTCACGACCATTGTCAGGGCAGCCAACACGGGCTTTTCAATTTTGGCCTCTGATTTTGATTCACCGACAGATAACAGCGATTCAGCCGCCTTCAGGTCTTTGCGATAAATCACAAGCTGGCGAACGTACAAATCCCTGAGCACAGTCAGTTCCTGGGCAGTTGGTTTGCGCGCTGTCGCCTGACGGAAGGCAAAGGTAATCCGGCTATTGAGATCGGTGCCACCTTCGCGCAGTGTTTTTTCGGCTAAGACGCGGGCAGCTTCGATGTACGTCGGATCGTTCATCGTAATCAATGCCTGCAAGGGAGTATTGGTTACGGGCCGGCGAACGACACATTTCTCGCGGTCGGGCGCATCGAAAGTATTCAGTGTGGCTGGTGGCACAGTTCGCTTCCAGAAGGTATACATCGAACGGCGATATAAATCCTTGCCTTTGCTCAGCGCATATTTTTGCGCAGTAAACCCATCGCCATAGGCTAGTTCATCCCATAAATCGAGCGGTTGATATGGGAATACGCTCTGACCGCCAATTTCATTGGTGAGCAATCCGCTGACAGCCAGTGCCGTATCGCGGATCATTTCCCCTTGCAAACGAAACCGGGGGCCACGTGCCAGCAGGCGGTTTTCAGGGTCTTTTTCGTGCAACTCAGGTGTCACCTTTGAGGATTGGCGATAGGTCGAACTCATCACCATCATCTTGAGTAAGGCTTTGGTATTCCAACCGTTGCTTGCATAATCTGTCGCAAGCCAGTCCAACAATTCCGCATGCACGGGCGGATCTCCCTGAGAACCGAAATCTTCAGAGGTTTTGACGATGCCTGTGCCAAAAATCAGTTGCCAAAAACGGTTCACTGCGACACGCGCGGTCAGCGGATGCGAAGGATCAATCAGCCATTTCGCCAGGGCCAGCCGATTTGGTTTGGCTTCTGCTGGTAGCGGTGGCAAAACGGCAGGAACGGCTGCCGACACCTTTTCAGTCTTATTCCGATAATCTCCACGCGCCAGAACATAGGTATCGCGCGGTTTCGCCATTTCGTCCATCACCATCGTGTTGAGGATTGAGCGGTCAAGATCGCTTTTCTTTTTCTTCAGGGCATTCAGTTGCGAATATTCATCGCGAAGTTCTTGAGGTGCGGTATAAGTCAGAAAATAATCACGGACGGCGGCAGATTCTTCTCTGGTGCGCTGCCCTAACACACCGGAAAGATACGTCTGTACCGGATAATGGATGGCTAATTGCTCAGCGTCCTCTGTGGTCAGGACACGATTGTAAAAACGCAAATCGTCAAGCTGTCCGTTGTAAGGTCTGCCAAATGATTTGTCCCCGATCATCAGAGCCGCTTCAGTTTTGATTGATCCAGTGAGGGAATCTTTGACGACTTCCAGTTCTGCCGATTTGCCATTGAAATAAAGCTTAATGCCTGCCGCCTTGCCTGAACCGTCATACGTGACAAGCACGTGTCCCCAGTCAACAATGCGAATCAAATCTTTCGAGCGGACGTGAATTGCGTTGTCAGGCCAATTGGCCGTCAACCGAATATTGATATGTGGCGCACGACGCTGCACGTCGATTAGTTCAAAACCGTCCAGCAAGACTTCAAAGCCCTTGCGGGAAGCCGCGTCATCAGATTTTTGGAATAATGTGATTGGCAGGTTGGTATTTCCGCGCAACCAGACGGCAAAGCTGAAGGAATCGTTTTTCTCGCTTGGACCGATCTGTCCAAAGGTTACTTGCGTGTCACCATCAAAAGACGCGGCCCGTCCTATTTTGCCTGCGCCAAAATCCGAGCTGCCTTGTAAACGTCGTCCGTGCCGATAGCCGCCCGCGATGTCAGCGAAACTGCCATCCATTTCGTAATGCGCGACAAGCCCTTCACGAGGGGATTCAGCGATTTTCCCAACATATTGTTTTTCCCAGGCAGACTGGACAGATTCGATGGCTTTTTCGTCCAGCACCTTTTCTTTGGCCTTGATTGTAGTGGCGAGTTCAGCCTGTTTTGCTTTCTGGTCTTCGGAGGGCAACGATAAAAACGGCTTTGCATTGCCATCACGACCATCCAGACCAACTTCATTGACTGAATTGAAGAAGGCATAGAATTGGTAGAATTCTTTCTGTGTGATCGGATCGTATTTATGCGAATGGCAACGCGCACAGCCCATTGTCAGCGCCATAAATGCGTTTGAGGTCGTTTCGACCCGATCAATCAAGTATTCGGTCAAATACTCCTCAGGAATGGCACCGCCCTCGTAATTGATCATGTGGTTGCGGTTAAAGCCAGAGGCGATCTTCTGCTCTACCGTCGCATTCGGCAAAAGGTCACCGGCCAATTGCTCGACGATGAATTGATCGTAGGGTTTGTTCTTATTGAAGGCGTTGATCACCCAATCGCGCCACGGCCACATATCACGGTGCGAATCAATGTGATAACCATGCGTGTCGGCATAACGCGCCACATCCAGCCAATACATCGCCATCCGCTCCCCAAAATGGGGTGAAGCTAATAAATGATCCACAACCTTTTCATAGGCTTTTGGCGAATTGTCAGCCAGAAAAGCCTCCACTTCAGCGACCGTCGGAGGCAATCCGGTTAAATCGTAGCTGACGCGTCGTAAGAGCGTCACTTTGTCGGCTTCAGGAGAAGGTTTCAGTTGTTCCTTTTCCAATCGCACACGAATGAAGTTATCAATGGGATTATTAATCCATGTGAGGTCTTTGGTTGGCGGTACTTCAGGTCTGGTTGGGGCAACAAAAGCCCAATGTTCATGCCATTTCGCGCCTTCGTCTATCCATCGGCGAATCGTTTCGACTTGCTGGGGAGTCAACCGATGTCCCGTTGCCACAGGAGGCATGACCGTGTTTGGATCAGTGGTTGTAATGCGCTTCATCAAGCGGCTGTTGACCGCATCGCCAGCAACAATTACGCCTTGTTTCGAGAACGCGCCATCCTTTGTGTCCAATCGCAATCGGGCCTTACGAAACTTCTCATCCGGGCCGTGACACGAAAAACAATTGTCAGACAAAATCGGGCGAACTTCGCGGTTAAAATCTACGGCCCTTTGGGCTGAAGCCGTCTGCCCCTGCCATACAAATATGGCGAGGATAGTAAGGAGGAAAAATAAGAGGGTAATAAGCTGCGATTTATGCTTCATCGTTGTGACTCCGAGTTTCTGCCCAACCTTACACCTTGGATTTTGCCCCGCACGGCGAGTTGTGATCTGTCGAATTTCATGCAGGCGAAGTGATTGACCTCACCTGCGGCAAACACAGAAGATGTCCTGCCAGAAAGAACCGTTAGATCCAAGATCATACCTGTAGGTACATTGGTCTGACAATTGGTTCTCGGCAAAGTTGAACCCGGACAGATTATCTGAATGCAATGAAGCCGTGCAGAAGCCCGGATGACAGCTCATTAACCAGGAATTTAGCTATTGGTCATTACGCTTCGCCATCGCCTTTGCCAAGGTATCTTTGGCGACTTGCCGAGGGACAGCAATGGTGGCAGTCAAACGATTACTGCTCTGTGTGATCTGAATGTTATTAAGAAAAATCATTGAGGCGGGATCAGCTTCTTTCAACTTTTTCCCTAAATTGATGGCTTGTTTGGCGAGGAATTGTAAGGCTCCGGCGGTTTCTGGATTGGGGGCAAATCCTACCGTCACGAGTTGGGCCTGATCTTCATCTATCGTTAAGATCATTGAAAGCGAAGAAAGTTGCGACAACGGGCCTAGAGCCTTCGCTTCACTAACAGCATCAAGGATAGATAAGGCAGCTTTATCAATTTGCGGATTGCCTGATGGAATAAACACCCTGGCATTTTCAATTGATCCATCCGGTTTGATTTCGCCCATGACCCCAACGCGCAAGTTGTGCTCATTAAATACCAGTTTGCCTTCCTGTTTCAGTTCGTAGAGCCGCTGAACTTGATCTCGAATCGGGCGGGTGTTGATTGGTTTGAATCCGCTGGGGGTTGGCTTCGGGGTTGGGGTTGGCGTGACCGCTGCCACCGTATTTTGTGTGCTCTCCGCTTGCTTTTCCGATTCTTTCGCTTTGGCAGCCGCAGCCTCTGCTTTCCTCTTGGCGGCTAATTCTTCACGACGCTTAGCCATCTCAAGAGCTTTCTTCCGTCGCTTTTCCTCTTCCTTTAACTTTTCCAAATCCAGCGTTTTAGTTGGCGAGGTAAATCCAAGGTAGTCGCCAGGGTAGCGCATTGGCTTGGAGAGTTTTATTAAAATATTGCGGTCATAGTTCGCATCTACAAACTCAATCTGCCCCAAGCCAAAAGCAAATTGTGCAATGGGAGCGTACCGAAACACGCCATAACCAATCGTATGAACAATGGCCGAGCATAGGACGCCAATGAGAATGCGCTTGCGAGTGGGCGTAAGCCAGGATTCTTTAATCAATAATTCAAGGTTTTTATCTGTTTTTTGTTCCATCTTCTGTAACGCGAAAACTTGTTTTTCAGCGCTGCTTTGGATGCACGTTTTTGGCGTAAGGCTGGCCAGGCCTCAGTCAAATTTCAATTATTTATTCCCTTCCAGCTGGCGCTTAATTGCCAGGGCGTCCTGATTTTGCGGATCAATTTCCAGTGTTAACTTGGCGTGCGAAGCTGCCCGATTTCGATCTCCACGCCCTAAATAAAGTTTTGCTAAGGCCAGATGTCCGGCACTGAGCCGCGGATTCCAGTAAATAGCTGCGGCATATCCACTCAGTGCGCCTTCTATATCACTACGACGCTGTAAGATTTGTGCACGCAAATAATGCGCTTCCGCCAGTGTTGGATCATTGCTCAGGACGTTCTGCAATTCACCCCATGCGCCTTCATCGTTTTTTTCATTCAAAAGCTGCTTCGCTCGATCAAGACTTTGCAGCGCGAGCCGTGTCTGAGCAGGCGGTAGGTTTGTTGCCGAAGACCGCTGCCGATTCAACCGATAAAAATTTACGCGGTTATAGTCTGTTTTGAGCCGAATCAGGGTCGGAATTTTGTCAGGCTTGGTTTTCCACTGTGCATACGTGTTATTAGCACTTAATAATTTACGGGCTTCCTGATCCGCCTGTTCACTTTCGGTTTTCTTCCCAATCGCAGACAAACTTTCTGCCAGCAAATATTGTGCTTCGCCATCTTTTGGGTTTATTTGAACGGCAGCCTGAAATTCATTCGCCGCCTGTTCAAATTTCCGATCACGCCAAAGCGCATAGCCATAATTAAATCGAACGCTGGCATCTTGTTGCGAGGCGACTGCCGCCCGTTGCAGGTACATCTGTGCTCGTCCAAAATCGCCTTTGCTAATCTGCAACGCGCCCGCATTGTTGAGCACTTCAACCAGTGGCATTGCTGCCGCCAGCCGCTCGTATGTTTCCGCCGCACTTCCAATTTGGCTTTGTGACTGTTCAGCTAAGCCTAGAAAAAACAGCGACTCTAAATAACGCGGATCGTCCTTGATCAATTCCCGAAAATTGCGAATGGCTTCTGCATATTCCTTCTGCCGAAAGTCCACGACACCCAATTCGTAAATCGCCTGGGCATAATGCCCTACGCTTTCGGCTTCGTTATATTCCTTGATCGAACGCTTCAAAAAGATTTCGCGGGATTGCAAATCGGTCGCCTGTAGGGATTTGACATAAAACTCAAAGGCGCGTAATGGAATTCGTCGCGCACGTCGTTTGAACTGATCTTGCGAATACGGCAATGCGGGATCGCGTTCATACAAGATGCTCCAGGCTAATAAGCCCTGTAAGGTTTGCAAATCCCCGATTGGCCCGCTGAAATTGAATGACTTTCCCACGACCCGGCCTTCGCGCGTTTCCACTAATTTCGCCGTCACGGCCAACGTTGTAGAATTATTTTCACCGCTGATTTCAAAGGTTCCAATCAAAACAAGATTCGCCTGCGCGAATTCAGCCAGTCGCAACTTAGCCGCCAGCGTGAGCGAATCGCAAGGACGAATTCCAGCCCTGTCACAGGCCAGTAATCGCTCATCAGGAGACAAGACAACTAAGCCCGGCGTATCCAGCAAATCAGCCAGGGCTATCGCAAAACTATCGCTTATCCATTGATAATCCGAACGACCAGAGATGTTCTCAAAAGGAAGGGGTAATAAAATTTCGTCCGCAGCGCGTACTGAGTCCTTTGCGACAAGTAATACCAGGATGGCGAAGAATATCTGATACCAAAATTTCTTCATTCGATCTTTCTCCTGCCCAAGGAATTTTACCGGGCTGGCACCGAAAAGCAAACGCCGTTTGCCCAAATCAGCCACCAGCGTATACACGCCTGGCTGGGGCAAACGGCGTCAAAATAATGCGTCATAAATGAAAAACGCTGAAAGAAAGTGCGAGTCCCAAGCTCACATTTTATTTCAGCGTTTCATCTCAGGTGGCGACCCGTACGGGATTTGAACCCGTGTNNGCCGTGAAAGGGCGATGTCCTGGACCGGGCTAGACGAACGGGTCGCAATAAAAGAAAGAACTAAAACTGTTATTCCCGTCCAAGGGAAAGCCGAGATATTAGCGACTGTCCTTTGTTTCGTCAAGGGAGGGCATAAAATTAATTAGACTTCTTGTGATGGCCTAAACAATAAACGTCCTTATTGCGTAGCCGTGAGCAGATGTAGAAATTCCTGCGCGGCTTTACTGAAAACTTTCTGATGGCGATGAATGATGCCCAGCGAACGAGTAAAAGTGCCCTCCGTAAATTTCAAGGCCGCCAACATGCCATTGCGAACTTCCGTTTGAACAGCATTTTCCGGGAGGATCGAAATTCCAATTCCGACCTCAACGGATCGCTTGATCGTTTCAATATTATCCAGTTCCATCGCATAATTTGCCGTCACCTGAAATCGCTTCAAAATTCGATCAATGGCTTTGCGAGTCGGAATATCCCGCTCAAACCCGATGAACGATTCGCCATTCAACTTTGCAATGCTGACACGACGGCGATTTGCCAGCGCGTGCTCAGGGCTGCAAACCAAAACTAAATTATCGTCTCGGAGCGGGATGACAACAATTTGAGGGCGGCGCTGCGGTAAGGCAACGATGCCAAAATCAATCGTATTGTTCAGGCAGGCTTCGTAGACTTTATCGGTACGACTATATTCCAGTCGGACATTCACCTGCGGATGCTCTTTGATAAATTGTTTGATGTAGCGCGGGATTTCATGCAAGCCCACACTATAAACCGTAGCGACACGAACCGTTCCAAAAATATCAGCTAACGGCTGGCGCATTTTATTTTCGAGATTGCGAAAACGCTCTATGATTTCCTTGCACTCAAGGTAAAACTTTTGCCCGGCTTCTGTCAGAGTTACTATTTTGCGCGAACTTCGCTCAATCAATTCCCTTTCAAACCGAGACTCAAGCGCCTTGATTTGCTGGCTAACCGCAGATTGCGAGATAAAATTCAGCGCGGCGGCCTTGGAAAAGCTTCCTGTTTCTACCAAATCACAAAAAGTCTTGAGCGTTTCGATGTGCATAAGCATTCCTTATATTAGTTATTATATTTTTCCATTTTACTAATAGAAGCAAGACTGCTACTTTTTCGGCACCGAATCCTGGAGGAAACATGGCAAAGATTCTTGTGGCCGGGGCCAGCGGGAAAGTTGGCCAATCAACCATCAAAGAGCTAAAGAAACAAGGCCACACAGTTCGAGCCGTCTTACGAGATCGCACGAAACTTGGTGCTTTGGCAGATGCTGTTGAGGAAATAATAATTGCTGATGCCTGTGAGCCGCACACGCTCCGAGGAGTCTGTGCCAACATTGATGTCGTAATCTCCACGATTGGGGGCAGTTTGCAACTTGGTCGAACGAAGGGAAAAGCAGGTTACTGGGAAGTTGATTTTCAGGCCAATAAAAATCTTTTGGCTGAGGCACAAGCAGCACAAGTTAGGAAATTCATTTATGTTTCCGTTTTCCAGGCCGAACAAATGAAAGGCATTGTGTATGGTGAGGCACACGCGGCTTTTGAAGAAGAACTGAAACAGTCTGGCTTGGATTATTCCCTCATTCGACCGACAGGGATTTTTTATATCTTTGAGGAATTCGTAAAATTGGCGCGCAAAGGGATCATGCCGCTCATCGGAAATGGTCAGGTACAAACCAATCCCATTGATGAAGCCGAGGTCGCCAGATGGTGCGTTGAAGCCATCAAGGCTGAAGAGAAAATCTTTAATCTGGGTGGCCCAGATGTATTTACACGCCGTCAAATCAGCGAATTGTGCTTTGACGCCATAGGTAAAACACCTCGCTTTATCAGATACCCTGTCGGGCTGATGCGAGCGTTGGTTGCCCCCGTCAAGTTTTTTGACCGTCGTTTATACGACCTGCTAGCTTTCGGAATTTTTGTCAGTACAGTAGACAACGTGGCACCACAGGTAGGAGTAAATAAATTGGATTCTTACCTAAAACAATTGACAGCGGGCGGTTGAGTCCGAACAATACGCAATTTCTCTCCAGAATTTCTCAAAATTGCAGACATATATTTCAGGCACTCTTTCGATCCTGATAAAAAAGGAGAAGGTTCAAGGGACTTTCCAATGAATATTGTTACCAGAATTTTCAATTCGACCCTAGGCAAAAAGTACATCATGGCGATTACAGGCTTTTTGCTATTCGGCTTTGTGATTGTGCATTTGTTGGGGAATTTGCAAATCTTTATTGGCCCCACAGCAATCAACGAATACGCCCATTTCTTAAAAGCAAAACCCGCTGTCCTGTGGGGTGCGCGCCTGGGCTTGCTCGTGATTGCGATTTTGCACATCGTCACTGCGTATCAGTTGGTAGCACGCAACCGCGCAGCCCGCCCGGTAAAATACAGTTCAGGCAAGGCTCCTGTCGCGGCGTCGGTCACTTCGCGTACCACTGCCATCAGCGGAACGATTGTGCTGATTTTTATTGTCTTCCACTTGCTGCACTATACCGTTGGTCTGATTGACCTCTCCTTGCTGCAACTTCGGCGCGAGGGAATGCACGATGTCTTCGGGATGATGGTGCAGGGATTCAGCAATCCGTTCGTGGCAATCTTTTATCTGGTGGCGATGGCGTTGCTCTGTATGCATCTGGCACACGGTGTCGGTTCCATGTTTCAATCGTTGGGAATTAAAAATGGTGCATACGACATGGTCATCAACCGTTTTGCCAAGATTGCCGCAGCAGTTATTTTCCTGGGCAATTGCGCAATCGTCCTTGCAGTCTTAACAGGCATCGTAAAATAAAATTATGGCAATCACACTCAATTCCAATATCCCTTCTGGCACAGTTGGACAGAAGTGGGGCAAGTACAAGCAGGAATCCAAACTGGTCAATCCAGCCAACAAACGGAAGTACGAGGTCATCATCGTTGGCACTGGCCTGGCCGGAGCATCGGCGGCGGCAACATTGTCCGAGCTAGGTTATCAGGTCAAAGCCTTTTGCTATCAGGACAGCCCTCGTCGTGCGCACAGCATTGCAGCACAGGGTGGCATCAACGCAGCAAAGAATTATCAGAACGATGGCGACAGCGTGTATCGCCTTTTTTATGACACGATCAAAGGCGGCGACTTCCGCGCGCGCGAAGCCAACGTGCATCGCCTGGCTGAAGTTTCCGTGAACATCATTGACCAGTGTGCTGCGCAGGGAGTTCCCTTTGCCCGTGAATATGGCGGGACATTGACCAATCGTTCTTTCGGCGGCGCACAGGTTTCACGTACGTTCTATGCGCGTGGCCAAACAGGGCAACAGCTCTTGCTCGGTGCGTATCAAGCGTTGTGCAAGCAAATTGCAGCAGGCGGAGTGAAGATGTATCCGCGCACCGAAATGCTGGATTTGGTGATTGTGGATGGCTATGCCAAGGGAATCGTCGTGCGTGATCTAGTAACGGGGAAAATTAGTTCTCACGCGGCGGATGCAGTAATTCTGGCGACGGGTGGATATGGCAATGTGTTCTTCCTCTCGACAAATGCGCAAGGGTGCAACGTGACGGCGACATTCCGCGCGTACAAAAAAGGAGCGGCATTTGCGAATCCCTGCTACACACAAATTCACCCAACCTGCATTCCGGTCACGGGCGATCATCAATCCAAGCTGACGTTGATGTCAGAATCGTTACGCAATGATGGACGCGTCTGGGTACCGAAAAACAAAGGCGATCATCGCGCACCGGATCAAATCCCAGAAGACGAACGAGACTATTACCTTGAACGCAAATACCCAAGCTATGGCAACCTTGCACCGCGCGACATTGCTTCCCGCGCGGCCAAGGAAGCCTGTGATGATGGGCGCGGCGTAGGCCCGTCAGGCCTGGGCGTGTACCTCGACTTCTCGGCCTCCATCAATCGGCTGGGCGAAGACAAGATTCGGGAGCGGTACGGCAACCTGTTTGATATGTACGAGCGCATCACAGGTGAAAATGCGTACCGCGTGCCAATGCGAATTTATCCCGCCGTTCACTATACGATGGGCGGATTGTGGGTAGATTACAATTTAATGAGCAATATTCCCGGCCTGTTTGTGATGGGCGAAGCGAATTTCTCGGATCACGGGGCAAATCGCCTCGGCGCTTCGGCGTTGATGCAGGGATTAGCCGATGGCTATTTTGTGATTCCCTACACGATTGGAAATTTCTTCGCTTCGCATCCGAAGAATCGTCCCACAGAAGATCATCCCGCGTTCAAGCAGGTTGAGGATGAAGTCAACGCTCGCACCCGAAAGTTACTTTCGATTCGCGGCAAACGAACAGTTCGCGACTTCCACCGCTCTCTCGGCAAAATCATGTGGGAAAAATGTGGGATGGCGCGCAACGAGAAAGGCTTACACGAAGCGTTAATGGAAATTCCAGCTTTACGACAGGAGTTTTGGGAAAACGTCAATGTGCTGGGCGAGAATGGCGAACTGAACCAAGCGTTGGAACAAGCCGGACGAGTGGCCGACTTCCTTGAATTCGGTGAGTTGCTTTGCTACGACGCGCTGCATCGCGCTGAATCCTGCGGAGGCCACTTCCGTGAAGAATTTCAAACGGAAGATGGCGAGGCATTGCGCCAGGACGATAAATTCTCGTATGTCGCTGCGTGGGAATATAAAGGCTTAGATAATTATCCTGAGCTAAATAAAGAGCCGTTGACCTATGAAGAAATCAAAATGGCGACGAGAAGCTACAAATAGGATTTAGGATTTAGGATTTAGGGGTTAGGGGTTAGCAGCAAAGCGATCCCTAAATTTCCAAACCTAATTCCGATGTCCTCTCTGAGGAATTTCATGAATCTCACACTTAAAGTTTGGCGGCAAAAAGACGCCGTAGATGCAGGTAAATTTGTTACCTACCAAGCTCACGACATCAGCCCGGATATGTCTTTTCTGGAGATGTTGGATGTCGTAAACGAAGAGTTACAAAAAAACGGAGAAGAGCCAATTGCCTTTGACCACGATTGCCGCGAAGGCATCTGTGGCACCTGTTCGCTGGTGATCAACGGCACACCGCATGGCCCACTTCAAGCTTGTACGACGTGCCAATTGCATATGCGTTCTTTCAGGGATGGCGACACAATCATGATTGAACCCTGGCGCGCGCAGGCTTTCCCGGTACTCAAAGACCTAGTCGTAGATCGCGGTGCATTTGATCGCATTATTCAGGCAGGGGGATTTATCTCCATCTCAACCGGAGCCGCCGCTGATGCCAACGCGATCCTGGTGCCGAAGGAAGATTCGGATAAAGCGATGGACGCAGCGCAATGTATTGGGTGTGGCGCGTGCGTTGCGGCTTGTAAAAATGGCTCAGCAATGCTGTTCGTCGCGGCCAAGGTCGGCCATCTGGGCTTATTGCCTCAAGGTCAGCCCGAAAGAAATCGGCGTGTGCTGAACATGGTCGCACAAATGGATCAGGAAGGCTTTGGCGCTTGTACAAATACAGGTTCCTGTTCAGCTGCCTGCCCAAAAGAAATTGGCCAGGATTTCATTGCCCGCTTAAATCGGGATTACTTCAAGGCCTCGCTCAAAGAAGGATTCAAGAAAGAAAAGAAAGCGGGTTCAGAAGGAGCCTGAGGCAAACCAACCGAAACAAAATCGAAGGCGTGAGAAATCAACTCACGCCTTTTTTTCATTCGACGGCTACCGGGATTCTCGCCGCTTCTTTTCCGGCCTTTTCGTTGACGAACGAAAGCAAAATAATTCCAACCACGAAAAATGCGCCGATGGAAAGAATCGCGGGACGCTGGCTGCCTGTGACATTGGAAATGGTGCCAAAAACCAGTGGCCCCAGGAACGCCAGCGCCTTGCCTGCAATTCCAAGAAACCCGAAAAATTCGGCAGCATTTGCCTTTGGCGTAAATAATGCCAACAAACTCCGCGTGACGGATTGCGTCGCGCCCATCCCCAAAGCGACGAACACAGCGGCGACATAAAACGTGGCTTTCGTATAAGAAAAATACGCGATCACAACCGCAATAATCCAAATCACAAGCGAAATGTAAATCGTGGTTTTCTGCCCGATGCGATCCGCAATCCAGCCAAACGAAAACGCCCCAATTGCGGCAACGACGTTCAGCAAAATAAACATGATGGCGATGTCTTCGCCTGTGAAACCAATCGTGGTTGTCGCATACAGCGCAGCAAAGTAAATCACCGTCACAACGCCATCGTTGTAAACCAGAAAGGCAATCAACAATTTCACCAATTCACGATACCGTTTGATGTTTTTGAGCGTCTTGAGCAACTGCTTGAACCCAACAGTCAGGTAACTTTCTCCGGCTGGCAATGGTTGCGGGACGCTGCGTTCGCGCAAGAATAGAAACGTTGGGATCACCGCAATGGCGTAATACACAGCGACGACAACCGGGATAAGGCGCGCTTTGGATAACTGCTCCGAGGTTGGATTCACGACAATGTTATCGGCCAGCCCAAATACCAGCGAGATCAGCACCATACAAACCAAGCCGCTGGTGTAACCAAACGCCCATTTCATTCCCGAAATCTTCCCGACGTTCTTCTCATTCGAGATGCCGGGCAGGAAGCTGTCAATAAATACGCCGCCGCCAGCGAAGCCGATATTGGCAATGATGTACAGCGTCAGGCCCAACGTCACAGCGCCAGGGCCGACAAACCACAACGCAGCCGTGAAGAAAATGATCGTCATGGCGCAAACGCCCAAAAACTTTTTGCGACTGCCGGAAAAATCAGCAATCGCTCCTAAAATTGGGGCCAGAACTGCAACAATAATTTCAGAAATTGAAGCCGCCAATCCCCACAGAAAATCTGCGCGATTTGGGTCCTGAACAACAATTTTGCTGTAATAGGGCGCAAACAAAGCAGTGACGATGACGGTCGTGAATGCCGAATCGGCTACGTCATACATACACCATCCCAGAATTTCCTTTTTCGTTATGGGTGATTGGTCGGTAGTTTGTTTCTCTTCGGGCATACGCAATTGTTTTTTTGGTAAACGTACAGCAATTGAAGCCAGCAACAAACGGGACGTTCGTTGTACATCGGTTGAGACGGCGTGAACTTTACAATGACTTCAGCAATTCCCCAAGCCGGGGCTATGGCAGTTCCTGCATTGTCACATCAAAACTCGACACGTGCCCCGATGATTGGAATGATTTTGCGTTCGGAGAGGAAGCTGGGAGAAGTCAGGTTGCGGTAGGTAACATCCGTGATGTTGCGATAGCGGGTCAGGTTGAAAAAGTCGGCATATGGCGCAAACGACCAGCGGTGAAAATCGAATTTCTTCTCGACGCGCAAATCCAATTGAAAGTATTTCGAGAACCGCAGCGAATTTCGATCTGCCTCAGACGCCAGCCCCCAGGTTCTGACAATCGGCGTGGTGGTCGTTGATTGCACCGTTAATTTTGAATACGGCAATCCGCTGGCAACACGCATTTTGGCCGCAAAACTGAACCCCTTCAGCCGTGTCATGCCAATTAAAGTCAATTGATGCGGGCGAATGGTATCGCTGGGAAAATGAAAACCAGTCGGAGCAAACCGAAGCTTCGACTGGGAAAATGAATACGCCGCCTGCCCTGCCCAACGTCCCGCCAGAGCTTTCTGCGCCGTGATTTCGATTCCGCGTGCATAGCCTTCGCCCGTCCCCACATAATTCGGCGTGAGTCTTGTCGGCTGCAAATTCAGATTGCCGTAGCTCTTCTGAAATGCCTCGACCGTGACTCGCACATCTTCTGTGGCCAGCCATTCAATGCCGCCGATAATGTGCGTTGCCCGCTGGGCATTCAGATTCTGATTCTGCTCGCTGAGCGAAAACACATACGTGCTGGGCGGTTGGCGATAAATCCCACTCGCAAAATTAAACGCTAATTTTGAAGCGAATCGGTATCGCGCACTGATGCGCGGGCTAACCAGCGTTTGCGAGGTCAATCCATACCGATCCAGGCGAATGCCCGGCGTAATCGAAAACTGCGAATTGATTTGCACCGCAAGTTGCGCGTAGCCATACGCATTCGCCGTTTGCGCCAAACGAAAACTATTGCTGCGCGTGGCAGCGAAGTATTCTTCACCGACTAAACTGTAACCAACGCCGTTTCGCTCGAACGTATAAAAGCTGCCCTGCTGAATGCTGATGCCGCCGCCTGCCGCAAGATTCAGCCGAGGCGAAAATGATGCCGTCAGCTCTTCTTTGAGGCCAAAATTCGATTCGCGCAGATCGCGCTGTCGTTGCAGCGTGCGCTGATCCAGCCGTAAAAAACTGCCATCGTTGTGTTCCGAAATTCCCCAAGCGGTTAGATTGGAAAACGCTTTTTCTCCTAGTGTCGAACTCAAGGTAGCGCCGATCACGGTGCGATGGCTGGAGCGTTCGGTGATGAGTTGATCACGGCGTGAACCGATTTTCTGCGCCGATTCCAGTGGTACTGTCGCGCGATCATTGAAATTCATTGCCGTGACGGTCAGCTTATGCCGCGCCGCCAAATCAAAATCGAATTTGTTGATGAAATCCAAATTGCGCGGCTTGCCGATGTCGCCGATGTTGAAGAGGTCAAGCGCGACATCAATGTAACTGCGCCGGGCGGAAAAGAACCATCCGGCGCGTTTGCCCAGGGGGATTTCAACGCTCGCGCCAGCATTGCCGGAATCCGTAAACAGGCTGCCTTGAATCCGCTTGCGATTCGCGTTGCGCAACGTCACATCCAGCGCCGAAGACATTCGATCCCCGTAGCGCACGCCAAAGCCGCCTGCCGAAAATTCCAGCCGATCAAATACGTCAGGAGCCAGCACCGCGCCGCGTCCGCCTTTGCCGCCGTCATATTGATCTGTGAAATAGGTAAAATCACCAATCGGAATGTTATCAATGAACGTCAGATTTTCATTTGGCGTTCCACCACGAACCAGCAAATCGCCATATTGTGCGCCAACCGAAGTCACGCCCGGCAAAGAACCAATGACGCGCAATACATCGCCTCCGCTGCCCGGCATGGCGCGAATTTCAGCGCGGCGTAATGAAACATTGCTCAGCGGTTGATCCGTTGTCGTCTGAAAATAGCCACTCGTGACTGTGGTTTCATCCGTCACCTGCACATCCAGCTTCACATCGTACACCGACGTATATTTCGCAGTGACGCTGATCGCTCCGATTACTTGCGGGGCGTAGCCTGAAGCGGAAATTTTGGCTTGATAGGTTCCCGGCGGCAGTTCAATTTGATAGCGACCATCTGGATCGGTCGTAATTTCCGGCTGGCTTTCGATGATAATTTTGGCGTTGGCGACAGGCTGGCCCGTGATGCGTTCAGTGATCCGCCCGGTCACGAATCCTGTCGAGGTTTGGGCACTCGATACAATTGGTATCAAAGCTAACAACAATGTGATTGGAAATATCCGCTTCATCCCAACTCCAAGCATCAGGGCTAAACTGCATGGAGTACAAGCTTCAGCTTGGTTTTACGTTGATTTGGAAAAAAGCCAAGCTGAAGCTTGTACTCCATGCACTTCTAATACGGGCCGCGAATGTTCGCCGCCACTTTTTCTGCGTAAAAGGCAGACAACTTTTCGTGCAATTCACCGTCCAGCGGTGGCAACGCTGAGGAACTTGCATTCGATTGCACTTGTGAGATTTTCGTAGCGCCGGGAATGACGACCGTCACCGCATCGAAATCCAAAATCCATCGCATCGCCCATTGCGCCATCGCCATTCCTTCGGGCACGAACGCGCGCAGTTCTTCGGTCAGTTCAATTCCCTTTTCAAACGGTAATCCGGCAAAGGTTTCGCCGACATTGAAAAACTGGCCATCGCGGTTGTAATTACGGTGATCGTTAGCCGGAAAGCTTGCGGCTTTCGTCAGCTTGCCGCTTAACAAACCGCTGGCGAGTGGCAGGCGCACAATCAACGCGACTGACTTCTGTTTGGCTTCGTCAAAGATGGTCGCAATCGGTTTCTGCCGAAACACATTGAAGATGATTTGCAGCGAACTCAAGCCGTCTTGTTGCAAACAAACCTGCGCTTCTTCCATTGATTCGACGGATGCGCCGAAGCTTTTGATTTTGCCTTCCTGTTTCAGTTTTCTGAGCCATTCAAACACCTCGCCCTGCCGCAGCACTTCTGTCGGGATGCAGTGCAATTGCGTCAAATCAAGCGACTCAACCTGCAACCGCTGCAAGGAGGCTTCCGTCGCGGCACGAATCGTGGCTTCGGTGTATTTGTCAGGGTACAAATTCAATCGGCCAAGCTTGGTGGCAACGAAGATTTCGGCTTTGGTTTCCTTGAGAAATTTGCCGATCAATTCCTCGCTGCGACCTGCACCATAGACATCCGCCGTGTCGAAGAAATTTACGCCGCTCTCGACGGCTGCCGTCAGAATGTCGTGTGCCTGCGCATCAGAGACATCGCCCCAATCTGCGCCGCCGAGTTGCCAGCAACCTAAGCCCACTTCTGAAGTCTGAAAATCGGTTCCGTTAAATGTGCGAAAGTTCAAATTATCCTCACTTGGGTAAATGCGTGAGCACGCAAAGCACTGGGCGACGCGAAGCGCCTGAGGGCGCAGGCGTCCCCAGGCGCTTCGCGTTTCCATTGCGCTTAAATAAATTCGTTGAAGAGGTTTTCCAGGTATTCCTGCCGACCGCTGCGATTCGTCTTGACCTCGCCCATCTTCAGGGCCAGCGGTTCGAGTTCTTCAAAGCTCGCTTTGCCCTTCTCGATTTTCTTGCCGAGTTCGCTATCCCACGAGGAATAGCGTCCCTTGACGAAATCAGCGATACGCCCGTCCTGACGAATCTTCGCCGCGATTTTCAATCCACGTGCGAAGGTGTCCATTCCGGCGATGTGCGCCAGGAACAAATCATCCGGCTCAAAGCTTTCGCGGCGGACTTTCGCGTCGAAGTTCAAGCCGCCAGTCGTTAAGCCGCCCATCTTCAAAATGCACAGCATCACGTGCGAGGTGATGTACAGATCGGTCGGGAATTGATCGGTGTCCCAGCCCAATTGCCAATCGCCCATGTTCGCGTCTACAGAACCGAGCGCATTTGCCGCGATGGCCACTTCCAAATCGTGCTGCATCGTGTGCCCGGCGATTTGCGCGTGATTGGTTTCAATGTTGAGCTTGAAATCGTTCATCAGCTTGTGCTCGCGCAGGAAGTTCAGGCACGCAGCGGCGTCTGAATCGTATTGATGCTTGGTCGGCTCCTTCGGTTTTGGCTCAATGTAAAATGGGCCTTTGAAACCGATCTTCTTTTTGTAATCCACCGCCATGTGCATAAACGCGCCGAGGTGATCCAATTCGCGCTTGAGGTCGGTGTTCAGCAACGAGAAATAGCCTTCGCGCCCGCCCCAGAAAACATAGCCTTCGCCGCCCAGTTCGTGCGTAACTTCAATGGCTTTTTTGACCTGCGCCGCCGCATACACAAACGCATCCAGATTTGGCGAAGTCGCTGCGCCGTGCATAAAGCGCGGATGCTGGAAGAGGCAGGCCGTTCCCCAGAGCAATTTCTTGCCGGAATTCTTTTGCGCTTTGGCCAGCATCTTCGTGACCTTGTCAAAGATTTTGTTCGTCTCTTTCAGGTTCTTGCCTTCGGGCGAAACGTCGCGGTCGTGAAAGGCGTAATAATCAATCTGCAATTTTTCGAGCAGCTCAAAAAACACGTTGATGCGTGTCTGTGCCATCTCAATGGATTCACTAAAATCATCCCACGGGCGCACTGCCGTCGGCATTCCAAAAATCTCCCAACCCCGTCCTCGCATCGTGTGCCAGAAACAGGAAGCAAAGCGTAAATGCTCCCGCATCGTTTTGCCTTCGACGAGTTCATCCGGGTTGTAATGCTTGAACGAAAATGGATTTCTGGAATCGGTTCCTTCGTAGTTGATTGTCTTAATCTTGGGAAAAGCTTCAGCCATAACTGTTGTTGTGTCCTTTGCAAATAAGTTTGTAAATTGTGCAGTGGAAGAGTGCGTTAAGAGTGCGAGATTGTACCGTGTGACGTGCAGAAGCAAAAGGGCTGCAAGCTGATTCCGGCTTGCAGCCCTTCACTGAAGTAGATTCGCCTATCGCGTTATTGGGTCACCGTGATCGTCACTGTCTTGCTTTCGCTTAAGGATGGGGAGGCATTATCACTGGCTGTAAAAGTCACCGTAACGGCTCCCACCTGATTAGCACTCGGTGTCCAACTAAATGTCCCGGTCAACGCCCCCACCGGACTGGCAGGAGTAAACGAGGAACCAAGCGGCATGTTCATTGCGACAATGGTAATTGTCTGCCCAGGATCAGGATCAGTTGCGGAGACATCGAAGCTGACCGTTTGCCCAACTTTGACATTTTGAGCCCCCGGAACTGTAAGCGTCGGTGCGCTGTTTGGCGCATTCACAATCAACGGGATGTCGCGCAAAGTTTGCTTGCCCTGACTATCTGTTACCGTCACTTTTATGGTAAACGAACCTCCACTTTTGGGAGTGAGGCGAATAGTAAAGACGCCTCCTGTCCCCGGAAGCAGAGATATATTCGGGGGGCCTGATACATCAATCTGTAAGCTATCGTTAACGTCAGGATCATCAACAAAAATCGCTACATCCCTGGCCTCATTTACATTCATTGCAACGCTGACAGGGGTTAAGAGTAAAGGCGAACGATTCGTTTCATACGAGGGCAGGACTAATGAAGAAACTGGCAGGTAAGGATCCGAAATACTGCTTGCTAATTTAACTCGTTCTACGCGACCTGATGGACGCAGGTAACTTGCGCCCAAAACATAGCCTCCGCCACGAGTAAAGAAATACCCCAGTTCATCCGTCTGCGCATTTCCTCTTTGATTGACTACCAGTGCATTTTTGACCGGCAATCCATCCGCATCCACCACCTGTCCAAGTTGAGTCAAACTGATGTCAGGACTTCTATCCGACATGTAGTAATACCCCGTATCCTGAATCGGCCCTGTAGTTGTATAGCTGGAGGAGCGACCGCCTGTCGGCCCCAGGGTTACGACCGCCTGGACATTTGGGAGTTCAATAAAACGCCCAAGCGATGAGCGATTCACTTCCCGATCCAGCATAAACAAGCTATGACCCGTTCCCGCATTCTCATAATCCAGATCAAGCCCTTTACTAAAATGGGCACCAAATGGCGTCAATTGAGCCACTTCGGTGAGTGAGTTTGTGCCCGCAGGAAAGCGACCGGGAACTTTTAGACCAGCATTGGTTAAGGTAATCAATCCGCTGGTGCGCCCATCTGCAAATCGGACGGTCGTACCTTTCGGGATCGTTACAGAAATGGTACTCCCAAATCGTGAACTGAAAATCGTAGAATTCACCGTTAATCTTGTGTCAGAGGCTAAGCCCTCCGCCGGAATAAACACAGATGCCCCTGAGTCCCCCTGGAGGGTAATCGCATAAGGCAAGAGGTTATCCTGGCCCGCCTTGACAGATGTCTTCAGCAATACCTTCGGAAAGCTAATCGGTGAGGCTAGCGTGGATGGATCAACTTCCAGCACGGCCTCTCCGACAGGAACATTTGGTAGAAGGAACACGCCTTCCCGAGTCGTTTTGGCTGAAATGTTGGTTCCTGACACCCGAATTGTTACGTCTCGCAATGGATTCCCCTCCGCTGTCTCAACCCAGCCGCTGATGGAGGGCTGAATCAATAGGCTTTCTGTCGTCTGGCCTTCCCAATTTGGTGTTTTTACTTTTACTGGCCCAGAAACCGCCCCATATGGCACCCAAACAACGATTTTATCTGGCCACACCTCAGCAGGCTCGGCCAGCACACCTCCGATTGAAATGCGATTTCTAATCCGATCTGCTGAAAACCCGCTTCCCTTAATATTGATGACACGTCCGACGGTTGTACTGGTCGTCTCCAAAACCAATGGCTGCGGAGGAGGATTCGATTTCGTCCCGGCGATTTCAATCTCAACGACGTTTGAAGCACATTTGAGTGGATAGAGTGATTGCAATAAAAGCGATATTTTCCCGGCTCCTATCAAACTTCGGGAGATTTCAAAATTAAGTTGATCCAGTCCAGCGTAGACGGGGTGCCGTCCCACAAAAGAAGGCTTGAGATGAAGTCCGCCCAGTTCGACAAGAAACGATTCGTTTACATTTCCATCTGTGTTGTCATCCCTGGCATAACGCGCCCCAGTCAGATAAAGCTCCATAAAGACGCGTTCTCCATCCGGCCCTAACTCAATCGGCTTGGTCACATTCCGATTCAATTGTGAATCAAATTGGAAGAGCGACTCGCGCGTCTGGGAGCCGTTTGCCTGCACCCGCACAATGTCTCCGGCCAATACACCCTGGCCATCGGAATTAAAGGTAAAAACGGAAGGCTGTATCTGTCTGACCTCTATGGTGCCATTCGATTCGGTGCCATTGCCTGAGGTTATTTTGACGACCACTTTTTCCAGTCGCGTTCCGGCTGGAAGTATAAAATTCACCTGCAACGGAGAAACAAACAATAATTCTGCCAATTGTCCATCTACCTGAACTGTCGTGCCTGCCAGATTCGTGGGTAGATCAATCACAGGTGTACTCTGGTCAAGATCAGTCGCGTTTGCCGTCGTAGTGGCCAGATTCGTACCAAAGGCAGAGGCGATGCTGCCAGGTGCTAGCGAGTTATTTTCGTAGCTTGCCGATGAAACGACTACCACAGGAATAGGGTTCACGTCAGCTTTTACTGAAGACAGCAAAGCACCAAACCCAACAAACAATAGAATCACAGCATGCGATATTCGGTGAGGAATTGTTACCATTACGCACTACTCCAAATTAGAGAAAAGAAGTTTTTGGGGGGATCGGCTGTTCTTTCAAGTCGAGCTTATGCCGTTCGTGCTCAGCCTGTCAATGCTTCTAATTTGGCAGTGACTGTCACAGTTGCTGCTTTGCTATCATCCTCTTTTTTCTTTTCTCTAAGCTGCCCGCTTGTCGCGTCTTGGCGGCAATGATAACTTACGCGACGTTGGCAAAAGATAGGCTGGCAAAACGTACGTTGGTTCGCATTCATTTAGTCTTCAAGTTTTCACAAAAATAACCATCAATCTAACCACCGCAAGCTACAAGTTTGCGTTATTGCTTTGGGAGATACCTCTATGACCATGATGAAAACGCCGTTGCTGATGAAAACACTGATGGATCGAGGGCCAATGTTTGCCCCGGACGTCGAAATTGTCTCAAAAATGCGGGGCGAAATTCACCGCTACACCTATGCTGATTTAGGCAAGCGCGGCAAGCAACTGGCAAATGCACTGAAAGAACTCGGCGTACGACAAGGCGACCGGGTAGCAACATTGGCGTGGAATAGCTATCGCCATCTCGAAGTTTATTATGCCGTGCCCTGTATGGGCGCAGTACTACATACCCTGAATTTACGGCTGTCCGCTGAACATCTGGCCTATATTATCAATCACGCCGATGATAGCGTTATTTGCGTGGATGAAGATTTGCTGCCGTTGCTGGAACGCATTGCAGATCAAATTCGCAATGTGAAGCATTTTATTGTGTTCACAAATTCCGGCAATTTCACGACCAAGCTTGCTCCCGCCCATGATTACGACAAATTGATTCAAGGCAAGAGTTCCCATTTTGTGTGGCCGGAAATTGACGAGAACTCGCCGATGGGACTGTGCTACACCAGCGGCACGACAGGCAATCCCAAAGGCGCGATGTATACGCATCGCTCAAACTATCTGCATACGATTTCGCAATGCATGGCGGATGGAATGGGCGTCACGACAGCAGATACAGTGATGGCGGTTGTGCCAATGTTTCATGCGAATGCGTGGGGACTGCCTTATTCCGGTTGCATGCTTGGATTTAAGCAGGTCTTTCCGGGAGCAACGATGGACGGCGCTTCGATTTGCCAGTTGTTGCAGGATGAAAAAGTCACGATCACAGCAGGCGTTCCTACGATTTGGCTGGGTGTGAAAGCAGAATTGGAAGCCAATCCTGGCAAATATGATTTGTCTCATCTTCGTTCGATGACTTGCGGTGGTTCGGCTCCCCCACGCGCGTTGATAGACTGGTTTGAGAGCAAACTTGGCGTTGAGTTTGTCCAAGCCTGGGGAATGACCGAAACTTCCCCGCTCGGCTCAGTCGCACGGCTCAAACCGAAGATGAAAGACTGGCCCCGCGAGAAACAACTCGACATCAAACAACGCTGCGGCATCATCGCGCCAGGATTGGAAGCGCGGGTGGTGGATGACAATGGCAACGAAGTCGAACACGACGGTCTGGCAATGGGCAAATTGCTGGTGCGTGGCCCGTGGATCGTCAGTGAATATTACAAGGCCGATGCCCCAGAACGCTTCCCCGATGGCTGGTTCGACACGGGCGATATTGCGACGATTGACCGCGAAGGCTATCTCGCGATTGCAGATCGTGCCAAAGATGTGATCAAAAGCGGTGGCGAATGGATTTCATCGGTAGACATGGAAAACATCCTGATGGCAATGCCCGGTGTCGCCGAAGCAGCGGTGATTGGCGTCACGCACGTCCGTTGGCAGGAACGCCCGCTCGCCTGCGTCGTCAAAAAAGCGGATGCTGAAATCACGAAAGAGGATGTGCTCAGATTCTTGTCTGACAAGGTCGCCAAATGGTGGCTCCCCGATGACGTAGTTTTTGTGGACGCAATCCCCAAAACCAGCGTGGGCAAATTCGATAAAAAGGTATTGCGCGTGCAATTCGAGAATTATCAATTGCCGACGTAAAGCCAAAATGATTTCAACGCAAAGGAACAAAGGGGCAAAGGCTCAACGAGGTAAAAGGCTGTATGAGTGCATGGCTCTCTAGCACTTTTGCTCCTTTGCCCCTTTGTTCCTTTGCGTTGATAACGATTCAGCTTTTTTCTTTGCATGGAACTTCGTTGGCGTACCCGCACAATCAATTTACCCTCCGGCGTGATAATGGGAATCCTCAATGTCACGCCGGATTCGTTTTCAGATGGTGGTCAATTTACCTCGCTGGCGCACGCAACCCAACAAGCCAATGCGATGATTGCCGCTGGTGCGATGTTCATTGATATTGGGGGCGAGTCTACTCGCCCCGGCGCACAAACCGTTCCGGCAGAGGTGGAAATCGAACGCGTCGTACCGATCATCGAAACCCTCCACAAGCGACGCAGCAAAGGCGAAGCGATTCCGCTGCTTTCCATTGATACCCGGAAAGCAATCGTGGCGAGGGCGGCCTTAGAAGCAGGGGCAGATTTGGTAAATGACGTAACCGGATTGCGTGATCCGAGCATGCGCGCGGTCTGCGCTGAATTTGGCGTTCCTGCTGTGTTGATGCACCTGCCCACCACGCCTGAAACAATGCAGTGGTCGCAGGCGGCAGCTAAATTTACAGATGTCGTCATTGAAGTTCGAGATGAATTAGCACGTCTGGCCCGACAAGCGTTGGATGACGGTGTACCCACTGTGATCGTTGATCCAGGCTTCGGATTTGGCAAAAGTATCGAACAAAATCTGGAGCTGATTCGTCGGCTTTCAGAAATCAAAGCGCCAGGCTATCCCGTGTTGCTTGGCGCTTCCAGAAAGAGTACGCTGGGTCGGTTGACAGGCATCACACAGGCCGATCAATTGGATGCCGCCAGCATTGCGGCCCATCTTTACGCCTTGTCGCAAGGTGCTGACATCTTGCGTGTTCACGATGTCACCGGACACGCACAGGCAATCAAGATTTGGCAACAACTGTCGAAAGATGATCGCAGTTGATTCAATTCAAAGTATGGACAAAGTAGTTTTATCCGGGCTGGAATTTTACGGACGACACGGCGTACACGACGAAGAAACTAAGCTCGGTGCCCGCTTTGTCATTGATCTGGAAATGTATTTATCGCTGGAAGGCATTGCAGATTGCTTAAAGGAAACCGTGGATTACGGCGCAGTTTATGAAACCGTCAAACACGAAGTCACGGTCAGCCGTTTTTATCTGATCGAAGCGCTTGCCAATCGAATTGCGGAACAAGTCTTTGCCTCTCAACCAAAGGTGCAACGAATCCTGGTGCGCGTTCATAAACCACACGCGCCCATTCAGGGCGTCTTTCGTGATGTTTTCGCTGAAATCTTCCGAGAACGAAAAGATTAATTCGTTTCATTTGCTAACGCCCCAAACTGTGTCTGAAATCACTGCCTACATCGCACTTGGCTCCAATCTCGGTGATCGCCTGAATCACTTGCAGTCGGCCATTGCCAACCTGTCAGCTCACCCGCAAATCAATCCCGTCGCCAAAAGCAAGATTTATGAAACCGATCCCGTCGGAGGCCCTTCCGGGCAAGGCGCTTTTCTCAATGCGGTGATCGAAGTGACAACGACATTGAACGCGCGTGAATTGTTGAAGTTTATGCTGGCAACGGAGCGCTTACATGGACGCGAACGAATTGAACATTGGGGGCCGCGCACGATTGATTTGGACTTATTGCTATTTGGAACTGAACAAATTGATGAACCAGGGTTGGAAGTACCGCATCCACGCATTGCCGAGCGAAACTTCGTGCTGGCCCCATTCGCCGACCTTGCACCCGCGTTAATCATCCCCGGTCACACGCAAACCATTGCTGAGCTTTTGGCGATTGCGGGACAGCATGGAATCGCGGAAACCACATTGATAATATGAGAATCAGGGTCATGTCTCGCTAGGTCTGATTCAAAGTAGGCAGAAAGGCAGAGTGCAGAAGCCCGCACGCAGTAAGGGCGTCACAACGCGCCCTAGTGCTTTACTGCGTGCGGGCTTCTGCATTAGTCAGAGCCCTGTGCCTACCGCAACTTTCATCCAGATTGGCAGCCATGCTAGTATTCCGGCTTTAAATTTAAGACTAACAGCGTCCATGAAATCGCTTGCTTATTTATCCTGAGACTAGCTGTAAATGATCCATTATCTTGATTCGCATCGTCTTACTTTAACTTGTTACTGCCGTGTAGCCCTTCTTGCCCTTCTCCTCCCACTGGCGATTTATGGGCAACAGCCGGATCGGATCGAACGCAAAGTACAAGACCCGATTGGTGATGCAGAGGCTGAGCGGAAAGCCCTGCGGCGAAATCTTCCCGGTATTCAACTCAACATCACGGCCCGTACGCCTGCCAAGCCAGATGAATTCCTCAGTGTTTCAGCGGCCAAAGAAGAAATCATCGGCAAAGGCGATGTCATCATTTACTCAGGTGATGTGCATCTTTCGTATGCGGACATCACCCTACTTGGTGACCGGGCAACGCTTAATAAGCCGACGAACGATGTGATCGTTGAGGGAAATGTTTTCTTCGAGCAACAAGGTCAATCAGTCGCAGCCGAGCGCATTGAGTTCAATCTGGAAACGAAACGCGGAACGTTATTCAAGTCTACCGCCTTCACAGACCGCACCCCCGATGGCACGACCATCGTTGTGGACGCAACACGAACGGACAAGACCGGAGAAGAAAGCTATACGCTGGAAAATGCAAATCTGACCGCCTGTCAGGAACCCGTTCCGAAATGGAGTTTCACCGCCAAGCGCGCACGCATCAAACTGGATGACCGCGCCGTAATGTACAACCCGATCTTTCGGATCAAAAATATTCCGGTCTTATACTTACCGTACATATCGCTCTCAATCAGCAAAAAAGAGAGATCATCCGGGTTTCTGTTGCCGACCTCTGGTTCCTCCAACATCAAGGGTCGAACCTTACACGTCGCGTATTATCAAACACTCGGACGAAGCGCAGACATTCTGATTCGCACGGATGTGTTCACCAAACGTGGCATCGGGATGGGTTTCGACTTTCGCGCCCGCCCCGACGAAAACTCCCGCATCGCCTTTGGGGCATTTCTGGTGAAGGATCGCCTGTTAGGCCCAAAGACCGATGCGTTCGGCAACAAATTGCCCGATCAGGGTGGCAGCAGTTTTTACGCTGATGCCGTGCAATATTTCAAAAATGGTTTCGTTGCAGTCGCAGATGTCAACATCACTTCGAATTTCGCATTTCGACAGGTGTTTGCCGAAAACCTGCAACAGGCCATTTCCCCCGAAGAGCGATCACAGCTTTACGTTAACAAAAATTCGGGCGCGTTCAGCTTCAATGCTTCATTGTATGAGCAAAGCATTTTCCTGCGCGATGACACCATCAAAACTCGAACCTTGCCGAGCTTTGAATTAAATAAACGCAGCGAACGCTTGTCTGATTCGTTTCCGATTTACATCTCCTTTGAATCAGCGATTGAAGGGATGAAACGCACGGTCGCGCGCGGCAACAACTCGACATTTCGTTCGCCGAACATTTCACAACGGTTCGATTTCTTCCCAAACATCACCTTACCGCTCAAACCCGTTGGTGGCTTTACCTTCACGCCAAGCCTTGGGTTTCGATCTACGTTTTACAGCGATAGCCTGAATCCGGTCACTCGCGAAGTCACGGGACAAAATTTATACCGCAACTATGCCGATTTGAATTTAGACGTTCGCGCACCATCCTTTGCGCGGATCTATCGCAACAAAGACGGTTCGCCCAAATTCAAGCATGTCATTGAACCGTATGCAGCCTATCGGCGCATCATCGGGGCGGATGATTTAGATCAGATTATCCACTTTGATGAACGCGATTTGATCGCCGAAACCAATGAAATCGAGTACGGCATTACGAATCGTTTTTTTATCAAGCGGGCTACGCCAGACGGGAAATCAACCCAGGCCTATGAATGGATGTCATTGACCGTCGCGCAAAAACATTTCTTCGATCCGGGCTTTGGAGGTACAGTGAAAGATGGGCAACGAAATCAATTCGTGTCGGCAACCACTTTGTCGGGATTTGCCTTCCTTGGCTATCAGCGTGATTTTTCTCCGTTGAATGTCAATGCTCGTGTTCGTCCCAGCAATACGACCTTTGCGGATGTGCGGATGGATATGGATACGCAGCAGAATCAATTGCGGAATGTGGCAGTTTCTGCCGGGACGATTCGACGGCTTTTCTCGCTCAGCCAATCCTGGTACTACACACGTCGTGTTCTTGGGCCAGGGGTAAAATTCGATGCCACCACCTTACCCGGCAATCAGATGGACACTTCTGTCTTCGCAGGCAATTCTCAAAATGGCCCATATCTGGGGGTCACGATTGCGTATGACTTCCGCAACCGATTCTTTGATGGGACAGCCCGCGATCCGCGCTATATCAACCTTGTCACAACGGGCGGATGGGCGTGGGATTGTTGCAGCTTTCAATTCCAGAATTACACGTTCAAAGCAGGTTTACGAAACGAAAACCGCTTCCTGTTTTCTTTCACTTTGAAGGGGATAGGAACAATTGGGACAGACAACACTGGCCAGCAGCGACGGCGGCGATAAGGTTATTCAGAGACCCCAGCAACTTTTGGAGACAATGTCGGGGGAACCGGAGGCTCAACCGGTTTGGTGGGTTCATCGTTGTTGCCGCGATTCTTGTCAGGATTGAAGCCCGGATAGCTCACACGTTGATGATGAATGCTGATTAGAGTTGCGATCAGGGTCTCGCGGATCGTATTCAATTCCTGCAAGGTCACATCGCTTTCATCAAACTGACCATCGGCAACGATGTGATCTATGATGCGCTTGATGATAAGGCGAATATTTTCAGGATTGTGATCGTCCAATGAACGCGCCGCAGCCTCGGCACCATCTGCCAACATCACAATCACTGCTTCTTTGGTTTGCGGTTTCGGCCCTGGGTATCGGAAATCATCGGGATTCACTTTCTCTCCGCGTGCTTCGGCCTGTGCCTTGGCTTTGTGGTAAAAGAACGCCAGAATCCGCGTGCCGTGATGTTGCGGAATAAAATCAATGATCTCTTGTGGCAGACCAGCTTCCTGCGCCATTTTGATTCCGCGTCGCACATGCCCGGTCACAATTCGTACGCTATCCTGCGCGCTGACTTTATTGTGCGGGTTTTCCATTCCATTCTGATTTTCGATATACATCTTCGGCGCAGCCATCTTTCCGACATCGTGATACAAACAGGCGGTGCGGGTCAGCAGCGAATTAGCTCCAATAGCCTTGGCAGCCGCTTCGGCCAGCGTTGCGACGATAAAAGAATGATGATTCGTCCCCGGTGTCTTGATGGCCAGATCACGCAACAATGGATTGTCGGCATTGGACAATTCCAGCAATTTCATGTCCGTCAGAATGCCATAGGCAGATTCATACATCGGGGTAATCAGGCTGGCGATGCCTGCGCATTGAATGCTACTGATGAATCCGATGAAGAAGCTATTAATCGTATGCCGCCAGGTTATTTGCTGACCGGCAAGCAATGCGACAACAAAGCTCATCACGCCATTGGCCGCGCCCATCACCGGAATGGCTGTCGTGATGGCATTTCGCATCCGATAGCGTTCAATGCTTGAGATGGCAGCTATCGAACCAACCAATGAATACATGGCAATTGCCATGCTTCCATCAGAAATCAGCGCGACAAATAATGCGCCAATTAACGCTGCAACCAGTGCGATTTGGCTGCCCACCAGCAACGACAGGCCAAGTGCAGCTGTCGCAAAAGGGATAGCTAATTGAAAGCCGAAGTATCCAGCGTACTTCTCCATGCCGGGACTACCATCCAGCATCGTGGCAAGAAAGGTTCCAGCCCGAACCAGCAACGTTTGCAGCAGAATCGAAGTGCCCGTTACCCAAAACGTAGTTTCGGACGGCAGGCGTAACGAACGGCTCCGTGAAGATGCCTTATACAGTGCGAAATAAATCACCAATAACGCCGCAGACATTCCAATAAAACGTTGCGGCGCATCGAACGCCGTAATTTTCTCGTATGAGATGAGATATGCAGTAGTCAGAACCAGCGCAGAAAAGAGGCTCCAAAAGCGAACGCGCGGGGGAATTCGATGATAGTAGTTAGAGAGTTTCTGTTCCGCAGAGGAAGGTAAGCGGAGGAGCTGAATTAGCCAGGTGCGTTTTCGTTTTGCATTCATCGGTCTCTACCAAATCGCAACGCCTGAACGAACAGGGAGTATAGCACACTCATTCGATGCGCAAAGGGGCGCAGAACTATTTCAGCACGCTCGTGTTCTCAGGTAAAATACAACGGCTCTCGAACGTTTATGAAGCCACTCAAACTTTACACACGCACCACGATCCTCGTATCCCTGATCCTGATCTCCGTGCTGTTAGCGGTGGTGTATTTCTTCATCACGCGCGCCACCGAAATTGAGGCGCAGGAGCAACGTGAAAATGGGCGGATTCTGGTGTTACGACTGGCCAATTCCCTGCCTGAGCTTTCGCCTGATTTAGAAAAAAGAGAAATCATCAAAAATATCCGCGACTTTCGGACGTTGAATGCTACCGCACAACTACAGGTCATTCGCGTCTACGATAAAAGCCTGAACGAGATTGTCCAGTATCCAACCGCAGCGCCTGCGGATATTCCACAACAAGTGCTGTCAAAGCTGGCGCAAAAAGATGCGACTGCGATCTTTCGTGAAGGAAATATAAAGAGTCGCAATCAGGATTATATTGATGCCTATGCGCCAATGTTGGCAGATGACGGCAAAATGGCCGGAGTCGTGAGTCTGACCTTAAAACGAGAACCACTGTCAGGCCTGTCGCAACGACTGATCATCCTGACTATCGCCCTGCTCGCCGTGGCCATCGTCTCAATCATTTCCGTCTTATACATTCTCTTCAGTCAGGTCATTTATCGCCCGCTTGATGACCTGGTCAAAACGATGGCCAAGGCAGAGAAAGGCGATTTGGAAGTTGTAGCTCCGGTGCGTGCCAATGATGAATTCGGGCAACTGGCCACGGGGTTCAATCAAATGATTTCACGGTTGCGGGCAATGACCTCGGAAAATGCAAAGTATCAAAAACAATTAGAAGAACGTGTATTTGAGGCCACCTCTGAACTAGCCGAACGGAACTCGCAATTGGAAGATGCCAGCGCCACACTCTTTGAAATCCAACGCGAACTAACCAAGTTTGAGCGATTGGCAGCCGCAGGACAACTTGCCGCCCAATTTGCTCACGAAGTTGGGACGCCGCTGAATTTAATTTCCGGGCACGTGCAATTGCTGATGGTTCGTTCGCAGGATGAAAAAACGCACGAACGATTAAATCTGATCGCGTCTCAAATTGCGCGCATTGAAAAAATAGTGCGGGGAATGCTGGATGCTACGCGCCGTCCGCGACTAACGCTCATTCCAACCGATCTGAATGTCTTCCTGCAAAGAATTTTTGAAATCACTGCCCCAACGTTGGCCGCTCGTAATGTGACGCTGGTGACGGAATTGGACGAGGCGAATCCTGAGGTGATGGGGGACAATGAACAATTGCAACAGGTCTTTATCAATCTCATCAACAACAGTCTGGATGCGATGCCGGATGGAGGCGAATTGTTTTTTTCAACCTCTGTTTTGAATGACGTTGCAATTATCACTTGTCGGGATACAGGCATCGGCATCAGCGCAGAGGTACGTGAGCGCATTTTCGATCCGCTTTTTACAACCAAGCTGAATGGACGTGGAAGTGGATTAGGGCTAACAGTCGTGCATAAAATCATTCAGGAACACGGCGGCCAGATCACCCTAAAAAGCGAGGCAGGGCAAGGAGCAGAATTTCAAATCAGCCTGCCATTGACCGAATCGTCACGAGTCAAACGTCCATTGTCATTAGTGATGAGCGAATAAGTATCAGGCCCGATCCAGCGCCTCAAAGGTGACCCGTTTTCAATCTTATGAAACATATTCTTGTTATTGACGACGATCTCGATACCTGCAATTTTCTGCGCGAAATCTTTGAAGATCAGGGCTGGCGCGTGCGGACAGCACAAAGCGCTGAGGCAGCCTTAGCGGCAGTGCAAAATAAGTCATTTAATTTAATCGTCAGTGACATCAACCTGAATGATTCGCTGAATGGCATTGCCCTGCTTAAGCATTTCCGGCAATTTTCCCCGTCATCCCAAGTCATCTTAATTTCCGGGTTCGGAACCCTGGAAACCGCGATTGAAGCAGTAAAGGAAGGGGCATTTGATTTCATCAGCAAGCCTTTTAATGTGCAGGAAATCATCGCCACCGCGCGGCGCGCAGTCGAAACACAGGAACAAGAAACAGCAGCGGATAAAACGGCTCCGACCAATGTCGGATACGGCTCAGGCCTTGTCGGGCACAGTCGTCAGATGATTGAGCTATACATGGAAATTGCCCGCGTGGCGGCGTATCGCTCAACCGTCTTGATCTATGGTGAATCAGGAACAGGAAAGGAGCTAGTCGCGCGCGCGATCCATACAAACAGTCCACGGGCCGCGAAACCATTCATCGCCGTCAATTGCGGAGCACTCACAGAATCGCTGCTTGAGGCAGAACTCTTCGGCCATACGAAAGGAAGTTTTACCGGGGCGGTTGCGGACAAAAAAGGGTTGTTTGAAGAAGCCGAAGGCGGGACTTTATTCTTGGACGAAATTGGCGAGACAAGCGCTGCGTTGCAGGTCAAATTGCTGCGGGCCTTGCAGGAAAGCGAGGTGAGGCGTGTTGGCTCAACCAAGTCCGTCAAAGTTGACGTCCGTGTCATTGCCGCAACGAATCGCAATCTGGAAGAGGAAGTAAAAGCGGGCCGTTTTCGAGAGGATTTATATTATCGGCTGAGCGTCATCACATTGCGCGTTCCTCCTTTGCGCGAACGACGCGAAGACATTCCTCTACTGGCCGTACATTTTCTGCAAAAAGCCTGCGAGGAAACCCGAAAACGTGTCACGCTGTCTGAGGCTGCGCTCCGAACGTTGCGTGAGTACGAATGGAGCGGAAATGTGCGCGAGTTGGAAAACACCATCGAGCATGCAGTCTTGCATACACGCGGCACGATTATTTCGGATGAAGACCTCCCCGCCCGCATTCGCACTTCACTGGGGTCAAGCACAGAACCCAAATCAGTGACGTTTTCTGAGCAACAGTTTTTTTCAGATTTGCCCTCTCTGGATGAAATTGAGCGGCGCTATTTACTGTTTGTGCTGGAGGCAGTCAAAGGCAATCGCACACGCGCGGCTGACGTCCTGAAAATTGATCGCCGCACGCTGTACAGGATGGCAGAACGGTTTGGAATTAATCTTGAGGCGTAAATGAAAAAGCCTGAAAGGAATCCCCTTCCAGGCTTTTTTGCTGTCGTTATGTGTTCCGTGAAAGAACAAAAACTACTTCTTCTCAGCGCCCACTGCCTTCTTGGCAGCGTCAGCAGCGCCTTTGGTCGCATCAGCACCTTTTTCAACGGCGGCCTTTGCGCCTTCCTTCATCGCACCAGCAGCAGCGCCAGCCGCATCAGCCGTTTTGCTTGCAGCGGCACCAGCCGCATCCTTAACAGCACCAGCGGCATCTTTGACGGCACCCATCATGCTATCAGTGGATAATTTGGAAACATCAACTTTGCCAGCCGCAGCCGTGGCAGCGCTCAAAGCAGAGGTCAAGCCAGCCGCATCTTTTTTCTCAACCGCTGCTTTCGCTTTGTCAATTGCGGCAGTCACAGGAGCCAATGCAGCCTTCGCGGCAGCATTGCTATCCGCTAATTTCATCGCTTCAGCACCAGCAGCGGAGACCGCTGTTCCAGCCGCAGCCATATCTTTGGCCTTGGCAGCCGTGGTGGCTTTGCCAAGTTCTGCGGTAATGGTTGCCAAAGAAGCTTTGGCGTCAACCTTCGGAGCCGCAGGAGTTGCCGCAGGAGTCGCCACTGTTGCAACAGAAGCCGAAGCCGCTGGGCTGGAGGAAGCAGTTGGAGTAGTAGTTGATTCACAAGCACCAACCAATAATGCTGCCGACAAAACACCGATGGACAAGGAAATATTTACAAGATTCTTTTTCATAATTTTTCTTTTTTCTCCCTCAATTGCCTTCCGCAGTAGCTCACCCAGCGGAGGAGGTTCGTTTGGAATTGGGGCCGGAGTAATGGCACCTGCCATTCGGCTGATCCGTTCTCTTCTTGAGCAACCTTTGTGCCAACCACAACGAGAAAGCAATGTTGATGGAATGAAATGATTTATTGGAATTCACGGAGACAGAGAAGGAAGGGAGCTGCAAGTTGGTGTGGCGGTTTTGAAGAAAAAATGCAATTCCGCCACAATCAAAATCATCAGTTGTCATCCTGTTTGCCCACATCACTCGTTCCACCAGGCCTTGATTCAAAGAGAGAATCCACCTGCTCAAGCTGACCACTGATTTCCGGCAGCAGCGTGTTGATCTGCCCTGGTGTTTCAGCCGTCGTTGCCTGCTTCAATAAGCCGTCGAGCTGTTGTGCGACGCCTTCGCCTTGTTTTCGGCTCCGCACAATCGGGCTAATATCATTCCAGGCTTCATACAAAGCAGCCGTGCGAACACGCAACATCTTCTCGTCGCCCGCATCTTTCCAGAATGACATTTCACGGACCAGATGATGAAGTCGCTGCACTTCAACTGGCGTCGAACGCTTTACAAACCGAGTGTTGGTTTCGTTGACGATGCTGGCGAGTTGATTTATCGCAAAAACAGCGTTTTTCGCGTGTTTCTCACTGATTGCACGTTCAAGCTGCACCACGTACAGGTCAAAAAAATCCTGGAATAAAGGGGAAATATCGGGATGGCGCAACTGTGGTGAGGGCAAGCGGCGATCCTTTAATTCAAACCCGGCAAACAGCGTTTGTGCCTTCGTCCAGTCATTGTTGCTGATGGCATCTTGCAGGCTATCCAACTGGGCTTGAGCAAAATGCAGATCATCGGCAACAGTTTCCCCACTTGAAACCGGTCGCAGACTTGGTGCGGGCGAAGCTTTTGGGCTCCCAGCCAGAAGCGCCGCAGACAATGCCGCTTCGGAAGGTTTCTTTTCACTTATCAAATTAGAAACCAACACCAGGCCAACAAATGTCAGCAGTATAAGTAAGACCAAAATGGTAGTTGATTGCTTCGTCATCTCCCAAATGCCAGAAAGAACATCCTCAGAATAATTTGTTTCCTATGGCAAAGATCGTACCAGTTCAGCAGTTTGGTCACAAACGCCTGTAACTTACAGCCATCAGTATAGTTCATTGTTTTCCACCCATTTCATCATCAATCATCTTGAGACACATTTTTGCCACGCTGCTTGGTAGCCAATGGAGGACATTGCGTTGTCTGTGTAAAACGAAGCGAAGTCCCTCTGTTGAGTTGCTTCTCAAACGCCGCCTGCTTAACATACATCGCTATGAAGACCGGGCTGATTTACACCGATGATTATTTATTACACGATACAGGAAACCACCCTGAACACCGCGAACGCTATGTTTCGGTGATCAATGGGTTGATGTCCAACAAGGATGTCTGGGACGAATTATCAAAACATCGTCCCCGCCTGGCAACCGATGAAGAAATTCTTCGTTGTCATGATTTGCAGACCATCACGCATGTCACGGAAGCGTGTGGAAACTGTTTGGACTCACGGGCACATTTAGATCAAGACACCGTCGTCTCAGCGCAGTCGGATTATGCGGCTCGACTGGCTGCGGGCGGGACTTGTCTGGCGATTGATCAAGTGATGGAAGGCGATCTGAACCGCATTTTTGTTGCCTGTCGTCCGCCGGGGCATCACGCGACGCCCAATCAATCAATGGGATTTTGCCTGTACAACAATGTTGCTATTGGGGCCCGCTATGCCCAGTCAAAATACTCGGAAATCAAAAATGTACTGATCGTAGATTTTGACGTTCATCACGGCAACGGAACGCAGGATATTTTTTATGATGATCCAAGCGTGTTTTATTACAGCCTGCATCAATATCCCTGGTATCCCGGCACAGGGGCAGCCAACGAACGCGGCAGCAATGCCGGCGAAGGCTACACGCTGAATGTTCCGATTTCGCCCAACACAACGGCCACAGAATATCTCAGACAATTTGAGGTTGGCTTGGAACACATCGCGCGACATTTCACCCCCGACCTGATTTTGGTTTCGGCAGGATTTGATGCACATATCGCCGACCCGTTAGGGCAATTAACTCTGACGAATAATGAATATGAGGCTATGACTCGACGGTTGGCAGAATGGGCAGATGCAGCCTGTCAGGGCAGATTCGTTTCGTGTCTGGAAGGCGGATACAATTTACAAACTTTGGGTGGTACTGTTCGGACCCACGTGGAAGCAATGCTGTAATGCACATCCCGCAAAATGAGGAGTTCTGAATCAATGAGTCAGGATGTTTCGATAGACACAACAATTGACCAACAACAGCAGGATTGGGAAGACAACACGCTTAGGCCTTCCCTGCAAAAACTGCCTGAGTCGCAAAAGGAATTCACGACCACTTCGCTGAAACCGATTGAGCGACTCTATACGCCACGCGATTTACAAGACACCGATTTTGCGGGGGAAATTGGATTCCCCGGCCAACCGCCCTACACACGTGGCATTCATCCGACAGGGTATCGCGGCAAAGTGTGGACAATGCGACAATTCGCGGGCTTCGGCTCCGCCTATGACACCAATCAGCGCTTCAAATATTTGCTCGAACACGGGCAAACTGGGCTATCCACAGCATTCGATTTGCCAACCTTAATGGGATACGACTCTGATCATCCGTATTCAGAAGGCGAAGTGGGCAAATGCGGTGTGGCGATTGCTTCGCGGCAGGACATGGAAGTGTTGTTCGATGGCATTCCACTCGAACAAGTGACGACCTCCATGACCATCAATTGTCCGGCTTCGATGATCTTTGCGTTCTTTCTGGCGACGGCGGAAAAGCAGGGAGCAAGCTGGCGCAAGATTGGCGGCACGCTTCAAAACGATATTCTGAAAGAGTACATCGCGCAGAAAGAATGGATCTATCCACCTCGCCCTTCGATGCGGTTGATCACGGACACCTTCAAATTCTGCGCGGCAGAAATGCCCAAATGGAATTCAATCTCAATCAGCGGCTACCACATTCGCGAAGCCGGGGCGACGGCAGCGCAGGAATTGGCGTTCACCTTGCGAGATGGCATTGAATACGTTGAATACGGTATTCGAGCAGGGCTTGAGGTGGATGATTTTACCCCGCGTCTGTCATTCTTTTTCAATGCTCACAATGACTTTTTTGAAGAAATTGCCAAGTATCGCGCCGCCCGTCGCATTTGGTATCGCGTGATGAAGGAACGTTTCGGCGCAAAGAACCCGCGTTCGTGGCAAATGCGATTTCACGCCCAAACTGCGGGGGTTTCGCTAACCGTCCAACAACCGATCAACAACATTTCGCGCGTTGCGATTCAGGCGTTGGCCGCAGTGCTCGGCGGTGCGCAATCGTTGCACTGCGATGGCTACGACGAAGCACTCGCCTTGCCGACAGAACGTGCGGCGTTGATCGCGCTGCGCACTCAACAGATCATCGCGAATGAAACCGGCGTCACCAACACAGTTGATCCGTTAGGTGGGTCATATTTCATTGAAAAGTTGACGAATGAACTGGAAGAAGAGGCGTGGGAATACTTCCGCAAGATTGATTCCCTCGGCGGAATGGTCGAGGCCATTGAAGCAGGGTTCCCGCAAAAAGAAATTCACGAGTCAGCCTATCAATACCAGCGCGCGGTCGAACGAGGTGAAAAAATTATCGTCGGCGTGAATGATTATCTGATGGATGGCAATGAGCTAGGCGAACCGAACATTTTACAGATTGATGAAACCGTCGAGCGGTTGCAGACAGAACGATTGCAGAAGTTGCGCGCCGAACGCGACAATCCAGCCGCTCAACGTGCGATTGATGCGCTGAAACGTGCGGCAGAAGCCCCAAGCGTCAACACAATGCCCTTGCTGATTGATTGCGCCCGCGCAGATTGCACATTGGGCGAAATGTGCGATGCGCTGCGGCCAATTTTTGGCGAGTATCAGGAACCAAGTTTTTAGCCTGTAACTGAGTGTCAGTATCACCTGTAGTAACGGACGGGTGTACTTTTTTATAAACAGCCGCTACCACAGCTGGAGTGGGATTAATGATTCAGTCTCCGCTGTTGTTTTGAGATTTCTGGAGTCTACAAACGATGAAAAAATTATACTCAATGCTAACATCAGTGTTGCTGTGTTCCCTGTTGGCATTCGATGGAGTCGCGCAGAATAAGCCTGCACCAAAGGCAGGCAATCAGTCGGCGGCAAAAACGAGTGTCAAGAATCCACAAATCAAATTTCAGGATGTGAAGCTGAAAAACGGCCTCCGCGTTTTGCTGGTCGAAGACCACAGCGCTCCGGTCATTTCGGTCGTCATGAATTTCAATGTTGGCTCGCGTGATGAACGCAAAGGCCGCACCGGCTTTGCCCATTTGTTCGAGCACCTGATGTTCATGGGGTCTGAAAATGTCGGGAAAAATGAATACTCGTTTCTGATTGATAACAATGGCGGTGCCAACAATGCGACGACCGATCAGGATCGCACCATCTATTATCAAACACTGCCATCGAACCAACTTGATCTCGCCTTGTTTCTGGAAGCAGATCGCATGCGCGCACTGGACATTAACAAAGATGCCTTAGACATTCAGCGCAATGCCGTTCAGGAAGAACGCCGAATGCGGATGGATAACCAGCCTTACGGGAAAGCCCAGGAAAAATTTGGCGAAACCATCTATGACAATTTTGCTTACAAGCATTCAGTCATCGGATCAATGGAAGATTTGAATGCCGCGAGTGTCGAGGACGTGAAGGATTTCTTTCGTATCTACTACGCGCCAAATAATTCGGTGCTGGCGTTAGTCGGCGATTTCAATACGGCACAAGCGCTCAGCAAAATCAAACAACGATTTGAAAATATCCCGGCCCAACCGGCCCCACCAAAAGTTGACACAACTGAACCAGAACAAACTGCCGAACGTCGCTTAAATCTGGACGATCCGCTGGCACAGGTGCCGTTATTGTTAATTGCCCACAAGGGGGTGGTTGGCAATACGCCGGATGCGTATGCCATGCAAATTTTGAATTCCATTCTGGCAAGTGGGCAAAGTTCCCGGCTGTATCAAAAGCTCGTCAAAGACAAACAAATTGCCTTGCAGGCAGGCGGCTTTTCACAGGCGATGCGGGGCGCTGGGGCACATCTCGTCCAGGCGATCATCACCCCTGGAAAAAAATCTGAAGAAGTCGAAGCGGCGATTTACGAAGAACTAGAGCGATTACAAAAAGAACCTGTCGCGGATTGGGAATTGGAAAAAGCCAAGAACTTCGCTCGTCGAGGCGCGATCAATGCGATGTCCGATTCGCAAGGCATCGCGTTCACGATGGCGGAAGATGCCATTGCCTACAACGATCCCAATCTGATCAACACGCGCTTGCAAAAATTGGCTGCGATTACCAAAGCGGACATTCAACGTGTCGCGCAGAAGTATTTCAAGTCCACCAATCGCACAGTGCTGCTGGTAAGCCCACAACAAAAATCATAAGGAACAAACAGGAACTTTTATGAAGAAGAAAATCGCAAGCAAGATCGCGCAATTGTTTTTGGTCCTAATAATGGTTGGGGTGTTGTCGCAGGCATTCGCACAAGCATCCAAACCGTCTTCACAAGGTGCAGTCCTGAAAAGCAAAGCGCCTGTAAACAAGGAAATTTTAAAGGTCAAATTACCCAAACCCACCGAGTTAAAGTTGAGCAATGGCTTGCAGGTGATGATCCTTGAAAATCACAAGCTGCCGACTTTCACGATGCAGATGTATATTTTGTCAGGCGGCTTTGCCGATCCGACAGACAACATCGGAGCCGCACAATTCACGGCATCCCTGTTGCGCGAAGGGACAAAGACGCGCAACAGCAAACAACTGGCGGAGCAGGTGGATGCCATTGGCGCATCCTTGAATGCCAACGCATCTTTGACGTCCACCAGTACGACCGTGACCTCATCTGGATTAACCGAAAATATGGATCAGGTCATGGAGTTGTTTTCTGATGTGATCCTGCATCCGACGTTTCCAGCCGAAGAGTTCAGCAAGCTGAAATCCCGCACCCTGCAATCCATGCGACAGCAACGCTCACAGCCTAATTTCCTTGCCAGTGAGATGAATGCCAAAGTGATTTACGGCACGCATCCGGCAGGTCGCTACAGTTTGACGGCGGATCAGGTCAACAAGCTCAGCCCCGAAGTTTTACAGAAATTTCACGCTGAGCATTACAAACCCAACAATTCGATTTTCGCGATTGTGGGTGACGTTAATCCCGCAGAGGTCAAAGCCAAACTGGAGAAATATTTTGCCGAATGGAAATCCGGCGATGTAGCGCCAACCGTTATCCCGGAAGTAGCTGATCCCGGCCCCAGCAAGATTTATCTGGTTGATCGTCCCGGCTCAGTCCAAACCAATCTGGTTCTCAGTCATCCGTCCATCAAACGAACTGACCCGGATTATTTTCCGCTCCAGGTGGCGAATCAGATTCTGGGTGGCAACGCGAGTGCTCGATTGTTCTTGAACCTGCGCGAAGACAAGGGCTACACGTATGGAGCCTATAGCAGTGCTTCTTCTTACAAGTATCCCGGTACGGTAACCGCCCGCACTGAGGTGCGCTCAGAAGTGACAGATGGCGCATTGAAAGAATTATTTTATGAATTCGGTCGCCTGCGGGACGAGAAAGTAGCAGATACAGCTTTGGAAAATGCCAAGCGGACGATTGTTGGTGGATTTGCTTTGGAGTTGGAATCGCCTCAATCAGTTCTCAGCGATTACCTGACCGCTAAAATCTACGGCTTTGCGGCAGATTACTGGGACACTTATCCTCAGAAAATTGCTGCCGTCACGGCGGAAGACATTCAACGCGTCGCTAAGAAATATCTGACTCCCGCTCGTTTGCAAATTACGGCGGTCGGAGATGCGAGCAAAGTTCTTGATGCCTTGAAAAAGTACGGCACAGTCGAAATCTTTGATACCAATGGCAAACCCAAAACGCAGTCACCGCCAACCGGAGCAGCCACCGGCAATGCCCCATCCGCAGGGCTGGCAGGCACTTGGAATTTATCGCTGAAAACGCCAGATGGAAACGAGCTTCCGGTCAAGGCGATGTTCAAGCTGGAAGGCGAAAAAATCAGCGGGTCGTTGGAATCTCCGCTGGGTGATAACAAAATCACCAGCGGCGAAATCAAAGGAGATCAGGTTGACTTCAAAGCCGAAGCCGAGATGCAAGGCCAGAAAATGCAACTCCAATTTTCCGGCAAACAATCGGGCAGTTCATTAAAGGGAACGATGAAGGTGGAAGGCGCGCCTTTCCCTCCACTGGAAGTCACGGGAACTAAAGAAAAGTAGAAAGTGGGTGCCAGATGCTGGATGCTGAAGTTCGACAAACTTTCAGATTCAGCATCTGGCCTCCAGCATCTTAAATTTATGACATCACCCAAAATCAGAGTTTTATTAGCCAAGCCGGGCCTGGATGGTCATGATCGCGGCGTCAAAGTCATTGCACGTGCATTGCGTGACGCAGGCATGGAGGTGATTTACACCGGCCTGCGTCAAACCCCGGAAATGATCGTGAATGCGGCGGTGCAGGAAGATGTGCAAATCGTTGGCCTGTCAATTTTATCGGGCGCGCATATGACCATTTTCCCGCGCGTAGCACAGCTAATGCAGGAACGCGGACTGGATGACGTGTTGCTCTTTGGTGGCGGCATTATTCCAGAGGACGATATTCCAAAACTGAAAGCGCAGGGTGTAACTGAAATCTTTTTGCCCGGCGCTTCCACAGAAGACATCATCGAATTCATCCAGACCAACGTCAAACCACGCGAATAAACCGCACATGAAGCTGGTATTTTCGGCGAAAAAATGGCTCTTTCCGTTGCTTCAAGATAGCGCCACCGCGCTGGTTTATCCTACCTTGTGTCGTGTTTGTGAGGCTTCCATTGACTCGCTGGATGACGGCATCACCTGTCGCCATTGCTGGCTCGAAAATGAAAATGCTCGCCTGAATTTTGATCACTGTGAAAAATGCGATGCGTCTTTACCACGACTACATTTAAAGCCACAGGCTCGATCTTGTGGAAAATGTGAGAGCTTCGCATTTACAGATGCTCGCGCTTGCGGGATTTATAAAGGGTCTCTGCGCGAAGCTGTTTTAGCCTTGAAGCGCCAGCCGAACATCCCGGAGCATTTGCAAAAACTGATCCTCGCTACATTCTGGCAATTACCTGAAACAGACAAAATCGAGTTAATCGTACCTGTCCCACTACACCCATCACGACTCAGAGAACGCGGCTATAATCAGGCAGAATTGATTGCGCAGGTGCTGGCCAGGCAGGTGCAATTGCCCATCGCTAAAACAGCTTTACAGCGACAACAAGAAACCGAACGGCATCGCGCAGGAATGAATATTGAACAACGCATGAAATCGCTCGCCGGAGCATTTACCATTGCGGCCCCGCGACTCATTGCAGAACGCTCAATCCTGCTTGTGGATGATGTTATGACGACAGGTTCAACTGCCCATGAAATCGCAACAATCTTGTTGGACAGCGGGGCCAGAAAAGTTCAGGTGCTAACCGTTGCCCGTGCAATGACAGTCTTTGGCTAACTTGCGCCTGAAACCATACCACCTCAAAAATTTGCCGAGCATTTCTTTTTTCAGAAAACCGCTTGCTATCTGACCTCTCCGCTGATTAACATGCCAGTGTCAAAGTTCGATAGAGCCACCCGCGCACCCTGATCTATTAAATGAATGATTGATAGTGATTTTAATCCATTGAAATAATAGCCTTGCTGCAAACACTTATTAATTAACCAATTACAAAGGTAAACATAATGAAACTTTCCTGGCGAAGTTTGGTGACCGATGACATAGGGGTTGATCTTGGCACCTCACGAACGCGTGTGTTTGCACGCGGGCGCGGCATCGTTGTCAACGAGCCTTCATTGCTAGCTTACGATAAGCCGAGTCGCGAGGTAGTCGCAGTTGGAATGGAAGCACTGGAGTTAGAGGGGCGTGCCTCAGAAGACACCCAAATCGTCAGCCCATTGCAGGATGGTGTCGTTGCAGATTCGTACCTCGCGGGAAAATTGTTGGAAAGCTATATTCGCAAAGCTCGTGATGGACGTTCGCATTTTTCCCGGCGCGTCTTGCTTGCCGTGCAATCGGACGCATCAGATATCGAACACTACGCCTTGCAGTATGCTGCACGCGAAGCAGGTGTCAACAATATCAATTTCATCAACAAAGGTTTGGCGGTCACGCTGGGGGCGGGATTCGATCCTGAAGATCAACGTGCTTCGTTAGTTGTGGACGTTGGCGCAGGGACAACCACGGTCGCAGCGGTCATCCACAATCACGTTATCTTCTCGCGCACAATTCGCGTGGGGGGGAATGATTTGGATCTGGCCATCACAAACATGATCAAGTACAACCACGGCTTGCTGGTTGGGCCACGTACGGCGGAGCGCGTAAAAATTGAACTGGGCTGTGCAGTGCAATTGGATGCAGAGCAAACAACCAACGTCAAAGGTCGCAGCACCGTTACGGGCAGCCCTGAAATGGCGATCATTAATAGCATTGAAATCTACGAAGCTATTGAACCCATTGTCGCGCGCATCATTAAAGCTATCGAAGATTCATTGGAAGCCTTACCACCTGAAGCCTCCGGCGATATTTATGATCGTGGCTTGGTGCTCGCAGGAGGTGGCGCACTGCTTTCCGGGTTCGATGAACGACTGTCGAAGGAGAGCGAATTAGCAGTTCAATTAGCCGAAAGCCCGGCCCGTGCAGTAGTTCGGGGGCTAGGGGTTTTGTTTGAAAATCAAACATTGCTGCGACGAGCGATTATCAAATAACCACAATACAGAGGGGTTCGCAGTATTCAGCCTCACAACATTTTGAGAAAGTTCTTTGGTAGAAATGGAACAGGTGTTACAATTCAGCTTCAAAATTTTAAGTATTAATTTCAGATTTCTCTGAGGTGCAGTTTTCCTAATACGACTTTTCGCGGCTAACCCATGCAGTGATCAGGTTGACGCGCTTGGCTTTCATAGGCGTGTCACAGTGTTGCGTGTAAAACTGTCCTTCACAACTTTCTTTCATTCCTTCCAAGTTTTTCCCCTTACATCATTTAAGTTCAACCAATCAAAAAGCCTGTGCGTGTGGGAAGATTTGTTAACTTCTGCATGTGAACCTCACACGGGTAGAAAGGATTGCCTATGAATGGTCGGGTTTTGGTTCTCAACTCCACTTATGAGCCGGTTAATGTTTGTACAGTTCGTCGTGCCATCGTGTTGGTTTTGAAAGGAATTGCGCGCACGGAAGAACGAAGCTTTCATGATCTACGAACTGCTCGTCGAGCCTTTCCAGCGCCCTCTGTCATCCGCTTACTTGAATATGTACATATTCCGTTTGAGCGCAAAAGCCTGTCGCGCAAAAACATTTTGCTCCGCGATCACAATACCTGTCAGTATTGCGGGCATATCTTTACCCCCGCTGAGCTAACCTTAGATCACGTCATGCCACGCTCGCGTGGAGGGCATTCAAATTGGGATAATTTGGTCGCTTGTTGTAAACGCTGCAATAATCGCAAAGGGAATGCCACGCCGGAAGAGGCTCATATGCGGCTAATCAAACGCCCCCAAGCTTTCAGCCTGCATGTCAACCGACAAATCATGCGGTATTTAGGCCGCAGCGATGAAGCCTGGCGCAAGTATCTGTTTTATTAACCCTTCAGGCCTTCAGTCGCCATGCATCTGGAATTGTCTCAATGTGTTTTGCGTCCCTGGCACGCTGAGGATGTCGGCTCATTGGCTCGTCACGCAAATAATCGCAACATCTGGCGCAATGTACGAGACCGTTTTCCACATCCATATACGCTTGAAGCCGCGCGGGAATGGATTCAATACGTGGAGGAAAATGAAAACTCGCAGGAACTAAATTATGCTATTGAGGTCGCAGGAGAAGCGGTGGGTGGCATTGGGTTGATTCCAGGCCACGACATTGATCGTCGTTCGGCAGAAATAGGATATTGGCTCAGCGAACAATTTTGGGGAAGAGGAATCATTACTGAAGCTGTTCGCGGATTAACCGATTACGCCTTCACGAATTTTGATTTATGCCGCATCTGGGCTGGAGTGTTTGAATGGAATGTCGGATCAATGCGGGTATTGGAAAAAGCTGGATTCAGTCGTGAGGGAGTATTGCGCAAGGCTGCCACCAAGGACGGTCAAACGATTGATGTTATTTTATTTGCGCTGGTTCGTGAGTAAAGCGGCGTCGCGATTCATTAATTTCATCTCGCCAATTATAATGTTCTTATGAGCAAAGCTCTCTTACCGCCGACCGCCAAAGGCAGGAAGTACGAACAAGAGGCACGAAAAATCCGCTCCTTCGCAGGCCTGAAGCGTGAAGATGACCCCCTTGATCCGTTTGCACTCGCTCCATATGCGGGGTTACTGGTCGTAGACTTTAATCAGATCGAAGGCCTATCTGAACAGGCGCGAGCGCATTTGCTGGGAGACGGAGCGAAAGATTGGTCAGGCGGCACGTTTACACGCCCCCTCCCAAATGGTCGCCAATTAGTTATTCTGAATCCCAAGCATGGTCACCAACGTCATCACGCCACCTTAATGGAAGAAGTCTGCCACGTCTTCCTTGGCCACAAAGCCAACAAGCTGGAAATAACAAAAACGAACGATCAGGGAAAAATTGTCGCGCGCGACTATGATGATTCTGACGAGGAAGAAGCATATGCAGTTGGGGCAGCAGCATTAGTTCCCTATGCGGCGCTGCACCGATTCATTGCCATTGGCAAAACAACTTTTCAGATCGCCCAGCATTTTGGTGTAAGCCGACAATTAGTGATCTTTCGCATGCAGATTTCCATGCTCTGGCCAGAGTATAAGAAACGGCATCCGGTTGAAGTAGAGCAGTACAATTTAGCGAAATCTCGTGAGGCAGCCAGAAGTTTTGAGAAGTTAAATGACTCCGCTGATGATGTAGGTAAGGCGACAAAAGCTTGATGTGCAAAAAGCCAAAAGTGAATTCCCGAATACTATTTCAGTGCTTCAGACTTAAATAGACAAACGAGTGGAAGCAGGTATAATTGGCGCGGTACGATAGTTAGTTTGGTAATAATAAACAGCTACTTAGAGTCAAGAACTTCAAACAGGAAGACTTTAAGCGAAGAAGAATGCAGGCAAATCCAATCTCCCTTGCCCATCGCCATTCAAAATAAATTCATAACTAGCTATAAATTGTCCCTAATGTTAGCAAACCTAGTGTGAGTTCAAGTTGCCAGTTATAGGTGTGCGATGAATTCAGATATTGTATCTGTACGAGTTACTCGCCTGACTTATATCTCACTTGCGATGAGTGTCTTTTGCCTGCTTATCGGCATTCTGGTGCTCTGCGGCTGGGCATATCAGATTGAAGCCCCCACGAATGTCCTGCCCGGTGCAGCAACAATGAAAGTCAACACAGCCCTGAGCATCATCCTGCTGAGTCTGGCTTGTATCGGCTTACAACCAGGAATACTGCAAAGAAAATGGATTCCTTATGGTGTCTTGGTCTGTGCAGGTGTAGTTGGCATACTCAGCCTGATTTCGTTGTTGGAATATCTCGTTCATTGGAATTCTGGTATTGATGCCTTTCTGGTCAGGCTCATCACCAGACGAGATGACCCCAGCCAAGCGATTCGGATGTCAAGTGGGAGTGCAGTCTCATTGCTCCTTCTTAGCTGCGCCATAATCCTGCTGAAATTCGGTTCGGGCATTAATAAAACAGTCTCACAATTGCTGGCGGTACTGGCGTCCATCGTGCCGCTGATTGCCCTTCTCGGTTATCTTTATGACATCCAGCCCATACAACAACTGACCGCGATTGCCACATTAGCCATTCATTCTTCTCTGACGATGGTGCTGCTTTGTTTTGGCTTACTTCTGGCACAATCTGATCAGGGGCCAATGAAGATTTTGATTAGCGAGAATCTGGGCGGCGTGATGGCACGGCGGTTACTCCCATTTATTTTGCTGGTGCCAGTTTTTATCGGCTGGCTTCGCTCCTGGGAGCAGCAAGGCGGCTACTTTGACAATCTGCTTGGGGCGATCATGATGGTTGTTGCATTCATGCTCAGCTTTGTGGTGATTCTCTGGATCACTGCCCATTCTCTCAATCGTCTTGATCAGGCACGTAAGCAGGCTGAAGCGAAAGTCAGCACGAATGAAGCACGCTTTGCCGGGATTGTCGAATCGGCAATGGACGCCATTATCTCTGCGGACGAAACCCAATCCATTGTTCTATTTAACCACTCGGCTGAAACGATGTTTGAATACTCAGCGCAGGAAGTGTTGGGAAAACCAATCTCCATCCTGATGCCCACACGATTTCATGCCATCCACGATCAGCACGTTCACTTGTTTTCCCAGGCAGGAGAAACAACGCGCGAAATGGGAGACCTGGGAAAGATCAGGGGGTTGCGAAAAAGCGGAGTGGAGTTTCCGATTGAGGCTTCTATTTCACAAATCGAAGTGCAGGGGCGAAAGCTATATACCGTCATAATGCGTGACATCACGGAACGCAATCGGACGGAAGCGGCACTACGACAAAGCGAAGAACACTTTCGAGTTCTTTTCGAGGGGGTTGGTGTTGGAAACGTGGAATGTGAGGCTGGGACGGGTCGTTATTTGATGGTGAATCGCAAGATGGAAGAGATCACTGGCTATACGGCAGATGAATTGACCGCGATGAGTTTTTTTCAAATCACCCATCCCGATGATGTGGCTGACAATCGCCAGCGATACGAAATATTTATCCAGGAGAAATCGTCCAATTTCGCGGTTGAGAAACGCTACATTCGCAAAGATGGATCGCCAATCTGGGTCAACGTCACGTCAACGCTGCTCTGTGATGCAAATGGAAATCCGTGGCGAACCATTGCGGTGGTGCAGGACATCAGCGAACGAAAACGGATGGAAGCCACGCAACAGGAAAGCGAACGGCGTTTCCGTGAACTGGCCGAATCCCTGCCACAATTTATCTGGACATGTACGCATGACGGACTGTGTGATTATCTCAGCCCGCAATGGATTACATACACAGGAATTCCTGCCAGAGAGCAATTGGGGCTTGGTTGGCTGAATCAGCTTCACCCCGATGATCAGGAACCGACACTTACACATTGGAACACCGCTTCAGCCCAAGGAACCAGCTACAATACGCAATTTCGCATTCGCAGCGTTGATGGCACCTATCGCTGGTTCAGAACCTGTGCTGTTCCTCTTTTCGATGAAAAAAATCGAATCCGAAAGTGGTTTGGCAGCAATACAGACATCGAAGACCTCAAGCGTGCTGAACAAAATATCCAGCAATTAAATATTGAGTTAGAAAATCGGGTTATCGAAAGAACAGAAGAACTAGCAAAGGCCAATCGTGAACTTGAAGCCTTTGCCTATTCAGTCTCGCATGATTTACGCGCGCCATTACGAGCCATTGATGGGTTTTCTCGCATCCTGCTTGAAGACTACGGGCAGGAACTTTCCGCAGAAGCAACTGAGTACCTAACACTCGTCCGACACAACACTCAACAAATGGGACGACTGATAGATGACCTCTTAAATCTGTCCCGCATCAATCGCCAATCCCTGACAAAACGACTCATCGCGCCGTACACCATCGTGCAGGACGTTTTGAGCGAGTTGGAATATGAACGAGTCAATCGCACTGTCGAAATTCTGATTGACGAATTGCCGGAATGTTTTGCCGATCCAGCATTGCTCAAACAGGTTTATGTGAATTTACTGGCGAATGCGCTCAAGTTCACGCGTAATTCCAAACAGGCAGTGATCCAAGTAGGCTACAGACCGGCCTCACCGCCGGAGTCACCTGTCCCCGTTTTTTTTGTCAAAGATAATGGAGCAGGATTTGATATGAAGTATAGCCATAAACTCTTTCATGTTTTTCAGCGGCTGCATCGCGCTGAAGATTACGAAGGCACGGGGGTCGGACTGGCAATTGTCCACCGCATTGTGCAACGGCACGGCGGGCAAATCTGGGCAGAATCCGAATTAAATCAAGGCACATCTTTTTATTTCACCTTGGAAGGGAGAGGATCAGAGCAATGAATTCTGAAGTAGAAATTTTATTGGTTGAAGACAATCCCAATGATGTCAAGCTAACGCTTCATGCCTTCAAACAACACGGTCTGGCCAATCGAATCACAGTCGTCCGTGACGGTGAGGAAGCATTGGATTTTATCTTTCGGACTGGAACTTTCGCACATCGAAATCAGCAGGAAACTCCGAAAGTGATCCTCCTTGATCTAAAGCTTCCGAAAATTGACGGATTGGAGGTGCTCAAGCAGGTCAAAGCCAACCCAGAAACAAAAATGATTCCAATCATTGTTCTGACAACCTCGAAAGTAGAAAGCGACATCATCGAAAGCTATCAACTGGGTGTAAACAGCTACATTGTTAAGCCGGTAGATTTTGAGCAATTTGTTGAAGCCATTCGCACCCTGGGAATGTATTGGTTATTGTTGAATCAGCCCCCGATCATCAAATAATCGGAAACCTATTTATGAGCCATTCCGCCCAAACTCATTTTCCTGATGAACAAAGCCATGAGCTGAAAATACTTCTGCTTGAAGACTCAGCATCGGACGCTGAGTTAGTCCTGCATGAGCTTCGCAAGGCCAAAATTACTTTTACATCGCATCGGGTAGACACAGAGTCAGACTTTTTACAGGCGCTCAGGTCATTCGCACCGGATCTGATTTTGGCAGACTATTCTCTTCCCGGTTTCGATGGGATGTCTGCGCTGGCCTTGGCTAGCCAACTGGTTCCTGACAGTCCCTTTATTTTTGTGTCCGGCACGCTTGGAGAAGAACTGGCAATCGAAACCTTGAAAAGCGGGGCTACGGATTATGTGCTGAAACAGCGTCTAGCAAGGTTGGCTCCTTCGGTGCATCGGGCTTTACGAGAAGCGCAGGAACGAGTTGAACGAAAACGGGCGGAGCGTGAATTGGAAGAATCATTTGAGCAACTACGCGCCCTGACGGCTCGGCTCCAATCCATCCGGGAGGAAGAACGAGCGCGGATCGCACGCGAAATTCATGACGAACTCGGCCAATCGTTAACCGGCCTGAAGTTTGACCTTTCCTGGCTGGAAAACCGCCTGAAATCAAACGAGCCGGACGCCAATCGAATCTGCCAGGAAAAAGTTCATGCCATGTTTGAATTAATCAATTCGACCATTCGACTTGGAAGAAAAATTGCCACTGAACTCAGACCAGGAATTCTGGATGATCTTGGACTGGTAGACGCCCTAGAATGGCAGGCACAGGAATTTCAGGAAAGAACAGGCATTAGTTGTACGTTCATTTCTTTACCGGAGGGGCTGCAATTGGATGATTATCGAACCACAGCGCTCTTTCGCATTTTTCAGGAAACGCTGACGAATATTGCCCGGCATGCGCAAGCCACGCAGGTGCGCATTCGTTTACAGATAAACCCAAGTGAGATTGTTTTTGAAATTCAAGACAACGGACGGGGCATCACCAAGGAAGAGTTGTTCGCCACAAAATCGCTCGGATTACTGGGAATACGAGAGCGAGTGTTGGGTTTTGGGGGCAAGGTTCTATTCAGTGGCCAGCCAGGCCAGGGGACAACCGTGTCGGTTTATGTCCCATACTCAGGTGCTCTCAGCAGGAGTACAGTATGATCAGGATTCTAATTGCAGACGATCATGCCGTAGTCCGTCGCGGCCTGGCTCAAATTCTGGCCGAGGCTCCTGAAATCACTTCGGTTGGAGAAGCTCAAAATGCTAACGAGATAATGTCCCTGATCCGGTCACAAACTTTTGATTTGGTTATTCTGGATCTGGCACTGCCAGATAAAAATGGCTTGGAAGTTCTCAAGGACGTAAAACGGGAACATCCCAAATTACCTGTCCTGGTTTTGAGCATGCATCCTGAGGATCAATATGCACTCCGCGTTCTGAAAGCAGGTGCAGCCGGGTACTTAACAAAAGAAAGTGCCCCCGAAGAATTAATTACCGTGATCAAAAAAGTGCTCAAAGGTGGGCGATACATCAGTTCTCAACTTGCTGAACAACTTGTCCTCGATCTCGGTGCTGGCGCGACCAAACCAATCCACGATTCTCTTTCAGATCGAGAGTATCAAATAATGTGTCTGATCGCGTCGGGCAAAACCATTAGCGAAGTTGCTGACCTCTTGGCAATCAGCGTCAAAACCGCTAGCACGTATCGAACGCGCATCCTCGAAAAAATGCAGATGAAAACGAATGCAGAATTAACGCATTACGCCATCCAACAAAAACTTGTCACTTAACTTGTAACAGCGCTCAGCCGACATCGCACCTTGCTTCGATAATCTGCCCAAACACGCTGCTATTTTGATTGGCAGCAGGAACGCACCGAGAGAAGAGTGTCAGAACCAAAGACTTGCGTCCGTAAACTCGTAGGACAAAACCGGACAACTATCTCTACCAGCTTCCTACAGAAGAATCCGTGTTTTGCTGATATTTCTGCGCCGCCAATTTGACTATCTTATGCTCAACAAGGTGCCCCGGACTGGATCAATGATAACAACTGAATAAGAGGTATTGCGATGTTTAGCATGGTAACGATGGCGCTTTGTTTTTTGTTTTTAATGGCCGTTTGGAAATTTCATATTCCGACTTCGACAGAGGATGCGACAAAAGTTGCATCACACCCTTCCTCAAAAAGGGAACATCTTGGCTGAGGCATGAGCTATGGCGAAAACTCAATCTGCGCGGGAGTACCCGCAACTGCTGAATCCTGATCAGAAATGCACGCGGGCGCAGGATTTTGAAGAGAAACTGATGAGCCGTGTCATTGGCCAGGATCGAGCCGTTCGCAAGATTGTCGAACTTTATCAAGTCCATCTGGCCGGATTCTCGCAAACAGGTAGACCAATTGGAAATTTATTGCTGCTTGGGCCGACAGGAACGGGAAAGACTCGCTTAGTCGAAGCGGCGGCTGAAATTCTGTTTGGTGATACAGATGCCATGATCCGCATTGATTGCGCAGAGATGCAACATAGTCATGAGATTGCCAAGCTGATTGGCTCTCCGCCGGGCTATCTGGGCCATCGCGAGACGACTCCCCTGCTGACGCAGGAACGACTAGAGATGTTTCACACCGAGTTTGATAAATTCACCTTCGTCCTTTTCGACGAGATTGAGAAGGCATCAGATGCGCTGTGGCAATTGTTATTGGGGATTATGGATAAAGGGTCATTGACCCTTGGCGACAATCGCCGTGTTGATTTCTCAAAGACAATCATCGTTTTGACCTCAAACCTTGGCGCACGTGAAATGTCGGAAATGGTGACTGGGGGCGTCGGGTTCGGGTCTTTCACTCCTCAGAAAAACTCAGACGATCTTGACCAAAAACTCTACCGGGTAGCGATAGAAGCAGCACGGCGGCAATTTTCGCCGGAGTTTATGAATCGCATTGATAAAACGGTCGTCTTTCGCTCCCTCAAACAGAATTACCTGCAACAGATTTTGGAGCTGGAAATCAAGCAGGTGCAAAAAAGGATTCTGCATGGGCAAAGTCCTAACTTTCTTTTTCAATGCTCGTCTGCGGCCCAGACGTTCTTACTGGATGAAGGCTTTGATTCCAAATATGGAGCGCGACATTTGAAGCGCGGAATCGAACGCTTTCTGGTTTCACCGCTTGCGAATCTTGTCGCGAATGGCCAGATTCAAGCTTGCGATTTAATAAATATTGACCTTGATCCACATCGCAACAAGTTGACTTTTGCACGAGAAGAAGGTGGCCTATCCTGGGAACAAGTTCCGCAGGAATATGCCGTATTTTTTACTCATCCGACGGGAAGCCATAGCACCGAGTCAGAAACGCTCCCAATCTGTGCGTAATCAGATGCCGGGACATGGTCGAGGTTATAACGAGGGAGACGCATGAGGGTCTTCATTGCTGATGATTCCTCGATTATTCGGGAACGGCTGATCACGATGATTGCCGCTATCCCTGACAGTGAGGTGGTCGGACAGGCAGCAACAATCAACGCTGCGCGTCCGTCCATTCATCAACTTCGCCCAGATGTTGTGATTCTCGACATCCAGATGCCGGGGGGAAGCGGAATTGATCTCTTACAGGAGCTGAAACAGAATGCGGCGAGTCCACTGGTATTGATGATTACGACCAACGCTTTTCCGCAATACCGGAAAAAGTGCCTGGATGCGGGCGCGGATTACTTCTTTGATAAAGCAACTGAAATCCAATTATTGCAGGAAACACTTTGTCAGCTGCAATCCAGATTTTCCACTAGACCTCCTCCACAGGAGTAAATCGAACGGGCACATTTCGCCTTCGATCACATCTGGTTTGCCCTTGACGGCAACCAGTGATGCAGAGGAGAGCTAATTTGTTCTTTTAATTTCGGTTATGGATGATTTTATCGACTGAGTTTCTTTCTTGATGGTCATCGTTAGATCTCCTTCTCAATGGAAAAGGCTGGGCAGCCCGCTATGCTACCCAGCCTTCTTTTTTGTCCAATTGGAACCGAAATTAATACTTCGCCAATTGCAGTGCCTTGGCATAAACATCTTCGACTTGCGGCAAAATTGCGCGTTCGAGGATTTTTGAGAACGGCACCGGAGTATCGGGTGCGCCGACGCGGAAAATTGGAGCATCCAGATGCTCGAAGAAATTGCCAACGATGCGAGCCGCAATTTCACCACCCACACCGCCGCTGATTTTATCTTCGTGAACAATCAGCACCTTACCAGTCTTTTTCACCGTAGCTTCGATGGCGGCCATATCCATCGGAACAATCGAGCGCAAATCCAGGACTTCAGCCTCAATTCCCTGCTCTTGCGCCAACTGATTCGCTGCACGAATCGCCCAATGCACAGGCGTTCCGTAAGCGATAATCGAAAGGTCTTTTCCTTCGCGGCGAACCTTGGCCTGTCCAAACGGGATTTCATAATCATCGCCGGGATCAGGAGTCTTAGCGAAAATCTGGTTGTACAGGAATTTCGGCTCCAGCATGAAGGTAATGCCCTGCGTGCGAATTGCATGACGCATCAACCCATTTGCATCGTCAGCAAACGCAGGCATCACCACTTGAACGCCGGGCGTATTCAGCAACCAGCCTTCGATGGTTTGCGAGTGATACAGACCACCGCCGATGTAGCCGCCAGATGCCAGCCGGATCACGATATTCGGGCAGAACTGACCATTGCTGCGATAATAGTCGTGCGATGAATCAATCAGCATTTCTGCGGCGGGCCAATAATAATCGGCGAATTGCGCGCCTTCGATCACAACGCGAATGTCTTTGCGATACCGCGACAATCCATTTGCGGTCGCGCTGATGTAATCTTCAGCAATCGGCGCATTGAACACCCGCTTGTTCCCGAATTCCTGCAACATTCCCGCATTGACGTTGAAAACACCGCCCTTTTCTTTCGAGGCGACATCCTGCCCCCACAAGAAAGTGTTTTCGTTGCGGCGAAATTCGGTCTTCATTGCCTGATTGACCCCTTCCAGGAAGGAAATCATTTTGCCGCCCTCTTTGGGAGTCTCTGAGATAGAAGCAATTGGTGATTCAGGCGGCAACACATACAAAGTTGCGGTGGCGGGATCAGGATTAGGGGCAGCTTCTGCCCGATCCTGTTCGGCATTGATGAGTTCTTTGTTCTCTTCCTCAATATTCAGCAACTTGATCGGATCAACGCTTTCCACTTCAAGCAAGTGATGCTTCATGCGTGGCAGCGGATCACGACGACGGCATTCGGCAATTTCTTCGTCCGTGCGGTACTTCTTGTCATTGTCAGAATTGCTGTGAGCATAGATGCGGACGCAGGAAGCATGCACTAGCACCGGGCCACCATTAGCTTTCACATAGGCCACAGCTTCTTCCATTGCCGCAATGGAATCGAATGGATTCGTGCCATCGCAATTGATGATCTTGAGGCCGGAAATCCCGGTGTAGTTATCGGAAACAATCGGATTCGCCGTTTGTTCTGCGACTGGAACCGAAATACCAAATCCATTGTTCTGCACCACGAAGATGACCGGCACCTGTTCGCGGGATGCACCGTTCAGGGCTTCAAAGACATAGCCTTCAGAACAAGATGATTCGCCCTGGCTCGAAAACGCAATCGCATCGTCGCCGTAATATTTGATTCCACGCGCCACGCCAACCGCCTGCGAGGCATGGTTCCCGGTCGCTGACGAAACGTTCTGAATATTGATCGAAGGCTTTCCGAAGTGATTGCTCATGTGGCGTCCGCCACCCGCAACGTCATCGGCTTTGGAAAGTCCATTGAGATAGATTTCGTAGGGAGTAATCCCTCCCGCCAAACTCGTGAGCATGTCACGATAGTAGGGGAAGAGAAAATCTTTGCCGGGACGAAAGGCCATGCCAAGTGCGAGTTGGATGCCATCGTGGCCGACATGCGAGGCGTGGTAGCCCCAACCTTTGGATTGTTTGCTGTAATTGCGAGCTTTTTCATCCAATAAACGTGCCTGATGCAAAAGCCGATACCAGCCTAATTGCGTCTCAACGGAAGGACGCTTTTTTCCCACGACAAGCGGCTCAAACTCAGCAGCGATAACTTTTTCTTTTTGTTTCATCCTTGTTCCCTATGATTCCTTTGGAAGCAGCGGAGTATTGCGAATTGATGCAGCATTTTAAGAGGCGATAGGATTTTTTGCAACTAAAGTGATTTCGTCGCCTCAAGTTGTTGGCCACCGCTGCGTGATGTCACCAAGTATTCACTTTGCTTTCATAAACTTCGTTTGTAAAAGCAAGTCGAGACCTGCCAGCGAGACGACCAGCACAAGCCCAACGACTCCCAGAATCTCATCCACCGCTTTGACGCCTGTCCATTGCAAATAGTGAATTTTATAAAGCCAATCTATTCGCCTGGTGTCTGGCCCACTTTGTTGAAGACTGAGACGATTCCAGTCCAATGAAATTCTGATGTTTGTGCTTGTGATAACGCTATCCGGCAAGGCTTCTCTGATTTCCCCATAACGACTGGGGTTCGTCGTGAAAGCATCAGAAAGCAATAATCGTAGTTCCGATTCAGTTGGCTTAGTTCGTGGGGCCATCGTTGCAGGATCAACTTGCTTCCAGCCTTGTGCCGTGCGCACGAGCAGATGAAGTCCTAACACAGTCTTCAGATATTTGACCTCCTGCCAGGACGGGTCAGGCGTCAGGGTAAGCGGAGCGCGCAACGGATAGGTTTTCACTTGCAGGCTTTCATAGGCTCCAGCGTATCCAGGCTTCAGGAAAAACACCATTCCCGTAACAGCCCAGCCCAGAAATGGAAGCACCATGATCATCCCGATGATCCGATGTAATTTCCGAATCAGCATCTGTCCTTTATTTTGCCTTGTAGGGATTTTCGGGGCGTTCATAGGATTCAAATCGCCGCTCGACAATCATTGGCTGGACAGTTTCAAAAAACAAATTGAAATGTGGTGAGGCACGATGTGCGCCGAAGGCAGCTTCATCATCATAGACCTCGTATAAAAAGCATTGCGTTCCATCCGCATTAAAGCAGGCATCGAACTGATGACAGCCAGGCTCATCCCGTTCACTGGCAGCCGCATTTTTCATCACGGCATCTTTGAAATCCGCAACGTGGTCGGAGTGGATGATGAATTGAACAGCGATGATAAACATGATTCGGAAAAACTCCTTATTTTGATTGGCAGGCAGATATGAAAAAGAGCCGTGCGTTTTTGATAACACAGCGGCTCTCTGGTTTTGTTGCTTAGAATCAAGTTAGGCGGCAGGCAAGGTTAATTCCTGTCCGACCTGAATGCGATCAGGATCCGACAATTTATCGGTATTGGCGTTGAAAATCGCATGATACTGATTCGCATTTCCATACACGCGCTTGGCAATCGCCGAAAGCGTATCGCCGGATTGCACCGTGTAGGTGGTGGAACCAATGTTGATGTCAGGCCACACATCATCTGTGGCCGGATTGATGCGTTTGACCTCGTCCCAAATTGCATTCTTGGCGTGGTCAGAGGCAACGTTGCCACTGATGTACAATTTTTCGTCCTGAATATGGACGTGTGAAATACCCATCCCTACCTCCGATGCGAGGTCAAGCACAGATTGATACTTTGCTTTGAGTGCGTCTAAATCAGCCATTTTCTAAATCCTCCTCAAAATTAACAGCCACCCAGGGCCGGTAGTTGATTTCCTGCTTAGTGAATTCAATGTAATTCATGTTACATCGCCACTAATTAATTGTTATTCCGCACATTTCCTCGGATTTGTGATGCGGGGAGTCTACACAAGGCTACAACAGATGTCTAGGCAAGTCCAAAGAACTGCGATGAAGACTTTTGAGGTTTGTGTTTTCCAGACTTTCCCGGACTTCGCTAGACAACGCTGAACTTTTTCAGCATCATGAGCCGTCGTCACGAGCTTCGATGTTTACCGATGAGATATGAAATGATTCCAACGCCTGTTCTTCTCTGGAAGCGTGCGGGTCAGCGCAGGCGAACTGTACGATGTTTGGCTCTGGGCTGAGGATCATCCAGCCTGATTCGATCTGAATGAATCTACTCTACAACACGATCTACCAACTTCAGGAAATAACCTTGTTGACGTGGCGAGCGCTACGTTCTCTCTTTCGTCCCCCCATGTACTGGAGCGAAATGCTCAAGCAGATGGATGTGCTGGGATTCGGATCGCTGGCCATCATTTTGCTAACGGGAACATTCACTGGCGGGGTGCTTGCGCTCAACTCTGCCAACACGCTGCAACGTTTTGGCTTCACCAATCAAACAGGGGAATTGGTCGCAACCAGCTTGATTCGTGAATTAGGCCCGGTGTTGACGTGCCTGATGCTGGCAGGCCGTGTCGGATCAGGGATCGCCGCCGAACTAGGTTCGATGATCGTGAGCGAGCAAATTGATGCGATGCGTGCGCTGGGGACTGACCCTGTGAAGAAATTAGTCATCCCCCGCATCATCGCGTTGCTGTTGATGGCACCCGCCCTGACAGTCATTTGCGATTTAATGGGAATTCTCGGTGGACTATTCGTCGCAGTCTCGCAAATCTTCCAGGCGACTTCGGTGTACATGGCCTCAGCGCAAAGGGCGATGACGGGCAATGAGATTATTGGCGGCTTACTCAAACCCGTCGTCTTCGGCTTTATCATTGCCATCGTCGGTTGCTATATGGGGTTAAGCACAAAAGGCGGTACGGTTGGTGTGGGACGCGCCACCACGCGTTCTGTCGTGGTTTCTTCAATTCTGGTTATCTTCGTAGATTTTTTAATTACCAAGCTCTTGATCGCGACCATATTGGGATATGACTAGAACTTATGGCCCCCAGCATGCCATCGAATTTCGTGAAGTGACCTTAGCGTTCGGGGATCGTGTCATCCTCGACAACGTCAGCTTTGAGGTCGGGCGAGGTGAATCCAAGATTGTCATGGGCGGATCGGGCACAGGCAAATCAACGATTCTGCGGCTGGCGCTGGGCTTAATAAAACCAGACGCAGGGCAAATCTTTATTGACGGCGAAGAGATCACGGATCACAACGAAGAACAGCTCATGCGCGTGAGACAAAAAATCGGGATGGTCTTTCAGGAAGGCGCGCTGTTCGACAGTATGACCGTGTACGAAAACGTCGCCTATCGCCTGCGTGAACAAAAAGTCCCCGAAAGTGAAGTGGAACCCACCGTCAGGCAGATGTTGCGCTTTGTTGATTTAGAACATGCCATCTTCCAGTTGCCGAATGAGCTTTCGGGCGGAATGCGGCGTCGTGTAGGCATCGCGCGCGCGCTGGTCGGCAGTCCGAAAATCGTTCTCTTCGATGAACCGACCGCCGGACTTGACCCGATCACAGCCCGCACAATCTGCGAACTGGCCTTGAAGTTACGTGATCTGGAAAATGTGGCCTCGATCTTTGTCACCCATCGCCTGCAAGACATCGAAGTGCTTTCCAGCGAATATGTCACGCGCAATGAACAAGGCGACGTGGAATTTCATAAGGAAAATGATGAAGTTTGCCTCGTCAATACTCGCTTTATTATGCTTAAAGATGGTCAGATAATTTTTAGCGGTTCTGACGAGCAATTGAACGAAGCGCCCGACCCTTATATTCGCCGCTTCTTACAACGTCGGGGATAGCCTGACAACCGGAAAAACTATGCCGCAACAACAAAAGAATTCTATCGCAGGGTTACGCGTCGGCTTGTTGGTGCTGGCGGCAATTGGAATCTTAATTCTTACTATTTTTGCCGTTAGCGGAGACCTCACCATCTTCAAAAAGAAAACAACTGTGCGCACGTTTATGGCAAACGTGGACGGATTGCATCGAGGCGCAGAAGTACGTTTGTCCGGGATGAAGATCGGCAGCGTGAAAGAAATCAACCTCACTTCAAAAATCCCTGACGATCAAAATGCCAATGATTTAATCGAAGTCGTCATGGAACTGAGTGGTCAAATCAACAATGTCCCGGCTATCGAGCGGGTGCGCACCGATTCGCTGGCTGTCCTCAAAGGCGCAGGCGTGTTGGGCGATAACATCATTGACATCACGCCCGGCACTACCAAAGGACAGGCCATTCAAAACAATGCCATCATCAAAAGCTACGCCACTAAAAGCGTCGGCGACATCATCAATGCCTCCAAGACGGCGATGGATAACCTCAACGTCATCACCGACAACATCAAGGACGTGACCGCCAACATTCGCAAAGGCGAGGGCAGCATCGGACGCTTTTTGAAAGACGAAACGATCTACACAAACCTCAACAAAACCGTGCTCCAGGCGGAAGCCTTGATGTCCTCAGTTCGCAAAGGCGAAGGCACGGCAGGCAAGCTCATCAGTGATCCTGAACTGTACAATCGGGCAAACGAACTGGTAGCCAGCTTCAAAGAATCCGCCGAACAAATCAAATTGGTGTTAGCCGATACGCGTGAAGGCAAAGGAACCGTAGGCAAATTGCTCAAGGACGAAGAGCTGTACAACCGCGCCAAAAACCTGATCGTGAAATTTGAAGCCACCGCAGACAAGCTCGACAACACGATTGCCAAAGTAAATCGCGGCGAAGGCACCGTGGGCAAGCTTCTTCACGAAGACGTACTGTACCAGGAGTTCCGCGATTCATTAGCGAAAATTCGCACCCTGACCGAAAACCTGGAAAAAGGTGAAGGCACGGCAGGCAAGCTGTTGAAAGATGAGGCACTGTATAAAAATCTGAATGAAACCACCTCTGAAATGACCAAGCTCCTCTATGACCTGCGCCAGAATCCGAAGAAGTACTTGAACGTAAAAGTTACCGTTTTCTAAGTTTCAATCCACGCCCTTCCTCATCGAAAGGGCGAACCGAAGCAGCATACAAGCGCTCTTCATCGAAGGTCTCGTTTCAATCCACGCCCTTCCTCATCGAAAGGGCGAACACTTCACTGTGAACTGCCGTTTGTAAGTCTTCGAGGTTTCAATCCACGCCCTTCCTCATCGAAAGGGCGAACTCTTTTATCAGCGAGTGTTGGTTCCCTCCGATAAGTTTCAATCCACGCCCTTCCTCATCGAAAGGGCGAACGCGGCGGCTCGTGTTTTTGTCAATCTGCAAGTCCTGTTTCAATCCACGCCCTTCCTCATCGAAAGGGCGAACGTATTTGCATTTTAGGGGGGTCTGATCCGCAATATGTTTCAATCCACGCCCTTCCTCATCGAAAGGGCGAACCAAGGCGCTGAGCAATGCAGAGCGCCAGCGCAGGAGTTTCAATCCACGCCCTTCCTCATCGAAAGGGCGAACATCATATAAGTGATCCTGGCGCTGTGGCATCGAGTTTCAATCCACGCCCTTCCTCATCGAAAGGGCGAACGAAGCACAGCGCAGTAATGGCGTAGGTGTGGATGTTTCAATCCACGCCCTTCCTCATCGAAAGGGCGAACAATGGAAGCCGCTTCCTCCGCTGTCAATCTTCCCATGTTTCAATCCACGCCCTTCCTCATCGAAAGGGCGAACTCTACAACGATCAACCAAATCCCCCGGCCTGCTGGTTTCAATCCACGCCCTTCCTCATCGAAAGGGCGAACACGCCAGCGTCGTTTTAATGGAAGTTCCAGCCGCGTTTCAATCCACGCCCTTCCTCATCGAAAGGGCGAACCAATAGGGAAGATTTTGACTGACGATGAATCCCCAGTTTCAATCCACGCCCTTCCTCATCGAAAGGGCGAACACTCGCTTGTAGCTACCGTTTGGATAGCTGTCTTTGTTTCAATCCACGCCCTTCCTCATCGAAAGGGCGAACGTTTTGCGACTGTTTTGTTGATCGGATCAAAGAAGTTTCAATCCACGCCCTTCCTCATCGAAAGGGCGAACGCCGGGGCTGCGGATAACTAGCACAGTAATTAAAAGTTTCAATCCACGCCCTTCCTCATCGAAAGGGCGAACCCAGCCATTAGGGAGTTTGCCCCCACAATGGCTAAGTTTCAATCCACGCCCTTCCTCATCGAAAGGGCGAACCGCCAAAGGAAGGGCGAAGGATTTGTTTTAGTCAGGTTTCAATCCACGCCCTTCCTCATCGAAAGGGCGAACAAGAGCTATTCCTTCCGCTTCTTCAGCTTTACCTCAGTTTCAATCCACGCCCTTCCTCATCGAAAGGGCGAACTTGAAATGTTGCTTCCATTCGGGATGGTCAATGAGCGTTTCAATCCACGCCCTTCCTCATCGAAAGGGCGAACTGATAAACCACTGCGTATTATCCGAGGCCACGTCAGTTTCAATCCACGCCCTTCCTCATCGAAAGGGCGAACCGCTTCCACAGCCGTCCCGACGGGGGATGACGTATTGTTTCAATCCACGCCCTTCCTCATCGAAAGGGCGAACCAAAATCTCCCAAACCTCTTTCAACCCGCGCGCTTCGTTTCAATCCACGCCCTTCCTCATCGAAAGGGCGAACGCAGAATGTAGCTAATCTGCGGTTCGTCCTTGTTGTTTCAATCCACGCCCTTCCTCATCGAAAGGGCGAACATACGCCAACATCCCGCGCATCCCGTTGACTGAAATGTTTCAATCCTCGCCCTTCCTCATCGAAAGGGCGAACACAGGGCTTGGAGTAATGCAGCTCCAACGCGAACTG